>CANREV010000005.1 GCA_947629645.1 uncultured Acetatifactor sp. | reverse complement strand
TGTTTTTGTGCCCGCTTTTATGCGGGCATTTTTATAGTTTTCTCCGGCAGGAGGAATTTCCTATTATATAAAAAAACGATGATGTACGCCCCGTGCCGTCATCATCGTCCGACTAAAAACATCTTACAATACTTTGCGCTTATTGTCAATTAAAAAAGATTTGCCCCTGCATTACAATTTTTAACAGCTCATATTTATATTTTCCGAAAAGGATCCATATAGGCGGCAGCTCTGCCCAGCTCTTCCTCAATGCGCAGCAGCCTGTTGTACTTTGCCACCCTGTCGCTTCTGCAGGGGGCGCCGGTCTTGATCTGTCCTGTGTTCCACGCCACCGCCAGATCGGCGATGGTAGTATCCTGCGTCTCGCCCGAGCGGTGGGAAATGACCGCCTTGTACCCGTTCTTATGGGCCATCTCTACCGCCTCAAAAGCCTCCGTCAACGTGCCGATCTGGTTGACTTTCACCAAAATGGCGTTGGCGGTGCCAAGCTTGATCCCAGCGTCAAGGCGCTTGGTGTTGGTGACAAACAGATCGTCTCCCACAAGCTGTACGCTGTCACCCAGCCGCCCGGTCAGTTCTTTCCAGCCCTCCCAGTCCTCCTCGTCCAATCCGTCCTCAATGGAAATAATAGGAAACTTTTCCACCAGCGCCGCAAGGTAATCGATCATATCCTGCGTGCTGCGGACGATCTCCTGCCCTTTCAGACGGCTTTCCCCGGGGAAATGGTACATCCCTGTCTTTTCGTTGTAGAGCTCGCTGCCCGCCACATCCAGTGCGATCCTGATATCCTGTCCCGGCGCGTATCCCGCAGCCTCCACAGCCTCCACCAGAAAGTTAAGCACACTCTCCGCATCCGGCAGATCCGGCGCGAAACCGCCTTCGTCTCCCACGCCTGTGGACAGTCCTTTCTCCTCAAGCAGCTTCTTGAGATTGTGATAAACCTCCGCACAGATACGCAGACCGTCCGCAAAACTTTCCGCCTGTACGGGCATGATCATAAATTCCTGAAAATCCACAGTGTTTGCCGCATGTCTGCCGCCGTTTAAGATGTTCATCATGGGAACCGGAAGCAGTCTGGGGCCTGTTCCTCCCAGATAGCGGTACAAAGGGATATGCAGCGCGCACGCAGCCGCTTTGGCGCAGGCTAAAGAGACGGAAAGCATGGCGTTCGCTCCCAGATTTCCTTTGTTGTCCGTACCGTCCAGTTCCAACAGCGTCCTGTCGATAACGATCTGTTCCAGCGCGTTTCTCCCAAGCAGCGCCGAAGCAATCTTTTCATTTACGTTTTTGACAGCATGCTGCACGCCCAGTCCGAAATAGCGCGTCTCGCCGTCCCGCAATTCCACCGCCTCAAACCGGCCCGTGCTGGCGCCGGAAGGCACGGCGGCAAGCCCTGTATATTCCCGGCCGTCAACGTGATTGAGCACCATAACTTCCGCCTCCACGGTGGGATTTCCTCTGGAATCCAGAATTTCTCTTCCGCAAATTGCCGTGATCTCCAACCATACAGACATAAAAAACCTCCTTAAGGATACGCTTATTCTCTGCATAAGCATTTCCCGCAGGGAGGTTTTTTATACGCCGGATTTAATATTCTTTTCCCGCCAGAATCTCGCAGTAATCTTTATAATTTTTTTCAAGCAGCGCGGGAGTATCCAGCCCGTAAGGGCACTTGGACTTACACTGGTTACAGTGAAGGCACCCTTCGATCTTTTTCATCTTTGCCTGCGCCTGCGGCGTAAGCTGGGCGGCGGAAGGCGATCTGCGGATCAGCAGGCTCATCCGCGCGCAGTTATTGATCTCAATGCCCGCAGGACAGGGCATACAGTAACCGCAGCCCCGACAGAAATCACCCAAAAGCTCCTTCCTGTCTTCTTCGATGACTTTTGCGAGCTCTTCATTCATCTCGGGCGGATTTTCAATATAGGACAAAAATTCGTCCAGCTCGCTCTCCCTCTGTACGCCCCAGATCGGCAGCACATTGTCATACCGGGCAAGGAACGCGTAGGCCGCCGCGGAATTGGTGATCAGTCCGCCGGACAGCGCTTTCATGGCGATAAATCCCATGCCCGCCTCCTTACATCGGCCGACCAGTTCGATATCTTTTTCCGTGGCAAGGTAACAGAAAGGAAACTGCAGCGTCTCATACAGACCGCTCTCCACCGCCTCATGAGCCACGTTCAGCCTGTGGTTGGTGATGCCGATATGGCGGATCATCCCTTTTTGCTTCGCCTCCAGCATAGCCTCATACAGACCTGTACCGTCCCCCGGCTTAGGACAAAAGGCAGGATTATGAAACTGATAAAGATCTATGTAGTCCGTCTTCAGATTGTTCAGGGAAGTCTCCAGATCCTTCCAGAATCCTTCCGCCGTCACGGCGCCGGTCTTAGTGGCAATGTAAATTTTCTCCCGCATACCAAAAAACGCCTCGCCCAGTTTTTCCTCGCTGTCCGTATAAAAGCGGGCGGTGTCATAAAAAGTGACACCATGGTCATAAGCTTTCCTTAACAGCCTGACAGCCTCCTGTCTGGAAATTCTCTGGATGGGCAGCGCGCCGAACGCATTCTTCTCCACAGTGATCCCGGTGGAACCCAATGTTACATTTACCATAAATTATTCCTTTCTCTTTCCCGTTTCAGATTCCTTTTTTCGTTGTTACCGTTTATGTCTGTTTATATCTGTGCCGCCTGTTTATGTCTGTGCCCGGTCTGTTCATGTCTGCTCCGGTCTGTTTTACATTTTCCTGACCTTACTTCAGCCTGTTAAACATCCCGCGTCAAAATCTTTTCCATTCCCGTCTTGTAGGGCGTAAGGCCCATGCTCTCATAAAACTTTCTGGCGCCGGGATTGCACTCCCAGACGTTCAGCGTCACATTGTAGCACCCCTGCTCCTTTGCAAATTCCAGCACATGCTCATAGAGCCGCTTTCCCACATGCTGTCCGCGGACAGCTTCGTCCACGCACAGATCGTCTATGTATAACGTCTTAATGTCCGTCAGGATATTGTCGTCCGTATGACATTGAAAGATGCAGAATGCATAGCCCAGCACCTGCCCGTCCTCATCCACGCCCACAAAAACAGGCGTACAATCGTCTGCCAGGATGGCCTTTAGCTGCTCATCGGTATACTTTTTCGTATTGCTCTTAAACAGATCCGGCCTGCCGTTGTGATGCACCATAAGTACCTGAAGCAGCAGCTTGTTGATCCCGTCCATATCGCGGCTGTCCGCACGTCTGATCTCCATTCTGATCACCATTCCTTTCTGCACCCTGCCCCTGCATCCTTTTACTCCACCATTCGCATGCGGGAACTTTGCATTTTGCAGGCGCAAAATGCTCCTTTGCACAAGGGCATCACCTCCCGGCGATGCCCCTGCCTTTTATATTGCCGTTTGTCTTATTTTCGGATCAGCAAAGATTTTCCCGTCATCTCCTCAGGCTGCTCCATGCCCATGATCTGGATCAGAGTGGGAACGATGTCCGCCAGACATCCGTTCTCACGCAGCCCGTAAGCGCTGTTGTAATTTACCAGGATAAAAGGCACCTGATTGGTGGTATGGGCGGTAAAAGGTTCCCCCGTATTGTAGTCGATCAGCTGTTCCGCGTTGCCGTGGTCGGCGCAGATAAACAGTACCCCGTCCACTTCCTTCACAGCCTCCACCGCTTTTCCGACACATTCGTCAACGGTTTCCACAGCTTTCACGGCAGCCTCCAGTACGCCCGTATGTCCTACCATGTCGGGATTTGCGAAATTGATAATAATGACATCGTACTTGCCGGAATGAATGGCCTCGCACAGTTTATCGCAGACCTCGTAAGCGCTCATCTGCGGTTTCAGATCGTAAGTAGCCACATCCTTGGGCGAATTGACCAGCACCCTGTCCTCCCCCTGGTTGGGCTCCTCCACGCCGCCGTTGAAGAAAAAGGTTACATGCGCGTACTTTTCCGTCTCGGCGATCCTCGCCTGCTTCATATGATGCGCGGCAAGCCATTCGCCAAAGGTATTGGTAACTTTCACCTTGGGGAACGCCACATCCTTGTTGGGGATCGTGGGATCATAATCGGAGAAGCAGACGAAAGTGATATCCTTTCTCGGGCCTCTGTCAAAACCTTTGAAATCATCATCGCAGAAAGCTCTGGTGATCTCTCTCGCGCGGTCGGGGCGGAAATTAAAGAAAATAACGGAATCGCCGTCCTCAACAGTGGCAACGGGTTTCCCATCCTTAAGGGCCAGCGTGGGTTTTACAAACTCGTCCGTCTCGCCCCTGTCATAGGACTCCTGGATCGCGCAGACGCCGCATTCGGCATTCAGGCCCTCTCCTTTGGTCATGGCATCGTATGCCAGCTTCACGCGGTCCCAGTTATTATCTCTGTCCATGGCGTAATAACGGCCCATGACGGAAGCGATGCAGCCCACACCGATTTTCCCCATTTCCTCGTTCAGCGCAGCGGCAAAATCCTTACCGCTGGAAGGGGGCGTGTCGCGGCCGTCCAGGAAGCAGTGCACATACACTTTCTCCAGACCGTTTCTCTTTGCCAGTTCCAAAAGGCCGTAGAGATGCGTATTGTGGCTGTGCACGCCGCCGTCCGACAACAGCCCCATCAGATGCAGGGCGCTGTTATTTTTTCTGCAATTATCCACCGCCTTTAAAAGCGCTTTGTTGCCAAAAAAAGTTCCCTCCTGAATTTCCTTTGTGATACGGGTCAGCTCCTGGTACACAATCCGTCCGGCGCCCATATTCAGATGGCCCACCTCGGAATTTCCCATCTGTCCGTCCGGAAGTCCCACCGCCATGCCGCTGGCGTTTCCCCTCACAAAAGGATAGTCTTTCATCAATTTGTCCATTACAGGCGTTTTGGCCTGAGAAACCGCATTGCCCTGAGTTTTCTCATTGAGGCCGTAGCCGTCAAGGATCATTAGCACCACAGGTTTTTTACTCATGATTACCTCTCATTCTGCCGTCTGAAACGGCTTCGTAATTTTATCTTCCAAAATATGGGATCACTCAAATCTGATTGACATTATACACTGAAAACTACCCTCACGCAATACTAAAGAAAATCTCTTTTATATTGTCTTTTCCCCCAGATATGCTATACTGCAAATATGCCTTTACGGCACAAAATCAAAAAAACCGGAGACCAGGATATGATAACGATTCTTTCCAAATTATTGATAGATCGCCCAGATGATTTCAAAGACCCTTCCGTCCGCAAGGCTTACGGTATGTTAAGCGGCGCCGTTGGGATCTTTTTAAACCTGTGCCTGTTCGCCGGAAAATTTGCGGCCGGAATGATAAGCGGTTCCATCTCCATCACCGCAGACGCTTTCAACAATCTGTCCGATGCGGGTTCCTCCATCATCACCCTCATCGGTTTTAAAATGGCGGGCCAGAAACCCGACCCGGACCATCCTTTCGGACATGGCAGGATCGAATATGTGGCGGGACTGTTCGTATCCGTCATGATCCTTGTAATGGGTCTGGAGCTTCTGCAGACTTCCGTTTCAAAGGTCCTGACGCCGCAGACGCCGGACTTCTCCCCTATTATTCTGGTCATTCTTCTAAGCTCTATTCTGGTAAAGTATTACATGTTTTTTTATAACAAATCGCTGGGGAAAAAAATGGAATCCGCAGCCATGCTTGCCACCGCGACAGACTCTTTCAGCGATATTCTCGCCACCGCCATGGTGCTTGCCGCAACGCTCATAGGGCATTTTACGAACCTTGCCATAGACGGCTGGTGCGGCATCCTTGTGGGACTGTTTATCTGCCGCTCCGGTTACTGTGCCGCCAAAGGCACCATAAACCCTCTTCTGGGGCAGGCTCCCGACAAAGAGTTTGTGCACAGAGTGGAACAGATCGTTGTCTCCCACGAGAAAATCCTTGGAGTCCACGATCTGATCGTACATAATTACGGCCCTGACAGGACATTGATCTCCCTTCACGCCGAAGTCCCCGCGGACGGCGATCTTTTAACGCTTCACGACCTGATCGACGGGATCGAGCATGAGCTTCACAATACGTTAAACTGCCACGCCGTGATCCACATGGATCCTGTACGCCTGGGAGATCAGGAGACTGCCCGCATGCAGGCGCTGGTCCAAAATTGTCTGGCACAGATCGATCCGTCTATCACCATGCACGATTTCCATCTCGTCAAAGAACCTTCCTGCACCAAACTGGCATTTGATGTAGTAGTCCCATATCAATTCGGCATGACGGACGAGGAACTTACGAAAGCCATAGGAGAGCGCATCCAAAGTCATGCCCCCGGTTATGAAACCGTCATTGAAGTAGACAAAGCGCAGTTGTAACCGCGCGTTCATAACGCGCCTCCCATTTCCCGCGCCCTCACGTCCGCGCGGTGCGGACGAAAGGCAAAAAACGCAGGACATCAAATTACAAAGCCGAGGAACGTATCATGCGAAATCAAAACGTTATCTATCTTACAGAAGCGGAAACCAGACGGCTGGAAGCGCTGGAAAAAAGATACAGAAATGCCGCTCGGGCTCAATTGGAAGCCCGAACGGCTTACTATCAGAAAATCACCGGAGGGCATTACACCTCCATAACGATCCGGGATCAGAAGACTCGCTGGGGAAGCTGTTCCTCCCGCGGAACGCTCTCCTTTAATTACCGGCTCATCTTCGCTCCCGCGAAAGTGCTCGACTATGTGGTGGTACATGAGCTCTGCCATCTGACCCATATGAACCATTCCAAAGATTTCTGGGATATGGTAGCCTCCGTCATGCCCGATTACAAAGACTGTAAAAACTGGTTAAAAAATCACGGTCATGAGCTTACTCTTGAAAATCATCTGGCAAAGCTCAATATCCCCATCACACTATAGCCGTCAGGACAACTATCGGTTTTCATCCACATAAAGCTGCACTCTGTTCTGTATGGTGTCCGCAACCTCTTTCGCGCTCTTTTGTCCCGTATAGAACGCGCCCATTTCCTCATTGACAATGTTCGTCACGTTCTCATTATAATAATATGCCCTGTCCACGCTGAAAACATAATCCCTGACCTGATCCACCTGCTCCTGGGACAGAGGCGGCACTACGATCTCCTCGCCGTTGATCATCATATAGTCATCGTATTCCACTTCATTGCCGTTTTCATCCGTATAATAAGATTTTTTTACGCCATCCTGCAGCTGCTGCGTGCAGATCTGCTTATTGACGGATAATCCCCAGGGCAGCGCCTCCTGATACTCGTTGGTCAGATAATACCTGATAAACTCCCAGGCTCCCTGAAGGTTTTTAGATTTTGCCGAAAGAGCGTACATCTCGGACGGGCTGATATAGGCTCCTTTCCCGTTTTCCGTCGGGAATCCCACAAAAGTCACAGGCTCTCCGAAACTGCCGTTCAACTGATAATTGAGCCCCTGTCCGGAACCGATATAGACCTGACATAACAGCGTTCTGTTATCCCGATACTGGGAATCGTAATTGCTCCAGTAATCCTCGTCCTGATAAAGCTCATCCCAGTTGATCTCCTCCGGCAGAGTCTTCGCGAATTCCATCATAGCGATAAAATTATCCGTGTTGAAAGAGCATTTCCCTGTTGCGGGATCCACAAA
This sequence comes from uncultured Acetatifactor sp., assembly GCA_947629645.1. Classification (GTDB taxonomy): domain Bacteria; phylum Bacillota; class Clostridia; order Lachnospirales; family Lachnospiraceae; genus Acetatifactor. The sequence continues at coordinate 100,197 of CANREV010000005.1, read as the reverse complement.
CTCATTTCCGCAATAGCTCATCGCCGTACCCATAAAACCAGCCTGCGTCAAATCGCCCATAGCCTGGGTTCCCTCGTCCATCTGCGCCAGCACCTGCTGCATCTTCTCCATGTTCCAATCGCTTCCGTCTCCCACCAGTGAAGTTTTGGCGATCATCGTATTTACGCCGAAGCTGGGCACCACGCAATACAGAGTGCCGTTTACGGAGTAGGCGTCAAAAACATTCTGCAGAAACTCCACCTGCGACAATTCCTCATCCTCGCTGATCAGCTTTCCGATGTCCGCCAGCAGTCCTTTTGAGATATAATTTTCAATCGGAAGATTGTCGGCGATCAGGATATCCGGCATATTTCCCGTGATGATATCGTTATTTAACTTTGTCCAGCCGGCGCTGTAATCTTCATAATTGTTATAACTATCGTATTCCCGCAAGACGATCCTGTAGGTATCGCTGCTTCTGTTATATTCCGTCACTCTCTGCCTGAGATTGCTGTTGATGTAATTTCCTCCCATCACTATGACAGATTTATCCGGGATATCCGCGGGATCCACATAAGTAAATAAGCCGCCCTTTACATTGTAATCATCGTTACCACTGACAGCGTCCCCGTAAATGCTCAGGAAACTGGAAGCGCTCAGCTCCACGATGGCGTAAAAATTCCCTATGCTGACATCCGAGTTGACAAAATCCATCTTCTTGGAAATCTCCGTATCACCGATGTTATAAGTGTAAACGCCGGTTTCCGTGGAAAAGACAAGATCGCTGTCCGCGCCGCCCGTGAGTATCCTGTAGCCGTTATAAGCCATGGACGCGGGAAGTTCCGCCGTCTGGCCCAGCGTATTCGTTTCAGGATCATAGGTGACGATAAATTGTTTCTGCCAGTCGTTTTCATCCGAGTACAGAAGGATCAGCGAGCCGTCCTGCCTTGTCACCATCTGGGACAGGGTGTTCAGGATCTTTTCCAGATCCTCTGACAGCGCTTCTCTTTCCCCCATCGCGCCATCGGCATCGACCGATATTTTATAATACTCGTCCCCGCAGATCAGGACACTGGCTCCGCCGCTTTTTTTAGGCATGATCCGGCTGACATAGAGATACTTCTCATCGCTGTTTTCCAGATCCCCCATCTCCTGCTGCCATTTCAGGCCGCCGTCCAGGCTCCAGCAGCAAAGATAAATGTGATTTTCGGAAATATAGTTTTCCGGATCCGATCCGTCCTCCAGATAATGGGACCTTAAGCCGATAACGAGGTCCTCGGAAGTGATGCAGAAATTAGAATAAGAATCCGATTCCCATACATACGAGGCTGCTTCCTCCGCATTTGCGTCCGCTTCTTCCTCGGCGGAAGAAGTAATCTGCGACTCTCCCTCGGGAAGATCCGGCTCCTCCTGCACATTGTCCGAATCCGGCTCCCCCTCCTGCGCATTGTCCGCATCCGGCGCCTCAAGCGTCACAAGCTGCTGTCCGGACCCGTCCTCCTTCATCGTAAGGATCTTCACCTCCGTGGAGTCTCCGTTGCTCCAGTCGGTGACGCCCATCACGATCCAGACGTTTCCATCCCGGTGAACGGCGCTGTAAACATCCAGATATCCGTTTTGCAGATCTACTATCTGCGGCACCTCAAACTCCTGCAGATGATAGACGTTTTCTTTTGCCAGTTCCGCATTGGAAGTATCTCCTTTGCCCGAACCGCTTCCTCCCTGGCCTGCATCTCCGCCGCCGCAGGCGCAAAGACCTGCGGTCATGGCTGCCGTCAGACTTATGGCAGCCGCTTTTTTGAACCACTTTTTCATAATACCCTCCTATCTTTTCTTATCACCTGACCCTGTCGGTCTGTTCTTTCCTTTTTGCCCGCTTTTTCAGCCGCCTCATCCTGCCTTTTTCCGCCAGACGCTCCAACTGATCTTTCCCTTTCAGACACATATCCTTTATCGTCCAACCCTTATGTTTCCACCAAATCCCAAAGAGCGCCAGAAGCATTCCAACGGGATATAATAAAAACAGCAGACCAAACAGGGTCAAAAGCGTTAGAATATCCTCATACCCTCTGGCCACATTCTCCCAGTAAGGATAAATGATTCCTTTGCCGTTCATGGAACGAAGGCCAAACTGTCCGATCAGCTTCAGTCTGGACAAAAAGGAATACCGGCTGCTGTTTTCCACCACTTCCGTAGTTTTCTCGTCAGAGCCAAGATTATCCTTCACATATTCACAGGCAAATCCCGTCACGGGATTTGGCATGACGATCTCATAATGATTGATCCCATAGCTGGTTCCCCATTCTTCCAAAGAGCTTAAAGAAACATAGACCAGCGTATCATCCAGACCGGCTGCCTCCCAGAGCCGCCCTTTTGGGCGCTCTACCACTCCCGTCACAATATGCGGAACGCCTGATATATAGACCATCATTCCCGCCACATCACTAGAGCCGAAAAGCTGCCAGGCGGCGTCTTCATCGATCACACAGTAATCCTGCATCAGGTCATTTCCCGAAAAGTAAGCGCCGCTCACCAGTTTTAAAGGATGGAACAGGAAAAAATCACCGCCGATCCCTATCGCGTCAGCAGACAGTGACGCTCTGTCGCTTGACAGGGTGATGCTGCCATCCGCACTGTAACAGTCCGCCCACAGCCTGGCGCCGGGATTCTCCGATTCCTGCTGTACGGAGGCGTCCGCCAGAGCGGAATCGATACTGTGCTCAAAACTAAGCACCGTATCCTCCGTAATCTCCGCGTCAGCGGCAAAAAAACAACTGACCTGGGAAACATCATCCTCATCACTCCAGCGCTTTGCCATCCGCTGCGTATCCTGCCCGCTGATCATAGATTGTATCACAATAAACAGAACCAGAAAAATCAGGAAAGAAATTCCTCCGCTTATTCCCAGAACAAGTTTCTTCATTGTCTGCCCCATTTCCGATCACAACGGCCCGAAAGCCTGATCGTAAGATATTTTAATTATCGGAAAGCCTTACCTGCATGCCTGCCTCTACCGGCTTGGTGGCCGTAGTAATCACCGGATCATAGCCGGTCAGCATACCGGAGCTCACCGCCGACTGGCTGTCATCGCTGGCAAGCACTTCCACATCCACTCTGGTGGCAATGTAACGGGTGCTGAGCGGGCCAGGCTTTGCGGTTACAACCAGGATAAACTTACCGTTATTGTCCTCACGGATAGAACTGTTCGGCACAATATAATCATAGTTCGCACTCTTTTGTCCCACGGAAAGATTCAACGTCTGTCCCGCTGTCACGTTGCCGCTTACTTCAAAGGTAAGCAGTTTCTTTTGTCCGGGGTCATCGGGATCCGGCTTGATGCCGGAAAGCGTCACTTCCACATCATCGTATCTCCAGGCGTTCACCAGATCCGCCCTGTCTCCCACCGCAAGGCGCTTAGCCTGCTCATTGGTGACGGAAAAGCTTAAGGTAAAGCCTTTTCCCTCCGGCTGCAATACCGCCACGGGAGTATCCGCCGAGATTGTGCCGCCCGCCGTTACATTCACCGCCGTTACCGTACCGGAGATATCCGCAGTGACAGTCGCGCCGATGGACTTCTCTGTCAGTTCGTCCACTTTCTCCTGGGCTTTGTCTACGGCCTCCATCTCCCGTTCCAGCCCGAAAGCGCCGGTGATCGTAGTGGTCAGCTCTGTGAGCGCTGTCTGTTTCTCCTCCAGATCCGCCCGTGCGATGGCCTGTTGCGCCGTGACATCCGCTATCTGCGCTGTGAGATCTTTCTGGGAAAGTGTTCCGGCGCTGGTCTTTCGGGTCAGAGCCGCCTGCGCTCTGGCAGCTTCCGTCTTCTTTGCGTTTAGATCGCTCTGCGCCGCGTACTCCGCCGCTTCCGCCTGTATCAGTTTTCCGGAATAACCGCCCAGATGATCCTGATTCGCAAGAGTCTCGATCTGCTTCCACGCATCCTGTATCTCTCCGGGATCGTTGCCGCTGACACACGCAAGGAAAGAATAGTACGCTAAATTTCTCTCCCATAAGCCGGCGGTCTCCGTATCGAATGATTCCAGCAATCCCAACGCCTCGTCATCAATGCTCCTCAGTGACAGGATTCTTTCTGCATAAAGCTTTGCGTTGTACGCCTCATCGGTTGTGCCGCCCATGGCGATAAGCTGTGTTTTCGCGTCCGTTGCCTCCTGAAGAGAGGCTTCCGCGTAAGCCGCCTCCGCGGCCGCGTTGGCTGCCCACTCTTCAAGCTCTCTCTGCTCCCCGTCTCCATTGGACGACACCGCCTGCTGTCTGCTTAATTCGTTGAGCTGTTTCGTCAGATCATCCACCCTCTTCTGGGCGTCTTTGACCGCTTTCTGGGCGCTGTTCAGCCGCTGCCTGTAGGATGCGGCGGAAAGCGTTCCCTGGGACGCCTGAACGGACTGTGCGGGGACTTCGCTGGATAACAGAGTGTCCTCGTAAGCATCCCACGCCTGATCTAACGCTTCCTGAGCCGCCGCCAGTTCCTCGCTCTCCTGATCCTCCAGATACAGGATGATATCGCCCTGCTCTACAAAATCCCCTTCATGAACCGCTACACTGGCCACTTTTCTGGTTTCGGTAACTTCGATATTGTAAGGATCACCGCTCTCCACCACGCCTGACCCGCGCACCTTCGCCGTGACGGTACCCGACTGGATATACTGGATCGCCGCCTCCGGCAGAGAATAATTCATGATCGTGTTGGAAAAAAAGGTCAGCACCAGCATCACCGACAAAAAAATGATAGCCGCTGTCTTAACCCATTCCCTTTTCTTTCTTGCGTTCTCGTCCATCCTCTTCCTCTCCTCAAAATGATCTTTTTATCTGCGGGTCTTGGTCAACCCTTAACGCCTCCCTGGTAAGTGATACCGTCTACCAGATATTCCTCACCATAGAGAAAAATCAATAAGCTGGGCACCATGTAGATCGTAGCCACCGCGAATGCCAGTCCGATCTCACCTGCGTTTATCCTGCTTAAAAATACCGACAGCGGATGAGTCTCCGGATCCGACAAAAGGATCAGAGGCTGCTCCACCATATTCCAATAATCGATAAAGACCAGAATCGCCGCGGAACAGATAGCGCCCTTGCACAGCGGCATACAGATCCTTCGATAAATCTGCCACTCTCCCGCGCCGTCTATCTGCGCCGCCTCAACCACGCCCACCGGGATGCGCTTCATGAACTTGGTCAGCAGATACACCGCAAAGGGAGAAAAGATCCCCGGCAGCCAGATCGCCCGATAAGTATCCAGAAGATTCAGCCAGTCACTGACCAGATAGTTGGGCACCAGCGTAACCTGATAGGGCATCAGCATCAAAATAATATACAGGAAAAAAATAATGCTCCGCAGCTTCCCGCTGTATCTTGCAAACCCATAGGAAGCAAAAGACGCCACCAGAAGCTGGAAGATCACGATCGGCACTACCAGGAATGCGGAATTCCAGAATTTCAGCAGATATTCCGGGCTTTTGAACAGCACCGTGATATACTGGCTGAAAGATACCATATCAGGAATAAATTTCAGATTCACTTTCTCCGCTATGTAAACTTTGCCGCCCGTCTCCGTTGTCGCGAACACGGAACCATAATTGGCGGAAATTTCCGATGCCGACATAAAAGAATTTGTGATAGTCAGTACGATCGGCATCAGGAATAAAATGGCAAAAGAAGCGGCGATCAGCGTTGCCAGCACGATCTTAGCCCTGTTTGCAATCTTTCTTCTCTTTGCCTTTCGGACTCCGCGGTCAGCGTCCGGCATCCTGCGCACAGGGGAAACTTCTCTCCTCATCCTTATCCTTCCACATCCTTTCCAAACCGGTCTTCCGCCAAAAACAGAACGCCGATGATCACCACCATCACCAAGGACATCAGGATAGCGGCGGCCGACAGCGTCTGATAATCCAGCGACTTAAACTTATTGTTCATAAAATGCTGCAGCATATATATGGTATCGTAAGGGTAATCCCCCGTCAGCAGATACACTTCCCGGAAAACCTTGAAAGAATTGATCAATGACATAATGGTCACAAACATCAGCGTGGAGGACAGATACCGGATCTTGATGTAAAAAAAAGTCTGCATCGGCGTTGCGCTCTCCAGTCTTGCCACCTCCAGAATATCTCTTGGGATGCTGGCAAGAGCCGCCATGAACAGGATCATGTTATAGCCCAGATTCTTCCAGAGAAACAAAATCACCACCACCACCTGAGCATATTCCGATTTCAGCCAGTCTATCTTTTCTCCTCCAAAAAATACCAGCACATCATTGATCGCCCCGTTATAGTGGAACAGTACCTGCCAGATCAATACAATGGAAGCCACCGGCACCATCATAGGGCTTAAGAAAAAGGTCCGAAACTGGCTTCTGAAAGGCAGCTTCGCCTCCAAAACGATAGCAAGCGCTAAAGACAGCACTACTGCCAGCGGCACCGCCACCGCCGAAAACGTAAACGTATTGCGCACCGCTTTCCGAAATGCGGCGTTTTTCACGATACTGACGAAATTATCCAGAAATACGAACCGCCCGCTGATCGGATTATCCACAAGGGAATAATAGATCACCACCATGAAAGGAAGGATAAAAAACAAGAGGACGCCAAGAAAGCTGGGGGCGATAAACAGCCCCGAGCTTCTCTTTACCCTTCCCGACATTTTGCTTGCTTTTTTGCCCGGTTTTCCTTCCGCTCCGCGCGCCGTTTTCCCCGACCTTTTCCCGGATCTTAGCTTTGGCTCTGAACTTTTCGCCGATCTATGCTCTGACTTTCCGAAAGTTCCCACAATTCTTCCCATCTTTCCTGTCAACGGTTTTCATCCACATAAGTCTGAATGCGGTTCTGAATGATCTTTGCCACCTCGTCCACGCTCTTCTGCCCCTGCCAGTAGGCCGCGGCTTCCTCGCTGATAATCTTACTGATCTCATCATCTCCGCCAACGTTCGCGGGCTTCGCCTTGTCTATCAGTCCGAGGATCAGATCCACTTCCTCCTGGGTGGGCTGACGGTACTCGTAACTCCAGCCGTCCTCATACATCACACTGCTCGAGCCTCCCGATAGAATGGGCTCGCCGTTTTCATCGGTCAGGATATCGCCGTTTTCATCGGTGGCATACTCCACTTTGACGGCCTCCTCGGCCATCTTTTGCAGCCGCTCTTTACTGTTGGGAAAGGACCATCCCGGGTTTGGCTCATCCGCTGTCAGATAACTTTCGATGAAACTCCACGCACCGTCCTTATGATCGGACTTGGTAGTGATCGCCATATCACTGCTTACATTCAGCACAGTTCCGCTGCTTCCGTCCACAGTGGGATATCCGATACAGGTATAATCCCCCTTAAAAATCTCCTCGTACATCTGGACCTCGCCAAAGTCGTATATACCGCAGGTATCCAGCAAAATCTCGCCGTTCTGGAGCCTGGTGGGAGCGGAAGCCTGGCCGTCCTCGTACTGAAATTCATCCGGAAACCGATTGACAAACTCCAGGATAGCCTTAAACTCCGGCGTGTCGAATTTACACTCTCCGCTCTCCCAATTTACAAAAGCGTCCTCTCCGAACATCATACACATCTGCAGGATATTTTCTTTGCTGGAATAGTTAAAGAGCTGCGCATCGGGATGCGCATCGGCGTACGCGATCATGTCCTCCACGCTCCAGCCCTCCCTGTCTCCCAGATCGGCTCCGCTTCCTATCACTGTCTGCAGGGAAAACGCTGCGGGGATGCTGACCAGCTTGTCGCTATAGGTGAAAGCGTTAAGAACAGACTCAAGCAAGTCGTCTTTGTTTACAGTCCCGCTGCTTTCCAGATAAGGCGTCAAATCTTCCAGCACCCCTTTCGATGCAAGCCAGGACACGTTTAAGCCATTCAGATTAATAATATCCGGGCAATGGCTGGATGTAATATCGTTGTTTAAATTGGTCAGCGCATCGGCCCAGGGATCCTCCGAATCGCTGTCAAAATCCACATATTGCTTCACGCTGATATGATATTGGTCACTGTTTTTGTTAAACCGCACCGCCGCCGCAGTCAGGTCGGAGGCGTACATGGTGGCAATGACAATCTGTTCCTTCTGGGGCAGTTCCGATGCTTTGGTCTTGGTCATCAGCGCGATACTGCTCTCGCCGGTCTGCCAGTCTGACACGATCGCAAGGATCCTGCCGTCCTCAAGCTGGGCCACTCCCTGCACAGAGTCGCCGTTGATATCGCTGTCCAGCCAGTCGAACAATTTTACGGATTCCTGCGCACTCAAATCATAGCCGTACAGAGAAATGCCGTCCGAGATCAAAAAGTCATACTCTGTTCCCGCGGACAGGCTTCCTCCGCTATTGCCGTCCTTAAAATTCGCGTAGGTGGTTCCCGCAGCCTTTTTGTCATAATCCATCTCTGCCAGCACATACCCGCCAAATTCCCCGCCGGATTCCCCGCTGTAATATCTGACATACATTTTCCCGTCTCTGCCGCGTCCCATGGCGCCGATCCAGTCTCCCATATCCGCCAGGCCCTGATAAGCGCCGTTTTCATCGCAGAATGCCACCTTGGAATCAACCCCCAGATACACTCTTCCCTGTCCGTCCACAGCCATATACTGTATGTAGCCTCCCGCCTCCTCAGGCAGCTGTACCTGCGTTTCAAAGATCTGCTGGCCCTGGGCGTCATATCTGCGCAGGATCATACGGCGGGTGTCGGAAGAACCGTCCCCGGTCGCCATGGCAAGTCCGCTCTCGCCCGATTCCGCCTGATAATCGGAATAGTCATACAGCAGCACATAAACGCTGCCGTCCTCTCCCACGCAGAAATTGTTTATGTTACTATTATCATCCTTAGAAACCACCGGGATGACCGTGGTTGACTGGTCTTCCAGCGCAACCCTTGTGATATTCTGACTGGAACCGTTCTCATCATATACATAACCGGTGTAATAAAGGCCCCCGTCCACGTACTGCATGTCATAAAAAGAACCGTTCTCCGCCTCCATCTCCACATATTCCGGCACATAGATAAATTCCGGCCCGCTCTGTTCCTCACTCAAACCGCAAGACGTCATAGACAGGATGGCCGTCAATCCGGTTGCAAAAGCCATCGTCTTTGCCAAAAGATGTCTCACCTTTCCGTTTTCTTTTCCGCTCATGCTCTTTCCTCCCTGCTTTCATTCCCTGCCTGCCACCACTACATATTGAGCATTATACCACAGTATGTGGTGCCTGTATCTTAAGATTTTATGAATTTCACTTGATCCGTATATAGAGCCGTTTCAATTCGATCAGCCGTCTGCGGTGGCGCATCATGCTGGCAAAGCGGTTGTAAAGCCAGAATGACTGTACCAGAATGCCGTTCGCTTTTCCGATCTTCTCCTTGGTAGTGCCTCTGTAGTACTCTCCGCCGCAGACACAGCACTCCGCCCCTTTGTTCTTCAAAAGGCGGATCAGATCGGACTCGCAGCTGATATCCTCTTTCCATTCCGTGTAACCCATGCCGATACAGTCCTGCCTGTGCGCATCGCTTCCCCCAAAGGCGGGCAGTCCGTGCTCTCTCGCAATCTCCATGGCCCTTTTGTTGCTCTCCTCGCCCTCACAGGCGTTAAAGCCCTCCAGAAAATCAAATTTGTCCATCACCGCCAGCTGGTTGCGATGTTTTCTGGTGTTGGTGATGCTCAGATATTTCTCCCCGCAGGGATGGGCCGGCCCCAGAATACCGCCATGCTTATGCACGATTTCAATCAGGAAATTGACGGGCAGCCCTCTGAGTTCCAGAATTTTTAACTTCACGCCTTCCGGCATGATAACCAGAATATGACCCGCGTCTATGGTGTCATACTCGATCCCTTTTAAAACCACAAAATTTTCATACCATTTGGAATTGACCGTATTTTTAAAGGCCCTGTACCCATTGTAGGAATTATGGTCGCTGACCAGCATACCGTCAAAGCCTTTATCCATCAATATTTGTATAAATTCCTCCACCGGCACTTTCCCGTCCAGCGATCCCTCTCTCGTATGGCAATGCATATCAAATTTCATTCCGATCATCTGCCTTTCCCGTTATAACCCGCGCTTTGTCTTGTCCGTTTTCTTTCCAGTAACTCACGCCCTAGAGTATAACACAAACTCTCCGCTTTTCCTACTCCCAATTTTTTGTTATACTAATTAAAAATCTGTCAACGGAGGATTTTATGCTTTACATACATTTGGCCGCCTTGTGGGGCATTCTGTTGTTTTATTGCTGTTATTGTGGCTCTTCCACCCGAAAAATATTTGTGTGTCAGACGTTTGGTCCAAAAACGGCCGCCGTCATTTTATTTGCCGCATCATTATCGATCCGCATTTTGTTGGCGGGTTTCGGCGGTTTTTCCACGGACATCTCCTGCTTTGCCGCCTGGGCGGAGCGCATGTGCGAAACAGGTCCTTCCGGCTTTTATTCCGAGGAAGTCTTTACCGACTATCCTCCCGCTTACATGTATCTTCTCTGCCTTACGGGCCTGCTGCGCAGGGCTCTTCACATTCCTTACGCTTCTTACGCACACCTGATCCTTTTAAAACTGCCCTCCATACTCTGTGACCTGCTGTGCGGATATCTTTTATATCGGGAGTCCTCCGGGCGCTGTCTGCCGCGCCAGAGATTGTTTCTAAGCTGCGCATACCTGTTGAATCCGGCTGTCATCCTGAATTCAGCGGTCTGGGGACAGACGGACTCGGTGCTGACTCTGGCAATTTCGCTGATGTGTCTTTTTCTGGTAAAGCAGCGTCTTCCCCTATCCTGGCTGGCCTTTTTTGTCGGTTTACTGATCAAGCCCCAGATGCTTCTCTTTGCTCCGATTCTTTTGATCGCGGTGTGGGATCAGGTCTTTGGAGAAGGCTTCCATTTTCCCGCGCTTAAAAAAAACATCCTTTGGTGTCTCTCAGGATGCGGCGTTTTTGTTTGTCTTTCCCTGCCTTTCGGTCTGCAAAACGTAGTGAAACAATATTGTTCTACAGTGGAATCCTACCCTTACGCCGCGGTCAACGCCTGCAATCTTTGGGGCTTTCTGGGGCTGAACTGGGTCAGTCAGGAAAACGTCTTTTGGGGGCTATCCTACCGGCTCTTAGGGTATCTCTTTATCCTGGCAGCCGTAATCGCGGTCACAGCCATCGGACTGCGCCGCAAAAAAGACCCCATGAAATATCCTTATCTGGGAGCGCTGCTGATCTGCACACTGTTCACATTCTCCGTGCGCATGCACGAAAGGTATCTCTATCCCTGTATGCTCCTTTTTATGATGGCTATTCTTTACAGGCCTGCAAAAACCGCATGGATCTCTTACGGCGCTTTCTCCCTGCTGCACTTTTATAACGCGGCTTTCGTTCTTGCTTTTTATGATCCTGAGAATTACGACAGGAGGGCGCCTCTGCTGATTGCGGTTTCCGGAGGTATTTTACTGTCTGTCGCTTTTCTATATCTTTTTACCACCCGCTCTTATTTTGGCTATCGAAACGCTGTTTCCGAAGCTCATCTGACCCGCCGCTCTTATTTTGGCTCCCAAAACGCTGTTTCCGAAGCTCATCTGACCCGCCGTTTTAATCCCGGATCCGCCAAAAACCTCTCCTGCCCGCCCCGCCCCTCCGTGAAAAATCCGCCGCTCAAAAAGGCCGATCTGGCTCTGATGGCTTTGATCACGATCGGTTACAGCCTCTTTGCCCTGTACGATTTAGGGGATACAGCCGCGCCCCAAAGCGCCTATTCCATGACCCGCTATGACACTCTTTCCCTGCGCTTTGATTCCCTGCCTTTCCAGCGCCGGATCCAGACTATGTCCTATTACATGGCTCCGGTTCACGACAGACATTTTACCCTTTCCACAGAGTTTACCGAAGGACAGACAACGGAAACGGAAATTCTTTTGGAGAACGTTTTCACCTGGCAGCAGATTCCTCTGGAATACTCCGGCAGTGAAAATCCGTGCGAGATCAGCCTGTCTTTAGAGGACGATTCCGCCTCACTCCTTGAGCTTGTTTTCCGGGACAATGAGGGCAATATCATCACTCCCTCAAACGCTTCCGACTATCCGGCCCTTTTTGACGAACAGACTCTTTGTCCTGCCCGCAGCAGTTTTCGGAACAGTATGTACTTTGACGAAATTTACCACGGGCGCACCGCCTACGAATTTTTGCATGGTTTGCCCGCCTATGAGACCACCCACCCGCCTCTGGGGAAAATTTTGATCTCTCTCGGCGTATCGCTTTTTGGCATGACCCCCTTTGGGTGGCGTATCACAGGCACGGTCTTTGGCATTCTCATGGTCCCCCCGGTATATCTTTTCGGGAAAAAACTTACGAAAAGAACGTCCGGGGCAGCCCTCGCCTGCGTGTTGTTTGGTTTTGACTTTATGCACTTTACCCAGACGCGGATCGCCACGATAGACGTATATATCACCTTTTTTGTCATTCTGATGTATCTCTTCATGTTCCTCTATTGTCAGAAAAGCTTTTATGATACATCTCTGCAAAAGACATTTCTTCCGCTGGGCGCCTGCGGCATCTGCATGGGACTGGGCATCGCATGCAAATGGACCGGTTTTTACGCAGGCGCAGGACTGGCTGTACTGTTTTTTTCTTCCCTCTTTGAACGGTACCGGGAATACCGTTATGCGAAACGCGATCCCGCGGGGGAAAGCAACGGAATGTCCCACGCTCACATTTTGAAAGTCTTTCCCGCAAACACAAGGCGTACCATCGCGTTTTGCACAGTCTTTTTCCTTCTCCTGCCCGCGTTGATTTATCTGCTCTCCTATCTGCCCTTTGCAGGATATTACAAGGAGGGTCTGTTTTCCAGAATGTGGCACAATCAGATAGCAATGTATGATTATCACAGCAGCTTAACCGCCAGCCATCCCTATTCTTCCCGCTGGTATGAATGGCCCGTGATCAAAAGACCTGTATGGTACTATTCCTCCATTGTCACCGGAGCTTACCAAAAGGGCGGTATCAGGGAAGGGATCAGCGCTTTCGGCAATCCTCTCGTCTGGTGGGCCGGCATCCCTGCCGCTTTCTTTATGCTCTTTCTCTGGGTGAAGAAAAAAGACAAAACCGCCGCTTTTTTGACAATAGGTTATCTGGCCCAGTATCTGCCCTGGTTCTTCGTAACGCGCATCACTTTTCTATACCATTATTTCCCCAGCGTGGTATTTGTGGTGATGATGATCGTTTACGGGCTTTTAAAGGCCTTCGGTGACAAATCAGTGGAGATTCCGTATTTTAAGGCAAAAAAAATACCAGTACAGGTTTTCCCCCTACTGGTAATTCTTTACGGCGCTGCCGTGTTTGCTCTGTTTTTATTGTTCTATCCCGTTCTGTCCGGCCAGCCTGTGGACGCCGCCTTTGTGGACAGATGGCTTCGCTGGTTTGACAGCTGGGTGCTGACAGCCCCATGAGGCGCACGAACTGTCATCAGATCAGATTATTTTTCATATCGTCCAAAGCGTGCTGGATCAGCTCTTCCGCGGCTCCATCGTCAAACTCTTCCAACCGCTCCTGAGCTGCCAGACAGGCATCGCAGATGACAGCGGGAATGTTAAATTTCATGAGATCCTCCAGCTTCTGGGAAGCATCGCGGACCTTGAAATTCTCCAGGTCATTCAAAACATAGAGCAGTCTCGCATTCATCTCTCCGGCGCTGATAGGGAACTTGGTCGTCTCCTCTGTCACCACGGTCCGCTCCAGCATCTTCAGAACGCGTTCCACCAGTCTTTCCGCCGTCTCCATATCGTTAGCTTTCAGTCTTGTCCTGGCATTCTGCATTCTGCCAAAAATTTCTTCATCCACTCTCAGTGAAAGGATCTCTTCGATCTTTAAAACAGCGTTGCGGTTGTCCCCTGCTTTCATCAGATTCTGTACTTCCTTCACCGCATCGTACAATTCCTTATCTTCTACAGGCAGCGCACCCACCTTCTTTAACGCCCGCTCAATCCTGTGATGCAGATCCTGCGAATCGAACGGCTTTACGATATAATCCAGAATACCAAGCTTCGTCCCCTCAATGACAGTCTCTTTGTCTTTCTTGGAAGTCAGCATGATAACAGGAATCGTAGCGCCGTTTTCCATGGTACGGATCTCCCGTAAAGTCTCTATGCCGTCCATCAGCGCCATCTGCACATCGAGAAGGATCAAATCCACTTTATCTTTATTCAGGAATCTGATGGCCCTGGTACCGGAGTTTACAGTGATGACCTCATATTTCGTCTTCAGCTCCTGTTCGATCGTGGCAAGATTAATGATATTGTCATCTACCGCCAAAATACGCAATCTGTCCATTTTTATTCTTCCTCCTTTTCAAGCCAGTCCAGCAGCTCTCCCAGCAGCCGCTCGGCTTCATCATCTTCATACATTTTCAACTGTTCCAGGACCTCACGCAGCTTCGCCGAAATCCCCGCGTCAAGCTCATATTTCAACAGCGCTTCCACCCTGCGGGCGCATTCTTTGGAACGGAAGTTCTCCACGCTATCGAGCGCATCCCGTATCTCCCGCAGGAGAGCTTTTCTGTCAATGCTGGCGCCCATATCCTGACTCTCCACATGGGTAACGCTGTTTCTGGTATCCAGATACTTTCCGATCTCCTCGATCTGTCTTCTGTAACAGTTTAACAGTTCCTCGCTGTGCTTCTGGACGAACTCGATATCCTGTCTGTTTACCGCGTACTCATGCTCCTTTGCCTGATTGGACAACTCCATGGCTCCAATGTTGGCGGAAGCGCTTTTGAGACCGTGCACCTCAATGCCGTAGACCGCGTAATCTTTCCGGTCAAGAAGTTCCTGCAGATAACCGACTTTACGTTTGCCGTCCATACAATACAGCTGCAGAAGTTCCAGAAAATCTTCCACCTCGCCCGTATGGTGCTTCATGGCTTCCTTAATATCCAATCCCTCTATCACGATATCCTCAAAGGTAATCCGAGGTTTTAGTATCGCCTCCTTATCCTCCGGCTTCTGCACCTTCTTATAGGCGCTTGGAATCCACTTTGACAAAACTTCGTTCAGCTGTTTCCGGTCAAGGGGCTTTGGAATAAAATCCTGAAAACCGTTTTTCAAGAACATTTCTTTCATGCCGTCCATGGCATTGGCCGTCAGGGCGATGATAACAGGAGTCTTGCCGTTCATACCGCACTCGTTCCTGATAATTTGCACCGCCTCTACGCCGTCCATCTCCGGCATCATATGATCCATAAAGATCAGGTTAAATTTCTGGTTCCTGACAAGTTCTATGGCCTCTCTTCCGCTCTCCGCCTCCGTCAAATCAAACTCATAATTTTTCAGAAATCCCATAGCCACTTTTCGGTTGATTAAGTTGTCATCTACCACAAGGACTTTATAGTTGCTCACTACGAACGCCTCCATTTGTTCCGCCGATTTTTTCGGTGTATCCGGCATCTGGGCCAGTGTACGGCTATCGACAACTCTCTGCGGGATCGTCACGGTAAAGGTAGTCCCCTCGCCGTAGACGCTCTCCACCTCTATGGTACCCTTCATCAGTTCCACCAGTTTTTTGGTGATGGAAAGTCCCAGGCCGGTGCCCTCTACCCCCCGGTTTTTCCTGGAATCCACCTGTTTGAAATCATCAAAGATCATCTTCAGATTCTCAGGCTTGATCCCGATTCCCGTATCCTGCACTTTCAGAACAAGGCCGATGGAATTCTTTTTCTCTGATGGCTGCTGGCCGACCGTGACCTTGATAAAGCCCTTTTTAGTAAATTTCACGGCGTTATTCAGGATATTGATCAGAATCTGCTTGATTCTGCCGTCATCGCCGTGAAGCTGGCACGGCAGCGTCATATCGTATTCGCTCTTCAACGTAAGGTTATGCTGTGACGCGGCAATGTCCATCATTGTCACCACTTCATCGATAGTGGTCTTTAAATAATAGTTGACAGGCACAAGCTCCATCTTGCCGGCCTCCACCTTGGACAGATCCAGAATATCGTTGATCAGCACCAGCAGGCTTTTTGACGCCGACTGGATATCCGAAGCATATCCGTAAACCTTCCGCCCTCTGCTCTCTTCCATAATGATGTCGCTGAGGCCCATAATGGCGTTCATAGGGGTCCGTATCTCATGGGACATATTTGCCAGAAACTCGCTCTTTGCCTTGTTGGCGCGTTCCGCCTGTTCGCTGACACGTTTGATCTCTTCCAGATAGCTTCTGGTCTCCGTCACATCCAACACCAGAATAACGTAACCCTGAAGCCTTTCCCTCGCTCCGATGATCTGGCGCACATGGCTCTCATAGTAGCGGTTGTTCAGGCTGAACTCTGTTTTTACATTCTCCGACAGAATATTTTCCGGAAAATCTTCCATATCATCCAGACTGTCCCCTATGGTCTGGAAACTCAGCTCCGTGAATATATCCGCCGCTGCAGGATTATAGCTGACAATCCGCTTTCTGTCATCCACCATGATAACGCCGTCGTCCATGGCATTTAACACCATATCCGCCGCAATCCTGCCAAAGTCGTAATTCCTGCGGCTCCACACCACCAGTACCACGATGGAAAGCATAAAAGCAAGCGTGATCGGCGTATAATCAAATTCGATCGAATATTTCCATATATAAGCCCCCAGGGAACACATGGGGAAAAGGGACAGCAGAAAGAAAAGCTTATACCTCTTGCTCAGAAGCTTGTTCGGCTTATTGATCATAGCGTGAGTCAGCGCGTAGGCGGACAATCCATAGGGGATGATGCAGGAAAACAGCAAAAAGAGCACATAGCCCGGCCCGTAAGACAGTTTCAGATAAGGATGCGAACTTCCCTCTGTGACCCATTCGATCCCCTTGTAGAAAAAAGTATGCTTCTCACAGGTAAACACTGCGGCAAGGACAAAGATATTGACGCAGAAAATAATTTTCATCAAAAGCGCCGGTTCCTTCTCGTAACAATAATTAAAGATGAACCGACAGTAAAACAGCGCGATAAAGACCGAACCCAGATATTCCATCTTGGTGGCCACCAGAGCCGCCTCTTTCGTCTGGGAGGTAAGTTCAAACATATAAGCCGTGTTCTGAATCAGGGACGCGCCGATAAAAAACTGCGATAGTTTCTGTTCTCTGGATCCCTCGCCGTTTAACAGCAGGCTCAGAGTTAAAAACAGTAAACATATGCCAATGATCTGTAACGTCAAGAAACCAGAATACACGTTGTTGCCTCCCATCTGTGTCCGATACTTATCCAATATCTATGATACCAACTCAGGCAGATTTTGTCTACTAAAATCTGGTATCCCGGAGCTGAAAAAAAGTACCAGTTCCACCGTCAGGACAGCGAGATGAAAAAACGCCGGAAACATATATGCTCCCAGCGTTTTTTCATTTCCATATCCTTCGCATATCAAGGACTTAGCGCGATATCGGCCGATCAGCCCAGTTGTGCCGCAACCTCCGCCGCGAAGTCCTCGTTTTTCTTCTCCAGACCTTCGCCTGTCTCAAAACGTACAAATCCTGCGATATTCAGGTCCGCGCCGTTCTCTTTCGCCACCTGGGCAAGATACTGCGCTACCGTCTGCTTTCCATCCTCAGCCTTGACATATACCTGCTCTAACAGGCACACTTCCTTCAATTCCTTATTCAGACGTCCGTTGATGGCGCCCTCGATCACCTTTTCAGGCTTTCCCGCCATCTTGGGATCCTGCCCGATCTGGGCAGCGATGATCTCTTTCTCATGCGCCTTGTACTCCTCGGATACGTCTGTGGTAGCGACATACTTCGGATTCAGGGCAGCCACCTGCATGGCGATATTGGTGAGCGCTTCCTTCACCGCATCGTTTACCACGTTGGTCTTAGCCTCCACGATAACGCCGATCCTGCCGCCGCCATGCACATAAGATACCACGCAGCCGTCTTTCGCTTCCACTCTCTCAAATCTTCTGATGCTGAGTTTCTCGCCGATGACCGCGATCTTGTCCACCAGAGCCTCCTTCACAGTCTTAGAGCCGTCCTCCAGCCACTTCTCTCCCAGAAAAGCGTCCAGGTCCGCTGCCGTGGAATTGACAGCCTGTTTTGCGACATTCTCCACAAACTGCTGGAACTGCTCGTTCTTTGCGACAAAGTCGGTCTCGGAATTGACTTCCACTACCGCCGCAACGGTATCGCCCTTGGAAGCGATACGGCAGATACCCTCCGCCGCGATCCTGCCTTCCTTCTTAACCGCCTTAGCCTGGCCGTTCTTTCTCAAAACTTCAACGGCCTCTTCCATATTTCCATTGGTCTCGTTCAGAGCCTTCTTACAATCCATCATGCCGGCGCCGGTCTGCTCGCGCAGTTCCTTCACCATAGCTGCTGTGATTTCTGCCATTTCAAATACCTCCTGTCCTGATCTGTCCTGATGATTTACTCTGCGTTCTCCGCCACTTCCTCGATGTCTTCCGCCTCTCCTTCGCCTTCGGCCTCAGGGCTCTCCGCATCATAAACAGCCTCTCCCTGGTTTGCCTCGATCACGGCATCCGCCATCTTAGCCACGATCAGTTTTACAGCCCTGATCGCGTCATCGTTTCCGGGAATGATATAGTCAAGCTCCTCGGGGTCGCAGTTGGTATCGCCGATACCGATCAGCGTAATGCCAAGGCTGTGGGCTTCCTGCACACAGATTCTCTCTTTCTTGGGGTCCACCACGAAAATAGCGTCAGGAATCCTGGACATATTCTTGATACCGCCCAGATTCTTCTCCAGCTTCTCCCACTCTTTCTTAAGCTTGATCACTTCCTTTTTAGGCAGCACATCAAACGTTCCATCCTCAGACATCTTCTCGATGGCGTGAAGTCTCACAATACGGGACTGAATCGTCTTAAAATTGGTGAGCATACCGCCCAGCCATCTCTCGTTCACATAATACATACCGCAGCGCTCCGCCTCAGTCTTCACAGCATCCTGCGCCTGCTTCTTGGTACCTACAAAAAGAATGGTGCCGCCCTGGGAGGCGATCTCTGAGATCGCTCTGTAAGCCTCATCCACCTTACCTACAGACTTCTGTAAATCAATAATGTGGATACCGTTTCTCTCGGTGAAGATATAGGGAGCCATCTTAGGATTCCATCTTCTGGTCTGGTGTCCGAAATGAACACCCGCTTCAAGTAACTGTTTCATTGAAATAACGCTCATGTTCTTACCTCCGTTTGGTTAAGTCTTCCGCACTGCCTTAGGACCCGCGTTATGATCCGGTCTTCTCCGGCCACCACTCTGCGCCCGCAGAGCACCACTGCCGAATCAGCATGCGTGTTTTTTAGTCATAACATTCGGATTATAACATAATAACCCCCTTCTTGCAAGGGGGTTATCTGCTTTTCGTAATAATTTTGGCAATTTCTTCCCATGTGGATCCTGCGGGAATCTGATATGTCCCCGTACTGATCCTCTTGGAGTAACCGTGCTGCTCCAGATACTGATCAAATTCAAGAGCATTTTCAACCAATCCCGCATCCGTCAGGGTTTTGCTCACCGTATAAGAACTCTGTCCTCCGCTTACCACGATCTCCACGCTTTCCGCCAAAGGAGATGTTTCAGGGACAGGGGTTTGAGTTAAATCCGGTGTGGCCGTTGGCGCCGGACTTACCGTTGGTGTCGGACTTACTGTTGGCGTTTCCTCCTGCGTATCCGTTGGAGTCGGGCTTACCATCGGCATCGGACTTGCCGTTGGCGTTTCCTCCGGCGTATCCGTTGAAGTCGGGCCTACCGCTGGCGTTTCCTCCGGCGTATCCGTTGGTGTCGGACTTACCATCGGCGCCGGACTTGCCGCTGGCGTTTCCCTGGAAGCATCCTGCGAAGATCCAGGCTCGTTGTCCCCGGCATCCTCCTGCCCCAGATCAAGGAGCGTGCGCGAACCGCCGTCCACCATGCCAAGTTCCGCCGCCCTCGCCATAATCTGCGCGTCCGTCATGGAACCGCCGTCTTTTGATGCCACACCCATAACAAGCGCCGTGACAATCATTCCAATGCCCAGCCCCCGCAAATAATACCGTAATTTCACGCTAATCCCACCTACAGATTTTTGTATAAATCAATCACCAGTTTCACTTCACCCACACCCAGATTCAACTCCTTGGCAATCGCTACCTTGGACTTTCCCTTTTGATACATTTCCAGGATTTTTTCGTTATAATTCCGCCCCTGTTCGTCTGTCTCCCGGGTAAAGTTGAATGTTCCCGCCTGCCTTACGCCCTTTGTATCAGGCGCAGGTTCCTTTTTGCGCACTTCCAAAACAGGCGCCTGTCCCGCCAGCGAAAAAAAGGGCGCCTCCTGTTGCGGCGCGGCTATCATTCCGTCCGCCTGCCCTTTTTTCGTCCCCGTATTTTCCGGCTGCAAAACCAACGGTCCCTTTGCCGCAGACTGCCCCTCCACGGCGCCCTGCGCCGTCTTTTGCGCCGTAGGTCTGATCTGTAGATCCGGCGCAGGAGCGGGCGCGCTTAACACGGGTTTCGGTTGTGCAAAATCCGGCGCAACGGTTGACTGCATCTGTGATGTTTTCTGCAGAGCAGCCACGGACGCGGACACCGCTGCGGCCTCCTTCACGGTGCGGTCTACCTCTGAGACCGTATTTTTCAGATTCTTGTGTTTATCATTAAGCATATCATAAAGGAACATAACTTCCTCATGATTTTTATGGATCTCCGATAGTACCGTATCTGAATACTCACTGACTGCCATGATTTTTTCGTTGGAAAGACGTTCCAGGGACCGTTCCGTCTTCTCCATGGAATAGGTAACAGCCTCCTCCACCACGTCATCCACATGCTGTCTGACAGATTCTAGTTCTTCGGACACCAGGCTTTTGATCTCTTCTTTTGCCAGTCCCCGCTTTTCTTCGTAATCCTCCTCTTTTTTCGCAGGAATAACAAAACTTAAAACAAACGCGATCCCTCCTGCCAAAAGCAGGATGATTTCCGTAATTTCCATTTCAAAATTCTTCCTCTATATCTTCATATCAAAACTGCTTCTGCCTTTCACAACAACTTTGTCCTGAGGCTTTCCGCCTTTGCGGTATCTGCCTCCATCCCCGCTGTACTCATTGCTGCCCTTTTCCTTGGCATCGGGATTACGCTGATGCCACTCGGAATTATCGCTATCGTGCACCTCTCTGATTTTCTGTTCCGTAGTCTTGCGAAAATCCTGTGTGATATTAGTTTGCGCAACCATGGCGCGATTATCCTCATTCTGTTTGACACTGGAATAATCCTGCGCCCTGGATATAGATGTAATATCGATAGAACCAAACGACATGCAAATCCCTTCTTTCTACAGGTTCTTCATGCGGACCTCGCCCTGTTCTCTCACAAACTTACAATAATGATAACTGGTCTGAATCGTCCTGGAAGCATCTCCTATGATCAACGTAGTGCCGGGATGGATGATATCATTCACTATGATTTCGGAAAGTTTCTGGATTTCCATCAGCGCGCGCATCTTTTCCAATCTGGCATTCATCTGCTCCGTTTCAGCGGTCTTCTCTTCCACCAGCTTGGCAACGCTCTTAAAATATTTGACCTGGCCTTCGTTAAACTGCATACCCTTCTGCAGTTTCTCTTTGAATGTGGCCAGTATCACTTCCGCATTTTTGATCGTCTTCTGATGTTCCGCAACCAGCTTTTGTATACGGGTGTACTGAGTCTTGATCAACGGATTGACGCCAACCTCAAGTATGGTAGACGCTCCCATGCTGGCGCCGATTGTCTTGGCGGTAACCTTCTGTCCCGCCTGCACATATCCTCCCACAATAATACCCTTGCGGCCTTCCACTTTCACTTCCGTTCCCGCGGAAACCTTGCTGTGAAGAATTGCCTCGGCCGCCACATAACCGCCTGCCACGACCCTGACATTCTCCAAAAACTTAACCACAATGTCTCCGCCGGCTTTCAGGTAGCCTTTGGACATCCCATTCATTCCTTTTGCAATGATGATATTGCCTCCGGCAAAAATCTTCGCACCCTCTACCAGGCCGTTTACAATGATATTTCCACCGGCTTTCACCTCGAAATTAGCCATCACATCCCCATTGATCTGGATGCTGCCCTCAAAATCGAGGTTTCCCGTTGAGACATCGACATTCTCGACTTCAAATACATCGGATACGAAAACCTTGTCATCTACCAGCGACACATGTCCGTCCACCATAGAACGGATGGACAAATGATCCTCCGACAACTCGATATTGCGGCCAAATTTCAATGTCTCCCGCTTAACCTCTCTCGGGCTGATAGTCTTTCCGCAGACATCATAGCCGGGATCCCCCCGGTCCTCAGGTATGATCTGCGCCAGCAGATCGCCCTTTTTGCACTGATTAATCATACTTAAATTGAAATAATCAACGCCTCCGTCCGCTCTCTGGGCGGGCGCCCGATGCTGCTCCGTATTGAAAAAATATTCAATCACGGCATCCGAACCGTTCCGAGGCTCTTTTCCCTTGGCAACGATGAAATCCGTGCAGTAGATGCCGGAAGACTGAAAATGATTCTGAAGCGCTTCCATCTTGATCCCATGGGTAATGTTTGCAAACCTCAGATCTTTTAAAAAATCATCCAAAGTGATCCTGCTCCCCGTCTGCGAAGCAGGAATAAAGCGCACGGAAACGGTCATTTTATCCTCGCTGACGTCCAGATGGTACGTCTCGGGATATTGCGGGCACTGACCGGACCCCAGATGATAGACCACATCGTCCTCATCTTCATCGTCCATGAGCATCATCTCAAGCCGGGTCTTGTCATAGCCTGTTCCAAGGCCGTCCAGATATTCCATCAGCTCTCCAAGCCTCACATCTTCGCCGCCGTTTCTCGGCCGGTACAATTTCACACCGTATCCATTTTCATCATTCACCAATCGAAAGTATCCATTCTGCATCGCGCATCTCCCTAACAGTTATCCGTCAGAATTCCCATGTAACTGCCCAACTTTGTCTTCATCTTCTGCAGAGCCCTTGTATGAAGCTGTGAGATTCTCGACTCTGAAACTTCCAAAATGCTGCTTATCTCCTTCAGCGTCAGTTCCTCATAGTAATAAAGCGTGATCACTTTCCGTTCTTTTTCCGTCAGAAGCTGCAGCGCTTCCCGAAGCATAATTGTAAGTTCTTCCCGCTCAACCTTCTCCTCCGGCGCTTCAAACCGGGATGTAGTCTGCCTGCTGTAATCCTGAGAGACATCACTGCCCTGCTCTATATACTCATTCAGCGAAACAATCCCCGTAATCTTCATCTGGGACTGCCAATCCAGATATTCATCGTTGGAAATACCCAGCCTTACCGCAATTTCCTCATCCGTAGGATTGTGCCCTGTCTCCTGTTCAATCTCCCGGATAACCGTCTCAATCTTTTTCTGCTTCTGTCTGATCGTCCGCGGGATCCAGTCCATCTTCCGGATCTGGTCCAGTATCGCCCCCCTGATCCTCAGGCTGGCGTACGTCTCGAACTTTACCTCCTTGAAGCAGTCAAATTTGTCTATGGCGTCTATCAGGCCAAATATTCCGTAGCTGACCAAATCCTCATATTCCACGTTGTATCCCAGATACATGCTGAGTCTGCCTGCAACGACTTTCACAAGAGGCGCGTATTCCAATATAATCTGCTCTCTGGCTTCAGCTGATTTTGTTTTTGAGTATTCTTCCAGCAGCTTCTTTCTGCCCGCTTCATCCATGAAAACGCTCTTCCTCCTTTCCGGTCTCAAGCTTTCCGTGTCTTAGGCGTCCTTTGCAATCTCCACATTCTCCGGTTCGTTTCTCTCAGCCTCGCCCATTTCCCCATCCTCAGACATTTCGCTGTTCTGCTTTTCCAATTCCGCTTTCTCCTCGTTCTGTTTTTCAAAACGATCCAGCGTCCACTTCAGAATACTTCCAAACACATAGAAAAGCAGCAACACAAAAAAGAGGGAAACCAGCTTTGCCGCCACAGAATAATCCATGACATATGTAACGATACAAGTCACCGCCCCCGCAAACAGCATCAATAACAGGGGTAAATTTTTTCTGTTCATATTTTTTCCTTTATTATATGATATACTCCGGCTTTCCTACCGCTCTGATGTGATACGCCCCCGTCGCAGGATAAAAAATGACCGTCCGTCCAAAATTCTGGCCGGTATCCTCAGCCAGGATCGGTATCTTAAGCTGCTGCAGCATGGCCTTTGTGGCTTCCACATTCCTGTCGCCCACCTGCCCCAGGGAGCTTGTGCTCTGAAAATTAAACATGGTGGCGCCTCCCGCTATCTTGGAAACCATGCGCGCCCTTTTCGCCCCAAGCTTCTCCATCTGCTGTACCAATTCCACAATACCGGTATCCGCAAACTTCGCTACGTTCTGCTGGACGCCCTTCATCGCTTTACTGTTCGGAAGCATAATGTGCGCAAGTCCGCCAATCTTGGTCACCGGATCACAAATGGCAATGCCTACGCACGATCCCAGTCCAAGGGTCGTTATCCCGTTGGGGCTCACACAGGTCTTGAGGTCCGCCATCCCCACTTTGATTATCTCACTCATCTGTGTTACCTTCTATATCTTGTTTCCTGCCATCTACGCCATCAAACCTAAAGCGCTCAAAATCTTTGAATAAGATTCCAGATCGGGGATCAGGATAAAATATCCATCCAGCTCAATCTCATCGTAGAATTGGGACTGGATCAACAGGATATTGTCCCCGAAAATACCAAACTGAATCGCGGGCACGCTCAAAATCGCGCCAGCCATATCCACCGTCAAAGCCGGCGGCGTAGGTACAATCTTTAAATTGGTCAGAGTGGAAAGTGAGTTCAGATATGCTCCGGTAATAATATTTCCAACCTCTTTCATTGCAGACAGACCCATCTCTTCAAATTCAGAGCCGGGCGGCAGCATTCCCATAGTGATCTTCTGGATCAGATGTCTGGCGCTCTCTTCCTCCACCATGAACATCATGCTTCCGGTAATATCCCCCTCCACTCCCAGAAATACGCCTACCATGATCTGCTCTTCACCGCCCATCATGTCGCCTACTTCCGAGAACTCCAACAGCCTGACCTGAGGTACTTTCATATCCACTTTACACTGCAGCATCTGGGAAAGCGCGGTCATGGCATTGCCCGCGCCGATATTTCCCAGTTCCTTGAGAACATCGTAATAATTCTCAGTAATCTGCTCTACGCTCATTTCATTCATGAATGTATCTCCTCTATGCGCACTAATTCTCCTCCAGGCTGATAGCCGCCAGATCAAAAATGGAGATCAGTTCGCCATTATGCTTGCCAACTGCGTTAATAAGGCTTTCCCGGCTGCTCATATTATCCCTGGAGATCCTCTCGATATCCGTATCCGCCAGCGTTACAACCTCTTTTACCTCATCAACGATAAATCCCACATTGCCCTCTTCCTCCAGTCTGACAACCAGAATACGGGTGGCTTTCGTGATCACATCTTCCTCCAGTCCCATTTTTAAGCGCATGCTCAGCACAGGAATCACTTCACCGCGCATATTGATAACGCCCTTTAAATACGGAGGCATCTTGGGGACCCGGGTGATATGCTGCATCTTCACAATATTGTCTATGTTGCGGATATTGATGCCATACTGTTCCTCGCCTAAGCGGACAACGATGAACTGGATGGTCTCTCCCTCATTACTCTTGCCTTCTTCTTCCAAAACATTCTGATTATTGTTCACGGTACTCAATTCCATTTGTATGCTCCCCTTTCTAAATCAACGCGTTGGTATCAAGAATCAAAGCGATTTCTCCATCACCCAGAATGGTGGCGCCACTGATGAATTTGCACTGTTTAATATACTTTCCGAGGGACTTGATAACGATCTCCTGCTGTCCGATCAGTTCATCGATAACAAGGCCCGCAAGCCTGTCGCCCTTCTTAACAATGACAACGATCAGATTCTCATCATTGGAGCGGTCTTTCTCAACGCCGAGCACTTTGTCAAGACGGATCAGAGGAATGACATTGCCGCGCAGATTGATCACTTCTTTATTCTGGACCAGCTTCACGTCGCTGACAGGAATATCTTCCAATGTCTGAATAGAGCCGAGGGAGATCGCATATTTCTCTTTTCCCACAACTACCATCAGCGCCTGAATGATAGCAAGCGTCAAAGGCAGCCTGATCGTCCAGGTGCTTCCCTCTCCCAGTTTGGATTTTACTTCCACATCGCCGCTCAGCGATTCGATCATGGACTTTACAACGTCCAGCCCAACGCCGCGGCCGGATACGTCCGTAATCTGCTTGGCGGTAGAAAAGCTGGGCAAAAACAACAGATTGATGATTTCCTTTTCGGACATACCGGCAGCCTGTTCGGGAGTGACAATTCCCCGCTCGATCGCTTTGGCCTTCACAGCTTCCACATCGATACCGTTACCGTCATCGCCCACTTCGATCACAACGGTATTGCCGTCCTGATAAGCGTTCAGGAAAATGCTTCCCTCCGCCGGCTTGCCTCTCTCCGCGCGCACCTCGGCGGTCTCAAGGCCGTGGTCCGCGGAATTTCTGAGCAAGTGCATCAGGGGATCGCCGATCTGGTCTACCACGGTACGATCCAGCTCCGTCTCCTCACCGGTCATATACAGTTCCATTTTCTTGCCCAGTTTCTTGGAAAGATCGCGGATCATACGGGGAAACTTGGTCACAACGCTCTCAATGGGAACCATTCTGACCTTCATGACAGACTCATGCAGGCTTGTGGTAACGCTCTCCAGATATTCAATCTGTTCGTTAAACGCACTGTTCACATCGATCTGTTCCTGACTGGAGGCGGATACCAGCGAATTCTTCGCTATGATCAGCTCGCTGACCAGATTCATCAGGGAATCCAGTTTTTCAATATCCACACGAACGGTACGGTTTACAACAGGCTTTGCAGGCGTCTGCTTCTTGGTCTCCGTCTTATGCGCAGCCGATGAGGGCGCTTCTGATGCGGATGACGCTGATGCGGCAGGGGCGGATGAGGCCTCCTTAGCCGCCGGTGCGGGTGCTGCCTGTTTCGGCTCTTCCTTCTGCTCGGGAGCCTCACTCTGCGCCTTAGGGTTAAGACGCGTATTGTTCGCCAGATCGATCACACCGCCTGTGACGGTCTCGATCTCGGATACGGAAGCCGCCGCCTTGATCACATCATTTAATTCCACATCGGAAAGGACGATCAGGGTAAAATCCAGATCGAATTTCTCGTCTTCCACATCCTGCGCGCTGGGATTGGAGACAATGATCTCCGCCAGTTCTTCCACCGCTTTAAACACCAGAAAAGCTCTGGCCGCTTTCAGAATACAGCCCTCCTGCACCACCACGTTCAGACCGTAAACCTTTTTGTTCTGGTTCTGCGCTTCCTTGATCACGGCGACCTGCGTCTCGTCCAAAGGTATATGATCCCACTTATCGCCGGCGGCATCTTCCTGCGCAGCCGCGGGTTTCGCCGCGGCCTCTTTCTCTGCGGGCTTTTTATCGTCAGCCTTTTCGCCGTTTAAGATAGCGTTCAGCATTTTGATAATGGGTTCGTTGTCGTTGGTCCCCTCATCAGCGCTGTCCTGAATGTTATCCTTATATCCCTCCAGAGCGTCCAGACACTGGAACAGAACGTCAATGATCTCGGAATTTACCTTGATTACGCCGTTACGCACCTCGGAGAACACGTTCTCCATGTCATGGGTCAGATTCTGCATCCTCTTAAAGCCCATGGTCCCCGCCATACCTTTCAGAGAGTGAGCCGCACGGAAAATCTCATTGATGGTATCCATGTTTTCAGGATCCGTTTCCAGCTCCAGAATCCGTGTGTTCAGATTAGTTAAGTGTTCGTTGGTCTCGTCCAGAAAGATCTCGAGATATTGACTTACATCCATAGTATCCTCCATTCCGCCGCATGTGGCAAATTACTTGCTAATTTTTTACACCTACGTTCAAAATTATTTCCTGTGCAATCTCGTTCAGCGGCACTACCTGATCGGACAGCCCGGCGTTCTCGGCGCTCTTTGGCATGCCGTACACCGTGCAGGTATCCTGATTCTGAGTGATCACATGAACATTCTTATGAGCTTTCAGAGTTTTGATGCCGGCCGTTCCGTCCGCGCCCATCCCCGTCATGACAACGCATACGATTTTGTCAAACCTGCTGTCAGCCAAAGACTCGAACATATAGTTGGCGCAGGGCTTCACACCCTCTCTGCTGGGCTCGTCCGAATAATGGATGGTGTACTTTCCGGAAGGATGGGTGACTACATTCATATGCATGCCGCCCATTGCGATATAGACCGTTCCGGGCTGCAGTTCATCGCCCTCCGCCGCTTCCTTGACCGTCACGCTGCTCAGATCATTGAGACGCTCTGCAAAAGAGGCCGTAAAACCCTTGGGCATATGCTGCACGATCAGCATCGGCGCGTCCAGGTCCGCCGGAAGCCTGGGGACAACAGACTGCAGAGCCTTGGGGCCTCCCGTAGAACTGGCAAGGGCCACGATCTTAGAGCCGGTAGTCCTGGCGGAAAACTTTCTGGCAAGCTCCGATATCTTCGCCGCTGCCGCCTTATTGTCCACCTCTTTTTCTTTGGACTCAAACTCAGTCAGCTTACTGCTTGCCGCCACATCCAGGATTCTGAGCAGTTTGTCCTTAAAGGTATCCTCACGGCAGTCCACCGCGCTGTCAGGTTTATGTATAAAATCTAACGCTCCCAGTTCCAGCGCGTCCAGAGTAGTCTTTGCGCCCTCTCTGGTATCCGTGCTCGCCATGATCACCCTTGCCGGGATCTTGCGCTTGCGCAGTTCTTCCAGCAGCTCCAGGCCGTTCATCTTAGGCATATTCACATCCAGCACCACAGCATCGTACTGGTTTCGGCTCAGCAGATCCAATGCCTCCAGACCGTTTGTCGCTCTCGCGACAACCTGAAATCTCTCATCACTATCTATTATATCACACAGCACTCTTCTCATGAGTGCAGAGTCATCAACAACTAAAATTTTTTTCACCATCACTCTCTCTCCTTCTGCAGATTTTTTCTCTCCTCTTCAAAAATATACTTAATGATCTCTTCCCTGGTATCTTTATCCATGTCGTAATACTGCACCCGATGTTCAAAAAATCCGTCCCTGTTTTCCACTTCCCTGACGCTTAAGACCTTGCCGATCACCTCGTATTGTTTCTGCTGTTTCCCTTTGATCAGGTTGTAACTGCAATACAACAGGTTGCCCGGCTCGTATTTCTGGGAGGAGATAAACCGCAGCCCGCCGCCGCTGATATCCACAATCACGCTCTGCTTTAAAGGCAGCCCCGATGTCAGCGCATAGGGAAGACGCTTTTCAATCGCCTGGATCTCATCCTCTTCCAGATTTCTGGCGCACATTTCCAGGGCACAGCTAAACCGGTAATATTCCCTTCTCTGATATTTCCGCAGATTGCTGGTAAGTTCCACCAGCAGAATAAAAACATTGTTGCTCTTGTAACGGTCTATAATTCGCGCAAAGCACTGATAAAGTCCGGTGTTGCCGTAGAATACCAGATCGTACTCGCTGTCCACCGGAAGCAGGATCAGCTTGGACTTCTCCATGGGCATCGCGATCTCCAGCGTATCCTCCGACACAATGGTAAGCACATAGCTTTGATACACCTTCTTCTCTTCTTTGGAAGCCTCTTCCTCTCTGCCGATCGCCCGCATTTCAATCTTGTTGTCCGGTGCAATAAATTTGGAAAGCATTCATTCCCACCCGCCTTTGATTTCTTTTTATACTGTTATTATTTTATCCTCTCCACAGGGCTCAGACCCTGCCGATAATATGTGAGAAAAACGCCGCCATTCCCCGCCTGGGCTGTCTGGCTGCTTCCTCTTTGTCCAGAAGTCTGGCTGCAATCCCGTAAAAAGCCTGGCTGGATCTGGCCCCGGGATTCTGCAAGGAAACGGGCAGCTGCTGCATCACCGCCCTGGAAAGCTGTATATCCTCGGGGATACTGCCCAGATAGGTGATAGGGATTTTCAGATATCTGGACACCACCGCATTCAGCTTTTCAAAGATGATTTCTCCGTCATGTTCTTTATTCACTCTGTTGGCGATCATTTTTACTTTGGTAGCCCTCTCGTCAAATCTGGGATGACGGTAAAGCGCCTTAAGAAGCGAATAGGAATCCGTGATGGAAGTAGGTTCCTGCGTTGTGACAAGCAGCACTTCCCCGCAGGCTACCAAAAACTCAAGCACCGCGTCCGAGATGCCGGCGCCCGTATCTACGATAATGATATCCGCTATGGAATCCAGCTGCGCCAGATTCTGAATAATGTAATTCAGGTAATCCCTGCCCAGATTGGACATTCCCGCGATTCCGGATCCGCCGGAGATAAACCCGACTTCCATGGGGCCCCATGTAATAATATCCCTGATATTTTTCCCCTGATAGATCAGATCGCACAAATTATGTCTGGGGACCGCCCCGAACATGATCTCGATATTTGCAAGTCCAAAATCCGCATCCAGGATGATGACTCTTTTGCCCATCTTTCTAAACTGGATGGCCAGATTGATAGAGACATTGGATTTCCCCACGCCTCCCTTGCCGCTGGTAACAGTTATGACACGGGCAAGAGGTTTAGACTGTATTTGGCTGGCTTTGATAATTCTTAGCTGTTCCGCCTGGTCCATGCCTTTTCTCCTTCTAATCTCTCATAAAACGGAAAAAGCTGCCTACGCCTTTCCGCCCAGAAGCTGCTTCACCGTCTTCTGGGGATTGAAACACTCAATGTCGTCCGGTACATTCTGCCCGCAAGTCACATAGGCGATAGGCGTATCCGTATACAATTTTAAATTCAGCAGATTCCCCAAAGTATCCGTCTCGTCCAGCTTTGTGAAAATCAGCTGATAATCTGTCAGCTCTTTATAACTGGAAGCGATCTTAATCAGGTCGCGATATTTTGTGGTGGCGCTGAGCACCAGAAAAGTCTGATAATCGCCCGCTTCGCCGACTGCGTGCAGCAGTTTCTGCATATTGTCCAGCTGTTCCTCGTTCTGATGGGAATGCCCCGCCGTATCCACAAAGATAAAATCATACGCGGCAAAATCCCGCACCGCCTGCTTCACATCCTCCTCCGAGTAGATCACGCGAAACGGCGTCTCCAGAATATTGGCGTAAGTCCTTAACTGCTCCGCCGCCGCGATCCGGTAAGTATCCGCCGTCAAAAGCGCCACCGTCTTTTTCTCGCCCATGGAGAAATCGCTGGCCAATTTGGCGATCGTAGTGGTCTTTCCCACTCCGGTAGGCCCCATGAACAAAACAATTTTCGGTCCCTGTAAAGCCTCCGTGATCCCCTCCGCCTTGCCGAATTTCAGGATCATCTTCTGATAGACATTGGCAAGGATATAATCAAAAGGCAGATTCGGTTTCTTATTCTTTTCCAGATCTTCTATAATCTGGTTCGCATACTTTTCATCTACCTCGTTCTCCAGCATGGTATTGTATAACAGGCGGATAAATTTCTCTCTCTCCTGCTCTTCCCTGCTTGGCTCTTCCTCCTTTTTTTCCGCGGACTGCTGGGTTTCGCCCTGTTCCTGCTCCTGCCTTGCGGCCTCGTCCTGCTGAAACCTGTTTTCCAACAGAGTCTGCAGACTGTCCAGCCTTTTTTCAATATTCTGGGTATTTTCCGCCGCCGCGCCCGGCTTCTCCCTCTCTGCGGCGGGCGTATCCCTTCTCTGCTCCGGTTGAGCGGGCGCCTCCCTGCGCACAGGTTTGGGAATATCCCCCTCTTCCTCCAGAGCGGCGGTGACCTCCACCTGTCTGGGACGAAAGAGCGCTGCCAGCCCTTTTCTTTTCAGCTCTTTCACATTCATGATGACGATGCCGCCGCCCAATTCTTTTTGGGCGGCCTCCACCGCTTCCTCTTCTGATTTCCCCACATACTTCTTGATAATCATTATGCCGTCACCATCCCAACTGACTGTAATTCAACATTGGATTCCACTTCGTTATAGGACACTACCACAAGATCCCTGTAATAGTCTTCCGTCAATCGTTTAAAATAAATACGCACGATGGGCGAAGTAATCACAATGGGACTTTTCCCCAGATTTTCCAGCTTTTGGACCTCTTTCCCCAGGGAGTCGATGATCGCTTTGGACCTGGCGGGGTCCAGATTCAGAAAAGCGCCGCTCTCTGTCTGCTTGACGCTGCCCATGATCTCCTGTTCGATCTTGGGGTCCAGCGTCACCACGCTGGTCGTCTCCTGGGCGGGGAAATATTTGGTGGAAATGGCTCTCTTCAAACTCTGACGCACATACTCGGTCAGGATATCCGTATCTCTCGTTGTGGGCGCATAATCCGCAAGAGTTTCCAGAATCGTCAAAAGATCCCTGATGGAGATACCCTCCTTCAGCAGATTCTGCAGCACTTTCTGTATTTCTCCCAGTCCAAGCAGCTTGGGAACAAGTTCTTCCACCAGCGAAGGGTTGGACTCTTTCAGATTGTTGATCAGATTCTGCACATCCTGACGCGACAACATCTCGGCAATATACTGCCGGATGATCTCCGTCAGATGAGTGGCAATGATGGAAGGCGGATCTACCACGGTATAGCCCAGACTCTCCGCCCTCTCCCTCTGGCCTTCCGTGATCCAGATGGCAGGCAGATGGAAGGAAGGCTCAAAGGTAGGGATACCTGTGATCTCCTCCTCCACATAACCGGGATTCATCGCCATATAATGGTCAAAGAGGATCTCGCCCTCGCTGACCTGAATTCCCTTGATCTTTATAATATATTGGTTCGGGTTCAACTGTATGTTATCGCGCAGACGGATAATAGGGACCACAGTACCAAGTTCCAGCGCGATCTGCCTTCGGATCATTACCACACGATCCAGAAGGTCGCCGCCCTGGCTCACATCCGCCAACGGAATGATGCCGTATCCGAATTCCAGCTCAATAGGGTCTACCTGAAGGAGGCTGTTGACATTTTCAGGCTGCCGGATCTCCTCCGCCGCGATCTCATCGCTGTCAACCTCCTGCGCAATACCTGCCGTCTCCAGATTGCCGGTAATTATCCTTCCGCCAATGATAAACAGAATACCCATTCCCAAAAACAGAATCGTATTCAGTTCCGTCACAAGGCCTAAGAAAGACAGCGTAGCGCCTACCAGATACATCACCTTAGGCACGCCGAACAACTGCTTCATCAGCGTAGGGCCAAACTCCGCTTCCTTTCCTCCCTTGGTGACCAGCACGCCGGTGGAAAGAGAGATCAAAAGGGAAGGGATCTGGCTCACCAGGCCATCGCCGATAGTCAGGATACCATAATTATTCAGCGCCGTGCTCACATCCATGCCGCTCCTTAACACGCCCATGGCGATACCGCCCACCAGATTGATCACCGTCAGCAAAAGACCCGCGACCGCATCTCCCTTGACATACTTTACGGCACCGTCCATGGAACCGAAGAAACTGGATTCCTGCTGGATTTTGTCACGTCTGTTCTTAGCCTCATTGTCATCGATGGCTCCGGTATTTAAATCCGCATCGATGGCCATCTGCTTACCGGGCATAGCGTCCAGCGTAAATCTCGCCGTTACTTCCGCCACACGTTCCGAACCTTTGTTGATCACAAGGAACTGAACCATGATCAGGATAATAAAGATAATGGCGCCTACGATCAGATCGCCTCCGCCCACAAACTGTCCGAATGTCTGCACCACGTTTCCCGAGGTTCCCGTAGTCAGGATCAGTCTTGTGGAAGACACGTTCATGGCGATTCTGAAGATGGTCGTAAACAGCAGGATCGTGGGGAAAAATGAAAGATCCAGCACTTCCTTTGTAAACATACATACAAACAGGATGGTGAATGCAATGGCAATGTTAAACGCCATGAGGACATCGAGGACCCCCGCCGGCATCGGCACGATCAGCATGATAAACGCGATCAGCATATAGATCGCCACAATGGCGTCCGTTTTCTGCAGTCTCAGATTCATTTTCCTCACCTCCTGTCCATGATCTCAATTTCATTTATAGATTTCATTTATGGGATTCATCCTACACTTTTCCCTGAAGATGGTATACGAAAGCCAGCACTTCCGCAACCGCCTGATACAACTCCGGCGGAATCATCTGCCCCACCTCCACATTGGCGTAAAGCATACGCGCAAGCGGCTTGTTCTCCACAATCTCTATATGGTTCTCTCTCGCCACTTCCTTAATGCGCGCCGCCAGATAATCCTCTCCTTTGGCAATGACAATGGGCGCTTCCGCCACATCCAGATCATATTTGACAGCCACCGCGTAATGGGTAGGATTGGTGATGACCACATCCGCCTGAGGCAGAGCCTGCATCATACGGCGTCTGGAAACTTCACGCATCTTCTGTCTGATCTGTCCCTTGACCTGGGGATCACCTTCCGACTGCTTATACTCTTCCTTGACCTCCTGCTTGGTCATCTTCATGTCATTGCTGAATTTCACCTTCTGATAGATGTAATCCGCCAGAGCAATGATCATATAGACCGCGGAAATCCTGATACCCAGATCGGTGACCGTCGCCCCGGCCAGCTGCAGGCCCTGAAGCAGGGAAAGATCATAAAGGTTCAACAGATAAATCCATTTATCTTTCAAATAGTTGTAACAGATCAGCGCGATCAGCCCAATCTTGGCGATAGATTTGATCAGTTCCACCAGGGAGTTGACGGAAATAATCTTTTTTATGCCTTTCAACGGATTCAGATTGCTCAGTTTGGGCTTTAACGGTTTCAGAGTCGGCCGCCACTTCACCTGCACCACATCGCTGACAAAGGCGATCAGCAGGGCAATGGCCAGTATAGGCGCAATGATAAGCAAAACGCGCGTCAGCATATAGCGGAAGATCTGATTGACGTCCCCCTGCGGCATATAGCCGTAATGAAATGTAACTACCTCCGGAATCCTGTTATAAAATCCGGCAAAAAGCGCTTTCAGATTATTGGCTATAGTTCCTACATACAACTTTAAAATCAAAAAAAGCGCCAAAAGGCTCAGGCCGTTCGCGATTTCCCTGCTCTTTGCAACCTGTCCTTCTTTGCGGGCATCATCCAGTTTTTTCTGAGTGGCAGGCTCCGTCTTTTCGCCGCCCTGCCCTTCCTTTGCAAAAAATTGTAGATCGTATCGAATCATTGCATTGCTCCCACAAAAGAAACGATCATCTGCTCCATCTCCCTGAAGACAAAATCCGCCGCTCCGGGCAATAGCCCCGCCGTGAAAAAGATCACGGAAAGACCTACCAGAATCTTTAGCTGAAGACCTACCGCAAACATGTTCATCTGTGGCGATACCTTCGCCAGAACGCCCAGAACGGCGTTCAACAGCAAAATCGAACAAAAAACCGGCAGCACAATACGGAAGCCGATCACCACATAATCACCCAGAAATCTGACCATGACATCCAGCAGTTTCCCACTGTTGAACACCGCGCCGTTTACGGGGATCAGCGTAAAGGTATCCGCCAAAGCCCCCAGAAGGAAACGATGCATTCCCGTGGCAATCATCATCATCATCAGGACATACTGATACATCACTCCCGTGATACTGGTATTCTCCCTTGTAGTAGGATCCAACAGCGTAGCCATGGACAATCCTGTCTCCATATCCGCTATGGCGCCCGCAAAATTGACGATCGAAGTACAGATCGTGGCCCCAAATCCAATCAGCAGGCCCGCGACCGCTTCTTTCATCACGATGACAGCATACTCATACACCGTCTCAAAAGTCACCGCGTCCGAAGGCGCAAGCGACTGATAAAGCAGCAGGGAAACAAAAAAACTGAACCCCACCCTCACTCTGTTTGGGGTATTCCGCATGCTGAAAAACGGCGCTATAAAAACAAAGCATGACACTCTTGTGAGTATCAGCAGAAAATATTCCAAATCATATATTGAAAAACCAAGATCAACCATATCTGTTTCTCCGGCTATTTATGGACGTAAAAAGAGAAGCCTGACCACAACGTGGTCATAAACTCCACTATACTGTTCATCATCCAATGGCCGAAAATAACCAATCCCAAAAACACTCCCACAATCTTAGGCACAAAAGTGAGCGTCTGTTCCTGTATGGAAGTGACTGTCTGAAATATACTGACAACCAGACCGATCACCAAGGAGATCAAAAGTACCGGCAGAGATACCTTGATGATCAAAAACAAAGCGTCTCTCGCGATATCGGATACCGCCTCAACAGTCACGACCGTCACACTCCTTTCTCTTCGCAGTCCCTGCCCTTACTGTCCCTTACCAGACCGCAGGACTTTTATCTGTGTCAATAAAATGTCCGCACCAGATTGCCTATCACAAGGTTCCAGCCGTCCGCAATGACAAACAACAATATCTTAAAAGGCATGGAGATGGTCGTCGGAGGCAGCATCATCATACCCATACCCATCAGCGTGGAAGCCACCACCATATCAATGACGATGAACGGGATATAGATCATAAACCCAATCCAGAAAGCAATCCGCAGCTCGCTGAGCATAAAACTGGGAATCAGAACGGAGTTAGGGATCGTCTCGATATCTCCATCCCACTCCCTGCCCGCTATATCCATAAACAATTCCGCATCTTTTACCTGCGTCTGCGGATACATGAACTCCCGAAGGGGCTGAATCCCCGCCTCAAAAGCTTCCTCCTGCGTCAGTTCCCCCGCCTCAAAGGGCTGGATCGCCTCTTCATTGATCCTCTCAATCGTAGGCTCCATGATAAAAAAGGTTAAAATCAGCGCCAGACCGATCAGGATCTGGTTTGGCGGCGCCGTCTGCGTATTCAGCGCCGCTCTGGTAAAATGCAATACAATAATGATGCGGGTAAAGGATGTCATCAGCAGGATGATCAGCGGAGCGATCGCAATCAGCGTCAGCGTGATCAGGATCCTCAGCTCGCCGTTTAGCTCGCCGTTGTCCCCGTCATAGGTAAAAGTCACCGTATTTGCCGTGTTCATCCGGTTTGCATCCTCAGGGTTATCATATGTCCCCGGAGGATCGATATAAGTGCGCTCTCCCTGCGATCCGGCCTCAGGGCGGTCTTCTATCGCCCGCACCGTCAGTGTATCTTGAATGCACAATATGCCTACCGTGACCAGCAGGCATATTACCGTTACTATTCGTTTACAATTTCGCTTAAATCCCATCATTACCCGAATTATCCTTTGATTCACCCGCATTTGTGGATCTCTTTCTGACAGCTTTATCCAACAGCTCCTTAAATCCTGTTCCCGAACTGGTAAATTCCGGTTTCTTAAGCTGTTCGCCGGAAATTTCACCCAGCATGGTGACAGTGTCTTTGCAGACCGCAATCACCATATAGGTCTCCCCCACCCGCACGATCTGAAGAAGCTTATTGTTCGACAGGCGGCTGGTCTCAATAATCTCGATATTGCTGTTAGCGCTCTGCTGCTTCTGATATCCGGCGATCCACTTCGTTGTCAGTGCCGTCACCCCAAGTACCAAAACAAATACTATCAGGACGGTGATAAACTGGGCATAACCGCTTTCAACTCCGGTCAATAAAACCGGCATCAGCCAACGACCTTCTTTACGGCTTCGAGAACACGCTCCGCCTGGAAAGGCTTTACAATGAAATCCTTTGCGCCGTTCTGGATAGATTCAATAACCATCGCCTGCTGGCCCATTGCAGAACACATGATGACTTTCGCGTTTGCGTCCACCTTCTTGATCTCCTTCAACGCCTGCAGTCCGTCCATCTCGGGCATGGTGATATCCATCAGAACCAGATCGGGCGTCAGCTCTTTATATTTCTCTATTGCTTTCGCACCGTTTTCCGCTTCTCCGGCAACATTGTAGCCATTCTTGGTGAGAATGTCCTTGATCATCATCCTCATGAAAGCTGCATCGTCACATACTAAAATATTCTTTGCCATTAATTCCTTCCTCCTACACCTTAATAATCTCAGTTATTCTTACGCTAAAGCTCTCTTCAATTACCACTACTTCGCCCTTAGCAACAAACTTTCCATTCACCAGCACATCGATCGGTTCACCGGCGATCCGGTCAAGCTCGATGATCGTGCCCGGCGTGAAATTCAGGATCTCCGAAATGGACTTTGTAGTACGTCCAAGCTCTACCGTAACTTCCAACGGAACATCCATGATCAGTCCGATGTTTTCTCCTCCCGGAATACTGCTCATATCCGTGGAAAAACTTTGAAACTGAGCGGGCTGAATATTTACGTTCTGCATTGCCATGGGATTCATCATCATCTGGGGATTCATCATCATCTGAGGGTTCATTCCCATTTGAGGATTCATTCCCATCATCTGAGGATTCATTCCCATTTGAGGGTTCATTCCCATCTGAGGATTCATTCCCATCATCATCTGAGGATTTGCCCCCATCTGCATACCTCCCATATCCATCTGGGGAGCCGCCCCCGCGCTGCTGCTCTGTGCAGGTGCGGCAGGCGCCGTCTCCGTTGGGGCTGCTTCGCCGCCATCCTTCTGATTAATAAAAGTATCTACCAGCATACGGGCGAAATCAACCGGATACAGCTGTATAATGGAACTGTCTATCAACTCATCGATCTGCAGCCTGAAGGAAACCTTGACAAAAGCTCCTCCCAAAAAAGGTGATACATCACTGCCCGACTTGATCGTGGTCAGATCTAACAGTGAAGCTTCCGGCGGGCTGATATCAATGGTGGTCTTCAACATGGTGGAAAGGGAAGTCGCCGCGGAACCCATCATCTGGTTCATGGCCTCCGAGATCGCGCTCAGGTGCAGCTCTCCCAGCTCACCATCCGTGTTGGAACCATCGCCGCCCATCATCAGGTCGGTGATGACTTTTACATCATGTTCACGCAACACCAGGATGTTACTGCCATCCAACCCCATTGTATACTTAATTTGTATAAAAACGCAAGGCTTTTCATAATCTTCCAGCAAAGTCTCCCATTGCGCCATCTCCACAACCGGTGTGGTAATATTAACCTTTCTGTTTACCAATGAATACAGAGTGGTTGCCGAGGAGCCCATGCTGATATTGGCTACCTCCCCTATCGCGTCCTTCTCTACCTCTGTAAGAATGTCTGGTATACTTGAAGAAGCTGCGCTGCCCGCAGACGGTTCACTGCCGGATACTTCTGATGCGGCTTCGCCTGCTTTAGCGGAAGAGCTGTCATCACTCCCCTCCGCGTCCTCCGACAGATCCATGCCGTTGAGCAGCGCGTTTATCTCATCCTGAGATAACATTCCATCCATTCTCTACCCCTCCTCTCTGATTACCGATGTGATCCGGACAGCATAAGAATCCTTCTCGGTTCCGGGCAATGCAGTAAATTTTTTAATATTACCTACATAAATGTTCATGTCCTCATCCACTCTGGATCCCAAGCGAATACAATCGCCCACCTGTAGGTTCATGAAGTCGCTCACAGAGATCATGCTCTTTCCAAGGACCGCCCTTACGGGGATATCCGCCCTGCGGATCAGCGACTCAATGTACGCCTTATAATTTTCATCATGATTCTCCTGCATCGTGGAGAACCAATACTTCGTGTTCAGCCTATCCATGATGTCTTCCAACGTAAAGAACGGCAGGCAGACATTCATAAAGCCTTCCACATCGCCTATCTTGATATTGAGCGTAATGATCGCTATCATATCATTAGGCGAAATTACCTGCGCAAACTGGGGATTTGTCTCCAGTCTCTGCAGTACCGGCGATATATCAATAACATTTCTCCACGGCTCCCTTAAAAGCTGTGTGAACATTACTAATATCTTTTCAATGATGGACATCTCGATCTCCGAGAATTCCCTGCTCCTCTCTAACGGTATGCCCGCTCCCCCCAGCATGCGGTCCAGCATTGCATAGCCGAGGTTCGTTGCAAGGTCGATTATGATCGTACCGTTCAGGGGCGTAAAATTTATAATTCCCAAAATAACAGGATTGGATAATGCGTTTGTAAACTCATTAAATGTTACCGTTTCAGAGCTTGCCACAGCCACCTGGACATTTTTCCGCAAATACACGGGAAGGTTTGTGGAAATCAGACGGCTGTAATGCTCAAATATAATCTCAAGCGTCCTTAAATGCTCTTTTGAGAACTTTGCAGGGCGGTTAAAATCGTACTCCTTGGCTTTCTTTTCCTCGTTCTCCTGCATCTGGTCCGCATCGAGTTCACCCGAGGACAGCGCCGCAAGCAGATTATCTATTTCACTTTGGGAAAGGACCTCGCCCACACAAGCTCACCTCCTATCATGCTGTCGCCTGGGTTCATCAACCGAACTTTATGCCGCTGATGTTGATCGCATATATAAAGGTTCCAAATTTATCCTGAACAGCCTGAAGGATCTCATCTCTGATCGCATTGAAGTTATCTCTGCACTCCGCCTCGGAATGGGCGCTCACGATAGAATTGACCATATCGCCTATGATGGAATCATAAGTTCCCGCCGCGATATTCTCTCCCAGATCTTTATATCCGTCTCCCTTGGTATTCATGGAGAGAGACATTTCAAAAATCATATAGACAGTCTTGCCGTCCGCAGAAGCAAGCGGAATCATCATGGAATCGGCCAGCGAATATACCTCTGTATCCGCCAGGGAAACAGCTTCCTTTTCTTCCTCCGCCTCTCCGGGGGCGGACAATTCCAGATTCAACGCGCTGGCAACGCTGTTGACCAGTTCCGAAGTCTTTTTGTTGACGCCGATCACGCTTACCATCATGATGGTGGTAAGGACAATATTCACGATCAATAACGCCAGGATTAACACAGTCAGTAAATTCTTTTTCATATTTAACTTCCCTCATTTTTGCTCCGGCCGTCATCTTGCCGGATTATAGATTCTGATTTCAACCCTTCTGTTTCTGCTTCTGCCTTCCGCAGTCGAATTGTCAGCCACGGGAACACGGTCACCCATCCCCGCATGTTTTAAGTTGACAGGATCGAGAGCCGTATTATCCAGCAGGAAATAAAACACGGAAAGGGCTCTCGCGCTGCTCAGTTCCTCATTGTCCGCATACTGGGCGCTGCTGATAGGCACATTGTCCGTATGCCCCTCTATCTCAATGGTCCCTGAACTGTAATATTGTAAGATCACGCCGACCTGCTGCAGGATCTCAATGGCCTCATCCTTAAGCTTAGCGCTTCCGGAGTCGAACAACAGCGCGCCGTTCATGGTAAGCTGCACATACTGCGCCGTAAAGCTTACGTCTATCTGGTCGGCAAGATTGTTTTCCTGAATCGTCTCCTCCACATTCTCGGCGAGCTCCTCATTTTCCTGAAGCTGCGTCTCTGTGAGCATCTCCTCTAAAGCCTCGGGAGACTTTTCGTACTCCTGAAAATCTTCTCCCTCAGTCTCGCTGTCGGCGGTCTTGCCCGTACTGTTGATATATTGATCCAGCTCGTTTAGCTGGCTGACGCCGTTGCTGATCAAAACTCCCTCGCCGATAGCGGTAGCGCCCGCATCGAAGATACTGACCGTATTATTCATCGCGGCCACCAGTTCGTGGAGCTTGCTCTCCTCCATGTTAGACATGGAAAACAGCATGACGAAGAAACACAAAAGCAGGTTCATCAGATCGCTGAAAGTGGACATCCACGCCGGCGACCCGGCGGGCGGCGCATCTTCCTGACGCTTCGCCATTACTCCTCACCCCCTGCCTCTTCGTTGGAAGAAGCTCTGTCCTTAGGAGCGAGGAATGATTTCAGCTTCTCCTCAATGACTCTGGGGTTCTCCCCCGCCTGGATCGATAAAAGACCCTCGATCATAACTTCCTTGAGCATCATTTCATTGCTGTTATCCGCTTTTAATTTATTAGAAACGGGACCGCAGATCCAGTTCGCAAGAAGCGAACCGTACAGCGTGGTGATCAGAGCCACCGCCATCGCGGGTCCCAAAGACGCAGGATCCTCCATATGATACAACATATCCACCAGACCTACCAGCGTACCGATCATACCCCACGCAGGCCCCATGGCGCCCAATGTGTCCCAGAAGCCGATGCGGTTTTTATGTCTGCCATCGATACTCACCAGCTCCGTCTCCATAATTGCACGCACTAAATCAGGATCCGTACCATCTACAATCAGCAGAATCCCTTTCTTCAAGAACTGCTCGTCCATATCCGATGCCGCTTCCTCCAGAGAGAGCAGGCCTTCCTTACGAGCTATGTTCGACAACTCTATGATTTTTTGGATCATCGCCGCCGTATCCAGCGCGGGAGCCTTAAAGATCAGCGTGAAGCTTTTCAGTCCGCCTATGTAATCAGCCATGCTGACAGAAGTCAGCGTTGCGGAAAAGGATCCGCCAAACGTGATAACCATGGAAGGTACGTCTATGTACTCATGGATACCGCCGGCGCCGGCCGAACTCAAGATACCAAATACAAGCATTACAAAGCACAGGATTATTCCTGCTAATGATGCTATATCCACGACAATCACCTGCTTTTTACAGAATTATTGTAATTAATCCGTAAAAATATCCTTTCTATACAATTTTACAAGATTTTTTATCTCTTGTCTACTTTCTTTTACAATTATTTTTTTTCCGGTGGTCAAAGTGATCACCGTATCCGGCGTCTCCTCCACCACCTCAAACAGATGAGGATTCACAAGAATCTTCTCTCCGTTGAGCTTTGTCACTTCAATCATCTTCCAAACCTCATCCCGCGGCCCGGTCCGCCGCCTCACTGCGCCCTGCGCGCCCCGCCCTATGCAGCCCTGTAACGCCGCAAAATCCCGCGTTCCATTTCCGCACAGAAAAAAGGGAGCGATAAAATCGCTCCCTTAGTATAACACACATTCCTGCACAATGCGAGTAAAAATGTAAAAAAGTTTGAAAAAACATATTGCCGAAAAGCATGCGTCATCTCTTCAGGTTGGTAAGTTCCTCCAGCAAAGTATCGGAAACCGTGATGATACGGCTGTTTGCCTGGAATCCTCTCTGGGTGGTGATCATCTCCGTAAACTCGGTGGACAGATCCACGTTGCTCATCTCCAGCTGGCCGGTAGACATATAACCGCCTCCCGCGGTGATATCCACGCCGATGCCATCGAACTCTCCGGAGTTGAGCGTTGCGGAATACAGATTGTCGCCCTGCTTCTCCAGACCGGAAGCGTTGGCGAAGCTTGCGGTGGCGATCTGACCCAGAAGCTTGGTCATGCCGTTATCGTAGCTTGCGTAGATCATACCGTTCTGCTGTACGGACACGCCGATCATGTCGCCCAGCTTACGTCCCGTGCCCAGTCCATCCAGATCTCCCTTGTCCGCGCCGATGGTGGAAGTACCCATGTTGTAATATTCCGTGATCTGGGAGAAATCGATATTGATGTCGGAGAAATTTCCGCCCAGCTGGGACAGGTTCAGCGTCTGGTTCGACACCGTAGACTGTCCGTTGATGCCCAGAAATTCGCCGTTGTCAGAGTTAAAGGTAACAGTGACGCCGGTGAAATTGCGGCCGGAAGACATAAACGAAGTGTCAGCGTCCGCACCCGCATCTGCAAAGGTAGGCAGCGCATTATCAGCCACCCCTCCCGCCAGGTTCGCCATCATCTCCTCAATCGTGATTGTATCTGTCACCTTGCCATCCGCATCGGTCACATCACAGAACATATTCAGAAACTCGTCTGTGGATCCCTCGAAGCCGTAAGCCTTGGCAATGGCGTCCAAGCCGTCCTGCACGGT
Organism: uncultured Acetatifactor sp.; assembly: GCA_947629645.1. Taxonomy (GTDB): domain Bacteria; phylum Bacillota; class Clostridia; order Lachnospirales; family Lachnospiraceae; genus Acetatifactor. The sequence continues at coordinate 56,644 of CANREV010000005.1, read as the reverse complement.
GGCTGTGGCAGACCCGTTTACCGTAACATTGGTCGTACGAGGCTTCTTTATGGCGCCTCCGTCAAAGAGCTCCTTTATGTCTACAATGTCGGAATTGTCTCCCTTTTTCTTTAAGGTGGTGCCGTTCCACTTATAATTGGTGGAGTCGAAGGTAATCTTCTGCGCCTTTGCCTGTACCCTGCCGTCATCGCCGAACAGCGATGAGATATCCCCTTCCATTGACACTTCCTCGCCGTTTGCGTCCAGGATCTTGGTCAGCTCCAGACTGTAGGAATCCTCGCCCTCCGCAGTCTTATCAGACTTTTTAAAGGTAAACTTTGCGGTGTACTCATATCCCAGCGCATCGAAGAAGTTCAGGTTTACCACCTTGCCGTTGGCGCTGGTGGAATCCTTATCCGTCTTATCCAGAATACCGGACATATTGGCCTGGCTGGTGGCCTCGGGCGGATAGGTCATGTTAGCCGCGCTCATGATACGCAGGGCGGATACGGTATCCTTCCTGATATCCATAGTGGCCGGATCCACCTGCCAGCCCATCACGTTATAACCGTTGCTGGTCATGGCGAGGTTTCCCGCCGCGTCCACATAGAAAGAACCGTCCCTGGTAAAGAAATTCTGGCTGCCATCGCTGACAACGAAGAAGTTCTCGCCATTGATCATGATATCAAAAGGATTTCCGGTAGACTGTGCGGAACCCTGTCCCGTGATATTGATGTTGATCGCCGCGGACTTTACGCCAAGACCGATCTGGCGCGCATTGACGCCGCCGGTGCCGGTAGCCGCGTTAGGCCCGCTGGCCTTCTGGGTCGTCTGGCTCATCAGATCATTGAAAGTGATGGAACTGCTTTTAAACGCTACAGTGTTTACGTTTGCGATATTGTTACCGATAACATCCATCTTGGTCTGGTGCGTTTTAAGACCTGCCACACCAGAAAAAAGTGATCTCATCATAGTGCTTGTTCCTCCTGTCCGGGAACAGCCGTCTCCGTCAGTCGTTCGGGAGACGTAACCTCCTGTAAGGTCCGGTTACATGATAACTGCCCCATTAATATTGGTGAATACATTGTTATTTGTTTCTGTGCTGTCCATTGCAGTCACAACTGTCTGATTGGGTACATTGACAATAAACGCCAATTCATCCACGATCACAAGGGAATCTTTGATCCCTTTCTGTCCCGCTCTCTGCGCTCCCTCATTCAGCCTTTCCAGCTGATTCGGACTCAGCTCGATCCTGCGGTCCGTCAATCTTCCCAAGGCGTGCTTGGAAAATTTAAGGCTGCCTGCCTCCTGCAGCGTCTTTTGCTGCAAAACGTCCTGAAAGGAAAGACCCTCCCTGGTCACACGGGTGTTCTCTGACTTCTGCGCACCGCTTAAGTACTGGTCAGTCAGCTGCTCAATGGAAAGATATCCGTTATTCTTAATCTGCATCTCTCTCCTCGCTCCCGTCCAATTTAATCCGTTGTTTCTGTTCCTTTTTCCGCGCCCTCAGCGCCTTTATTGTTATCCTTTCCGCTCTCCGGATCGGTGCCTTCCGAGCCCTCAACGTCCTCCGAGCCCTCAACGTCTCCCGCGCCTTCCGTGCTCTCGCCGTCTCCGGTTCCTTTTTCCGCTTCCTCGGCGGCGGCACGGACCTGTTTGAGCCTCTCAATGTATTTCTGCAGCTTATCCACAGTCTCTTCAGCCAGGAAACTCCTCTCGTAATCGCTCATGCCGTTGTAAGTCTCTTCCAGCTTGTCGATCGCGTCTGCGTCTGTCATATCAACGCCGCCCACAGCCGGCAGCTTGTTCATATCGATGCTGAACTTCAGCGCCTTATTGTATGCGTCCAGATATGCAGCGTCCGCCACGGTATCCAGATCTTCCAGCGAATACAGCGATTCGTTGATGGCAAGATAAGCCTTGTTGTTCTCAAAGACCACATAATCCACCTTGCCTGTGACATACTTCATATTGCCGGTGGAATCCGTTGTCTTGATGTATACCTCCTGTCCTACCAGCTGCGTAGCCCTTGCCAGTTCCGAAGTAGCCGCCAGATTCTGCATCTGTTCCACCTGTGAAAACTGTGCGTACTGGGCGATATACTCCGTGTTGGAGGTGGGCTCCAGGGGATCCTGATACCTCATCTGCGCCACAAGAAGCTGCAGAAAAGCATCCTTATCCATCCCGTTATTGGAACTCTGCGCTTTCTTTAAGGAACTCTGGGATTCCGTCTCAACGATCTTGCCATCTTCCACTGGCGCAACTAAATTTGATGCCATCTGTTTTCCTCCTTTCCTTTACCGTCTTTCTTTTTTCAATCTGCAGTTTTTTCTGCGTTTTCTGTTCCCACGGATGTGTCAGGCTTTTCGCCCACAGATTTTGATGATGCCTACGCGGTATAATCCACGGTATTGCCGTTGGCTGCCATGATGTCCGCCGCCAGAGCATCCTCTTCTTCCATATCTTCCATGGAAACCACATCATGTAAATTGATTCTTCTGGTTCTCGACTTTTTGTCCGGTTCGCCGTTTTGCTGTTCCCCGCCTCTTCCCTGTTCAAGATTTCTCTCAAATTCATGGGTCTGGACGGTCACTTCAATGGCTTCCACCTTAACACCCTGCTCGTCAAAGCGCTCGATCAGCTGAACCATCTGGCTCTCCAACGCCGCCTTTACCGTCTCATTCTGGGCGATAAAATTAGCCGTCACCACTCCCGCCCTGGAAGCGATCTGGACCTGCACCGTTCCCAGACTTGCAGGATGAAGCTGCATCTCCAGATTGGTGGTATCCGCTTTCAGCTGGATCTTCATGTAATCCATGATCTGCCGCATAATGTTTTCAGTGTCCGCTCTGTCCGCTGCCGCCATCATCGGCTCCGCCAGCTTATCCGCGGCCGGCTGGGAAACTTCCCTGCTCAAATTCTGGATAAAGATATTCCTGGGTTCTTCCTTTGTTGTCTGCTCCTTACCGGAATCCTGCTCTTTGGAGCTGTTTCCCTCACTCTGGGGCTGAGGCTTTCTGACGGTTTCCACGATCTGTTCCTCAGGTTTCTGCGCCTGCGTTGGAACATCCTGCTCTCTTTTGGGGATAACCTCCTCCTGCCTGAAGACCTCCTTCGGCGCGGGCTGGCTCTCCACTGCGGGCTGTTCCTTGAGCATGCCTGTCAGCATCTTTAGCTGTTCGGGGTCCGCCTGAAGTTTGTCGGCGCTTACTTCCAGTACGGTTTCCAGCTGTGCCATCAGTTTCCGGTAATCGCCGTACATCGTTTCATCCGTGACCAGCTCACAGGAATCCTGCGCTCCGACTGCCTGCACAAACAATTCGGTAAGCTTTGCCGGATCCAGGACGTCCAGCGTTTCCATACCCAGATCCTCCATCAAAGACTGCACTTGCTCCGCCGGGATTTCCAGCAGATCCGCAACCTGCTGTATCAGATCCGCAGCCGCGGTTCCCAAAATTTCCATGGCCGCTTCCAGTTCTTCGGGCGAGAGCTCTTCCACTGACTCTTTAGGCATGGAATCCTCTTCTTTAGCCTGCACTGTCTGTGGCTCTTTCGCCTTCAGAGATTCGCCGGGTTTAGTCTGGGGCTTTTGCGCCGACTGCTCCACAGGCTTTTTCTCCAGAGAACTTTTCCCCGTTTCAACCTGGTCCTGCGCGTTCTGTCTGGTCTGATCGTTGAGCACAGCCTGAAATCCGCTCTGTCCAACGCCGCCGCTTTTGTTCGATGCTTTCGTTGTCAGGTTTGTAAGGATAGGACTTACATCCTTAACAGGTGTACTTGTCATGTTTCTCCTCCTTTCTTAAATTTTCAAAGTACAGATTATATATAAATACCCAAATGGGTATTCATACCATATATATCGGCTTTTGGGGCATTCTCCTTAAGAGTCGGGATCCATGATCTTGGTCAGTTTTGCGGCCACTTCCGCATCCATGACGCCCATGATGGCTCCCCGGTCATCCGGGCTCATGGCGTTTAAGATCTTTGCCGCCAGATCCAGATTGTTGGTCATCTTCTCAAAAATCCCCGCCGCCTGCTTCGGCTTCATATCAGAGTAAGTCTGGGCGTAGTCCTGAATCTCCTGGCTCTCCTGCAGCTGCATAATGACCTGTTTATAGAGGTACTCCGCGGTGGTCGGATCCATCTCCTCATACCATTTTCGGTACTCCTCCGCGCCTGGCCCGTTTTCAGCATAAACTACTTCTTTATAAAACTCATTCTGAATTCTCTCAAATTCCGTCTGACGCTTTTCAAACTCCTGAAGACGCACAACCTCCGCCTTGAGATTCTCCAGATCGATGTCTTTCTGGGCGGAAGCGTTCTGCGCCTGCTCCAGCTCCAGCTCCAGCTGTTTGATATAGTCTACAGCCTCCTGCAGATTGGAGTATCCGCCAAAGCTCTCAGGATCCGATGTCTCCGTCTGGACGCTGGACGGCAGGATTTTATTGACTACGGGCACATCCTTCAAAATAGGCGCCAGCACGGAACTGCCAAAACCGCCGATATCCAGCTTCACCACAACGCAGACCACCGCAAGCCACAAAGCGACAATGAGCACGGTGGCAAAAAAGGTGACTAATCCATTGCCGCCCTCGTCCTCCGCAAGCTCGTCCTCCTGCCTGGAAATTTCCTTAGCGCGCTTCTTCGTCTCCTTTTTGCGGTCCTTCTCTTCCTTTTTCAGCTGTTTTTTCTCTTCTTTTAACTTCTTTTTCTCCGCTTCTGCCGCTGCAGCTTCCGGAGTTAATTCCTTCGCCATACTTTTCCTCACTTTTTAAAGTATCAGTATACAGATCATGCCGGGGCGTTCTGCCTCTGCCCATAGGTATAACTTGTCAGCTCATCGATCTCCTTGCCCTCGCGCCTGTTCTCCTCCCGCAGGAATTCCGCAAACGCTTTGTCCCTCAGGTTCTCCTGTGTTTTTCGCTCCACCATGACATTGGTCAGTTTCACCCTTGCCTGCTCTAAGGCCTGCTCTGCCCGGTGCACGCACATCGACTGATCCGCAATAAAATTGTCCATACAGACAATCGCCGTCTGGTTTGTCTCCATCTCCCGCACATTCAGAGTCCCCGACCGCAGCCTTGCGGACTCTTCCTCGTACCATTTCTTCCGGTCGTTGAGAATTTTAAGCTTCTCTTCCTCCTCGTCAAGAGCCGCCCTCGCAGCCGAAAACTCCTGCTTTGCCTGCGTTTCCATCTTTACTTTGATATCCAGAATGCTCTGCATGGAATACCGAAATTTAGCCATTACCCGTTACCCTGTTCTTCAAAAAGCTGTTTTAACATCCTGACGCTGGTTTCAAAATCAAACTTTTCATCTACTTCCTGACACAAAAACTGATTGACCGCATCGATCTTGCTGATGGCATAATCAATGGCAGGATTGCTTCCCTGCTTATAAGCGCCTATATTGATCAGATCCTCCGCCTCATTATAGGTCGCAAGCACGGACTTTAACTTTCCGGCCTGCTTTTTGTGATCCCTGTCAATGATCTGGCTCATACATCTGGAGATGCTCTGCAGCACGTCTATCGCGGGATAATGATTCTTATGGCCCAGCTTTCTGTCCAACATAATATGGCCGTCCAGAATACTTCGAGCCGTATCCGTGATGGGTTCGTTAAAATCATCGCCATCTACAAGAACTGTGTAAAGCCCCGTGATGGAGCCCTTGGCAGATCTTCCCGCCCGCTCCAGCAGCTTTGGCATTTCAGAGTAAACGCTGGGGGGATATCCCCGGCTCACCGGCGGCTCTCCGCTGGCCAGCCCAATCTCTCTCTGGGCCATGGAAAAACGGGTCAGAGAGTCCATCATCAACAGCACATCTTCTCCCTGATCCCTGAAATATTCCGCGATCGCCGTGGCGGTTTTTGCCGCCTTATTGCGCTCCAGCGCCGGCTTATCCGAGGTAGCTACCACCACCACAGAGCGTTTCATGCCTTCCTCGCCCAGGTCGCGCTCGATAAACTCCCGCACCTCACGCCCGCGCTCCCCGATCAGCGCTATCACGTTAATATCAGCCTTCGTATTGCGCGCAAACATACCCATCAGGGTAGATTTTCCCACTCCTGATCCGGCAAAAATACCGATACGCTGCCCCTTGCCCACGGTGAGCAGGCCGTCCACAGCCTTTACGCCTAAAGGCAGCACTTCATCAATGATCTTTCTCGTCATGGGATCCGGCGCCAGAGATTCCACAGGGTACGGAGTACCCTCCACCGCTGTGCCGTCCAACGGCCGGCCCAGTCCGTCCAGCGTCTTTCCCAAAAGCTCCCGGCTCACTGCCACGCGAAGCGGATTCCCCGTGTTTTCCACAATACTCCCGGCGCCAATGCCCTCCGCGGTATCATAGGGCTGCAGCAGAGTCTTGCCCGCTTTAAACCCGACTACTTCCGCCATGATCGGTTCGTGCCCGCCATCGCTTCCCGAAGTGATCCGGCAGACATCGCCCAGCTTGGCGTCCGGTCCTGCGGATTCGATGGTAAGGCCGACCACATTCACCACCTTGCCAAGCTTGCGGAAAAAAGTTTGTTCCGTTATTTTTCTATATTTAAGGAAATCGACAGAACCCATACCTCCGGTCTATGCCTCCTTGGAATAAGCCAACAGCATCAGCGTTTTTTTCAGCTCCGTCAGCTGGGTACCCAGACCACAGTCAAAAATCCCGCCATCCGTCTCAATCGTGCATTCGTTCTGTTTCATCGTCAGATCTTCCACTACCTCGACAGTACTGTTGCCTGCGGCAGCCCCCGCCATAAGCTGTTTTTTCTGCATGCTTACGAAAGGGTAATCCTCCTTGGACACATGAATGATAAAACTGTGCGCGCCCTCAATTTTCCGGATGGTATTGGAGATCAGATGCGCTAAAATCTCGCGCTGATTTCCAAGGTCAACGCCCAATATATGCTCATAAATATCTGTTATCGCATCCACAAACTGAGGCTCCAGCTCATCGATCTGCTGCTGATAATGCGCCTCGAGCTGCTGCTGCTTTCTGGCGTACTCCTGCCTGAGGGCCTCCGCTTCTTCCTGTGCTTTTTCGGCTCCTTCCTCATACCCCTGACGCCTGGCGTCCTCTTTTAGCTGTGCGCTTTCCGCCTCCGCCTGTTCACGGGCTTTCCTGCGGATCTGTTCCGCCTCCGTCTGGGCGTCCGCAATCCTCGCCTGGGCATCTATCGCCGCCTGCTCCAGGATCTGTCTGGCTTCCTCCTGCGCCTGAGCGGAGAAAGAAGCGGAATCCTGCGGGGGCTGTGCCTCTTCCCCTTCCGGAAGCAGCACGATCTGCTCGGCATTTAACCCCGCCACAAAACCGTCCGCGGGCTTTTGATTTTCCTTCGTAAGCTCCTTTAAGCGCTTTTCGATCCGTTCATTGCAGTCTATGACACGTTTATCTTCCTCGGGCGCTGCGATGAATATTTGCTTTACCAGATTCCTAGACAACGATCTCGTCACCTCCGCCTCTGGAAATTACGATCTCTCCGGAATCCTCCAGCTTACGGATAATATTTACAATCTTCTGCTGCGCTTCTTCCACATCCTTCATACGGACAGGTCCCATGAATTCCATGTCTTCCTTTATCATAACGGCAAGACGTTTGGACAGGTTGTTGAAGATTGCGTTCTGCACTTCCTCATTAGCCCCCTTCAACGCAATGCCAAGATCATTATTGTCCACATCACGCAGCACGCGCTGGATGGCTCTGTCGTCCAAAAGAAGCACATCCTCGAATACGAACATCTTCTTTCTGATCTCGTCCGCCAGTTCCGGCTCCTCGATCTCCAGAGTCTCCATGATATGACGCTCTGTACCACGATCCACGGTATTGAGGATATCTACCACCGCATCGACACCGCCAATGATGGTATAATCCTGATTTACCACGCTGGCCAGCTTGGACTCCAACACCTTCTCAACCTCCTTGATCACATCGGGGCTGGTACGATCCATCACCGCGATACGCCTCGCCACATCCGCCTGCCTGTCAGGAGGAAGCGCTGAGATGATAAGCGCGGCCTGACCAGCCGGAAGGTAGGACAAAATAAGGGCGATCGTCTGGGGATGTTCGTCCTGAATAAAGTTGATCAGCTGGGACGCATCCGCCTTACGCACAAACTCGAAGGGTTTTACCTGAAGCGATGCGGTCAGCTTACCAATAACATCCATAGCCTTCTCGGAGCCAAGCGCTTTCTCCAGCAGATCCTTGGCATATGTAATACCGCCCTCCGCAATGTATTGCTGTGCAAGACACACCTCATAAAACTCGTTGATAACGTTCTCTTTCATCTGCGGAGTGATGCTTCTGGTGTTTGCGATCTCAAGCGTCAGTTCCTCGATCTCATCCTCCTTCAGATGTTTGAAGATTCCCGCGGAACGCTCCGGTCCCAGCGCGATCAAAAGGATCGCCGCCTTCTGTATTCCCTTAAGCCCGTCTTTATCTGAAGCCTTTGGCATATACTCAACCTCGTTTCTGTTTAGTTTAACCCCAGTCCTCCGTCAGCCAGTTCTTTAACAGATTTGCTGCCGCCTCAGGATTATCATCCACAAATTTTTCAATCAGCTTACGCGTTTCGGACTTGGTCTCCACATCGATATCCTCAATGGTATCAGCCGTAGACTGAAGCATACTCTCCACGGAAAGTTCTTCCTCCTCCTCCGCCTCCTGCTTGGAACGCATACTGCGCAGCACCACAAATCCCAACAGCCCCAGGATCAGTACGATCATGACGATGCTTAAGACATCGGTAGCCTCCACGTCCAGCGGTTCCTTGTCATAAAAGATAGGCGATTCATAAGCGATGATGGTGATCCGGTCCCTGCCGATGCCGGTAGCGTTTGCCGCCATCTCATAAAACTCCTCGTCCACCGTCATACGGACATCCGCGCTGTTGGCGGTCTTAAATTCTTCCCAGCTGGTGCCGTCCAAAAGCCCCTGATTTTTGACCTCGTCATAATAATATTTATGATAGGTAATCATGGCGATAGACATGGAAGAAGTGGCATAATCTATGCTTCCCGCCGGAGAGACCGTATATCTGTCGCGCTCGTTTGGCAGATAGCTGCGGTCCGTCTCCTGGGAAGAGGACTCGCTGGTAGCGCTGTCCGGATTTACATATGTAGTGGTCGCGCCGTTCTCTCCATTGGAATCCGTTCCCGGCACACCGGCCACGCCGTTGGTGCTCTCAGACTCATAAGTCTTCTCGTTTGCGAGCATCCCCTCCGTCCGGTCATCGTTCGCATAATACTCCTTGAGGTTTTCCTCATAATTGGAGTAATCCATCACCAGATGGCTGGCTACCTCCACGTTATTGTACTGGTTGGTCCCAAGCAGCACCCTTTTTACCTGATTCGCCACCATGGACTCCGCCTGGTCCTGCAGTTCCTGAAGGGAATTGGCGATCCCTGCCGTGCTGTAATCATCGCCGCCCGCAAACAGGATATTGGCGTCCTGATCCAGGATGGTAATGTTGGCAGTGGTATCGTTCCCTAAAAAAGTAGCCGCCGCCTTAGCCATAGCCACCGCGTTGGCAGAAGAAAATTCCCCGTCCAGCGTCAGTTGGATATATGCCGAAGACTCCACTTTTTCCCTCATCAGCGTTCCCGTCTGTTCGGGAATATGTAAGTAAGCCGTGACGCCTTTTACGGAAGTGATGGAGCTGAAGCTGGCCTCCAGCTCTTTCTGCAGGAAAATGCCGTACTGCTTTTCTTTGTCCGAATTGGTGGCGGACATGCTGCTGCTTACGAAATTATCGTATTTTAAGTCATCCGGCATATACCCCGCCACTGCAATGGCGTAATTCGCCTGAGGAAGCTGCTCCGTCTCCACTTCGATCGTCAGAAGATCGGCGCTCTCCCTGTGCGTGATCTCCGCGTCATCCAGAATTTTTATGATCTCCGCAGCCACCGTTGTGTTTTCATAGGTGCCCAGCCGTGTATACTGCGGTCTTGTAAAGGTCCATATGATGATCGCCAGTGTAAAGATCACCACTCCGGCGATAGAGATAATGATCGTTCTCTGCTTCGCCGTAAATTTCTTCCACCACTCCAGCACTTTTGCCGGTATTTCTTTCAGCCTGTCAGCCATTGCGTTTCTCCCCTAGTTACTTTTTCCGCGGATCATCAGATCTGCATCTGCATGATCTCTTTGTAGGCCTCCAGGAACCTGTCTCTGATAGCCACGGTATACTGCAGCGCGGTAAAAGCTTTCTGCAACGCGATCGTCAGATCATGGGGGTATTCCGTCTCTCCCATGGCAAACCTGATCTTCTCGTCCTCCGCATCCGACAAATAACCGTTCGTTGTCTTGATATTCTGAATCGCGGAATTCAGAAAGGACTCAAACATCGTACCGTCAGTTTTGTCCCCTTTTTCAGCAAGCGTCCCCGTGAGCGAAGAGACCTGTGACGTTTCCCTTAATCCTTTTAACCCTGCAATTCCATTGATCGCTGATAAGTCCATTGATATCCTCCTTCACCTGATGCCGCAGATCACCCTTAACTGTTCATCTGCAGCCCCTTTAAGGCCATAGATTTGCTTGAACTAAACGCCGTGGCATTCGCTTCATAAGCCCTGCTGGCATCGATCATATTGGTCATCTCCGTAATGATATTGACATTGGGATAGGTAACATAACCGTTCTCATCCGCATCGGGATGGGAGGGGTCATACACCATATTCATCTCTGTCTCCTGATCCTCATAGACGCCGGAAACCTTTACGCCCTTTCCGGTATAACCGTGGGAGTAAGCCGCCTCTCCCAGCACATGACTGAAAGACGTCTGCCCGCCCTTTTCCTCAAACGTCACAATCTTCCTGCGATAAGGAGTGCCGTCCGCGGTCCTCGTAGTCTTGGCATTCGCCACATTTTCGGAAATCGTGTCCATCCGGTATCTCTGGGCGGTGAGACCCGAAGCATTGATATTAAAAGCGTCAAACATGCTCATACTTTCCTACCTCCTATTTCATCACGGCCTGCAGATTGGCAAACTCCTGATTGATACTGTTGATCAGTCCCTCATATTTCAACTGGTTCTGGGCCAGCATCACATTTTCATTGTCAACGTCCACATTATTCCCATCGAGTCTGTAAGAATAATTTGCGTAATCCGTGTACGGTCTGGGGTCTAAAGCCGCGGATCTGACGTCCGCCACCTTCTGGTCAGTGGAAACATACCTGCTGCTTCCCAGCGCCGATTTCAGCACTGATTCAAAGGCCACATCCTGTCTCTTATAGCCGGGAGTGGCCACATTGGCAATATTGTTAGAGATCGCCTCGTTGCGCAGCCAGCTCGCATCCGCCGCCTTATCAAGGACTCTCACATAATCAAATACGTTGGTCTGAACCATAAATGTCTCCTTTCTTCACACACGAACAAAGTGGACGCAATAACCCACTTACTTCTATTATAGTTACTTTCCGCAAAAAAACAATCATTTTATGCATTTTTATGAAAAAAATGAAAAGGGATCTACTGTATTTACAATAAATCCCTTTATTTTCCAACCTCGAAACCGCCAAATCCGTTTGTCGGTTTTATTCATTTTATACAGATTATCCCGCCGGCTCTTCCCGCCGCGGCTGATCAATTCTTCTGACTCTGGCGCTTCAGTTCCTCAATCTCGTCAAAGACCACATCGTTGAGCACCTTGATGTAAGTCCCCTTCATACCGGAGGAACGGGATTCGATCACGCCGGCGCTCTCGAACTTCCTCAGCGCATTGACGATCACAGATCTCGTGATCCCCACTCTGTCGGCAATCTTGCTGGCTACCAGAATCCCCTCCATGCCGTTCAACTCATCGAAAATATGGGTGATCGCTTCCATCTCTGAAAAAGAAAGCGTACTGATCGCGGACTTTACCACCGCCACCTTACGGCTCTCCTCCGCGTTCTCTTCATTCACCGCACGCAGCATCTCCAGCCCTACCACCGTCGTACCGTACTCGCAGAGGATAATGTCATCGATATCATACTGGGTATCGCACTTATAGATAAACAGCGTCCCCAGCCGCTCCCCCGCGATCTCAATGGGCGTGATGATCGCCTGAAACCTTTTGATATCCGGGTTCTCAAAGCCCAGCGTTTCCAGATTGACGTTCTCTTTGGTGGAGAGCACTCCAAGGAGCCTCTCATTGAGCATAGGGTCGATAAATCCGCCTACGTTTTCGTCTATCAGTTCATGAATGGAATCGATGCCGTCCGATTTCCCGACTCCCAACACTTTTCCCTTCCGGCTGATCACCAGGACATTGGAATTCAAAATCTCCCGCATGACTTTGCAGATGTCGTTGAAAACGACCTTGCTGGAATTATTGTTATGCAGCAATTTTTCGATCTTGCGGGTCTTATCCAGCAACTGTACACTGCTCATAAGTTCTCCTCCGTTTTGCCGTATCGTCAAATCTTAGTGTCTATATTAACATACTCCGCGGAAAATTGCAACTCAAAAGCAGTAATTATTCAATAATTTTCTTAAAAATTATGATTTATGTGACAATTCTGACAATACATGATATCCGCACTGTTCATTGGAGCATACCAGCTTATTCCCTTTTTCCAGAAGCATGGAATTGCACCGGGGGCACATTTCTCCCGAGGGTTTCTGCCACACCATGTAATCGCAGTTGGGATTATCAATACAGCCGTAATATTTTCTCCCTTTTTTCGTCTTTTTCAGCACAATATCCCTGCCGCATTTAGGGCAGGCCACGCCGATCTTCTCGAAATAAGGTTTGGTATTGCGGCACTCAGGAAATCCCGGACAGGCAAGGAAACGCCCGTGAGGGCCGTATTTGATCACCATATTTCTTCCGCACAGCTCACAGACTTCATCGCTGACTTCATCCGCAAGCTTTACTTCCGCCAGATCCTTTTCCGCCTGCTGCACCGCTTCGTCAAGATCGGGATAAAAATTTGAGACAATTGTGCGCCATTTGACGCTCCCCTCCTCCACGCCGTCCAGAAGGGCCTCCATATTGGCCGTAAAATTCACATCCACGATGGAAGGAAACGCCTTTTTCATCATATTGTTGACCACTTCGCCCAGTTCCGTCACATAGAGGTTTTTATTTTCCTTCGCCACATAACGCCTCGCCAGGATTGTAGTAATGGTAGGCGCGTAAGTGCTGGGACGTCCGATCCCAAGCTCCTCCAGCGCCTTCACTAAAGACGCCTCCGTGTAGCGGGCGGGAGGCTGGGTAAAATGCTGGGCCGGCGCAAAAGAGACAAAGGAAAGTTCACTGTCACGGTCCAATCCGCCCGTCAAAGTGTTTTTCTCCTCCTTATCCTCATCAGACGTATACACGCTCATGAAACCATCAAAAAGGCATCTGGAAGCCGATACCGTAAAGAAATGCCCGCCCGCCTGTATCCTGACAGTGGTTGTCTCATATCTGGCGGCGCTCATACGGCTGGCCGTGAAGCGCTTCCAGATCAGCTGATAGAGCCTGAACAGGTCTCTGGGAAGCTGTTCTTTGATCTCAGGCGGCATCCGGTAGATGTCCGTGGGCCGGATCGCCTCATGGGCATCCTGTATCTTCTGACTACTCTTTTTCTCCGCCACCGCATCCGCCTGATAAGCCTCCGAATATTTCTCCCCGATAAACTTCCGGGCCATAGTCTCAGCCTCTTCAGACACTCTGGCAGAATCGGTACGCAGATAAGTGATCAGTCCAACCGTTCCCTCTCCCTTGATTTCTACGCCCTCATAAAGCTGCTGGGCAAGGCGCATGGTTTTCTGGGTTGAAAAATTCAGCGCCTTGCTGGCCTCCTGCTGCAATGTTGACGTGGTAAAAGGCAGAGGCGCCCTCTTAACGCGCTCTCCTTTTTTTACCTCAGTGACATGAAAGCTTTCTCCCTTTAAGGCGTCCATGATCTCCTGTGCCTGCTCCTTAGAGGCGATGGTCTGCCTGCCGTCCGCCGTTCCGTAATACTTTGCCGCAACAGGGTTTTTTTCACCTTTTACATTCAGATTCACATCCAGAGACCAGTATTCTTCCGGTACAAAGGAATTGATCTCATCCTCTCTGTCACAGATAATACGCAGCGCCACCGACTGAACTCTTCCCGCGCTTAAGCCTCTCTTGATCTTCTCCCACAATAAGGGGGAGATGCGGTATCCCACCATGCGGTCCAGCACGCGGCGCGCCTGCTGGGCATCCACCAGATTCATATCGATCTCTCTCGCGTTTTTCAAAGATTCCTTCACCGCGTTTTTAGTGATCTCGTTAAAAGTGATCCGGTATACCTTTTTGTCTTCCAGCTTCAGCGCGTGATACAGATGCCATGAGATAGCCTCTCCCTCACGGTCGGGGTCGGTGGCAAGATAGATTTTCTCCGCTTTCTTCACCTCTTTGCGCAGATTCGCCAGAATATCCCCTTTCCCGCGGATGGTGATATATTTCGGTTCATAATTATGTTCCACATCAATGCCCAGAGTGCTCTTAGGCAGGTCGCGGACGTGCCCGTTGCTGGCCGCCACCTCATAGTTTGGTCCCAGAAACTTCTTAATGGTTTTTACTTTTGCAGGCGATTCCACAATAACCAGATACTTTGCCATTGTAAACTCCTCTTTTCCCATTTTGCTATATGATCTTGGAACTAATGTCCCGTAAATTTTTTTGTTTCTTCTATATATAATGGTAAAAATTTTATACAAATTCTGGAAAAGTCATAAAACTGCCCCGGAAGGGTTCAACTGTGAACCACTATACACCAAAAATCTATGGGACGCAAGTTTTTCTTTCAAACGTATTTCAAAGGTATTTCAAAGCAAAAATACAAAAAAGAAAACCCTGCAATCCACATTTCAGAGTGGTTACAAGGTTTCCAACACAGCTGATAGGGGAATCGAACCCCTGTTTCCGCCGTGAGAGGGCGGCGTCTTAACCGCTTGACCAATCAGCCATCTAAACATTGATACATCAATGTCCGCACCGTCAACACCGGTACTTGCTTATGATAATACATATTTTTAGAAATTGCAAGTATTTTTTAAACTTTTTTTACAATTCGCAACAGTTTCTGCCCGCGCCATTCATAACAGTTCAAACAGACTCAACTGGTTTGACTCCGGCAGATTACCCAGCAATCCCAGTTTTGCCATCACATCTACAATCGTTTTGGAAGCCTTTGTCCGCTCCCTGAAATCATCCTTTGACAGAAAAGGGCCGTCCTTGGCGGCTTCCACAATGGCGTCCGCCGCTTTTTCGCCCATTCCCTCGATGCTGTTTAAAGAGGGCATCAGTTTGCCGTCCACGATCTGGAACGATCTGGACTGGACGCGGAAAATATCGATCGGCTCGAACTCGAATCCCCTCGCGTACATCTCCTGAACCACACGCATGGTCCCGTAAACGTCCTTATCCTTATCGGAAAGCTTTTCCGCGCTGTTTTTATCCAGCTCCATCCGCCTTTTGTAATCCGCCATAAGAGCCTCCAGATGCTCTCTGCCCTGGCACATGAGCTCATAGGAAAAACCTTTTGCGCGGATGCTGAAAAAGGCTCCATAGTAAGCTAACGGATAGTGAATCTTACAGTAAGCGATCCGCCATGCCATCATAACGTATGCCGCCGCGTGAGCCTTGGGAAACATATACTCGATCTTCTGGCAGGATTCCACATACCAGTCCGGCACATTGTGGGCCAGCATATCCTCTTTCCACTCCTGCCACTGGCCGCATTTCCCCTTAGCCACCTGTCCCTTTCGCACAGCCTCCATGATCTTGAAGGCTTTCTCCGATTCCACTCCCATCTGGATCAGATACAACATGATGTCATCGCGGGTACATATGGCGGTGGAGATGGTGGCCTTGCCGCTCATGATCAGATCCTGCGCGTTGCCCAGCCACACATTGGTTCCATGGGAAAGCCCCGAGATCCGCACCAGATCGGAAAAAGCCTGCGGCTTTGCGTCAATGACCATCTGCATGGCAAAGTCGGTGCCGAATTCCGGGATGCCAAGGCAGCCCAGTCTGGTCCCCCCGATCTGCTCCGGCGTGATTCCCAGAGCGTCCGTATTCTGAAACAGACTCATGACGTCCGCCCCGTCCAGCGGAATAGTGAGAGGATCTCTCCCCGTCATATCCTGCAGCATACGGATCATCGTGGGATCATCGTGTCCCAGAATATCCAGCTTCAGCAGATTGTGATCGATGGAGTGATAATCAAAATGAGTGGTGATGGTGTCCGTCTCCATATCGTTGGCGGGATGCTGCACCGGCGTGAAGGAATTGATATCCTGCCCCAGGGGCAATACCACGATCCCGCCGGGGTGCTGTCCCGTGCTGCGTCTGACGCCCGTACAGCCAAGCGCCAGCCTGTTGATCTCACCGTATCGCTTATGCTGCCCCCGCTCTTCAAAATAATTTTTCACATAACCGAAAGCCGTCTTGTCCGCCAGAGTGGCGATCGTTCCCGCCCGGAAAGTCTGTCCGGCCCCGAAAATGACCTCCGTATACTTATGAGCCTTGGATTGATATTCGCCGGAAAAATTCAGATCGATATCCGGCTCCTTGTCGCCCTTAAAACCCAGAAACGTTTCAAAGGGGATGTCGAATCCGTCCTTGTTCAGCTTTTCCCCACAGACAGGGCAGATCCTGTCGGGCATATCGATACCAGCCCTGCCCGCGTAAGCTTTCACTTCCTCGCTCTCAAAATCCACATAGTGGCACTTACTGCAATAGTAATGGGGACTTAAGGGATTTACTTCCGTGATCCCCGCCATGGTAGCCACGAAAGAACTTCCCACAGACCCTCTCGACCCCACCAGATAGCCGTCTTCCACGGATTTCCAGACCAGCTTCTGGGCGATGATATACATCACCGCAAACCCATTGGAAATGATAGAATTCAGCTCTCTCTGCAGTCTGTCTTCCACGATCTTTGGCAAATCGGGCCCATAGATCTCATGAGCCTTGTCGTAGCAGATCTTTGTCAGGATCTTGTCGCTGTCCGGAATCACAGGCGGACACTTGTCCGGGCGCACCGGCGCGATCGTCTCCACCATGTCCGCGATCATGTTCGTGTTCTTCACCACTACTTCGTATGCTTTGTCGCTGCCAAGATAAGCGAATTCCTCCAGCATCTCCTCCGTGGTGTGCAGATAAAGGGGCGCCTGTTCGTCCGCATCCTCAAAGCCTTTTCCCGCCATAATGATGCGGCGGTACACTTCATCCTGCGGGTCCAGGAAATGAACGTCACAGGTAGCGGCCACCGGCTTGTGAAACTGCTCTCCCAGCTTCACGATACGGCGGTTTATATTTTGAATATCCTCCAGTGAATTCACATTCCGCACCTTATTGGAATGAATCATAAATTGATTGTTCCCGCAGGGCTGTATCTCCAGGTAATCGTAAAAATTCACCAGTCTGGCGATCTGGATATCGCTCTGCCCGTCCAACAGTGCGCGGTACAGTTCTCCCGCCTCACAGGCGCTCCCCAGAATCAATCCTTCCCTGTATTTCATGACCAGGCTTTTCGGTATCCGTGGATGCCTGCTGAAATAGGTCAGGTGAGAAGCGGAAACCAGCCGATAGAGATTGATACGTCCCAGATCGTTCTTCGCCAGAATGATCGCGTGATAGGACGGCAGTTTTTTCACCAGTTCTTCGCTGGCGGCGCCCATTTCATTTACCTGAGACAGAGTGTGGATTTCCTTTTCCTCCAGCATTTTAATAAATTTTAAAAAGATCCAGGCAGTACACTCCGCGTCATCCACCGCCCTGTGGTGGTTTTCCAGGGAAATGTTCAGAGTTTTCGCCACCGCGTCCAGCGTATGCTTAGACTGGTGGGGCAGCAATATTCTGGCGATCCCCACCGTGTCTACATAAGTATATTCCGTTGGCAGCCCCTGTCTTCTCGCATTTTCCATGATAAAACTCATGTCAAAATTGGCGTTGTGTGCCACCAGAACACAACCTTCACAAAATTTCAGAAAACGAGGAAGCACCTCCTCAATCAGAGGCGCATCCATCACCATATCATCCCGTATGCCGGTGAGTTTTTCGATCTCAAAAGGGATCGGAACCTGAGGATTCACAAAAGCAGAGAACCGGTCCGTGACGTTTCCTCCCGACACCTTCACCGCACCGATCTCGATAATGCGATTGTTGACGGGTGAGAATCCCGTGGTCTCGATATCAAACACCACAAACTCTTCATCCAGAGACTGTCCCTTATCGTTTGTAACGATCTCCTTCAGATCGTCAACCAGATAAGCTTCCACACCATAGATGACTTTGAAAAAATCCTGCTTATCCGGATGGGGATCTCCGGCCTGGGATCTCTTTTTCTTCTCTTCGCTCCACAGATCGTCCCACACATGATTAGCGTCCGTAAAGCCCTGCACCACGCCATGGTCAGTGATAGCGATAGCGCGGTGCCCCCATTGGCAGGCTCTTTTTACAATGTCCTTCGCCTCCGAAACGCCGTCCATATCGCTCATCTTTGTGTGACAGTGCAGCTCCACTCTCTTGCGGGGCGCGGTATCCATGCGCAGTTGTGCAAAATCCGGTATCTTTTTGATCCCTGTGAGAGAACCCAGCGTCAGCTCATGGTCGTAACGGTCCATCATGCTGACTCCCTTGATCTTTACGCAGGTCCCGGTCTTAAGATTTCCGGTGATTTCTTTCGTCTGCTCACTCTTAGCAAACAGTTTCACCGTCATAGTATCTGTGTAATCCGTCACGTCAAAGCTGATCATGCTCTTTTCATTTCTCAACTCCCGGACATCGCTCTTTAAAATCTTCCCGCGGATGACCACTTCGCCGATCTCGCCGATCACATCCTCAATGGGAATTGCCTCGTCCTCGAAATCCCGCCCATAGATCACATCAGGATGATCCGAGTGTTTGAAGCTGTCACTCCTGCGAAATTCTCCTCTGCGGAATTCACCTTTGCCAAACCCTCTTTTGCCAAATTCCCCTTTTCCCTGAAAGCTCTTTGTGGCGCCGCCAAAGGTCCCTGCAGTCTGCTTTGACGATGTATCCGCCTCATGCGCCCCTTCCATCGTATCACGCAGATCTTTCTGCGCGCCGGACGCCTCTTTGGGACCGTTGGAGCCATCGTAAACTTCCCTGCCGCCCTGGCAGATGCTTTCCCCAGAAGAAGACCCATTCCGGCCCAATGATCCCGCAGACTCCTCCCCTTTCAGAGTGCCGGACGCGGAAGTTTCCGACTTTCTGACACGAGAATAGATCTCGTCTACCTTCAGCTGCAGCTTCAATTCATTGTCACGGGCAAACTTTCCCTCTTGGGCTTCCCGATAAGTAGTCTCCACCCTCACGGAAAATCCACAGCGCTCCACCAATACCTTTTCCAGAATGCGGACCAGTTCCTCTTGTCTGCTGCGATTGATCACAGTATCTTCCAGAGTGAGCAGCAGCCTGTCCGTTTCAGGATAGTCGATCTGCGCCTGCTTAAAAGCATTATACTCTATATGACTATAGTCTCTCAGCTCCGCAAGAATGCTGTCGCGGTAGGCAGACACCAGATTTTCCAAGGTATACTGGGAAGAAAGTTCAAACCGCTCCTGTATCTTTACAGACAAATCCGCGTTGGGAAACAGCTGCGTCTTGATCTCTTTTTCCGTCTGCCAGATATCCTCTTTCAGGATCAGCCGGGTGCTAAACAAATAGATCCGCAGAAAATCCCTTTTCTTCGTTGCGGATACCCTCTCCACCTCTGTCTGCTCCATGATATCGTACAGCGGTTGATTTAATTTCAACGTGGGAAATGTTTCAAAAAACGGTTTCATTCCAATGATCCAACTCTTCCTTCAATGCTGTAAGCAGCTTCTCCTCCGGCACCTTGCGGAGAATCTCGCCCTTTTTGATCAACAGTCCTTCCCCGATACCTCCGGCTATGCCCAGATCCGCTTCCTTCGCCTCTCCCGGTCCGTTGACCGCACAGCCCATCACTGCCACCTTGATATCCAGCGGATAATCCTCCACCAGCTTTTCCACCTTTGCGGCAAGGCCGATCAGATCGATCTGTGTTCTGCCGCAGGTAGGGCAGGACACAACCTCCACGCCGCCCTTTCTAAGTCCCAGGGTGCGCAAAATAAGCTTTGCAGACTTGATCTCTTCCACCGGGCTGCCCGTCAGAGAGACGCGGATCGTATCGCCAATCCCCTGATTCAGGATCAGTCCCAGCCCGATAGCAGACTTGATATTGCCGCTCTGCACCGTGCCGGATTCCGTAATGCCGACATGCAGGGGATACACTGTTCTTCCTGCCAGCAGTTCATGCGCCTTTACGCACATCATCACATCGGAGGATTTGATACTGATCACCAGATTATCGTAACCCTGCTCCTCAATCATATGTACCTTATCCAGCGCGCTCTCCACAAGCCCTTCCGCTGTAACGCCGCCGTATTTCTCCAACAGATTTTTCTCCAGCGACCCGCTGTTTACACCTACGCGGATGGGAATCCCGCGCTCCTTTGCCACATCCGCCACCGCTTTCACTTTATCGGCGCCGCCGATGTTTCCCGGATTGATCCGTATCTTGTCGGCGCCGTTTTCCATAGCCGCTATGGCCATCTTATAATCGAAGTGAATATCCGCCACAAGCGGGATATGTATCTGCCGTTTGATCCCGGCCAGCGCTTTTGCCGCTTCCATATTCGGCACGGTGCAGCGTATGATCTCGCATCCCGCCCGTTCCAGCTCCAAAATCTGAGCCACCGTAGCCTGAACATCCTCCGTTCTGGTATTCGTCATGGACTGGATCAGTATGGGATTTCCGCCGCCGATCTTTTTCTCTCCTATCCGCACTATTTTTGTATGTTCTCTATCCATCAAACTCTCCTCTTTCTTGCGCATTTCTCCCGCGAAAGATTCGCTGCTTCCTTCTTCCCCAGGACCCGTTTGTCTGCAGGCTTGTAAACGCCCTAAATCGACCCGTTTTGTCCGCACAGACTGTCAGCGCCTGAAACGGCCCGTCCGCACAGCCTGTCAATGCCTAAATCGGCCCGTTGTCCGCACAAACTGTCAGTGCCTGTGACTACCGCCCCCATGACTTGCGCCGTGGCTGCTGGTATGGTGGCCTCCGCCTCCGCTGTGTCCTCCGCCTCCGCCGCCGGAACTGGCAGACTCAATTCTTCTTGTAACTACATTTTTATGCATAAATTCATCAGACTGCGCTTTCATCACGGGCTTTCTTTCCTCCACATAAGTGGACGATGAAGTAGTGTCTTCCGCTTTTTTCTGGCGCAGATTTACCAGCGCGTAGATTGCGGCCGCCACAGAGGGAATCAACAGCACCGCTGTCCAGGAAAAGGTTCCTGTGCCGATCGGATGCTCCTTTTGGGACAGCAGACTGTCCACCTCATCTATATAGGCCAGATACGCCTTATAGGGATCGGTGTCATAATAGCGGTCAACCGCATAAAGCACGGTGTCAATGTCATAGCTGCTGAAAGCGGCCTCCACCTTGCCGCTGGTAGACAGATGCTCGCCATTCTGGCCTTCATACCAGTTATGCACCAGTATGCACCCGTCCCCCTCAAATCCTTTATTGTAGCCGTACTGATTCTCATCCCAGAAATCATCGGCGTAATCCTGCATATTCTGCTCCCAGTCGGTGGAGCGGTACCCATATTGGCGCATGGCGTCTTCCCCTTCTACCGACTGGGAAAAAGTCACCAGCACCACATCGATATGATGTTTGCTCTCCACCTCCGCGATCCGCTGCCGCAGGCTATCCTCCTCTTTGTCCGTCAGTACGTTGGCCTGATCATAGACCCGTTGTGCGGGAGCCGAATGGTTGGCTCTGGGAACGTTGTTTTTTATAACGTGCGTTATATATGTAATTACCGCTAATGCCAGCAAAATTCCCACCACAATAAACCATACGCGAAAATAGCGGAAAAATTGCTTTCTTGCTTCTTTTTTGATCGTATCACGCATCTTTGGTT
The DNA here is from genome assembly GCA_947629645.1 of uncultured Acetatifactor sp. Classification (GTDB taxonomy): domain Bacteria; phylum Bacillota; class Clostridia; order Lachnospirales; family Lachnospiraceae; genus Acetatifactor. The sequence goes on along the minus strand of CANREV010000005.1, from coordinate 34,748 downwards.
CCTCCGTCAAATCCACAGAGCGATCAGCTGTATCAATGCCAGAATAGCGGCAAGGCTGCCCCAGAGTGTTCCCGTATACGCCCAGACCTTTTTCTTGGAAATGGGAAGGGTTCCCACGATCTTACCCGTCTGTCCGTTGACATAGAAAGGATACGCCTGCCCGTCATACTGGTAATGATATCTCCAGAGGGGCAGGAGCCCGTATTCCACACTGCTGTCCAGCACCTGAATATTTTTGCTTCCGGCGGAAACGGTACTATAACCGGAAACGCTTTCCCTCAAAAGCTTCTCCGCATCCTCTTTCATCCTGCTGTCCGCCCTGCTTTCCACCAGATCGGAGGTCATGTTATATTTCTCGCCATAAAAGCCCGACATATATTCCGGCTTAAATGGCTCCATCTGAGAAAACTGAAAGGGAGCGATCAGATCCATCACGTCATCCGGCATCTGCACAGACGCGTCCACAGGAATATCCTTAAAATCAATGTCCATATCGCGGTGGATCCTGTAATGCGAAATTTCAGTATATTCGATATTACCGCTGGTCCAGACGCGCGACTTTGTACCCTCGCCATCATACTTACAGTTCGTGTCATATTGGAAAAACCAGTAAGGCACATAATAGCCCTCAATGCTGTCCAGCTTGGCCTCAGACAAAAAATCGGTGGGAGCGAACGTATTTTTCTTAAACTTTTCTTTCAAAGCGTTTTTACAGGCTTCCTTCCCCATTTGAAAGGGAATGATCTTTTTCGGTGCATACGCGCCCTCAACACGCTCGTTAAAGATCAGATAATTGCCGCAATAGGGACACTGGGTAGCAGAAATGTGCTCCCCTGCCTTAACCTCGCCGCCACAGCCGGGACAGACCGAAATATCGCCGCCCGATGCCGGATCTTTGCGCTCACCGCTGCCTGCACTGTCGCAGTAAGGACAGAACATGGTATGCTTTTCCGGGCTGTAAACCACATTTCCGCCGCAATTCTTACACACAAAAATCATACGCCATTTCCTCACATCACGTAAATATGCCCTGCCCGGACGATGTTATCCTTTTCTTTTGTCCGCCGCAGTCAGTTTCCATTGACCCCGTTTCTATAATAGCATAGCATAATTTTTGATATCGCGCCACAACTTCTATGAACTATAACATACGTTATCGTGCAGGAGAGGACAAAAAAAGACTGCTGCAAAATGTGTCTTACGCAGCAGTCCTTTCTCCGTATCATCCTGTCAAATTATTTGTTATAGCATACAATCTTTCCAAAATCCGCTTTCAGGGATGCGCCGCCTACCAGGCCTCCGTCAATGTCAGCCTGCGCAAACAGCTCGGGCGCGCTGGCGGCGGACACAGAACCGCCGTACTGGATGCGGATCGCAGCGGCAGTCGCCTCGTCATAAATCTCCGCGATACAATCACGGATTGCTTTGCAGACTTCCTGCGCCTGCTCTGTAGTTGCAACCTTGCCTGTGCCGATGGCCCAGATCGGCTCATATGCGATCACAGCCTTTGACGCCTGTTCTGCCGTTACATTCAGAAATGCGATCTTGATCTGCTGGCGGATAAAGTCGATGGTCACGCCCTGCTCTCTCTGGGTCAGAGTCTCGCCGCAGCAAATAATAGGCGTTATCTCATGTTCAAAGGCCTTCAGGACCTTCTTATTGACAGTTTCATCCGTCTCCGCAAAGTATTCCCTTCTCTCGGAATGCCCGATGATAACATACTTTACGCCTGCGTCCGCAAGCATCGCGGGAGAAATCTCGCCGGTGAAGGCTCCCTTCTCCTCAAAATACATATTCTCCGCCCCGATCATAATATTGGAGCCCTTTGCCGCCTCCATAGCAGGAATGATGTCAATGGCAGGCACGCAGAGCAGCACATCCACATCATCGTTTTTTACCAGGGGCTTTAAAGTATTGATCAATTCTACTGCCTCGCTGGGAGTCATATTCATCTTCCAGTTACCGGCAATAATTTTCTTTCTTGCCATGATAATCTCCTTAATCACTTATGTTATTTTATAGCAGTTCAGCCGCTGACCGGACTGTCACATTATTTCATCTGCTTTTCACAGTTTTAGCCTCCGGCCAGACTGTGAGACTGATGCGCTTTTTATTTATCGTCTGCAGCCGCTACCCCGGGAAGCACCTTGCCCTCAAGGAACTCAAGGGATGCGCCGCCTCCGGTGGAAATATGGGTCATCTTATCGCCAAAGCCCAGCTGGTTTACAGCCGCCGCGGAATCGCCGCCGCCGATGATGGTGGTTGCGTCCGTCTCAGCCAGCGCCTTTGCAACTGCGATGGTGCCCGCCGCAAGGGTGGGATTCTCAAACACGCCCATAGGCCCGTTCCATACTACGGTTTTTGCATTCTTTACAGCATCTGCATACATAGCGGCAGTCTCCGGTCCGATATCGCATCCTTCTCTGTCCGCAGGCATGTCGGCCACACCGTAAACCGCAGTCTCCACGGGAGCGTCAATAGGATTAGGGAACGCTGCCACGGTAACGGAGTCAACAGGAAGCAGCAGCTTCTTACCCAGCTTGTTCGCCTTTTCGATCATCTCTTTACAATAATCCAGTTTTTCATTGTCCACCAGCGATTTGCCGATCTCATACCCCTGCGCTTTCAGGAAAGTATAAGCCATTCCGCCGCCGATGATCAGGGTATCGCATTTTTCCAGCAGGTTGGAGATCACATTCAGTTTATCAGCCACCTTCGCGCCGCCCAGAATCGCCACAAAAGGTCTCACGGGGTTCTCCACGGCGTTGCCAAGGAAATTGATCTCCTTCTGCATCAGGTATCCGACTACGTTTTCGCCGCCTTTTGCGGTAATACATTTGGTGACGCCCTCCACGGAAGCATGGGCCCTGTGGGAGGAACCGAAAGCATCGCACACATACAGATCGGCCAGGTCAGCCAGCTCCTTAGAGAACTGTTCGCCGTTTTTCGTTTCCTCCGTACCGCGGAAACGGGTGTTCTGCAACAGGACCACATCGCCTTCCTTCATCGCTTCCACCGCTTTGGTAGCCGCCTCGCCGGTTACATTGTAATCCGATACGAAAACAACTTCCTTTCCCAGCTTTTCAGAAAGTCTCTTCGCAACAGGCGCAAGGGATTCCTTCTCATTGGGGCCCTCTTTCACCTTGCCCAGATGGGAGCAGAGAATGACCTTGCCGCCATCATTGATCAGTTTCTGAATGGTAGGGAGCGCCGCCACTATACGGGTCTCATCAGTGATCTCGCCGTTTTTTAAAGGCACGTTAAAATCGCATCTCACCAGCACTCTCTTTCCCTTTGCGTTGATGTCGTCAACAGATTTTTTATTCAATCCCATTTTCAGTCTCCTTTTCTTTTTATTTCCCTATGACAGGACCCTGCAGCAACGTGCGGCCAAAACCTCTCCCCTGTCCGGTTTTACAAGCGCCGACAAAAGGAAAGGGTCCGGTCCAACAGACCGGACCCTCCTATAGGCCTTCGTTTTGCAGGGAAAAATCACTTGCAAATTTTTCTCACAATTTATGCCAGCTCACTGAAGTACTTGATCGTACGAACCATCTGAGAAGTATAGCTGTTCTCGTTGTCGTACCAGGAAACAACCTGTACCTGAGTATTGCCGTCCTCCATGGGAGCAACCATGGTCTGGGTAGCATCGAACAGAGAGCCGTAGGTCATGCCGATCACATCGGAAGATACGATTTCATCCGTATTGTAACCGAAGGACTCAGTCTGAGCAGCCTTCATTGCATCGTTGATCTGCTCCTTGGTAACATGGCCCTTTACAACAGCTACCAGAATCGTGGTAGAACCGGTAGGGGTAGGAACACGCTGCGCGGAACCGATCAGCTTGCCGTTCAGTTCGGGAATTACCAGACCGATTGCCTTTGCGGCTCCGGTGGAATTGGGAACGATGTTCTGAGCGCCTGCGCGGCTCCTTCTCTTATCGCCCTTTCTCTGAGGTCCGTCAAGGATCATCTGGTCGCCGGTGTACGCGTGAACGGTGGTCATGATACCGGACTGGATAGGCGCAAAATCATTCAGCGCCTTAGCCATAGGCGCAAGGCAGTTGGTGGTGCAGGAAGCCGCGGAGATCACGGTATCTTCGGGCTTTAAGGTCTTATGGTTTACATTGTATACAATGGTAGGAAGATCGTTTCCTGCGGGAGCAGAGATAACAACCTTGCGGGCGCCTGCGGTAATATGCGCGGAAGCCTTCTCCTTGGAGGTATAGAAACCGGTGCACTCCAAAACAACGTCTACCTTAAGCTCGCCCCAGGGAAGCTTGGAAGCGTCCGCCTCTTTGTAGATGGTGATCTTCTTGCCGTTTACGGTGATGGAATCCTCTCCTGCCTCAACCTTATCAGCATATTTGTATCTGCCCTGAGCGGTATCATACTTCAACAGATGTGCCAGCATATCGGGGCTGGTCAGATCGTTGATAGCTACTACCTCATATCCCTCTGCATCAAACATCTGTCTGAACGCCAGACGACCGATACGGCCGAAACCATTGATTGCTACTCTTACTGCCATTTTAGTCTCCTCCTAAAATATATAATTTTATATCTTTTGACAGCCTCACAAGAATCATTGGAGAAGCTTGCCAGATTGTCAAAATTTTATCAGCAACTCTATTTTACATAATTCCATTCAATAATTCAAGATGTAATTCAAAAATATTTGCCAATTCTTCCGAAATTTTACAGAAAGTGTTATAATAAGAACAAGTATTTCCGGAAAGGAGCAGAATTATGCCTATCAAATCAGACTGCCATTTACATTCCTCCCACTCGGGCGATTCAAAGACGCCTATGGAAGATATGATCCTGCAGGGTATCGCCCAGGGGCTTACCGCCATGTGTTTCACGGAACACAACGATTTTCAGTATCCCGCCTCTTTCGATTGCCCCGCCAACACCTTTTTATTGAATGTGGACTCTTACCTGTATGACCTTGCCAGACTGCGGGAAAAATACAAGGGGCAGATCAGAATCCTGTTCGGCGTGGAACTGGGTCTTCAGCCCGAGATCATGCGTGAAAACGCAATCTTTGCAAAGTCCCGCCCATTTGATTTTATCATCGCCTCCTCCCACGTCTGCCACGGGCGCGACCCTTACTATCCCGACTTTTTCGAGGGCCGCTCTAAAGAGGAAGCCTTCAGGGAATATTTTACATCCATACTGGAAAACATCAAAAAATTTTCCAACTATGACGTCTACGGCCACCTGGATTACGTTGTCAGATACGGTCCGGACAAGGATAAAAATTATTCCTACGAGACGTACCGGGATGTGATCGATGAAATTTTAAACCACCTGATCGACAACGGCAAAGGGATCGAACTCAACACCGGCGGGATTCAAAGCGGCATGCGGGAATTTCATCCCTGCACGGCTATCCTGAAACGCTATCATGAACTGGGGGGCGAAATCATCACCATCGGCTCCGATGCTCACGATATCGGACACATCGGAGATTCTTTCGACCGGGCTGCGGACGTACTGAAAGAATGCGGATTTGATTATTACACCATATTTGAAAACAGGATCCCGGAATTCAAAAAAATATAACGGTTCTCACATTTTTCCCACACGAAAGGACGCCGCTTAAAACGCGCGTCCTTTTGGCATATTGATCCGCCATATTTTAAAAACAGACAGGCGGTGTCCCCGGTCACAGTCATGACATCATACCAGGCAAATCCCGGGACAGTAAAGGATTCCTTAAAACATCCGGAATTGGTCGCGGCAGTTTTATAAAATTATTCTGAAACGCTGGATTTTTTGAAAACAGAATATTTACAAATAAAACGGAAAAAGTGTATAATGAGAAGAATTTATTTTTTATAAATGTGATAAACAGAGATGACGAATGCGCGAACTGACGGAAACTGGATTATTTTCCCATATAAAAAAACGCGTTGAAATCACAATCAAAAATTTCTGTCAGTGCGATTAACATATCAACGGTGGGATTATTGCGCCCATTTTCAATTTTGCTAAATGTCCCCGTTGTGATCGGAATATCCATGCACTGCAATTTTGCAATGACTTCCGTCGCTTTAAGATTCCTTTCTTTACGTAGACGCTGGATATTACTTCCGACAAGGGGATTTCGGTACTGATTGATTCTTTCAGACATACCTTGTCACCTCGTAACAGAATTTTACCCAGAACGATCAAAAAATAGTGTCCAAAATGGCAGTTTTTTGTTATAATTTTATGTTATAATGTACTGTAAATTTATGGCAGGAGGAACGCATATGAAATTTTTGGAGATTGCAGCCTATTTTTTTCTGATTGGCGGAATGATTTTGCCTGTGATCGGATGGCCGATCCAATTGTATTACTGGATCCGGTGCCACCGCAAAAAGAGATGCGACAGCAGAACCTGCAGAGTGAGAAGATTCTGTAGTAAAAATAGTTACAGCAGGTTGGAAATACTTGAAGAATGTCAAAGAATGCTTGAGGAACGAGAAGAGGCAGCGCGTAAAAAGAAAAATTCCGGCTGATACGTTTTATCTCTCAACGATCCTGCCCGCTGCGGCAGAAATATCCGGAGCTTACCTGCACGGCTTTTCCTTCCATGCAGAGCCGCATCAGCTGAGACAATACCTGTCTCTGGCTGATGGCGGACCGGTCCGGCATAAACGCCATGATCTGAGCGAGCGAGCGGGGATAAAAGTCCAACGCCTGATACACCGCGGACATTTCCCGGGAGAATCTCTCTGAGATGATCTCTTTTCCCATATCAGGCTCTTTTTGCAGCGCCTTTTCTTCCGGGGAAACGTCTGTCTGACGCTTCTCAACTTTACAGGCGCGCTTCTTTTTCTTTTCTGTTTCTGTTTCCCCCCTATCCCGCTCTTTCGTCCGATGCTTCAGCTCCTGAAGTTCTGTCAGCAATTCCCGGGGCGAAAGGAGAATTCCGGCGCCCTGTCTGATCAGCCTGTTACAGCCATCGCTCAGGCTGTCGGTGATCCTTCCGGGGACTACAAAGACTTCTCTCCCCTGCTCCAGAGCCATATCCACCGTAATCAGCGTTCCGCTTTTCTCCCTCGCTTCGACCACCACCACCGCGTCCGAAAGGCCGCTGACAATCCTGTTTCGCGCCGGAAAGTGCGCGGGTTTCGGGGGCGTGCCTAAAGCATATTCGGACAGAACGGCTCCCTGCCTGAGCAATCGGTCATAAAGTTTCCGGTTCTGTGCCGGATAGCAGATATCCGGTCCACAGCCCAGCACACCGATAGACGTGCCTCCCGCCTCCAGCGCCGCCCACTGGCTGATCCCATCGATCCCCCGGGCCATACCGCTTACCACCGTGACTTTATTTTCCCCCAGAAACGCCCCCAGCTTCTGCGCCACATATCTGCCGTATTCAGAACATTCCCTGGCGCCCACTACCGCCACGGCAATCTCCGTATCTTCCGGCAGCCTGCCTCCAATATACAGGCCCGCAGGCGCATCGGGTATATTTTTAAGCCTTTCAGGATAACCGCTGTCAAAGGGGGTAATAAAAGAAATTGTTTCCTCGCTCATCATTCTGCGCCTCCTACATCCAATATTCCTGAGCCGGCCGGTAAGAAGCGGCCTCCAAAAGATGCTCCATCTCTATCTTTTCAGCCGCTTCCAGATCGGCGATGGTTCTCGCCACCTTTAAAATGCGGTGATAGGAACGAAGGCTCAGCCCTAAGCTATGATACAGTTCTTCCATACAGCGATGTTCTTTTTTCCCAAGATGGCAGAACCGTTCCATATCCGCGACATCAATATCCGCATTAAAGCGATACGGTGTGCCAAGGAATCTCTCTTCCTGCCTTTTTCGCGCTCTCATGACGCGCTCCCTGACAGCCCGGCTGCTCTCTCCCTTCTCCTTCTCTTTCAGGCTTGCGATATCTACAGCCTCCAGGGCAACGCACAGATCGATACGATCCAGAATAGGGCCCGACACTTTCCCCATATATCGCCTGATCTGAGGCTGCGTACACCGGCATCTGTCCCGGTCAGGATAATAACCGCAGGGACAGGGATTCATGGCGCAGACCATCATGAAATCACTGGGATATGTGACAGTTCCGCCCACTCTTGCGATCTGCACCTGATGTTCTTCCAGCGGCTGCCTCAGACTGTCCAGCACCGCCCTCTGGAATTCCGTAAGTTCATCCAGGAAAAGAACCCCTCTGTGGGCCAGCGAAATCATGCCGGGTCTTGGCACCATACTGCCCCCTATGAAAGCAGTCTGGGTGATAGTGTGATGAGGCGCCTGAAAGGGCCGCCCTGTTATCATTGCCTCCCCCTCCTTCATCAGTCCCGACACGCTGACGATGGAGGTCAGTTCCAGACTTTCCTCCATTGTCAAAGGCGGCATGATACCGCAGATTCTTCTGGCGATCATGGACTTCCCCGCGCCGGGCGGCCCTACCATGAGCAGATGATGAAACCCTGCCGCCGCGATCTCCGCGCCCCGTTTAGCCGTCTCCTGTCCTACCACCTCTGAAAAGTCAGGTATTTTCGCATCCGGCGGGCATAAAAACGCTTTGCCTGCCTCCGAAGATATCACAGGCAGGATCTCATCCTTCTCCTTGCTTGTCTCAGCCAGCAAAAAATCTAACAAAGTTTTCAGATCGGGGACTCCTCTGACATTGATATCCGGCACCAGAGCGCCTTCCCTGCCGTTCACATAGGGCACGATACACTGTCCTATTCCCTGCAACGCCGCTTCCCTGACAATAGGCAATACCCCTGGGACGCCCTTCACTTCGCCGTCAAGTCCCAGTTCCCCGAGGAAAAGCGTATTTTCCACAGCCCCTCGGGGGATTTTGTCCATGGCTTCCAAAAGCCCTGCCGCAATCGCCAGATCAAAAGCGGTTCCGTCTTTCCTGCGATTCGCCGGAGAAAGGTTCACGGTAATGTGCGCCGGCGGAAGACGCAGCCCTATATTGTGCAGCGCCACCCTGACCCTCTCCTTTGCCTCGCGAGTCTCCTGGCTTGGCGATCCCACCAGATTCAGGGTGGGAAGCCCCGAAGAAATATCCGTCTCCACAGAAACCAGATAAGCATAAACGCCCTGAAGCGCACCGGTAAAAACCATACTATACATATAAAGATAAGACCTCCTTATGAATTGATAAACGTCAGACAGGATATGTCATCTTGTGATACCAAAATATCAATCAGGGAAAATAAAAAAAGAATACATCTAAAGACATTTGACTTTACTGTGAATGTTTGGAATTATGAGCGGATGAATCCGCTGAAATTTAAGACGATCTGCAAAACTTCTTAAAACCATTTTCCCGAAGCGGCCAAACGCCGCCCCGGAAGTTCATTTTCACTTTAATCCGTCACTTTTCATCCGGCTGCTTCGCAGGCATGACCTGCGCCAGCGTATCGGTATCCATAATATAACGGTTGTCCAGTGTTTTCACGATATCCACTATCTGAATATCCGAATTTCCCGGCAGCGACAGATCTAAAATCATATTATCCCGGAATGTCAGCACCGTGGGCTTTAGAATATCCCGAGGATTCTCCACCAGCACCAGGGCTTTCTCTCCCGTGCTCAGATCCACGTTTGTTCCCGGAAAGAGAATGTTGATAGACTGCACCAGCGCATCCACCACCTTGGAATCATACAGCTCGGGATAATTATAAAACTCCCTCAAAGCAGCGACTTCCGATTCGGACTGGCCCATCAGATCCATAGCCGTCATCTCATCGTAACGGTTGGCAACGATCAATATCTTAGCGCCAACCGGCACCTTTTTATTAGATTCCGGCTTTCCTTCCGCATTCCTGTCATGCTGCTCCCGAAGAGCGTGCACACAGAGACGTTTGACCGCTGCGCCCTCCGAGAAATCATTCAGGATATCTAAAGCCGCCAGCTGCTCGCTGTATACTCTCGCGCTGTCTTCCTCTGTGGCTCCCTGTTTAAAGAGAACCTCCGTGGGAAGCTGCTGCTTTCCGAGATCATGGACAAGCGCCGCCTCCACCGTCTGAAGCTGCTCATCGATACGAATATTCATGACATGGGAGATCATGGCACAGAGTATGGCCACATTCAGGGAATGACGGCACACATAATCATCTTTACTCCGCAGATTCTGATAAAAATTAATCTTACCGCTTAAATGGCCGTAATTTTTAACGATCATGCTGACGATGGACTGCAGTTTACTCTGCTTCTTTGACTGTATGATCAGATTCAGCTCATCCTGAATCATGAATACCGTCATCATCTGAAAGCGCTCAAATTCCTCATCTTCCTCCGACATAGGCGGCAGGGGCTCCGCGGGATCCAGTATATACATCCCCAGCAGACCGATATTTTTCACGCTGTTGATAGACTGCTCCGACAGTTTGGAATTGCGTTCAAACAAGAGCGTTCCCTTTTTATCATAAATCGGTCTGGCAAGCCTCATCCCTGTTTTTAAATCCGGCATTTCAATAAACTGCATAATGTCTCCCATCGTTATTTTCAGCCTGAAACTGAAAGAATTTCAGGCTGTTCTGGAACAAAATAGCAAAACACTAATGTAACTATAGCATATCCTATCACTTTTCACAAGATTTTTTTCAACATTTTTTGCAATTTCGGTAACAGTCCGGGCTGTTTTCACAGATGGAGGCAGTTATTCATCTTCAAATCTTTCCCTTAATTTCTGCAGCGCTTTTTTTTCGATTCTTGACACATAGCTGCGGGATATCCCCAGTTTTGCCCCCACCTCGCTCTGGGTCGCCTCCGCCATGCCTCCAAGGCCGTAGCGCAGCATCAGGATCTGCTTCTCCCTGTCTGTCAGACAGCCGTTGATCAAATGCAGCAGTTTCTTAATATTCCCCACCATTTCCATGTTGTCTATGATATCGGGCTGATGCTGCTCTATCACATCCACCAGATGAATCTCGTTTCCCTCTTTATCCTGCCCGATGGGCTCAAACAAAGACACCTCTCTGGACGTCTTTTTCTTTCCGCGAAGCAGCATCAACAGTTCATTATCTATACACCGGCAGGCGTACGTTGCAAGGCGGCCTTTTGAGGCGTCAAAGGTATCCACCGCCTTGATCAGGCCGATACAGCCGATTGAGATCAGATCTTCCATGTCCTCATCCACATTCTGGTACTTTTTGGCAATGTGGGCCACAAGACGCAGATTCCGCTCTATCAGAATTTCTTTCGCCCTGCGGGACTCCTCCTGTGTCCCCTCTCTCAGCATCCGGATATATTCGGCTTCTTCTTCCGAGGTCAACGGTTTTTGAAAAGTTTTCAAAAATAGCCTCCGCGGATCTCTCTTAACAATAGTCTATGTGCCGATTTCGTCCATAGTGCCTGACCTTACAGCAAAAACTCCGCCATCACTGTGTTGCATACATCCATCCCGCGGGCCGTCAGGGCCAGCCGTCTCTCCCCTTTTCCCTCATTTTTGTACCGCAAGAGCCCTGCTTTTGTGTAACGGGCTATGACCGCTCCGTAAATTTCTTCCAGTTCTCTCCCAAAAAGCTGCATAAACCGATCCGCCGAAACTCCCTTCGTCAGCCGAAGCCCCAGAAACATAAATTCTTCCATTTCTTCCTTCACGGACAGTTCCTGCTCTTCGATCCGTTGTCCCAGAGGATCTTTTAGATACTCCTGCAGCGAATCGTTGTTTTTAAAACGATGGTTCCCGATCAGGGACGCGGCGCCTACCCCTAAGCCCAGATATTCCCTGCGCGTCCAATAGCCGCAATTATGGCGGCATTCAAATCCCTCTTTCGCGTAATTGGAAATTTCATAACGGGCATACCCCGCCTTTTTCAGGATCCGCCCCGTCAGTTCATACATCCGGCGGTCGCTTTCCTCATCAGGCAGACATAATTTCCCCTGTGATACCATCTCATACAACCTGGTTCCCTCCTCCAGGATCAGACTGTAGGATGAAATATGTTCCGGCGGTACTTTCAGCGTCAGCACCGCGTCCAGCGTATGCAGATACTTTTCCACAGTCTGCCCCGGCAGCGCACTCATCACATCTACATTAACATTGGAAAAACCGCAGTCTCTCGCGTTTTGATAGGTCTCAAGAAACTGTGCAAAAGTATGAACTCTGCCGATGGCAGCCAGTTCTCCATCGTCCGCGGACTGCAGCCCTATGCTTAAGCGATTGACTCCCGACTCCCGATAACAGTACAGCTTTTCTTTGTCTGCGGTGTTGGGATTCACTTCTATGGTGATTTCCGCATCCGGCGCAATCTCAAATCCCTCCCGCAAGGTTTTTAGCAGCTTTGCCATCAGCTCCTCCGAAACGGCTGAGGGCGTACCGCCTCCCACAAAAACAGAGACTACCCGATAATTTCGGTAGTCTCCTGCTCTCTCTCTCACTTCACGCATGAGCGCTTCCAGATAGGCCGTCCGGGTCTCCTCATCTGCAGGCGCGGACAAAAAATCGCAGTAAAAGCACTTTTTGACGCAAAAGGGAATATGAAGGTAAATTTCCAGTTCTCTCTTACTTGTCATCTAACTTTAACACACTCATAAACGCTTTCTGAGGTATTTCCACGCTGCCGACCTGGCGCATGCGCTTCTTGCCCTCCTTCTGTTTTTCCAACAGTTTCTTCTTACGGGTGATATCGCCGCCGTAACACTTTGCGAGGACATCCTTCCGCATGGCTTTTACCGTCTCCCTCGCTATGATCTTTCCTCCCACCGCCGCCTGAATGGGGATCTCAAACAAATGTCTGGGGATCTCATCCTTCAGCTTTTCACACATCTTACGGCCTCTCTCATAAGCGGAATCCGCGTGCACGATAAAAGACAACGCATCCACTTCCTCGTGGTTGATCAGGATGTCCAGCTTCACCAGTTTAGATTCCTCGTATCCTTTGATATCGTAATCAAAAGAAGCATAGCCTCTTGATCTGGATTTCAAAGCGTCAAAGAAATCGTAGATAATCTCGTTTAAGGGTAATTCATATTTTAAAAGCGCTCTTACGCCCTCGATATATTCCATGCCAAGATAGCGTCCCCGCCTCTGTTGACAAAGCTCCATAATAGGGCCGATAAATTCGCTTGTAACCATAATCTCCGCGCTGACAACAGGTTCTTCCATATAATCGATCTCGGAAGGATCCGGCAGATTGGAGGGATTGGTCAGCTCTGTCACTTCTCCATTGGTCTTATGCACCTTATACACCACTCCTGGAGCTGTAGTCACCAGATCCAGATTGTACTCTCTCTCCAGACGCTCCTGAATAATTTCCAGGTGCAGAAGCCCCAGAAAACCACACCGAAATCCAAAGCCTAAGGCAATGGAAGTCTCCGGCTCGTAATTCAGGGAAGCATCATTTAGCTGCAGCTTCTCCAGGGCATCCCTCAGATCCGGATACTTAGCGCCATCCGCAGGATACATACCGCAATACACCATGGACTGCACTTTCTTGTACCCGGCTAACGGCTCCGCGCAGGGGCGCTCATCATCCGTCACCGTATCGCCCACAGCCGTATCTTTTACATTTTTGATGGAAGCCGTGAGATAGCCTACCATTCCGGCGCAAAGTTCCTCGCAGGGGATAAACTGCCCCGCGCCGAAATAGCCTACTTCCACCACTTCTTCCTTTGCTCCCGTGGCCATCATACGAATCTTAGTGCCTTTCTTTACCCTGCCTTCCATGATGCGGCAGAAAATGATAACACCTTTGTAAGGATCATACAGCGAATCAAAGATCAGCGCCTGCAAAGGGCTCTCAGGATCCCCTGACGGGGCAGGGATCTTAGCCACGATCTGCTCTAACACATCCTCGATCCCGATGCCGTTCTTTGCAGAAATCAAGGGCGCATCCTGCGCCTCAATGCCGATCACATCCTCAATTTCATCTATAACCCGCCGGGGATCCGCACTGGGCAGGTCGATCTTGTTGATCACCGGAAAAACGTCCAGATTATGATCCAGCGCCAGATAGACATTAGCCAGTGTCTGCGCCTCAATCCCCTGCGCCGCGTCCACCACCAGGACAGCGCCGTCACATGCCGCCAGCGATCTGCTTACCTCATAATTAAAATCCACATGTCCGGGAGTATCGATCAGATTAAAGATATATTCTTCCCCGTCCTTAGCCCGATAGACGGTGCGCACCGCCTGTGACTTGATGGTGATACCCCTCTCCCTCTCCAGATCCATATTGTCCAGAACCTGGTCCTGCATCTCCCTGCTGGTGAGAAGACCGGTCTTCTCAATGATACGGTCCGCCAGGGTAGACTTACCGTGGTCGATATGTGCAATGATACAAAAATTGCGGATCCTGCCCTGATCTATTGCTGCCATTGAAATCCCTCGTTTCTCCGTTGTTAGTGAAGCGTGAACCATTGTTATTGTATCAGACTTTCCTCAGGTTGTCCAGCAGCGCATGGCTCTCTTCTCAGGGAGCATGCCTCTCTGCTCCCTGGGGGCATGTCTCTCTATGCTCCCTAGGGGCATGACGCTCTGCTTTCTGGGGGCATGTCTCTCTATGCTCCCTGGGGGCATGACGCTCTGCTTTCTGAGAACATGTCGCTGTGCTCCCTGGGAGCGGTCCGGCCTTTTGCGGAGCCGTTACCCGGAAAGCACCATGTCCAGAATATGCGCCAGGGGATCACAGGCGTTCATCGCCTCCTCCACCGTATTGTTCTGCGCACCCAGCTCGATCAGAAGATATTTGGGAACAAGGTGCATATTATAGCGGTAGCCTTTCAGATAGATCTTTCTGGCAAGCCCCGGATAGTACTCCGCCGCTTTGAGCTGCATCTGAAAGGAAAAAGCCAGGTTGTGATCCAGATTTTCATTATAAAGATAGGCGATATTCCCCGTTTTACGGGTGCGGCTCAACCCGTTAAAGAACATAAAGCGGGCCGTTGGCCTGCCGTCCACATCCGTCACCAGCCGCGTCTCCTCCGCCACAGAATCTCTGTGCAGATCGATCACAACCTGTATGGAGGGATTTTCCGCAAGAAGCTGCTCTATCGCAGGCAGCGCCTCCGCATAGGCATCATCCCTGGAAGCGTCATACTGAGCGGTGTGATGGAGTACCCGATAGCCGTACTCTTCCCGCAGAATGTCAGACAAATGTTCTCCCACTCCAATGATAGAAGTATCCTCATCTCCATCCACCGAATCCGCAAACGCTTCCTGAGAGTGGGTATGATAGATCAGAATCTGCGGTCCTTCCCCCTCCCTGGAGATCGTCATGTCATCCGCCAGCAATTTCTCCACATTCAGCTGATCGCTTCCCGCCATAGTGTTGGCATCGATGGTATAAAAGGCCTGGACCAGATCTTCATAACTGCTAAGGCTTTCCAGATCCACCTGCGCCTGTCTTACATGAGGGACAAAAGACCAGTCCTCCGCCTGCTGCCGCATCTGCATCGCCGCCTCGTTTTCCGCTT
Source organism: uncultured Acetatifactor sp. (assembly GCA_947629645.1). Taxonomy (GTDB): domain Bacteria; phylum Bacillota; class Clostridia; order Lachnospirales; family Lachnospiraceae; genus Acetatifactor. The sequence goes on along the minus strand of CANREV010000005.1, from coordinate 19,364 downwards.
TCAGCAACTCGTCCAGAGACTGCCCCGTTGTTCCTTCCGGATCTATGTATGTTGTTTCCTCTCCGCTTCCGCTCCCCTCCTCGGCCTCGGCCAAAAGGATCTCACGAAAGTTCTCCGTCCGTTCCGCATCCGTATCCATATCCCGGGTATAATATCCATAAAAAGGCAGCAGACTGTCAATCTGCCCCTGCATAGCCCAATAGGTTTCGTGTTTTTCTCCCTGTGCGAAAGAGATGAGGGGGACGTACCATCCATACAAAGCCTCAGACCAATCCTGCGCAACCCCGTTAAAAATAAGGCTGCCAAAGTCATCCTCTCCTGCTTTATCCCCAGGTTCCGCTCCACATCCGCCCGTCAATGTCTGCAGCCCCAGCAAAAGAAATGCCAGAACCACAAAATACTTCATCCTGCCTTGTAGCATCGTGTCCCGTTTTACAGGTCCGCACTTCCCTTCCCAGCCTTTTCTTTTGCATTATATGCCCGCCTGTCTCACTCCATTCTCATTTCCAGCGCCAGATTAATGCCTTCCGACACGGTATAACTGATCTGCTTTACCACGGCATCGATATCTTTCCCTGTCATATACATATTATTCAGTTCCGAAAAAACGTTTCGATGCTGTCCCAGATATTTCATGCTGTCAAATTCCCTCTCCTCGCTCAACAGCTTCTCCAGCGCATCTCCCACGATAGTCGCCGCGTCCACCACTGTGGGAATACCGATGGCCAGTACAGGGACACCCAGACTCTCCCTGGTCAGCGCGTTACGGTGGTTTCCCACGCCGGAGCCCGGCTGGATCCCTGTGTTGGTAATCTGTATGGTGCGGTTGAGCCTGCGGGTGCTGCGTGCCGCCAGGGCATCGATGACAATCAGCACATCCGGCTTTGTCTCCTTCACCACACCGGCTACGATCTCCGCCGTCTCCATGCCCGTCTTTGCCATGACGCCCGGTTCCAACGCGCTGATCAGGTTGATCCGCTCACAGTCATAAGCCGCTTTGCCGTACTCTTTCACAATATGGCGGGTAATAAAGAGATTATCCACCACCTGAGGCCCCAGCGCGTCCGCCGTGACTTCCCTGTTGCCCAGCCCCACTACCATGACAGACTGCTCCTGATCCGCTCCCGGAAGAAGCTGCAATAGTTCATCCGCCAGGCACTCAGAAATCTCCCTGTGGTAACCCTCATCCGGCTCCACCATGGCGGGCGCTTCTATGGTTACATAGACCCCCATGGGTTTCCCCATTGCTTTCGCCGCATTTTTAGTGTCTATCACCACTTTCGTAACATGAATGTCATCCTCTTCTTTATAATGTTCCTCCACGCTGACGCCCCGCAGTTCCTCCGCCGATTCGCCAAAGCTTTCTCTCGCCTCCAGGGCAAGATCTGTTCTCACTTGAAAATTTCCCATAAGCCCTCACATATAGAATTTGTTTTTCCTATTTTTTGCAAAAAATAAAAATATATGTATTGACAAATCGCCGACAATTTACTAGACTAATTAAGTGTGTTTCCGTTAGTCTTCCGTGTCTGGCTAAAGTGAAACAGAACAGGTAACGATCATTGTATGTAAATTGGAGGTGTACGACTTTGGCTAATATCAAATCCGCAAAGAAGAGAATTCTGGTGAACCGTACTAAGGCTGAGAGAAATAAATCGATCAGATCCAGTGTAAAGACCGCTATGAAGAAGGTGTTCGCCGCTATTGAATCCGGTGATAAGTCTGCTGCAAAAGCTCAGCTTGCCGCAGCTACAAAGACCATTGAGATGGCAGCTTCTAAGGGTGTTTATCACAAAAACAACGCTTCCCGTAAAGTTTCCCGTATCAGCAAAGCGGTAAACGAGATGGCCTGACCGACATCAGGTAATCCGGTCAGAATATACGCGAAAAAATGCGTCCCGCCCAGGACGCATTTTTTATTGGGCAGTATAAAAAAGCGGTCCTGCCCGCTTTTTTATACTGCCGCCTGACTTCTGGTTTCCATGTACTGCTTTAGCGCCTCCGCCACCTCATCGGGCTGAAGTCCGGTATCTGAGATCAGATCTCCCACCGCTTCAAGCTCCTTCTGCTTTTTCTCCCGAAACAATTCTTCCAGCTCACGCTTTTCGGATTCCACTCTCGTCATCAGGGCGTCAATCAGTTCCTGCTTTGCCTGAATCTTTTCCTCTATTGTCTTACGCTGTCCTCTTGCCATAGACTGCCTCCTTATTCAGATCGGTATCCCAATCGTTTTTTACAGTATATGGACAAGACTGGTAAAATATTCATTCTTTTACAATTTTTGTATCATTTTTACGGCCTCTGCCAGCTGTGTCAAAGCCCGGCTCAGCGTTTCTCTCGGACAAGCCATATTGACGCGCTGGAAGCCGGAACCACAGGGGCCGAACATTTTGCCGCCATCCAGCCACAGTCCGGCTTTTTCGACCACCAGACGGTCCAATTCCTCATCGCTGATATGAAGCCCCCTGCAGTCCAGCCACAAGAGAAACGTTCCTTCCGGCTCCACCAGTTTTATGACGGGCATCTCTCTTTTTATAAACTGTCTGGTAAAATCCAGATTTTCCTTCAGATACACCAGCAATTGGTCCAGCCAGTCCCCGCCGTACCGGTATGCGGCCTCGCAGGCCGCCAGCCCCATCTGGTTCAGCTGACTGTAACCCGTCCTGTCGATCTCCTGCTGAAAGGCCTGGCGGAGCGCGGGATCACAGATAAATATGTTGGATACCTGAAGGCCCGCCATATTAAAGGTTTTACTAGGCGCCGTACAGGTCACGGTGATCTTCTGAAATCTCTCGTCCAGATTGGCAAAGACATAATGCGTATGGCCCGGAAAGACAAAGTCATGATGGATTTCATCGCTGACAATGATAACATTATGCTTCAGGCAGATTTCACCCAGCCTGCGCAGTTCTTCCTCCGTCCACACTCTCCCCACCGGATTGTGGGGGCTGCACAACAGAAACAATCTGACGTTGGATGCAGCGATCTTTCGTTCCATATCGTCATAATCCATCGTATATCTTCCGTTTTCTTCCCGCAGGGTATTGTCCACCAGCACTCTGCCGTTATCCCGCACTGCCTGACTGAACGGATAATATACGGGATTCTGTATCATCACACCCTCGCCCCGCCTGGTGAACGCCCGGACACAGGCCGCGATAGCGTAGACTATGCCGGGAGTTTTTACCATCCATTCTTTTTTCACTTCCCAGCCGTGATGATCCTTCATCCAATGGCAGACGGCGTTGAAATAGGATTCTTTCACCTCACTGTAACCGTAAATTCCGTGCTCCACCATATCGTGCAGCGCCTGTTTCACCTCCTCCATAACGGGGAAATCCATATCCGCCACCCAGAGCGGGATCAGCCCTTGCGGCTTTCCACGCTCCGCCGCGAAATCATATTTCAGGCAATTTGTATTCCGTCTGTCGATCACTTTGTCAAAATCGTATTTCATAATGTTTCATTCCCGCCTTTCTTTTTACCTTTGCGCAGCCTGCCGTGCGTCAGCATGTCACCCGCAGCAGCTGCGCCCTGCCATGAATTTTTGTCTGTACGGATTGGGCCGGCAGAAAAATACAGTCTCCTTTAAAAAATGGCAGCGATTCATTTGCAAAAAGCAGCACACCGCATCCGCCCACGCACAAAAGCACCTGAAAGGAATTGCTGTCCGTCTGAAACCGCGTCAGGACGCGGCATCGCTCTGTATTGACCAAAACACGTTCCACTTGGAAATATTTACAGCGGCACAAGAATTCCGAGGCGCATCCGGGCCGATACCGCAGGATTCTCATAGGCTGTTTGGGTTCTCTCGCGGCGCTTAAATTTATCACATCCAATGCCTTTTTCAGATGCAGCGGCCGCTTCTTTCCATCCTTTCCCAAGCGGTCATAATCGTACAATCGGTAGGTCAGATTGGAATTTTCCTGTATTTCTGCGACCAGCGCTCCCGCTCCGATGGCATGAACGGTTCCCGCCTCTATGTAGAAAACATCGTCCACATGCACATCCACTTTCTGCAGATACTTTTCCACCGTCTTATTTTCCAGGCTTTCACGCAGCTGCTCCCTTTTCATGTCATGCCTGAAGCCATAAACCAGCTGTGTGCCTGCCTTGGCATCCAGCACATACCACATCTCCGTCTTTCCCAGAGAACCGTTCTCGTGCTCTCTGGCATAGGCGTCATCGGGATGCACCTGTACCGAAAGATTCTCTCTGGCATCGATAAACTTTATCAAAATAGGCAGCTCTCCTGCCGGAAGGTCAGGATTTGCCAGAGGATGAGATCCCAGAAATTCAGGACGCTCCTGCAAAAGCTCCTTCAGGCTCCTGCCCGCATACTCTCCGCTTGCCACGATACTGGGGCCATCGACATGGGTGGAACATTCCCAGGTCTCCGCAAGAGGCGTCATGGGAATCTCCTTGGAAAAATCATCGTTTAATCGGGTGCCTCCCCAGATATAATCTTTACCCGCAGGCGACAATAAAAAAGGTTTTCTCTCTCCCTTGCTATCCTTCATCCAGTTTTCACCATCTCGTGACAGTTTGGCCCGCGCCATTCGCAAAGCCTTTCTGTCACCCGTTTTCTGTTTTGATTCCTGTTATTCCAGTTCAAATTTCTGTTTATCATGCACACTGATTTCTTTTCCCAGCTGCACTTCTATAATCTGCAGCTCCGTATCGGCGATCACGGTATGCCTGCAGCCTGCTGTCATAGTGATCACATCCCCCGGCTGAACCTTTTGTTCCATGCCGTCCACAATGGTTCTTCCCTGACCGGAGATCACGTTCCAGACCTCGTCCCGGTATTCGTGGCTGTGATAGTTCATCCTGTGGCCGGCGTTCAATATCACCTTAATGGTCATGCTCTCGGAAGTGACGTCCAGAACGCGAAAACTGCCCCACGACTTCTCCGCATACATGACCTGTCTGTCAATCTCATCAACATAGGGCTTAATGTAGCTGGACTGGGTCTTGTCCGATACCAGTATGCCATCGGGACTGACGGAAACCACCACATCCTTTAGCCCCATACATAAAACAGGCATATTCAATTCGTTCACCACATGAACGTTTTCACAGGTATCGCTTAAGATCGCTCCCCCAACCACATGATCAGGCATGGCTTCGGTCAGAGTGTTCCATGTGCCAATGTCTTTCCACTGACCATGAAACCGCATCACCTTGATCTTTTTCTCATGTTCCGCCACCGCATAATCAAAGCTGATCTTTTCCACCGACCCATACCTGGCATAAAGATCATCATAATCCTCAAAATCGATCAATTCATGAGCCCGTTCCAAAAGATACCCCAGCTTAAAGGCAAAAACGCCTCCGTTCCAAAGCGCTCCCTGCGCAATGTAATCCTTTGCCACTTCCTCCGTCGGCTTCTCTTTAAACATGGAGACATCGCTGACTTCCTCCATACAGGCGGGAATAATGTACCCGTATTTCGCGCTGGGATAAGTAGGTTCAATCCCCATCAAAACAAGGCCGGCATCCTCCGTCTCTGCCAGAGCGCCCAGTCTGCCGAGAGCCTCAAAATAATCTGCTTCCACATAAGGGTCCACGGGACAGACTACCACTCCTTCCTCCTTTCCGATTCCCTTTACATCATGCAGATACGCGGCCGCCAGCGCCATGGCCGGAAAAGTATCCCTGCGGCACGGTTCAATGCTGATCCCCACCTCTTCTCCAAGCTGATTGTGTATCATGGAAGCCTGCGCCTTGGAGGTGGCAATGGTGACATCAGCATGGGGATCCACGCTCTTAATCTGACGGTACACCCGCTGCACCATGGACTCATACTCTCCGTTATTCTTAAAAAGCTTGATAAACTGTTTGGAGCGGATATCATTGGACAACGGCCATAACCGCTTTCCCGATCCGCCTGACAATAAAACAATATTCATATCATTCCTCCTGATCAGATCAAATCATAGGGCGTTACCTGGTATACATAATAATTGAGCCAGTTGCTGTAGAGGTTATTACTGTGGCTTCTCCACTGCAGCAGCGGCTTTTTTCCGGGATCATCCTCCGGATAATAATTGTAGGGAAGCTGTATGGGAAGTCCTCTGTCCAGATCGCGGTGATATTCCTTATCCAGCGTATACCGGTCATACTCGGGATGCCCCGTCACAAATATCTTTTTCCCGCCTTCTGCAATGGCCAGAAAGACTCCCGCCTCAACAGATTCCGCCAGCACCGTCAAATCTTTGCAGGCGTGAATCTCATCGGCAGGCGTTTCCGTATGACGGCTGTGGGGCGCTAAGAAGATATCATCGAACCCCCTGACCAGCGGGATCTTACGGTTTGCCACCCTGTGTTCATACACACCGAAAAGTTTTTGAGACAGCTTCTTTTTATTGATGCCGTAATAATGGTAAAAGCCTGCCTGCGCCGCCCAGCAGATATGCAGCGTTGACGTCACCTGGGTCCGGGCCCAGTCCATAATCTCGCAAGTCTCCTCCCAGTAGTCCACCTCTTCAAAAGAAATATCTTCCACCGGCGCGCCGGTGATGATCATCCCGTCAAATTTCTGATCTCTGATCTCATCCAGCGTGGTGTAAAATTTATTTAAATGGCTGGCGGAAGTATTCAGAGAGACATGGCTTTTGGTGTTCATGAACGTCACGTCCACCTGCAAGGGCGTGTTGGACAACGCCCGCAAAAGCTGCAGCTCCGTATCCTGCTTGACAGGCATATTATTTAAAATCAACACCTTCAGAGGCCGAATGTCCTGATGCATGGCCCGGAATTCATCCATCACAAATATATTTTCATTTTCTAGGATCTCCTTGGCAGGAAGACCGCTCTGCGTTTTGATAGGCATTTTGCTGTTTCTCGCTTTCCTTAGTTATTTCACATCTATTCCATACTGCGATAAAAAGTCCTCCTCAGAGAGGATCGGTATCCCCAATTCCTTTGCTTTCTTATTTTTCGAGGAAGCGGAAGCAATATCATTATTGATCAGGCAGCTGGTCCTGCCGGTGACGCTTCCCGTCACCTTTCCGCCTTTTTGTTCAATGATCTCTTTCAGGTCATTTCTGTTGGCAAAGTGCAGCAGGCTTCCGGTGATGACAAAGCTGAACCCTTCCAGCGTCCGGCCGCCTTCCTGCGCCCTGGGCGCCTCTGTCTGCAATTGTTCCATCAGACGATTCAGACGGGCAAGATTCCCCTTATCCCGCATATAATCCACGAATGCCGATGCGATCACCTCTCCCACGCCGTCTATGGCGCTGAGGGTTTCCACATCCGCGTTTTTCATCCGCTCCAAATCATAGTCGAAATACCGACATAATATTTTCGCGTTTGCGGCTCCGATATTGGCGATGCCCAATCCGTAAATAACGCGGGGCAGCGTAGTCTTTCTGGCCTTTTCAATGCTGTCCAGAAGATTCTGACAGGATTTTTCGCCATACCCTTCCATTGCGGCAATCTCTTCCCGATAACGCTCCAATCGGAAAAGGTCCGAAAATTCACTCACAAAACCTTTCTCTATCAGCTTTTCCAGCGTTGCCTCAGAGAGTCCGTCTATATTTAATGCATCTCTGCTGACAAAAAGCGTAAAAGACTTGATCCGTTTAGCGGCGCATTGTTCATTGGTACAATACAAAGACTGCACGTCATTCACGGCCCGTATCTGCGTCTTACCGCCGCATACAGGGCAAACCTTCGGAATTTCCAGCGTATCGCTCTGCGTCAGATTTTGAGCGATCTGCGGAATAATCATATTTGCCTTATACACGGTGATCCTGTCTCCGATTCCAAGGCGCAGTCCGCGCACGATACTGACATTGTGCACCGAAGCGCGGCTCACCGTAGTTCCCTCCAGCTCCACCGGCTCAAATATGGCAACGGGATTGATCAGCCCCGTCCTGCTGGCGCTCCACTCCACTTCCTTTAACACCGTTTCCCGCAGTTCATCCGCCCATTTAAAAGCGATGGAATGCCGCGGGAATTTCGCCGTTCTTCCCAAGGATTCCCCGTAAGCAATATTTTCGTAGGTAAGCACAAGGCCATCCGAGGGGATATCGTAATGTTGAATCTTTTTTTCAAAAAAATCTATGGTCTGAAGAATATTGTCCTCCCTCACCATATAGTGCTCCACCACTTCAAATCCCTGCTCCTGTAAAAATACAAACTGCGCTTCTCTGGAATTGTGAAAGTCCTCCCCCTGCGCGCTGACTAATGAAAAGGCGTAAAACCTGACGTTTCTCTTCGCCGTAATTTCATTGTTCAGCTGACGGACAGAACCGCTGCAGAGATTCCTCGGGTTCTTATATTTGGCTTCTTCCTCCAAGATCTCACCGTTGATCTTCTCAAAATCGGAATAGCTGATTACCGCTTCTCCCCGAAGCACCAGCTGACCCTGAAAGGGGATTGTCACCGGAAGATTGATGAAAGTCCTTGCATTATTGGTAATCACTTCGCCTATTTCACCGTTTCCTCTGGTAACAGCTTTTGCAAGTTTTCCATCATTATATGTCAAAACAATCGTCAGTCCATCCAATTTCCAGCTCATAATTGCAGGATTGCCTTGCAGCCAATTTTGCAGCTCTCCCCGGTCCTTTGTTTTTCCCAGAGAAAGCATAGGCGTCTCGTGACGTTCCCTGGGCAGTTCCTCCACCGCCTCATAACCCACATTGACAGTGGGGCTGTTTGCCAGTACGATCCCTGTCTCGTTTTCCAAAGCTGCAAGCTCGTCATACAGAGTATCGTATTCCAGATTGCTCATCATCTCCCGGTCCCTGGCATAGTAAGCCTCATTGGCCTGATTTAATCGATCTACAAGATATTTGATCCGCTCTGATTTACTTAACTGCATCTTGTATCCACCTGTCTTCTTTTCTATTCTATATACCGGCTTTTTCAGTATGAGCCACACCCGCGTCCCGATACAGCCGCTCTACATCCCCATCGGAAAGTTTTCTGTATTCCCCCGTCTTCAGATCTCCCAATTCTACATGCATCACACGGACTCTCTTTAAACCTTTAACCCGATAACCGCAGGCGGCGCACATTCTCCTGATCTGCCTGTTTAACCCCTGCGTAAGGATCAGCCGGAAAGTAAAACGTCCTGTTTTTTCCGCCCTGCAGGGTCTTGTCGTGGCATCCAGCTCCCGCAAATAAATGCCATGTGTCATTTTATTTAAAAAATCTTCTGTCACTTCTCTGTCCACTTTCACGGCATATTCTTTTTCGTGGCCATTCGCTCCGCGCATCATTGCCTGGATCAGATCTCCGTCATTGGTCAGAAGCAGCAGCCCTTCCGAATCCTTATCCAGCCTTCCCGCGTAAGAAACGCGGACGGGATATTTTATAACATCCGTTACTTTTATTTCTGCGTGAGGATCTTTTTCCGTGCAGACCACTCCTATGGGTTTATTATATGCAAGAACGACTGTTTCTTTATTCTCCCGGACTTTCTTCCCTGATGCGGTGACTACATCCGTCTCCTTCACCATCTGTCCCACGTCCGCCGTTTTGCCGTTGACCAATATCTCACCCTGTCTGATCAGGCGGTCCGCATCTCTTCTGGAGCAGACGCCGCAATGCGCCAGATATTTATTCAGTCTCATCGGTTCCATGATATTCTTCCATATCCTCCAGCCTGCGGATCTTTGGGATGCCGCCTTCTGTGTCAAGTCCGGCTTTCGCCATCCTGTCTGCAAGTTCGTTATACTTTACATGAGTGTGGGCCGCTACTTTTGTAAAGCGGATCGGAATGTCCCTGCCCCATTGTCGCATGGCCTCCGCATACTTCCTGGTAAGTTCCGTTTTGGCGCGCCACTCTCCCGCGGGCCAGCTTTCAATCCCCTGATAATCATATCGCAGTTCCACGCTTTTAAAGCCGTTTACCATGGCAAACTTTACAGCATACATGGCGCCCAGCATTTCCCCCGTCACGTTTCGATGCTGTAATGACTGCGGATCGTTGCCGCTGCCGCATTCCGTAAAAATTCTGCCATCAGCCAGAAGAAATACACAACCGAAAGCATATTTTTTCCGAGCCTCATCGTAACTGCCGTCCACATACGCCAGCAGCTCTCCCTCTAAAGGCAGTTCTTTACATCCGGCCCGGGCGCCGGGACTGTCCAGATAGGCCTGGGCTTCTTCCACATTGGAAAAACTTTTATACTGGGCGCCGGAATAACCTTCCACTGCGCTGCGGCATTCATACCAACTATGAAATACGCCTGTTATTCTTCCTTTTTTTACCGCATACACTTTTTTAGATGCCATACCAAACCTCATCCTGCATTACTCAGACCCTGATTCTTCGGCCTGTCATACCGATTTCCCCAGTATCAAAATACGATAACCCGGCAACAAGTGAGGAGACCATTCCTCACACGGTCTCCTCACTTGTTCCGCACATTTTGGCATTAGAATAACAAATGTTATATATTTCTGCCCACACTCTGCGCTTATCCTTCCCTGCCTTCCTCCTTCTTCTGATAGAAAGCAAAGTCATTCTTGCCGCTTTTCTTTACCTGATACATGGCATCGTCCGCACAGACGATCAATTGTTCCAAATCATTCGTATCCTTGGGATAAGAGGCAATACCGATACTCCCGCAGACTTTCGCTTTTTCCCCTCCAAGGATAAAAGGTTTTGCAAAGATCTGCCGCATCTGATAAGCCGTTTTTTCCACAATCTTACTCTGGCTGCTCTCAAGGATCACAATAAATTCATCGCCCGCGAAACGATAAGGCGTCAGAATCTGTGAAGCCATCTCCTTCAGCCTTCCGGCCACCTGCTTTAACGCCTCGTCCCCTGCCGTATGGCCTCTGGTGTCGTTAATCTTTTTGAAATCATCTATATCCATCATCATGACGGTACAGGGCCTCTTCGCATCGATCAGTTTCGTGAGATCCTCCATAAATTTATTCCTGTTGGGAATACCCGTGAGGAAATCATGTTGTGAAGCCGATTCCATGATCTTACGCGACTCCTCTAACTCCTTCATCAGCTTTCTTCTCCGCTGGTTATCAAAAATGAACCAGAGGATAATCAGAAAAAGGATACCGATAAAGACCAGACCGGGCCCCAGAGCTTCTTTGTTACGCTGGATAAAAGTGGTTGGTTTATTCAGGATCTCCGCCCCTTGCGGGATCACCGACAGACTGATGCCGTATTTTTCCAAAACCGCGGCGTCAATACAATAGACATTGGGGCTTTCCTGCATCTTCATTTCACTGATATCTTTCCCGCCTATGACATCCATTGCCATCCGGGCCGCATTGTAACCGGAACGGTACATAGATACAATATTACCGCCCAGCAGACCCTCGCCGATGCCGCCCTCCGTCATACGAATAACGGGCACTCTGGCAACCTCTGAAAGCAGCTTTACAGACTCCTCATCGGAATACTTTTTCCCGCTGACATCCTCCGTCATGGTAATATAGATCAGAATACTGTCTTTGGAAACGCCATAAATCGCCTGACGCACCTGCGCCGTGGTCAGCACCGAGGTATTGATCTCCGTAAATTCCAGACCGGGATAATCGTCCTCGTAACTGTAAAAGCGCTTTCTCTCCGCCTCTCCCGTGATGCTGTTGTCCAAAACAGCCACCACCTTTTTTGCGTTGGGGATGAGCTGCATACCTAAAGCGATATTGTCTTCCACCGACAGCTTTTCGATCAGCCCCGTGATCAGAGGGTCCGCCGCCGCATTCCGGGCCAGTTCCTCATCGTTAATTCCCTCAAAAATCAGTGGAATGCCTTTAAAAAGGGTTTCTTTATACTGTAACGCGAACTGCAGCGCCGCGTCATCGCCAAGGATAATGGCATCGTAAGGTTCCACCATGGATAAGGTATATTCCAGTTTGTCATAAAAAAGCTTCAGGGACTCATCCGTATTCAGACGTTTTGTATCCATATATTCAAAATCAAGGATCGTATTTTCGCCCAGCCCGTCCTCTATCCCCTCAATCTGCATCTGTACGGTGCTCCATGCGTAGGAATAGGAACTGATAAACAGCACTCGTCCACCATCTGCGGCGCTCTCCGCTTCCTCCTCAGGGACCTGCTCCTCCTTCGACCCGCAGCTGCAGAGTCCAAAGAGAAAAAGCACACAGACAAATTGTAATAGTTTTTTAGACAATTTATTTCTAAACATTTCTGTCATATCGTTTCCCTTGCCAATCATAAAAGTATTCACTTTTATTTTACCATTTTCCCACGTTTATTCAAGCTGTTTTCTGAATATTTTAATATTTGTTGTAAGGTTGCGCCTCGAAATGACAGGAAATATTTTTTCAAGTCAAAAAAGCGGCCGAAAAAAGCCGCTTTTTTGATACATCATTATGAGCGTACATCTGAAAAACGATGCGTTCCACATATCCTTACACGCAGGCATCGATCGCAGCGCCCTCCACAACGGACGATACATCCACAGGCGGCGCCTCCATCGGCATACCGGCCTGACTTAAGTCCAGGATCACGCCGCTGTCCGTGCCGCTGTCATAACTCTCTCCGCCCTGCATAGCTCCGGAAGCGCTGGCCTGCTTTTCTTTTTCCATCTTGTCAAACATGGCTCTCAAATATTTCATATCGGCTTCCATGATCTCCCGGAGTTCCCTGGCTCTGTGTTTTTTCTTCATCAGTTCCAGATCGGCGGGATCCGTCTCTCCCTCCGCGAAGCCGCCAATCTCCTCGGACAGTTCCTCCGCCTCCGGCATATCCTGCAAGGCTTCCTCCTCCATCTTCTGCGTTTCCTGCATAAGCTTCCTGTATTCTCTCATCAGACGCTGCATCTGGGCGAGATCCATACTGTCCGCATCCTCCGCGGGATCGCTCTGAGCGGGTCCGCCTTCCTGGTCATCCCACTTCTCTTCCTGTTCGTCCCACTTCTCTTCCAGTTCAGCCTGGCAGGGGCCGCCCTGGCTTTTGGCGTTCTCTTCCTCCTGCAGATGCCTCATGCGCTTTTTCGCCACCCGTACCATGGCGTCCGCATGCCGGATCGCATACTCCAGCTCCTGGTCATCATACTCTCCGCTATTGAGCTTGCGCCTTAACATGGCCGCTTTGGCGCGGGCGCTCAACAGCACTCTGCCGGCGGCTCCGGAAGTCCTGGTCTGCATCAGCTGGGTGGAAATCTCCTTAAAACTGTACTGAAGCTTTTTCTTTTTCGTCCCGCCGCTTTTTTTGTTTTTCCCAGATCCTGAGACTGTGACCGCGCCGACTACGGTTCCGTCCGTACGTTTCAGTTCGATCCTTCCGGTTCCGTTTGCGGAACCGTAAATCCCCATTATCCCATTCATGCCGTCATCCTCCCTGACTCAGACAATTCATGACACATTGTTAAAATCCTTTTATGTAATATCGGCAGATTTGCGGCTGTTGTGAAGTGGGATAAACATATTTCAATACATTTTAAAGCCGTTTGGCGTCAATGAGCGTTTGCTTTTTTCCGCTCAAAGAAATCATCCACCGACTTTTTGATCTGATCAGGCGCCATAGTCTTTAACAGATATCCATCCGGTTTTAACGCCATCACCTGCATTACGCTCTCTTTATCTCCTTTGCTTGTGAGAAAGATCACAGGCACATCGCAGAACTCCGATTCAGAACGGATCATCTCCAAAACCTGCTTACCGTCCACAATAGGCATCTCATAATCCAGCAGTACCAGATCAGGACGGTTGGTAGACAGATACTTGATGGCCATAGCGCCGGAATTTGCCAGTATCACCTGATAAGTTTCCTCAAGCCATCCCTTTACATTGCGCAGCATGGCGCCGGAATCATCCACCACCAGAATCTTTTTCTTATTGTGCTTCCCAAAATTCTTCATGTAGGTGTGAAGGGTTTCCGCCGCCTCGTTTACATTGATCGGGCGGGGAATCTCCTTCTGTATCATATGAGCCGGTATGTCATTATTGATAGTTCTGAGTTCCTGGGCGTCTCCCGTCACAAAAATCGGGATATCTTCCTCAATCGCCTTATCTTTCAGATAAATCAGCCCGTGATGCTGCTCCAGAAGCGCCTCATCCACAAAAATAAACATCAGGTCGATATTCTCCTCAATTTTACTGATCACATCGGGATCCGCGTGAGTGCTCATCACCTTGCACTCCATATCCTCAAGCTTGCTCTGAAGAGCCTGTAACAAATAACTTTGTGCCTCTGACACGATCAAAACATTCTGCATTTGCCAAACCTCCGTTTTGCTAAAAATCTTATAGTGCATCAACACTGTTTATTGCGTTTATACCGTTTCCAAAGCTTTTATCATCTCTTCGCTCATCTCCATAATTTCCTCCATAGCCACATCCGCCACATAGGCTCTGAGCTTCTCCATCATCCCGCCAAGCTGTTCCGGCAGCCTGTACTGCTCCAGCTCGGCAAATGCCGCGTCCGCCCCGTCCAGATCGAATCCATCCATAGCGTCTTTCAACTTTTGCAGAGCAAAAACAATCTCCTCTTTGGAAACTTCCCTTTTATCCTGTTCGTTTGCTTTGCCGTAAGGTTCCAGAATGGGCTTATAGCTTCTATAAAGTTCCAAAACCTTAGGCGTTTCCCGCTGAAGCGTCTCCACGTCCTGCGCATTGCCGCACTGTTCCATCCGGTAAAACATTTCTGAAAGTTCCATGGCGCCGATCATACGCGAAGTGTTTTTCAGCGCATGGACCTCAATGGTATAGTCCCGTATCATTCCATCCGCCAGGCACTTTTCAATTTTGGTGGATTTTAAGTCTATGAGCTTATAAAAATCTCCCAGCAGATTGGTAAACAGCGCAAGGCTTCCGGAATTTTTTACACCCTCCGCCACGTCAAGCCCTTCTATCACCGGCAGCTTTTCAATCTCCTCAGGTTTTGCGGCCGCCGCGTCATCGTCAGACTGATGAATCAATTCGCGGGGCAGCCATTTTCTGATCTTGCCGCAGATATCCTTGACCTCTATGGGTTTCGCCACAAAATCGTCCATGCCGGACTGGCGAAACGTCTCCCTTGCGCCCACCACGGCATTCGCCGTCAATGCGATGATCGGCATACCTTTCAGGTACGCATCGTCCATAGCCCGGATCTTCTGAGTGGTCTCCACGCCGTCCATCACCGGCATCATATGATCCATGAATACAATGTGATAATGATTTTTTTGAACCATCTCAATGGCCCTTTTACCGCTGTCCGCCGTATCGATCTTCATCTTAAGAGGCTGCAGCAGCCCTATGGCCACCTTCAGATTCATCTCGTTGTCATCCACAATCAGGATTCTCGCATCCGGCGCGGTGAAATTCATATAATTATCGCTCTCTACCGTTCCCTGCGTTGTCTCGTGATTGATCACCTGACAAAAATTCAGCGTATAGAGCGGTTTATTGACTGTCGTAATCCCTTTTGCCCAGACATTTTCCAGCATGGGATTCTGCAGCACGCAAAGCTCTGTGTCCTCAAAAATATTGTACTGTTCGGGACTGACTTTCAATTCTTCGTACATAGGACCGTCCGCAAACAGGTAATCTACGTGAATTTTCTCTTCCCGCGCCTTCTCCCAATCCACATAGCAAAGCCCATACCCCCTGGTAAGATCTTCCAGACGCTTCAGAAGAAGGGGATTGGCAGCCAGACCGCTGACCACCATTGGCTCATGGACGATGGAGCCTGCTTTGATCCTCGCGGCTTTCTCGCTGCTTATAACCTTCTGGGGTACATGAAAATAGAACTCACTGCCCTCTCCATACTCGCTTTTTACGCCGATTTCTCCGCCCATCAGCTCCACAAGCTGCCTGGATATAGCAAGACCAAGTCCCGTCCCTTCCTTGTTCCTGTTCTTTCTCGTATCCACCTGCTGAAAAGAACCGAATAATTTATCCATATCTTCCGGCCTGATGCCCTGTCCGGTATCTTTCACGGAAACATAAAGCATCACCATGTCATCCTCCGCCATCCGCTCCAGTCTGATTTTTAACTCCACGCTGCCCGACTCCGTGAATTTGATGGCATTGTTGGTAATATTGATGATGATCTGGCGGATTCTTAAAGAATCCCCGTAAAGCTTAAGCGGCATTTCCCTGTCAATATCAAAAAGCAGTTCTATAGGTTTATTGCCGATCCTGTTTAAAAAGATCATACTCAGATCGCTGAGCATGGACATAGGTTCGTATTCTTCCTCGATAATTTCAAGCTTTCCCGACTCAATCTTTGAAAAATCCAAAATATCATTGATGATCGTCAAAAGCGCGGCGCCGGAATTTTTGATATTCATCAGATACCCTCTCTCCGGCTGCTGCAGATCGCTGCGCAGAAGGATTTCCGTCATACCTACAATGGCGTTCATAGGCGTTCTGATCTCGTGGGACATATTGGAGATAAAATCAGATTTAGCGCGGTTTGCATCCTCCGCCTTCTCCTTTGCATCCTTGAGCTCATCCATCAGCCTGTACTGCTTCGTCATATCAGTGAGCATCAGGCAAAAGCCCTTTGTCTTTCCCCTTCTGGCAAGAGTCGTCACCGTTCCTTCAAAATAATGTCCGTCCAGTTCCAGTTCCGTCTCCTGAATGTCAAACATTTTTTTCAGCGCATCGGGAAGCTGATCGCCCTTGTGCAGGTCTCTCAATTCCGGAAAATACGATTTGGCGGAAGTATTGGCGTCCAAAAAACCGTAATCGCTGTTGACAATCAGAAAGACGCCGTCAAGATTGTCGAAAACCCAGCCCCGGCCGATATCCGCAACGGAGAAGAGATCTCCCCTCACAACACACAAAATAATCAGCAGTACGGCGATGGAGGCGCAGACAGGCACATTGTTAAAACTGTTGGTCCACGACATCTCTTCAACGATAAAGGACATGATAATCACGCACATGGCAAAGATCAGGTAAGAAAGACTTCTCTTTTCCACTCCATGGCGTTTCCTGATGATGACTCTGTGCACTACCATATAGATCAACAGCCCTGTCATCAATACGGTCAGCATACAGTACCGGATCAGATTCAGAGCGCCCATCGTGGTGCTCAGATAATGGTAGCCCACCATCTGTTCTTCCACAAAATCGATATGATCGAACATAATCCCAAACCGGTTGTCGCCCCACAAAAAAATGGCCATCACAACTTCAAACGCAAGCCAGCAATAGGTCAGCGGGCCTACGATTTTATACTTGCTGTCCAGTTGTAAATAAGAGAGAATGAATTTGAGAAAGAACAAATAAAAAAGCGCGCTTCCCAGATACTCGATTTTCAGCGATAACATGGCTTCATCGTAGCCCTTCGAGCGCAGCATCAGAAAATAAGAGCCGTTCATGATCAGACAGCCGATGTTGGCAATCATCAGATTCATGGATGTCTTGCTCTGCTCTTTATTGGTCAGCACAAAGATGCCGATGATCGGCACCACGATCCCCGCCATCTGGATAAACTGCAGCAATCCGTTCAGCAATATCCTTTCTTCCATTATATCCATGATACCGTCAACCCCTCCGTCCCGATCAGAAAGTGCAACTGTTGCGATTCTCTTCCAAACATTAACAGTATAGCAATGTTTCCGTTCCCTGTCAAACGATGAAAAAGCATGTCCTGCAGCCGCATTTCCGGCCGGAAGCCCAAAGTCCGCGCCCATTCTGTCCGTATTCTCCAAAAGAAAGGCAAAAAAGCCGCCCGGCAGGTCACTGTTCCCGCCGGACGGCTGTCCTTGTCCATATCGCGCTTTAACGGATCGCCTCTTTAAATATATCCTCCGGCGTTTTCCTTATACAATGCCCTGAGCGGTCATAGCATCCGCTACTTTCAAAAATCCGGCAATGTTCGCGCCGGCAACATAGTTGCCTGCCATTCCATACTTCTTAGCGGCATCGTCCAGATTGTGGAAGATATTGACCATGATACCCTTGAGCTTGCTGTCAACTTCCTCAAAGGTCCAGGAAAGTCTTTCGCTGTTCTGGCTCATCTCAAGCGCGGAAGTGGCAACGCCGCCTGCGTTTGCCGCTTTGCCGGGGCAGAACAGAACGCCGTTTTTCTGAAGGTATTCGGTAGCTTCCATGGTGGTAGGCATGTTAGCGCCCTCTGCCACTGCGAAGCAGCCGTTTGCAACCAGAGCCTTCGCATCCTCAAGATCCAGCTCGTTCTGGGTTGCGCAGGGAAGCGCAATATCACATTTGATATTCCAGACACCGTGCTCGCCGTTCTTCTTCTCATGATACTCCGCGCTCTTTCTTGCCGCCGCGTACTCGGTCAGTCTCGCGCGCTTCACTTCCTTTACTTCCTTCAAAAGATCCACATCGATTCCCTCCGGATCATATACCCATCCGGTGGAGTCGGATACGGTCACAACCTTTGCGCCAAGCTGCTGCGCCTTCTGCGCCGCGTAGATAGCCACATTTCCGGAACCGGAGATCGCTACAATCTTTCCTGCGATATCCTTGCCATTGCACTTTAACATCTCCTCGGTGAGATACAAAAGACCATAGCCGGTCGCCTCGGTTCTGGCCAAAGATCCGCCGTAGGAAAGTCCCTTACCGGTGAGCACGCCTTCATACAATCCGGTCAGTCTCTTGTACTGGCCATACATATAGCCGATCTCTCTTGCGCCGGTTCCGATATCTCCTGCGGGAACATCGGTATCAGCGCCGATATACTTATGTAACTCTGTAATGAAGCTCTGGCAGAATGCCATCACTTCTCTGTCTGACTTGCCCTTGGGATCAAAATCGGAACCGCCCTTACCGCCGCCGATCGGCAGACCTGTCAGGGAATTTTTAAAGATCTGCTCAAAGCCTAAGAACTTGATAATACCAAGATTTACACTGGGATGAAGCCTCAGACCTCCCTTGTAAGGTCCGATAGCGGAATTAAACTGTACGCGGAAACCGTTGTTTACCTGAACCTGGCCCTTGTCATCCACCCAGGGCACGCGGAATAAAAGCTGTCTCTCCGGTGTAACAAGTCTCTCGAGAAGCGCATCCTTACGATATTGCTCCTCGTTTGCCTCGATCACAACGCGAAGGGATTCCAAAACCTCCTTCACCGCCTGATGGAACTCGGGCTGGGCAGGATTCTTTGCGACTACCAGATCAAACACCTCATCAACATACGACATTGCTATGTCCTCCTTAATCACTATTTGGGATACTTGTATACAACCCCGTTTTGTCCATGTATTATTATAACTCCTGCCTTTTAAATTCTCAACACACTTTATTCCGTTAAATTGTAAAAGTTTTATGTTGTTTTTTATACAAAATGCACAATATCATAGATAGTCTTTCAGGCTGCGCACGTTGCTTTCCTCCAATTCGATCAGTTGTCTGGCCAGCGAGGTGGACTTTTCATCCCCTGAGTTTTGAAGTTTAAATTTTAAAATAGCCCAGCAAACCCTTGTGGTTGCTGGAAATTTTTTGTCAATATTTTG
>CANREV010000004.1 GCA_947629645.1 uncultured Acetatifactor sp. | reverse complement strand
CAAATTTTTTTGCTGCTGCGTATATGGGCGTAACAATCAGGCCGTAAGCTGGGCGGCCAAGTATTATTTTTCCCATGGAGTTTTTATATTTATGAAGTTTCTATAATGTGCAGCCTTTATAATATGCAGCCTTTATAATGTGCAGCCTTTATAATGTGCAGCCTTTATAATGTGCAGCCTTTATAATGTGCAGCCTTTATAATGTGCGATTTTTTTAGCACACCGTTTCTATAGCACATTGTTTCTGTAATACACAATATCTTTAACATCTGTAACAAATATCAGGCCAAATCGGCCGCACAATCAATCTTTTATGCGGAGGAATCCTGAAATCAAAAAAAATGCCATTTTGGACATTTTTTAGCCAGCCATGACACAATGCATGCCTTGGATGGTGGTTTTCATATTTGAATGCACATAACAGTTCAACCTTCTGCAGAACTGTCATAAAAAACCCGAAACCACACATAAAAAAAATGAAACCGCAAAATGTTTTATTGCCTATCTCTGCGGACATGTGCTACAATAATAAATATTGATGCAATATTGGAAATTATAATGGAGGTTGATTCTATGAAACCATGGGTCATTACCCTGATCGTCATTGCCGTGGTATTGACGGTCGTTGTTATCGCCCTTTATTTTCTAGGGAAAAAAGCGCAGAAAAAACAGGCTGAACAGCAGGAAATCTTAAACGCCAATAAGCAGACTATCGCCATGCTGGTCATTGACAAAAAGCGGATGAAACTACGGGATGCCGGTCTTCCGCAAGTCGTTTTGGAGCAGGTTCCGAAAGCCATGCGGGGATCAAAACTACCCATCATCAAAGCCAAGATCGGCCCCCAGATCATGTCACTGATCTGTGAAGATAAAATTTTTGATTCCGTTCCTGTCAAAAAGGAAGTGAAAGCCGTTGTCAGCGGCATTTATGTGCTGGATGTGAAGGGTCTGCACGGTAAGCAGGACCTCCCCGCTCCCAAAAAGAAAAGCCGTTTCAGACAGGCTTTGGAAGCCGCACAGGAAAAGGCCGGCGCCAAACCTTTAAAATAGCCGTCTGCAGCAAAAAATACAAGGCAGGACTGTCATGTGCAGTTCTGCCTGTTTTGATTTTATCTATCCTTTCACTTTAAAATTTTCCCAATCCGGATACAGCATTTAACGGAAATGACGACCTCTGCATTCACCGCATATCGCATTCATCAATATCACATTTCCCTTCTCACATCATCTATAGCTTCCAGGTTACATTCGGCCAAGCCCATGATATCTTCATCGTTGAATCCGCGCAAGAGCATGTTTTTTATGATGATCCGCGTTTTCTCATATCTGCCTTCTTCTTTCCCTTCCTCTTTTCCTTCAAGCCTTTCCATCTCCGCAATCTTCCTCATGATCTCGCTCATCTCTTTTTTCCCGCCTTCCCGCTCTTTAAACTGGTATTTCCTGGCCGATGTCTTAGGAAATCTCTCAAAATCATACGCTTTGTCCTCGGTAAAGATCTCCATCAGGGCAGCCGCGTCCGACCCGTCCTTTGCCTTCGTGTTGACAAAAATCCGCTCCATCCCATCGTCCAGTCTTTCCCCTGTCTCCCTGATTATGCTGTCTACATGATAGACCGCCCTGTCTCCGTGAAAAATATCAAATCTGGAGATAAACACAACGCATACATCCGGCACATTTTCAAATCTGCTTCCGGTATCGCTGACATTTGCGGTGACACAGGCCGCATTATAACGCACACGCCTCAGATGGTCGTCATCGTCTGCCTTCTGCACTTCTATGTGGCAGTACCTGCCCTCCTTTGTCATGCAGAGCGCGTCCAGCACAACGGAACGCCCCTGTAAATTTTTAATGGAGTTCTGCGGTATGACGCTCTGAATCCTCAGACGGCAGTCTGCCAGAATCACCCGCAATATTTCTTCACAGAATTCTATGTCTTCCGCCATTTTCCGAAAAAACTCATCATCAATGGGATTCATTTTTTCGGTTAAAGCCGCGTATTTCCAGCTAACCATAATCCTCCCCGCCAATCTGCAGGAAGCATTTGCACCAGTCGTCCGTTCCTGCTTTTTCTGTTGATCAAATGGATTTAAAAGCACGGATCTTCTGACCTGAAAGGAATAACACAACGAGCCTGCGCCCAGAACAACAGGAGATGTCCCCTGTCGAAAGAATTTTCTATGCTTTGCGCTAAGTATAACACACGCTATGGGAAAATGCAATACAATCTGATTAATAAACGTTTTTTCGTGCAGCAATTCAGCCTTCGGCTAAACTGCTGCTTTTCCGCTTGCTTTGCCCGCAAAAAAAGGGACGGTACAATGACCGCCCCCTGTGTGACATGATTTCCCGACTCGCTTAACCAAGCAGAGACAGAACGCCCTGATTTGCCTGATTGGACTGTGCCAGCATTGCCTGACCAGCCTGTGCGAGAATATTGTTGTTTGCATACGCAACCATCTCGGTAGCCATATCGGTATCGCGGATCTGGCTCTCTGCAGAGGTGGTATTCTCAATGACATTGTCAAGGTTATTGATGGTATGCTCCAGACGGTTCTGCACCGCACCGAGAGTGGAACGCTGCTTAGATACTGTAGCAACAGCCGCTTTGATCGTATCGATCGCAGCAGTAGCGTCATCTTCCGTCATAACGCCGCTCTTTTTTAAAACATCTATGCCAATTCCTTCCGCGGACATAGCTTTGATGGTAACTTTGATCTTATTCTCATCATCTTTTTCAGCGCCTACATGCAGATTGAACTCCAGATCCTTAGCAACCTGATACTTTTCCTCATGTGCTTCTTTTCCCGCTGTCACTTTCACATATTTGCTGATCCAGTCTGCACCAACTTCCGCAACAGTTCCATCCGTTTTTTTCATATACAGCTTGCTATCGTTACGAGTACCGTCAGCGTTGAAGTAATCCTTCAGCTCTTCTTCCTTTACAACGGTTTTAGCTGCATCATCGCTATACAGAGCGGGAACAATTGCATCGAAAAGGGCTGCCACCTCATCATCTGTTACCTGAGTCACCTGAGCGCCATACTCATTTCCGTCCGTTATTTCTTTTGCTGCTTCCTTATAAAATTCAACTCCCTCTTTAAAAACAATATTTCCCTCTCCATCAACTGTTAAAGCATTTTTCAGATCGTTTTCTGTTACTAAATCTTTGCTTCCCTTAGCATACCATTTCGCATCAGTAGCTATCGTTTTATCTTTTTTGAGCTGAAAAGTAACCTTGCTGGGATCGATCTCATCAGTAAATTCCGCCGTTACATCTACTTGTGCAACTTCCCTTGTTTTGGTCTCCTTGCCATCACCTTTAAGCAGAGCCAGCTCGTTAAACGTGGTGGTCTCGGCTACACGATCTACTTCAGTGATCAGCTGGTCGATCTCATCCTGCACCGCCTTGCGGTCGTCTGTAGTCATGGTGCCGTTTGCGGCCTTGGTTGCCAGCTCATCCATTCTCTGCAGCATGTCGTGTACTTCGGTGAGCGCACCCTCTGCCGTCTGTACCGCGCTGATGCCGTCCTGTGCGTTCAGGGACGCCTGTGTCAGACCCCTGATCTGGCGTCTCATCTTCTCGGAAATAGTCAGTCCGGCTGCATCGTCCGCCGCCCTGTTGATCTTATATCCGGAAGAAAGCTTCTCTGTGGACTTTGCCTGCTTCGCTGTGGTCAGACCCAGCATTCTGTTAGAGTTCATCGCTGTCAAATTGTGTTGTACTACCATAAAATTTTACCTCCCTGGCTTTACCTGGCGCAAATCCGTTTGCGCCGGTGTCTTATTGTTGATAGGTTTCTATAATGACCGGACTTACCGTCCTCCCGCCGGGCCCTGGCGTTCGGGCCGGATGTCCGGTTATTACCTTGCGTTCCCTCGGGCTATGATGACCCGCGGGCGGCGCCGGTTTCCCGGGCCTTCCTGTTCCGCGCCCTCTTGCGGCGCTGCCGCGCTTTTTTGTGCGGTGTCGGATTTTTGTGCTTTAGCACTGTCTGACGCGGACGCTTTCTTCTTTACATACTTTTCAGGATGCTCCGGTTCCGCGTGGTACCTGGGCAGTTTCGCCCGTTCCTCCGGATCCGTGATCCCGCGTTCTAATACGCTGCTCCTTACGATGTTTTTCTCCTTCGGGGCGTCCACCATGATCCTCAAATGTTTCCCCGTGCCTCCGAGGAACACTAACTTAATGTCCTCCCCGATCATCAGATACTCTTCCGTGCTCACTGTCAGTCTTAACATGTCAACCTCCCTGCCGCCTTCCGGCGTTCCCTGCCTCTTTACGAATGCAACTTTTTGTTATAAAATGTTGCATTCGCGATGGCATATCAGTCAGAAAGGAGATTATTCATGAGTACCACACAGCCCATCAGAGACCCCGACAAACTGAAGGAATTCGAGGACTATTATCTGAAAAAACATATACAGGCGCGCAACTATGCCCTGTGTCTTCTTGGATTAAACACTGCCCTGCGCATTTCGGACATGCTGAATCTGCGCTGGAAGAACCTATACGACTTTGACCGCGGCAGATTCCTCTCCCATGTCACTGTCACGGAGCAGAAAACAGGCAAAAACAATACTGTGGTCTTAAACCCGGCCGCCAGGGAAGCTTTGTCCTGCTATCTGCGCTCCCTTGGACAGCTTCCTTCCCCTTCCGCTTTCCTCTTCCCCAGCAGGAAGGGCAAAAACCGCCCTCTGGGACGCTCCCAGGCCTACCGCATCATCAGGGAAGCGGCCGATGCGGTGGGTCTGGACGGACACATCAGCTGCCATTCTCTGCGCAAGACTTTCGGTTATCATGCCTGGCGGCAGGGAACTCCCCCCGCGCTCCTGATGGACATCTACAACCACTCTTCCTACCGCATCACCAAGCGCTATCTGGGGATCCAGCAGGACGATAAGGATAATGTGTTCCTCCATATTTCTCTTTGACAGGTAAGCCGAGGGCATTGCCGCACAGTGGTTGGGACCAATCATCAGAAAAGGACAGAGGAAAGCCAAAGCTGGCACATACAGATTTTTTCATGGGAAATGTTTCTGAAACGCGGCCCCGCGCCTGCGAAACGCCGTGCATCTAAAGCCGCGGTATGAAGGTCTGAATGGAAGAAAAGGGGCTTGAAAAAAGTATTCTGCAAAAAAATTGAAAAAATTTATTTTACCCCTAAAGTATTCCGGCGTGAAACCGATATAGATAGTGTAAGACATGAATGCAACATTTTATAACATTATGTTGCATTTGTCTTTTTTTATTCCCTGATTTTTATTGTAAACCTTTATGCCTTATAGTACGATAAAAGCGAGAAGAAATGCACGCACAATGATGCGGCATCCCTTCTCGCCTTTTTATTTCTATCTGATATTCTTTTTAACTGATATTCTTTTTAAATGCCAATACCGGCAGACCCCGGTGCCATTCCTTTCACGAATGATGTCGGAGAAAAATGCGGCGATCAGCCTGTCAGACCGCTCTTACACTGACCGTCAGTTCACATTTTGACAAACGTTCCTGATTGGTCCACAGTTCATATTCCGCTTCAAGCCGCATGCCGCCCTCTTCCTCCCAAAACAGGATCCTCGAGGTGGCAACTTCCAGGGGAATCGCGCCGAAAGGCGTAACATAATCCGCCTCATGGCTTTTCCCAACCTCAAAAATCATCCGACTGTTCGTGGTTCCTTTTCTGGTCAGTTCCAGTCGGTCTTTATTCCATTTTAATCTGTTCTTCCTTTTTTCACCGGAATTCTCATCCGTTTCCTCATAAAGGACATAATGGTTTTCACCTCTGAGATAGTACTGCCCCCGCACGGAAGTCTTGGTAATGTCTGTCTCGCCTGCATTATCCTGCTGCACGCCTGTGATTGTTACCCATACATCTTTTGTCACGTTTTACCCTCTCGATCAGATTCCCGCATTGAATCCTGCGGATCTCAACACACGGATCGCCCGCCCGGAATTTCACCATACGCCTGTTCAATATTCTTCTATATTGATCGTCTTTGCCGACAAAATACCGTATTTAATGATAGAATTTGCAAAACGTACAAACTTTTCCGCTTTATCGCTGACATAAAACTGGTAAAGGTTGCTTCCCAGCCCGGGTTTCTCATCATTCAGCAGATCCAGGTCTTTCAGCATTCCTTTCAGCTCCCGCGCTGTCTCGTAAGCCGGATTGACCAAAGTCACTTTCTCGCCGATGATCCTGCCCAGAGCGGAACGTATCAGGGGATAATGGGTACAGCCCAGGATCAGGGTGTCGATATCGATATCGATCAGCTCCGCCAAATACCTTCTCGCAATTTCATCGGTGACAGGATCCTCCAAAAGTCCCTCTTCTATCAGCGGCACAAACAGAGGACACGCTTTGCCATATATCGTTACATTCTCATTTAATTCTTTTATGTACTTATGATACATCTGGCTGCCGATTGTGGCATCCGTGGCAATCACGCCAATTCTGCCGTTTTTCGTAACCTCCACAGCCACTTTTGCGCCCGGCTTTATCACGCCGATAATGGGGATATCGATATCTTTTTCCAACACATCAAGAGCGTAGGCGCTGGCAGTATTGCATGCTACCACAATAGTCTTTACCTGAAAAGTGCGCAGGAAACGCACAATCTGCTCTGAAAATCTCGTGACGGTCTCCCTGGACTTGCTGCCGTAAGGCACTCTCGCCGTATCTCCAAAATAAATGATCTTCTCATTGGGGATCTGCCGCATGATCTCTCTTGCCACGGTAAGACCTCCCACTCCGGAATCAAAGACCCCGATCGGCGCATCCTTATGGAGCAGCCTCCTGTTGATCTGACTCATTGATAGCCTCCATGAATTTATTCCATTCCGCAAGCAGTCTGCTCCGGAAACGTATCTCGCCCTTTCCCGCCTTTAAAAGCTCCCAGTAAATATCCTGTCCTTCTACGCTTCTTTGTTCCTCCCGCGCGTTGTAAACCCGACAGGTATCCGCCGTCAGCACCAGCTCCGGATAGAGAACTCCCCACCATCCCAGCGCGGCGCAGATACACATAACAATCTGAAATCCCATCCATTTCTTTTTCATGACTGCCTTCCTCTCCATGATCCGAATCAGTCAGGCGTTTGCGAACCCCTTTTTGAGCCCGCAGGCTCCGAGAGCTCCGATACGGATTTTCGCAATGACCTGATTGGATCCATGATCCTCTATGGAGATTATTGCCAGGAAACGGATGGTTATTCCCTGATCTTTAAAAATCTTTCATCATGACTTCTGCCGATCCAGACGGATCTGGCGGATGATGGCCTTTTCCTGATTATCTATATGCACTTTTGCGGCCTGGGATGCCGTTTCTTTATCCTTTTTCACAATGCTTTCATAGATGATCCTGTGCTCCTCCACCAAACGTTCATGCTGACTGCTGTCTTTGATATACTCAAAACGGTAACGGTACATTTGCTCCGACAGGTTATTGACAAGCTGGATCAGCCGCTGATTCCCGGTGGCACGTACAATGATGTCATGAAACGCCACATCCGCCTGCACAATCTTTTTTAAATCTTTTGTCTTTACAGCGGCCTCAAAACTGGCGGCAGCTTTCTCTAACTGCGCCAATTCCTCCTCGGTGATCCTTTCGCAGGCAAGCTCCGCGCAGAGAGCATCCAGCGCCCGGCGCACTTCCAGCACATCGTTCATACTCTTTTCGGTAATCTGCGCCACTTCCGCCCCCCGCCTGGGAATCATGGTAACTAATCCTTCCAGCTCCAGCTTACGGATAGCTTCCCGTATCGGCGTTCTGCTGACCCCCAGCTTATTGGCCAGGTGAATTTCCATCAGGCGCTCGCCGGGTTTTAATTCCCCCGTCAGAATTGCCTGCCGCAGCGTATGAAACACCACATCCCTAAGCGGCAGAAACTCATCCATTTTGACCTGCAAATGATCCTGCATACCTTCCCTGCCTTTCCTGTCAACAAAAAGTTGTGACGAACAGCTGCTTTGCCAGGCCTTCTTCCCGAAGACGCCCCATGGCAGCCTGCGCATGATCCTCATCCAGAAAAATGCCGAATACCGTAGGCCCGCTGCCGCTCATCAGACTGTTCACCGCCCCCAATTCCCTCATTCTTCGTTTGATGTCATCGATCACAGGATATTTCGGTATCGTCACCGCCTCTAACACATTTCCCATACGGTCCAATATTCCCTGCAGGCTTCCCGCATTGATCGCTTCTACCATGCCGTCGATATCCGGATGCACTTTTACCCCCACAGCGTCCAAATGCTCATATACATACTTCGTTGATACGCTGATATCCGGCTTGGCAACCAACACATAACACTCGGGAGCCAGCTCCAGCGGCGTCAGTTTCTCACCAATCCCTTCCGCCAGTGCTGTGCCTCCTATAATACAATAAGGCACATCCGCCCCTATGGTCACTCCCATTTTCATAAATTCCTGAAGATCCGCCTCCCGTCCGAACAACCGGCTCATGCCTTTCATGGCTGCCGCGGCATCGGTGCTTCCCCCGGCCATGCCCGCCGCTATGGGAATATTTTTTTTCAGGTGGATCTTAACGCCCTCCTGAATATGATACTTTTCCTTCATCAGCTTCGCCGCCTTATAAACCAGATTATCCTCACCCGCAGGCAGCTTATCAGAGTCCGTAGTAACGGTAATCCCGCTTTCCGCTTTTTCCAATGTCAGCTCGTCATAGATGCCCACCGTCTGCATGACCGTTTTGACCTCATGATACCCGTCAGGCAGTTTTCCGATCACATCCAGTCCCAGATTAATTTTTGCGTATGCCTTGATTTGATATTCCATCTTTAGCCTCATGCTGCGACTTATTTTCAGAAATCTTAGTCCCTTGAACTTGAGTTTTTTGAACTTGAGTTTCCTGAACTTGATTCCCTGAATTGCTGATAACTGCAAGTTTTGGCGCAGTACAAAACCCGCGTTGCGTCTGCCGTCTCATCGTTCCTCCCACGCTGTGAAAAACTCCTCGGAACCTGTCTGAAATGGCAATGACAAAATTTATGCGCTCTTGTATTCTGTATACATTAGGTGTATTTATTATAAACAAACATACATTTATTGTCAATCTGCCCTAAAGTTTTCTCTAAAGAAACCGATATAAAAAGTACAATCACGGATGATGCGCCCAAAACGGGTAGAACACGGCGATGTTCGCCAGAAAAGAGGTAGAATATGAGTGTAAACGGAGTTACACAGACACAGGCAGGCGCCTACACCTATGCTTCTTCTGCTTCTGCAGAGAACACTAAGACTACAACTGCGGCAAAGAACGCTTCTGCCGCTAACGACAAGGGAGTGGTATACGAGCCTTCTAAGGGAACTTCCACTAAAAAGACTTATACTCCCGACCAGAATCTGATCAACAAATTAAAGGCGGATGCAGATGCCCGTACCTCACAGCTTCGCTCTTTAGTGGAGAAGATGATAGGCGGTCAGGCAAACGCTTACGGGAACGCAAACGATATCTGGTCTTTCCTGCGCGGCGGTAATTATACCGTTGATCCGGCTACTAAGCTGCAGGCTCAGAAGGATATCGCGGAAGACGGCTACTGGGGCGTAACGCAGACGTCCGACAGAATCATCGATTTCGCCACCGCACTGACCGGAGGCGATCCTGATAAGATCGAGGATATGAAAGCTGCTTTTGAGAAGGGCTATAAGATGGCCGAAAAGAAATGGGGAGGCGAGCTTCCCGATATCTCCAAGAGAACATATGATGCTGTTCTGGAGAAGTTCGACAAGTTAGCTGCGGAGGCAGGCATCACCGAGTAAAACGGAAACGGAAAACGGGACTGACAACATCAATGTTGTCGGTCCCGTCTTTTGTTGCTCCATAACTTTTGTTGCTCCGTAACTTTTGTCGCTCCGTAACAGTTCAGCCATACGATGCCGCGATGCGGGATGTATTCATTTCCCGCAAAAGCATGTCGTCTCCAATCGCTTCTTTGTGATGGCCGCTTATGAAAGCGCTGCATTTTTTATCTCAGGCAAAAAAAGGAACCGCCCGCACAGACTTAAAATATCCGTGGGGCAGTTCCCTTTTTTAATCTTATTTCGCCTCCTCCTCAATGAGGGACGGGGCAAAACAACCACATACCGAAAATTGTGTTCTAAGAAACAATTTACAGTGACCGTTTATTCACGTTTTGATTCAATGCGTTTCTGGCGCTGCGTTTTATTTATCTGTTGAAACGTGTCTTTTTCAGCACTACTGCAGCTCCAGCCATACCGATCAGTGCAACAGGTACTGCTGCGGGAACTGTTTCACCAGTCTTGGGGGAAGTAGCGGAACCGCTTCCGCCAGCGTTGGCGCTGTCATTACTGTCATCGCTGTCATCGTTGTTATCGCTGTCTTCTCCTGTGGTAGTCAGTGCACGGGAAACATCAATAAGTTTAAAGGTAGAAAAATGTTCAACGCCGGAAATCGTAATTGTGTTATCGTCATTGACTGTAACAGGGTGAGCTACTGTACCGTTTTCCGTGTAATGGAGCGCAATATAGGTGTTGTGCTTATCCAATTTCGTTCCCGTTACCTCAACGGTTACTTTGTGGTCCGAAAGTCTTGCGACATCCCCATTCAGATCAAATGTGAACTTCACGTCTGCCGCGCTTACTTTGCTAATATCAAATTCCCGTCCTTTAAAGACTGTGTCCAGAGCACCGCTGTTGATGATTTTCGTTATGTCATTCTTTATAGCAGCAACAGTCTCTTCTGACACATCATTATTAAGAATCGTTGCTGTAACACCTTCAGTTTTGGACTCGACTTTAGTAACTTCTTCGGTGTCGCCGCCCTGTTCTGTGGTGCCACCCGGCTGAGTGGTTCCACCCTGCTCTGTGCTGCCACCCTGCTCTGTGCTGCCGCCCTGCGTAGGTTTGTCCTCGGGATCTGTCGTGGTAGTTCCGCCCTGCTCTTTGTCGCCATCATTACCGCTGGCATCACTATCACTTGCGGTTGCCACAAGAGTGAAGTCATCGCCTGTAGCGTAAACAGCCAGACTCAAGGTCAGGACAAGGCCAAGACCCAAGGCGAGCTTTTTCAAAAATAATTTTTTCATTTACTCTTTTCCTCCTTCATTTTTACGGTCGTGTGGTTATATCCAGCCTTACGGCTAAATACCAAATCAATCCGCCAGCCTCAAAGCTGACTCCCATTGAGCAGCACACCCTGCACCAGATAGCGGTTGTGCGGTTTAGAAGAAATGCAGGTGGACAGCGTAATAATCTTATCCTCTGTATCGACTTTCACTGTCTCATCGACATTGCCATCGCTGCCTGCAGTCTCCAAAACTCCTGTCAGATAATCCCTATAAGACTCTTCACTTGAAAAATCATTGCTGAGCAAAATATGCTCATCGCTGGATTGATACGCTGCGAAAATCTTATAAACCAACAGCCCATCCTCCGTATAGATATATACATAAGGATGCGCATCAAAATATTCAACGTCCTCAAACTGATGCAGTCCGGCGAACATAGTGCCATTCTTCATGTTATGTCCGTAGAGAACCGTATTGGGATCCGAGAAATCTTTTGCGTTGTAATTTTCCGTGTAAATGCAGCCGGGATACCCCTTGCTGCCGTCAATGTTATAATTTAAGTAATAGCTGTTGTCCGTAGCGCTCTGCAGCACCGGATAATCGATCTTGCTGTCAGGAATGTAGATCCATGCATAAATATCCTTATTGACCTCTTCCTGCTGGGCTGCAATGTCCACCTGTTTTTCGGGAATAGGCACATCTTTCAAAGGATCTTCCTCAATGGGAACGGAAACAGCAGGCGCCTGTGACACAGGAGTTTTCATCTGAACGGCTTCAAGCGTTGTAGCCATAGCCATTTCATCCATGATATCCATCGCACGCTGCCTGTGATATAGCTGCACGATCACAACGATCACCGCTATCACCGTGACAGCAACGAAAGCCGCCCCCGCGATGCAAAGATATCTCAC
The DNA here is from genome assembly GCA_947629645.1 of uncultured Acetatifactor sp. Taxonomy (GTDB): domain Bacteria; phylum Bacillota; class Clostridia; order Lachnospirales; family Lachnospiraceae; genus Acetatifactor. The sequence goes on along the minus strand of CANREV010000004.1, from coordinate 109,624 downwards.
CGATTTATCCTTTTCAACTGTAGGCTCCTTCTCCATGCTTTTGCGACTCCTAACCTATCCGGACTGTCTGAAACATTTTGAGTATACCCCCCCCCATGTGCTTTTGTCAATACCTATCATAGCGATAATATAGCGGTATCGCATGGCAAATATTACCTGGCATTTCCAATATTTCCCTTTACTACCAGTATTTTCTGTCCCGCTTTCAGTTCATCGCTCTCCAGATCGTTCAACTGGCGAAGGCTATCCACAGGTACATAATACTGCTTCCCGATATTCCACAGATTATCTCCCTCTTTCACCATATAAACCACCAGTCCGGGCAGGCTTCCCATACGGCCCGTATCCAGGTCGGAAACGGTGACTGCGCTGATCAGGTTGACGGGAATACTCTTAAAGACGGTGGTGGTAAAGCACAGGATCGCTTTTACATCCATTTCTTCCCCATCCAGCATTGTAACCTGAAGCTGTTCCACTTCCGCGTGAACCTTTCCCAGATCTTCCGGCGCGATGTCAGGCACTTCCAGCGTGTAGCTGTACGGAATCTGCGCCTGCGTACAGCCGTAGGGAGATTCGTCCTCCCCCGTGATATACATGACTTTCACAGACATGGCTCCCTGTAAAAGGATACCGTTTTCCACAGTTTTTTGCTGTTCCAGCGCCACACTTCCCTCACTGTGCAGCAGCTGCAGCACGGTGGATCCCGTGACATGGATATGATCCGTCACTTTGGTCTTGCCTGTGACTTTGGAAAGCAGCTTGCGGAGATTCGCCTTGTGTGTCTCAGTGGTGATCTCATTGGAAACACCGTAAATATCCGACAGGATCTCCTGCTTTTCTTCCTCATAAATCTTTATGGAGATATCCATCACAAGTTCCAGACCGATGCTGCGTTCTTCCCCGTCAAAATCAGGGCGGACGGCAATCTCCTGCTGCCCCAGACGATAACGGATATCCGGCAGCATCCCTTCCCTGCATCCATGGCATTCCAGCACGCCGCTAAAGGGAAGCGTAGTTTCAAAAGAACGGACAGGATGTTCCTCACCTTCTCCCTCATACAGGATAAACACCCGCACATCGCCGGAGACTGCCAGTTTTTCTTCCATGACTTTAAACTCCACATCCGCCAGTGATATATTGTTCCAGAGAATCTGAAAAATATTAGGATAATTGGAAGGAAGCAGCACCTCATCCTTCAGCCGGTAAACATCGTTTTTACAGATCACGATCTGAGCGAGCTCCAGGGGCATCCTGCGGTATTCCACCGCTTCATCTCCATGAATCGCTATGGGCACTTCCTCATCGTAAAGATCTTCCACTTTCGCCGTCAGGGTCGCCAGCGACTGGATATTGAGCTTGCGGGTATTGATCATATTTACAGTCAGATCTTCCACATCCCAGTCCAGCGTCACGGTATCAGAAGGCAGCGCCCCCTGAAGGTGAATCTTCTCTTCCAAAGGCAGATTGCCTTCCACCACCACAAGGCTGCTTCCCTCCTCCGTTGTATGGTAAAGGATCACATATCTCAAATGTCCCCGAACCGTCACAGAATCTGCCGCGGGTTTGATCTCTTCGATGACGATCTCCCCTTTTTCCAGATTCAGCGTGCTGACATCCGGTTTATTCTCAGGAATATTGACATCATCCTCCAGAGTGATCTGTGTGACCGCCTCCGCCCGCACACGGTCCATATGTATATTCCTTTTTAACAGTTCCACAAAAAACACCTCCGCATATATACTGGTATAAGTATATATATGAAGGTGTTCTCCCGAATATGATCTGTTCCATCAAAACTTTTCCGGGCTCTGTTTCTCAATGCACCGCGCCGATGAGCTCCGACAGCGTTTCAATATGATACTGCTCCATGTACCCCTCGATCCCCTTCACCACCTCTTCCGTAGTGTAAGGATTGACAAAATTCATAGCGCCGATGCTGACCGCGCTGGCTCCGGCCAGCAGAAACTCTATGGCGTCCTCCGCCGTGGCAATGCCTCCCATGCCGATGATCGGAATCTTTACCGCCTGCGCCGCCTGATAGACCATGCGCACGGCAACAGGCTTGATGGCGGGACCGCTCATACCGCCGGTTTTGTTGGCGAGGGCGAAAGTTCTTTTATGGATATCGATCTTCATGCCGGTGATGGTATTGATCAGTGACAAAGCATCCGCTCCGGCCGCCTCCGCCGCTTTTGCCATCTCCCCAATATCCGTGACATTGGGGCTCAGCTTCATGATGACAGGCTGCTTCGCGTGTTTCTTAATCTCCCGCGTAATGGAAAACAGCGCGTCCGCCTTCTGACCGAAAGCGATGGCGCCCTCTTTTACATTAGGGCAGGAAACATTGATCTCCAGCATGGCCACAGCGGGCTCCTCCCCCAGACGCTCCACGACTTCCACATAATCTTCCACGGTCTTTCCGCAGACATTGACAATGATTCTGGTATCAAACTGTTTCAGGAAAGGGATATCTCTTTCCATAAATACGTCAATTCCGGGATTTTGCAGACCAATGGCATTTAACATCCCCCCGTAAACTTCCGCCACTCTCGGAGTGGGGTTTCCGGTCCAGGGGCGGTTGGCTACGCCTTTTGTAACCACCGCGCCCAGCAGATTCAGGTCCACAAATTCCGAATATTCCATGCCGGATCCAAAGGTTCCCGAAGCCGTCATAACGGGATTTTTAAAAGTGATTCCGGCAATTTCCGTCTGTGTGTTCATACGCTTTCTCCTTGTAAATAAAATCTGGCGGTCAGCCTTTGGGCGCTTAGCGCCGGACAGGAAAGACCCGCGTTCTACAATTCTACCGCATCGGCCTCAAAAACCGGCCCTTCCGTACAGATGCGGGCATTGTTTACATGGGAATGGCTGTCTGTCTCTTTCGTCTTTACCACGCACCCCAGGCAGGCTCCCACGCCGCAGGCCATGTGCTCCTCCAGGGAAATGTAAGCTTTGATATTGTGTTTTGCGGCATACGCTTTTACGGCCCTCAGCATGGGCATGGGACCGCAGGCATAGATCAGCTCAGCTTCCAGACCGTTTTGGGCTATGGCGTCCATCACATTTCCTTTTGTTCCCACGCTGCCATCCTCGGTGGCGATATAGACTTTTCCATATCGGTCAAAATCCTCTTTTAAAAAGGTCTCATGATTCCGGTATCCTGCAATGATCTGCTTTTCTCCGCGGACTTCTTTGGCAAGCTGCAGGATAGGCGGCACGCCGATGCCCCCGCCGATCAGAAAAGTTTTTCTGCCTTCCGCCTCCGAAACGGGAAAACCATTGCCTAATGTACCCATGATCCTGATTGTTTCTCCGGCCTGATACCCCGAAAATTCCTTTGTCCCCTGTCCTGCCACACGGTAGACAATCCGCAGCGCCTTTTTGTCCTCCCGCACCTCGCAGATACTGATAGGTCGGGGAAGCAGCGTGCTTTTATCTCTCGGATAGATGCACAGGAACTGTCCCGCCCCTGCCTGCGCCGCCAGATCTGTCTCGATCCACATATCATAGATCCCGGACGCCGATTCTCTTTGGGATAGTATCAGGGCTTTCTGCATTTGTTTCATCATCATTCTCCGTTTCCTTTATCGCGATTATTGTGTCACAGTTTTGCCATCCGGCGGTACGAAGCCAATCATGCCTCCTCTCCCCATACCACTCTGCCGCCGCAGATCGTCTTTACCGCTCTGCCTTTTAACTTCCAGCCTGTGAAGGGGGTGTTGGAAGCTTTGGAAACATACTCCCGGGGGATCCACTCTGCGGCGGTGTCGATCAGAACCAGATCGGCGGGGCCTCCTTCCTTCAGATAACCTGCATCCAGATGGTACATGGCGGCAGGAGCCGTACTCATGCGATGCAAAAGCTGCTTCAGGGTCAGATAACCTCCGTCCACCAGTTCGGTGATCCCCAGTGCCAGCGATGTCTCCAGACCGATGATGCCGCTGGGCGCTTCCGTGAGCGGTTTTTCCTTTTCCTCCGCGGTATGGGGCGCATGGTCCGTGGCAATAATATCGATGGTACCGTCCGCCAGCCCCCGTATGATCTCCTGTCTGTCCTCTTCCTCCCTTAGGGGGGGATTCATTTTCGCCATAGCGCCATAGCGGATAACCGCCTCTTCGGTCAGGGTAAAATGGTGCGGCGTAGCCTCCGCATGAATATTGGAGCCTTGTTTTTTTGCCTTTCTCACCAGTTCCACACCCTCTCTGGTGCTGATATGCTGAATATTGACGCTGGCTCCCGTCAAAAGCGCCAGTTTTAAATCCCTCTCAATGAGACTGATCTCCGCCTCTCTGGGAGAGCCGCCGATACCGAAATGCGCGCTTGCCCTGCCGCGGTTGATACCGTTATTTTCGATCAGCGCAGGGTCCTCCTCGTGAAAGCTCAAAGGCATGTCCAGCTTAACCGCCTCCTCCATGGCGCTTTGCACGATACGTTCCTCCAACAGCGGAACGCCATCGTCCGTAAACCCCACCGCGCCAGCCCCGGCCAGTTCCTTCATAGGCGCCAGCTCGTGTCCCTTCATGCCCCGCGTCACATTGCCGCAGGCCAGCACATGGATTCCTGTCCTGCGGCCCTTTTCCAGCATCTGTTGCAGCACTTTGGGGGTATCGACGGCCGGGTTAGTGTTCGCCATCATCACCACGGTCGTGAAACCGCCCTTTGCCGCCGCCCTGGCTCCGGTCATAATATCTTCTTTTCCGGTAAAGCCCGGGTCCCTGAAATGGACGTGGACATCCACCAGCCCCGGAGCTACCAGTAAGCCTTCCGCATCAATGATCTCACAGCCGGCCCTGGGAAAAGACAGCTTTTCCCCGATCTTTACGATCTTTTCCCCATCCGTCAGCACATCGTAATTCCCTTCCCTGCCGGATTTCGGATCCAGCAGGTATCCGTTTTGTATCAACAGCATAGGCGCCTCCCGCATTCTTTTTTATGAGTGTATCATGTTTTTGGCAAAAAAGAAAGAGACGCCTGCTGCGGTTACTCAAAGAACACCGTCTGATCCAGATATTCCGTTTTGATCACAATGTAAGGGTAGGAGGGAGTCTTATTACCGCTTTCTACGCTCTCCGGCCCAAGGAGGCTTACGCTGACATAGATGGCGGTATCCGTCAGATACAGCTCGTTGACCGCAATGCTGTAGCCCCCCGTTGACTGTTCGCCGTATCCCGCGCAGATATAGAGATTCTCCTTATCCGTATATGTAATCTGGAAGGGTTCTTTTTTCTTCTCCTCAATGATAGTTTTAAGCTCCTTGGGGATCTTTTCTTCGCTGAGGATGGTAAAGTCCAGATCTCTTAATTTGATCCGTTCTTCGCTCAAAAAGGTGCAGCCTGAAAGCGTTGCCGCCAGCGCTGCGGCCACAATGCACAAGACCAGTCTCTTCATCTCTTCTCAACCTTAATTCTTTTCCTGTTTTGCTGTATTTTATGTACAGGGTGAATTTTTTATGCTAGAATCATAATGATAAAGGAGATTTTGCCATGATTCGTCTGATTTTGATCGCGCTGTTTTTATTCTTGTTTCTGGTGCTGACTATCCCCGTACTGCTGGTGGAATGGATCCTGGGCAAATTTGCCCCTGCCGCAAAGGATAAAAGCTGCAGAGCCATCGTCAACTGGGGATTTCGAATCATAACGCTGATCGCCGGCGCAAAAGTAATCGTCCGGGGTCAGGAAAACATCCCTTCCGATACCGCCGTGCTTTATGTAGGAAATCACCGCAGCTACTTTGATATTGTACTGACCTCGAACTGTTTTCCGGGCATCACGGGCTATGTGGCGAAAGCGGAGATGATGCGCTATCCCTTTTTAAATTTCTGGATGAAAAATATCCACTGTCTCTTTTTGAACCGCGACAATATCAGAGAAGGCATGAAAACCATTCTGGAAGGGATCGAAGACGTAAAAAAAGGAATTTCCCTGGTCATTTTTCCTGAGGGCACCCGCAACAAGACGCCTGACACTTTCCTGCCTTTCCATGTAGGCAGTTTAAAGATCGCGGAAAAAGGCGGCGTACCCATAGTACCCATGACCATCGTAAACTCTGCCGGAGTGTTCGAGGATCATCTGCCCAAGGTAAAAAGAGCAACGGTGATCATTGATTTCGGAAAACCCATCCTCGTTGGCGGGCTGAATAAAGAAGAGCGAAAGAATCTGAGCGGTCTTGTCAGCAGCCAGATCAGCCGGCGCTACTTTGCCCTGAAAGAAGAATACGGCCTGTAGCATCCTGGTTTAGAGGGGCAGACAGACCGTAAAGGTAGTCACTTTGTTCTCGCTGGCCGCCGTGATCGTCCCCTGGTGAAGCGTTACGATCTCCTTTGCTATGGCAAGCCCCAGGCCGGCGCCTCCCGTGTTGGTTGCACGGGCTTCATCCAGGCGGAAAAATTTTTCAAAAATGGTTTCCAGCCGCTGTCTGGGAATGGTCTTTCCCTGATCCTGAAAACAGATTGTGACATAATTGTCATTTTGTCCGGTCCAGATTCGGATTTCCGTTCCGGCGTCACTGTAAGCTATGGCATTTTTCAGAATATTGTTAAAAACTCTTGCAAGCTTCTCGCTGTCCCCGTAGACAGTGAGATTATTTTTCGTCTCCAGCTTTATGGTATTGCCCCTCTCTTTTAAGATGGGATAAAACTCGTCCGCCATCTGCATCAGCATAAAGGACAGATCAATATCTTCTTTTTCCAAAACGATCTGCTGCAGATTATATCGGGTAATCTCAAAAAATTCATTGATCAGTTTCTCCAGCCTAAGCGCCTTATCCAATGTGATATGGACGTATTTGGCCTTCTGTTCTTCCGGCATATCGGGGGCTTCCTCCAAAAGGCTCAGGTATCCGATCACGGAGGTCAGGGGCGTTTTCAGGTCATGAGCCAGATAAGTGATCAGGTCATTTTTTCGGGAAGCTTCCTGCTTTAGCGCCTGTTCGCTGCGCTGCATGTTGGATTTGATCTCCGTCACCTGCGCGGAAATCTCCGCGTATTTTTCAGGGAACACTTCCGCCGCTTCCCTGTCGTGACGCATATAGTCGCCGATCATCTTTCCCGCTTCGTGAATCGCTTTCTTTTCCTGCCTTGCGGCATAGAGAAGCATCACTGCCCTGCAGATCAGCGCGCACAGCACCACAACTATCAAAAAGCCTCGAAACAGGTATTTTTTCACCCTGTCCCACCGGATCATAGTTTTGGAAAACCCGTCCGAATCCACCAGATAAGTGACAAACCGCCTGTCCAGCCAGTCTAGCAGAAAGCCGTTTAATACTGTGTCAAAAAAAATTACAAGCAGATAGCACAGAACGATAACTCCCAAAATGATCAGACTGGTCCCCACGGTTTTTTTCAAATTATCCTTCAATCTTGTATCCACACCCCCAAACCGTCTTGATATACTTGGGATTTTCAAAGGAATCCCCCATTTTCTCCCGCAGATGCCTGATGTGGACTGTGATGGTATTGTTGCTCTTCACATAATATTCATCCTGCCAGATCAGATAAAACAATTCTTCCGCGCTGACTACTTCCCCCCTGCGCCGGCACAATATCCACAGGATCGAGAACTCCGTGGGAGTCAGATTCAGGGGACGTTCATTTAGTGTGCACTCATGGGTCTTGTTGTTCAATACCAATCCCGATATGCTTATGACATTATCGTCATTTTCCATCCCTCCGTTGTAACGCTTGTACCTCCTGAGCTGGGCTTTTACCCGTGCCACCAGTTCTAAGGGCAGAAACGGTTTCGTCATATAGTCATCGGCTCCCAGGGTGAGGCCGGTGATCTTGTCCATTTCTTCTCCCTTCGCCGTCAGCATAATCACAGGCCAGGTATACTGCTCCCGGATCCCGGTGCACAGTTCAAAGCCGTTGATATCCGGCAGCATCACGTCAAGGATCGCCAGATCAAGCTGTTCCTTTTCCACTACCTCCAGCGCCTCTTGGCCGCTGTAGCACTGGAACACCTGATAGCCTTCATTCCGCAGATAAAGCGCCACCAGATCCGTGATCTCTCTCTCATCGTCCACAATCAAAATTTTCTCGCTCATTGTCATCTTCCATTTCACCAAAACAAAATCTTAATCCTATTTTTCCACAATCATTCGCAAAAAGGATTAAGATTTTATTAATGGTTATAAGGATTTCATAAACTCCGTGATCCGTCCGAAATCCATCCCGTGGGAAGCTTTGACCAGAACCGTACTTCCAGAGGGCAGACATCCCGGAAGGTCCCCTTCGAGAGCCGCAAACAGTGCTTCCTTGTCGGGGAAATAGAAAATTCCGGGCCGCTCCTGATCCGGTCTGCGCTCCTTAGCCTCTCCGCCCGGCGCGCCGCCGGACGCATGCTTTTGCGGCTCTTTGCACGATGCGCAGGCGGCCTGATACAGATAGGCGGATTGCTCTCCCACGCAATAGATTTTATCAAGACCCGCAGACGCGGCGTAAGCTCCCACTTCCTCGTGAAGGGCGCGGGATTTCTCGCCCAGCTCAAACATGTCGCCGAGAATGGCGATCTTTTCTGTGTCCGCCATAGCTAACAGGTCGATGGCCGCCTTCATGGAGGCGGGGTTCGCGTTATAACAGCTGTCGATCAGCGTGTATTTTCCGGTTTGAATCAACTGATCCCTTCCGCCTACGGGCTTCACTTTGCCGATGCCTGCTTTGATCTGTTCCAGGGAAAGTCCCAGGAGGCGGCCCACACAGGCTGCCGCCGCGCAGTTTAACACCTGATGTTTCCCCGCCAGAGGCACTCTGACATCGATCTGTCCTGATACCACACTGAAATTTCCTTCCGATGGAGGCGTCAGTTTCAGCGTTGCATCGCTCCCCCAGAGACCGCGGCTGACCACATTTTCCGCCGTCACTTCCTCGCCGCTCGTACCGCCCCATCCGAAAAAGTGCGGTTTTCTCCCCTTTACTTCCCCGATGGTGCGCAGCTTGTCATCCTCGCCGTTTAAGCAGATCTCCGCATCCGGCGCCATAAAATCAAATATTTCCGTCTTTGCCTTCAAGATACCGTCCCTGGTCTTTAAGTTCTCCAGGTGGCACTGACCGATGTTTGTGATAACGCAGACGGTAGGACGCACCATCCTGCTCAAACGGTGCATCTCGCCAAAATCGCTGATTCCCATCTCCACCACCGCCGCCGTATGTTCCCTGCGGATCTTAAGCAGCGTCAGCGGAACGCCGATCTCATTATTATAGTTTCCCTCTGTCTTTAAGACATGATATTTTTCCGAGAGCACTCCGGCAATCCACTCTTTCGTGCTGGTCTTGCCCACGCTGCCTGTGATCCCCACCACAGGGATGGAAAACTTCCGCCTGTAATATTCCGCGATATCCTTAAGCGCCTGAAGCGTATCTTCCACCAGCAGATAACTTCCCCAGTCTTTCGTGCTGACGCCGGTCTCTTCTTCCACCTGCTTTGGGGCCTTCTGCGTTACCGCAAGCGCCGCCCCTTTGGCAAAAACAGAGGAGATAAAACTGTGACCGTCCGCTCTCTCACCTGTAATGGCCACAAAAACTCCCTGCTCAGACACTTCCCGCGAATCCCTCACCACGCAGCTGACACAAGTGTCGGTGGAATCTTTTGCCGCCAGTACCAGCTTTCCGCCGCAGGCTGCCGTTATCTCGCCCAAATTCAAATCCATCATAAGTCCAACCCATCCATCCTATTTAACCATATTCCAAGCTTAGCGATATGCCGAACAAATCGATGTCCCGCTTTCTTCTGCTCTCCGGAGATGTCAATATGCCGACCACTCCGATATCCCGCTTTCTTCTGCTCTCTGGAGCTGTCAATATGCGGCCACGCCGATATCCCGCTTCTTCAGTTCTCCGGAGCTGTCAATGTTTCAAAGCACACGCAAGAATCTTTTCACAGAGCTGTTCAAAGCTGACGCCTTCCGCAGCCGCCTCCTGGGGAAGCAGGGAAGTGGGCGTCATGCCCGGCAATGTATTCGCTTCCAGACAATAGATTTTTCCCTCACCGCTCATCATAAAATCCATTCTGGCGTAGCTTTTCAGGCGCAGGACGCAAAATACCCGTTCCGCCACCCGCTGCATTTCCTCCGCTTTCTCCTGCGGGATGTCCGCGGGGCAGGTATCCACCGTACTGCCCGCCTGATATTTATTCTTGTAATCGTAAAAGCCTTCTTTCGGCGCGATCTCAATGACCGGAAGCGCCCTGCCCTCCATCACGCCCACGGAAAACTCTCTTCCTTCTATGTACTGCTCTATAACCACCTCATTGTCATAGCGGAAAGCTTCTTCCTTTGCCTGTCGGTATTCTTCATCGTTTCGGGCGATGCAGACGCCAACGCTGGAACCGCCGCAGCAGGCCTTGACGATACAGGGATAAGGAATCTTTTCCGATTCCGTCTCTCCTTTTTTCAGCCGGATACCAACAGGAGCAGGGACGCCGTAAGCTTTGAAAAGATCCTTCGTAATGCCTTTGTCCATAGCCATAGCGGCGCTGACAAAATCAGTTCCCGTATAAGGAATACCCAGAAGTTCAAAACAAGCCTGAATCTTGCCGTCCTCGCCGTTTAAGCCGTGAAGAGCTATAAATACCGCATCCGCGCTCTGGCAGATCTCCAGGACATGAGGGCCGAAAAAGCTTTTGCCGCCGTCCTTTCTCATCGCCTTTATGGCTTCCAGATCAGGATTTTTCTCGCTCACTGCGCCAATCTGCGCAGCCCAGTCCGTATCTTTTTCAAAAAGATCCCCGATCTCTTGATCGTTGATCTCTCGATCGTTGATCTCTCCATCGTACCCCAGATAAACGTCCAAAAGAATCGCCTGATGTCCATTCTTCTTAAGAGCCTTATAAATCATACTTCCCGAACATAAGGAGACATCCCGCTCTGTACTGGTGCCTCCCGCTAAAACTACAATCTTCATCTCTCTCTCCATTCCCATAACTATTTCTGCGTAACAGGTAAGCCTCAGGCTAAACTGTTCCATTCCTGCGTCTCATTCTTCCTCAGGTATCGCATCCCCGCCGTGAATCTGCGCCAGCTGGGCGAACAACAGCAGATAACTGCTCCTGTCTCCCTCCTCGGGATAAAAATTCACGGACTCCACGTTTTGTCCCATGAGATAATGCAGGAACCCTTCAATGATACTGGTATATTGATAATTATTCAGCACATAGTTGGCACATGACAGTTCCAGCCCCTGCTGCAGCAGATCATCCGCGCCATTGTTTCGCGCCGTCACGGGACAGACCATCTCCTCGTAACGTTTGGAGATCTCTTCTCCTCTTTCCATAAGAGCCTCCATAAACATCTGGCACAGTTCCAGCTCCACCTTCTGTCTGGTAGCCATATAGGTCATACTGCCATACAAATAACCCATTTCATCCAGATAGCCGCCATTGTTTTCAAAAAAACTTTTGTAGTCACTGATCTGATTGCGGTAAGTATACAGTCCGGTGGCACGATACAGCTCTGTCAGCGCAAGAAAAGCGTCCGCATCCCTGCTAAGCGTTGTCTGCACCTGACCGAAAACAGTGGAAGCCCGCCGCAGACAGTCCGTGGCATACTGTTGGTCAAGCTTCTGGTAATTATAACTGAATTTTGCCAGAAACGCCGCATACAGGACTTTATCCGCCGCGTCAATCTCCGATTCCTCCATATAGGACACCCAGGACTGCAGCGTTTTAAGCACATCCGGAATCTGATCTTCGTTTTCATCCTCAAAAATGTCCGGATACCACTCATAGGCATTTAACAACGAAAAAGCCTCCGCCGTTGTCACCGTATGGTTATCGCAATCCTCCATAAACTGATCGCAGACCTCCCCGAACAGCTCTTCGTAAACGGATTTGCGAATGACAAACTGATAGGAGCGCCCGATCTTATCACACTCCAGATAGTAGACGCCCTCCGTCTCATACTCATCAAACCAGGCGTAACCCGTATAAAGATCCAGCTCCGCATTATATGTAATTTTTGTCAGATCGCCACTGTAGACTTCCTCTCCGGTTACCGCGTCAATCAGCCTGAAAGTCTCCGGCAGTTCGTGACCCTTGACAGCCGCTTTTTTTTCACATTCCGCCGCATATCCGTTTAAGTCCACCAGCACATTGGGCAACAGACGGGGCACCGCATAATCTACCACCGGCGTGCTCTCCATCCCTTCCACCGCCACAAAAGCGCTCTGACTGCTTTCCGCCGCTTCGCCCGTGCCGCAGGCTCCCAAAAGAGCCGCGGCAAAACACCAAAAAAGCACAGCGGCTTTCCTTCGATTGTTATTCAAATCGTTCCTCCGCTTTCTGCACGACATTGATCCATTTATCATTTTAACACGAATCCGGCATAAAGCAATCCATACTTTCCTTTTTCGCTGTTGGCAGACAACTGTTCGGCCTTCGGCGCCGCGAATCCAAAATCGCGTCAGGACCCATTTCTTTTGCGTTTTGTGTGCATCTGCGCAACAATTCAGCCATCAGCATCCTTATCACGCTCATAGACAATCTGTCCGTCAATAATGGTATAGAGCGTTTCCGTAAAAACTTCCATAGGATTGGCGGTAAAAATCGCAATATCCGCATCCTTGCCTGCCTCCAGGCTGCCCACTCTGTCTGCCACGCCACAGATCTTTGCAGGATAGATCGTGATGGAACGGTAAGCTTCCTCCAACGCAAGCCCCGCTTTCACAGCCATTCCGGCGCACAGGGGAAGAGACTGGATCAAAGATACGGGATGGTCTGTTGTCACCGCCGTCATGACGCCCGCATGATTTAAGACGCCCACCGTCTTGAACGCCATGTTCTGCACCTCGATCTTGCTGCGGCTGGCGAGATCCGGCCCCACAATGGCGGGAAACCCTTCCTGCGCCAGTTCCTGTGCGATCAGATGGCCTTCGGAACAGTGATCCAACGTCACATTCAGATCAAATTCACGGGCGATCCGGATGGCCGTAAAAATATCATCCACTCTGTGGACATGAGCTTTCAGGGGAATCTCCTTGCGAAAAACCGGCGCCCAGCACTCTTTGGTAAAATCCTCTTCAAAACGATCCCCTGCCGCCTGAGCCTCTTTTTTCCGCTGCAGATACGCCTTAGCTTCCGACAACTCCTGCCTGAGCATCCCGGCAATGGCCATTCGGGTAGAAGGACTTTTCCCCTGACCGGAATAATTGACTTTCGGATTTTCCCCAAAGGCGATCTTCATTGCCGCCGGAGCTTTAACGATCAAATCATCGATTCTTCTTCCCTTGGTCTTGATGAAAGCGAATTGTCCTCCCACCACATTGGAACTTCCGGGACCTACCATTGCAGAGGTGATTCCAGCCCGTACCGCATCGTCAAAAGCAGCATCCATTGAATTGATGGCATCGATGGCGCGCAGCCAGGGGGTGACGGGATTCACTGTCTCGTTGCAGTCGTCCCCTTCCATCGCCTTTTTCTCTTCCGTGATCCCCATGTGACAGTGAGCCTCTATAATGCCCGGCATGATGACGCCGTCTTTTATTTCTATGACTCTCTCACTGTTGCCGGGATGAACCTCAATTTCATCCCGGCTGCCAATCTGTGATATTTTGCCGTCCTCTACATGAATCACTCCGTCCTCCAGGTCATCGCCTGCCATGGTCTTAATAATTCCGCCGATAATATACATATGCTTTACTTTCCCATTCTCTAAAATAAGCGTTCCGGATCCACAGGATTTCCGTCCCTGGTCAGTTTCAGATACAGATTACTGCCCTCCAGACAAAAATACTTGGTAGGAGCCGCCACAGAACCAATCGCCTCTCCCGCATTCACATAGCTGTTCAAAGATACATTGATATCCTTCAGCTGTCCGTAGGTAAGCATATAACCGTCACCTAATTCCATGGTAACAGCATGGCCGATCTCCGCATCTTCATAGATATTGACAACTTTGCCTTCCGCGCAGGCGCTGACGGTTGTTCCTTCCGGCGCGCTGATCATAACTGCCGGATTGTATTTATACAGATCCAGTGTTGTGAAGTAAGTCATTCCATTCATGCTGTAGGGAATCAGCGTTTCGCCATTTACAGGCTTTATCAGCCCGTCTTCCTCGGAAAAGTGCAGCGCTCTCACCGTCACAACCCCCGAGGAGGAAACCTCCTGCTGCTCTGCCTCCGGAAGTTCCCCGGCGGGTGTCTCTGCGTCCTGCCCGTTGCCGTCCGGCGCCGCGTCATTGTCTGCCAGGGCATTTTCCGGCGCGGCGTTCTCCATGATATCCGGAATTTCTTCCGCCTGCGCGGCGCGCGTCTCCTGCTCAAGCTGGTCTTTCAGCGCATCCGCCTTTTCACTGGTAAGCCCCGGTATCTCCACCTGAGCGGATCCCGCTTCCATCGGCATATAATCCAGATCGTCCTCCAACACCTGAGGCGCGCTTTCCTGCTGCGTCTCCGTATTCTGTGCGATTTCACGGTACTTGTCATCGGCGCTCTCTTCCAATTCCGTAAAATCTATGGTATAGCCGTTATCCTGCGATTCCTCGTTTCTGGAATTCATGTAAATTCCCGTCATGGTCAGGGCCGCCAGCACGAAAGCAGAGGAGGCAAACATAACGATACGTTCCTTTTTTGCATTATTTTTTCTATGATTCCTTCTCATGGCAATTTCCTTCCTTTCGCTTCTATTTTTGCCATGAGAAACCACTTTTTATACATCTTTTTTCATGAAAGAAAGTTTTTCAGCCGATGACGCCCATGCTCCGAAGTGTCAGGCTGTTATCTGCGAAAAAAACACGGAACGCCTCAAACGTCCCGTGCTCTCCTGTGATCCGTCAGAAAATTTTACAATCCGATCCTTATCTTACGTTCCCGTATCATCATGCGGATGGCATTCTGGCTGACGCCCGTAGCCTCCGCCGTATCGCTTATCGTTGTATTCTTATGTGTCTCTACATACCTGCGCACTTTACCGTAATCATCATAGACCAGATCACTGCAGTTCTCACAAACATACTCCCCGCAGCCCCGAAAGATCAGTTTTCCTCCGCACACCCCGCATACGTCCAGTCTGCTGTGCACATCCACCATTTTTTCCAGCGCCTTTCCCAGTCTGTCCATTTTGTCTCCTCTCTCCATGCTTTCCGCACTCATCTTTTATCACAATTTCTATGCGGGTTTATTGCAGTAATTGCAGGACAAAATTCGACTGCTGATTCGCCTGCGCCAGCATAGCCTGACCGGCCTGCCCCAGAATATCCAGATTGAAAAATTCAACCGTCTCCCTGGCCATATCGGTATCCCGGATCATACTCTCCGAGTACGTTGTATTTTCATGCTTATTCATATTATTGTTATACGCGTGCTCCAGCCTGTTCTGCGTTGCGCCTAATGTGGAGCGGCAGGCGCTCACATAAGATAACGCGTCCCCGATGATACTCACATTGCTGGGAGCATATACCTTTTCGATAGATACATCTCCGGGACCGGGCTGCGGCTTCGGCTCCGAACCTTCCAGCACCCGTTGCGTGACCGTCCTCTCAGGCTTACGAGGGATTGTTTTCGTGACTTGCTTCCAGGTCACCTTGGTGACCACTTCGCCATTTCTATTCACATCCATGGAATATTCGGGTTCCATCTGCGTGATCGTCTTCTCAGGTTCCTCAGGCAGTGTCGTCGTCTTTGTAACATAATGACACGTTTTCTCCCAATCCTCTACCCTCTTTAAATACTCCTGCGAATATACCGCTTTTTCCTGATACCGGGCGACATCATAAGTCTCAAGTCCCGCAAGGATGCCCTCTAAACTTGGCAGATCTATCGGCAGCCAGTCGTCAAAGTCAGAGCTGCACTTGATCCACAAAGGATGCTCTATTTCCGCCATTGTGCCTTCCAGCAGCATGGAATACGGCACTTTGGCCCAGCAAGACGACGATACCTGGACGGTGGAATCGGCGCTGTCTTCGTTTTTCAACGCTTCTGTGTCCCTATAATCATACACCAAAAAAGCGTAATCATCGTCCTTGATCTTAGACGCCCTGCTGAAATGCGTGTCTCCCATCGTGATCTGGGAAGCACACTGCTCGCAAAGCTTTTTCGCGATATCTTCCGCAAGGGCCTTGGTCTCTGCCTTTTTTTCATCGTCTGTTTTTGTGGTATCCAGCGCCTGGGAGGCCATCAGTCCCCTTACCTTGTCAAAGATGCTGGATTTATCAGCCGGATACCAGGGCTTCCATGTCGAAAGATTCAGAGAAGAGACCGAAGAAGCTGAGCCGCTTGAAAACCTGGTTGCACCCTCCGCTACCTCCAGCCCCAGCTCACTTCCCGTAAAGCATATTCCGTAATATTCCGTACAGGTACCGCAGGGGATTCCAATACTCGTTCCGATCAGCGCAAACAGATCCGTGAATAACTCCGAGGCTGTTTCCGCCTTTGTCAAACCGGAAAAATCGATCTTCGCGCTTGCGTTATTTTCTATGCTCTCAGTCCATTGTCTCCTATAATTGCCTCCCGTTAAAGCGTCCAAAGCATCCTTTTTTTCTCCGTAATATTCATACACTCCGGGAGAAGTCTGGAAAACCGCGTTAGAGTCAACATCTACATACTCTAACTGCACCCCTTTTGAATTGGCTGCATTCAGTTCGTCTGATACGCTTAACCAGTCTGGAATGGTAGTTTCATATTCCATCCTGACATAGCCGTCCACCATTTTATCATGTTCGACCTTCATGAAATCCCTGGGATTACCCTTTAGGACATATAACTCATTAAAAGTAGTGCTGTCCGCTATTCTCTTTATTTCCGTGGTCAGCTGTTCCAGCTCGCTTTGAATATATTGCCGATCCTGTTCTGAATTCGTACCGTTATACGCTTTGATGGAAAGTTCGTTCATTCTCTGTAAACAGGACGTCACTTCATCTAACGCGCCGTCCGCTACCTGAACCAGAGAAATGCCCTCTCCGATATTATCCGTACCCTGGCGCAGACCGCGGATCTGCCTTCTCATTTTTTCAGAAATCGCAAGCCCCGCCGCGTCATCCGCCGCTCTGTTGATCCGGTATCCCGAAGACAGCCTTTCCGTTGATTTCGCCTTTGATTTGTTAGTCGTCCCAAACATACGATTGGCGTTCATTGCCATAAGATTATGCGCTATTGATATCATTTTCCCCAGCCTCCCTGCTGCTCAGATATGTCCGGACATTATTAATCTCTTAACGCCTGTTATTTCCTCCGTTGGATGTAATGGTATACTTTTTGAGAAGAAAAATTTTTCGGAATTATATCTAAAGTTTTTGGGCATATGTGACGAAGAATAGAGTATATCAGGATATATATTGATCGAACAGAACAACTGTTTATGGAATCTCAAAAAGTATACCTTTCCAGACATGTCTTTTCCTGTTTTACCGCCTTTTCGTAAAAGGTCTTGGGGCACATTTGGCAGGCTTTTGCCGCTTCGTTCATCGTTATTTTCCCCTCCCTCCACGCCAGACGCATCTCTTTAAAATTATCCGGCATCGGTATAGGCGGTCTTCCGAACCGCACGCCCCGCGCTTTTGCAGCGGCGATCCCTTCCGCCTGTCTCTGACGGATGTTCGTGCGCTCGTTCTCCGCCACATAGGAGAGCAGGGCCAGCACAATATCGCTGATAAACGTCCCCAGCAGATTCTTTTCCCGCCTTGTGTCCAAAAGCGGCATATCAATCACCACAATATCCGCTCCCTTTTCCTTTGTTATGACGCGCCACTGCTCATTCAGGTCGGCGTAACTGCGCCCCAGCCGGTCTATGGACTTCACGAACAGCACCGCGCCGCTATCCAGCTTCTTCAATAATTTCTGATACTGCGGTCGTTTGAAATCCTTGCCGGATTGTTTGTCCATATAGATATTTTGCTCCGGCACTCCCATCTCGATCAGGGCGATCCGCTGCCTGTTTTCATTCTGTTCCCTTGTGGATACCCTCATATATCCGTACACTTTGGTATTTCCCATCTTCCGCCTCCATAAAAATAACCATTGTCGTGTAAACAATGGCTATCGTATCAGAATATGCATTCTGTCACATTATTTTTTTGGCTTCTCCTAAATCGCATCTAATCCTTCCCAATACCCGTGTCTTCTGCAATTTCCCCTTTCTTAAACCTTAACGCCACATCCGCCTGCTCCGCCACTTCTCTGCTATGATTATCCCCCTCAATGGCCCGGTATACGTCCAAAAGGGAGAGATGTCATATACAGTTGCAACTCCCAGCCTTACAAATGTAATTTGTGATGAGTTCCTGTCAAAATACAAAAGGAAAATCCATTTCTTTCCCTATGTACCAAGCCCATGCTCCATCCGGCGCCTCCGTGATTGTAAAGCCTGCGCCGTCCCATCCGTTGATTTTTATGATTCCCTTAATGATTCTGGTATCTGCATCATTCGATGTGAAGGACAGTTCCCCATTTCCATTGTCAACAAAGGTTCCTCTTATTTCCCCCACTCCGAAAATGGAGACAAGGGCTTCATCATCTCCTGATTCTCCCTGTCGGGTTATCAGAGAACTGTAGATATCGCCTGTCCCCTGATTGTCTGCAAACAGGCCATACTTTGATTTTTCAGGCATGACAAAGGATTCTCCTTTTATCTTCGCCAGCTCATTCGCAAGAATGTAAACCCTGTCCCTGGTAATCTCCTCAAGGAAAGAGTTCACAAGCATAGGATACAGGCTGCCGTTTTCTTCGCTGGACCCTATACTCTCCAGAATCGCTTCATCTTTCATGTCTATCCAGTTCCTTTGATCTGCAAGGATCTTCTCTTTTGTCTGCTGATCAGCAAAATTGCTGAATCTGCTCCACAGGTTATTTAATTCCGTATCCCATATTACCAAAAACCACTTAGATGACAGATTCATTTCGCTCTGACTTTGTGCCTTCTCAGCCAGCACATGGTACTTCTGGATAATCGCCTCTACATTCTCCAACTCACTTTGCAGGGAAGCTGAACTTGATACCACTTGGTCAATATCCGCTTTGATATCCTCCGAATAGTCATGTGTGAAATCCACTTGAAATTCATTATTCACTCCGGCTTCATTGTTTTCGTTATTTGCAGAAGCAGCTTGTTTCTCTGCAGCTGCAGCACAATATAAGAATTGTTCCTCTCCGTCCGCATCTTTTTTGTAATATACATTTATATCATTTTTACCATATTCTAAAATATAATAACTAAATATAGCTGTGCCGTCAGAAAGCACTTGTTCAGGATATTTTATATAGATCCTGTTGTTCTCTATTTTTTCTATATTTGATGAATTCGCCAAAAAGCGATAGGATGATTCCGATTCATAATCGGAGATATCATATCCATAGGATGTTTTCAAAATAATTAATTTACCGTTTCCATTATCCGACAAATAATCGTATTCTCCCGTCAGATTTTCCAGCTCAGTATCAAAAACGGAACTAGATGGATCTGATACTTCTGTTTCCGGGGAATCTGTTTCGTTGTTTTCCGGCAAAGTTGGTTCTTGTGTCCAAGCGGCTGTCTGCATCTGCGAGGGCTGTCCGCTGCTCTCGCCGGATGAACAGGCAGCAAGTGAAAACAGGCAACAACCTGCAAGTATCATAGCGAATCTCTTTTTTATCATAACAGATACCCTCTTTCTGGTAAGTTTATCAAGATACTAATCTTTCATTCAATGGCATTATACTCTAACCGGATTGCTCTTTCAACACTACGCATGATTTCATTTCCTGATTTATTTTCATTTTTTTATGTGTTCCCGCTCCATAGGATTCTTTTTCAATGAAATCATGTTTCCACTATAAACGGGAGCGGATTATGGTATAATGACCTTATTCCGAGCAGAAAAAGGGCCGGATGGACAATCTATACCGGATTACCAGAAAGTCATTACGGATACCGTCTGGTGTTGAAGGAAGAAAGGATATGAAACAATGAAAAAGATCGTGAAGTTTATATCAGGCTTTGCAGCTGCCGCCTTTATCATAATCGTTGTGTTTTGGGGAAGTTTCGTCTATGTGACAGATTACAAGATAACAAAGGTGGATACTTCTGTTTCACCGGATGGAACTTATGAACTGGTTTTACAGGCTGTCGGAGAGGCCGATTTCCCGTTTGGTTCTGCTTCAGGAAGGCTGATTCTTTATGAGGGCAAAAGCAAAATATCCAAAGCAGACTTTGAGCTGTTTAATGACGGCGGGTGCATACGCAGCAGTACATGGGATGTTACATGGCTTGAGGATTGCGTGAAAGTTGTCCTGTCAGGAGAGGAACAACCCGATGAGCAGATTATCCTATACTTTGACGGGAGAAAAGAGGCAAAGCAGTTAGCGGATCGGGATGAAGACACATTGGCACGGGATATTAGCGAAAGCGGAGAAACCGACCCGCAGACAGCTTATGCAGGCGGATCGCAGGATCAGGAAACAGCCGGGAAGGATGTAACCCCGGATGATGACATTGACTCAATAGAAAAGATCAATGAGTATATGATACCGGAGCAGTCCTTTGATGTTACGTTAGATGACTGGGGAGCAGTTACATTTGTATCTTGTGAACCGACATCCTGGCTCGTCAATGAGGAACCTTCCTTTTTCCTGGTCAGAGATGACCACATAGTATACCGATTTCCTGATAATAATCTGAAAGGTTATAGCGGAATGTTTGACAGCATTGGCGCTGTTGCTTTCCGGGATATAAATGATGATGGAAAAGACGATATTATTATTATCATTAACTATATCACAGGGGCGGGACCGCAGGGAATGATTCCGCGTCCGACAGCCAGAATATTTTTAGCCGAGCAAAATGAATTTTATATTGCGGACGATATAGAAACAGATGTTGTAGAGAATATAGCGAAGAAAGATATGACTATCGAAGCCATATATCATTACTTAAAAGATGATAACTGAATCCTGGGGGAAATAATGCTCCTTTTTAAGTAACCTGTATTTTACATAGGCTGCTTAAAAGGGAGGCATTGTTGATTTCAATGGGATGATTGTTATAAGGTGCAAACAACACCGTCCGTCCCCGTGCCGGGAGGACCCTGCACATATGCCAGCGGGTATTTCATCGCGTTTATGGTCGCCAAAAGCTGATCCATATTGATCTGTCTGTTGACAATGGCAAAGGGATAGGTCTTCTTCCGGACAGTGTTCAAATTGCTCCAGCAAAGCATAATCTTCCACATTCAGGAATTGCCGGATACTCTGCTTTTGCTCCAGAATTTCATATTAAACAATCTGTCACAATATCCAGGTCTTCATCACAATAGTAAAATATTGCAAATTCATCTGAAATATTTTTTTAATTATATATTCATTCTGTGATCTAAAGTTTCTATTGCTTTACCATTTGCACCATAAAACGTCAACTGATACCAATAGGCTATCTTTTTTGAGGGACTTTTTTACACCGTAGGCGAAAACGGTTTGATACAAACGAGACAAGCTTTCCCAGCTTTGTCGCCGAGCGTTTTTCATATTCCTTGACTGCCCCCCTGATAAAACATCTTCAGCGCTGATAAATGAAAACTCTCAATTCATCCTGGGGCAGATTCCTGTCTCCAAAGAAAGGTATTTTAACCAAAATATTGAAAACGACTGACTAAATCAGATATATGTGATCAGCTATGATTAACGCAAAGCCAATGATACAGAATAGTATACCTCCTATGGACAAGCCCAGCCCAAGCATCTTATACCCTTTTCCATTTGATAAGGACGCCTTTTGGGGGTTATTCACATTGTAATATACCGGCACTGTTTTCCCCAGTTTTTTTTGAGCAATTCCTTTGTTATAGGACAATCCGCTGGCTCTGGAATACGTCCTTCCATCCACAATATATTGGAAGACAGGCGCATACATATTACTATGATTGCCATAAACTCCGGTATTTGTATTGAACTGAACCTGAAGTTTACGATCTCCCTGGGAAACTGCAGTCTCCTTTTCTGCCCGAATATTATACTGAGCTCCTGACCTCGTGATATCTATAATCACTCCCGCTGCCTCTCCTGAATATCGGGCAAGATATCTCCAGCAAATAACAAAAATGATACCCACCAGCAACAAAACCAGTCCCATTATTAAAAATACACTTCCCGCTATCACGTTCTGCCTCCCTGATACACAAAAATACATACATTTCCAGTTTTTCTCATAACTTCGCCCTTGCAAAACTTCAACTTTATTAATTTCATGATTATACCAAATAATATTCAATATTTCAACTGCGCCCCACTCCCGTTTGTGTCACTCCCCCTCGATGAGCGTTCCATGAAATAAAGTTTCCACTGACATCGGGAGTCGATTATGGTATAATCAAGGAAAGCGAGGAATATTTTATGTCAGACAAAGAAAAGACCATTCAGGAATTGAATCTTGAAGATGATTTCCTGTTCGCCAAAGTAATGAGCGACACGGAGATCTGCCGCAAGATCCTGGAAAAAATTTTAAAGGTGTCTATTAAAAAAGTGGAAATACCAGCCACGCAGAAGACCATTAACATATTATATGAGAGCAAAGGCATCCGTATGGATGTATATGTAAATGATGACAAGGGCACTATTTACAATGTGGAAATGCAGCGCGGGAAGAAAACGGAGCTGCCCAAGAGAACCAGGTATTACCAGGGATGTATCGATCTGGATCTGATCCAGGCAGGAAGTTACTATACGGAATTGAAAAAAACATATATTATCTTTATTTGTACTTTCGATCCTTTTTCAGCCCAGCGGCACATTTATACTTTTGAAAACCGTTGTCAGGAAGACCCCGCCATCCTCCTTGATGATGAGGTCACAAAAATCTTTCTAAACACCAAAGGCACCAGGGATGATATAGATGCCGACATGAAAGAATTCCTGGCATATGTTGAGAATACCACAGATGATTTTGCCAAACAGTCATCAAGTCATCTCATCAGGGAAATCCAAAAAAGGGTAAATGAAATAAAACAGAGCAGGGAAATGGAGGCAGAGTATATGACATTGTTAATGAGAGATAGAGAAAATCTGGAGCAGGGACGAGCAGAAGGACGGACCGAAGGCGCATTATTGGCCGCTAAAATTATCCGGCTTTATACAAAAGGCAAGGCTCCTGCTGATATTGCCGCCTCATTAGACCTGTCATTGGATTATGTGCAGGATACCATTGCAAAATTTGAAAATGATTAGGAGATAACTGAGCAGTCATGACACAGTCAGGACTGCTTTATGAGAATAAAAAGAATATTTATAATGTTCCATCCGGGGAAGATGCAGCGTAAATACAAGAAATCCCTTTCTTACACTGGTTGATAAAACAACCCGCGTAAGGAAGGGATTTTCCTGAACGCAAAAGAATCTATGCGTGATGTCAATCCGGAATTGCCAAAAACTTCCCAGTCGTCCGGATTCCCACAGAAAACGACTTATATCTGCCGCAAAGTATCTTATGACCGATCCGTCAGGATCGTGATTTCTTGTTCGTTACCTGTAAATCGTTTGTCGCGATCTGTCGATCGTTTTTCGTTACCCGGTAATTTCCGAGTCTCCATCATTGTTCTGCCATGATCTGGTTGCCTTTTTCATAAAGCTCCTGCGCCGCCTCTGCCGCCGTCAGTTCTCCGTCCAGGACTTTGCGCACCAGATCATCCGCGCACTCATACACTTTCGCACCCTTATCGGGATCGGAAGGGCTGATATTGGAACTGTTTGGAGCCACCACATCGTTGATATATGCCGTGATCGTCTGCCCGTTCTCATCCATAAGCGGCGAAATAGCCTCCGCTACAGGCATCACCGGAGGAACACCTCTCTCCCCCAGCATTACCTCATTGGCAGGCAGTGAATTCAGAAGATAATTGATAGCCCGCACCGCTGCCGCTTCATCCTCTCCCGCATCTGTTGTCACCGCTAAAAACTGTGCCGGCTTGAGATAATCGGATTTTGCAGGATCAGCGGAAGGCCATGTAGTGATGCCGATCTCCATGTCCTCCGGAGCCGCGTCTTTCAGCGCCGTCAGCTGATTGGACCAGAAAAAGGCGCACCAGGACTGAGTATCCGGTGTGGTGTAGATCACCATGGGATTTTCCTCCACGGAAGCATCCGTCAGATCCTTATGGACATCGTTGCCAATGATCCAGCCTTCTTTTACACCCGTCTCGTAAATTTCATAAAATTCTTCAAAATCCGCCGCCGAAGAAACATTCAGGGAAGTATTATTAAACAGTTTGGTAATATCGTGCGCCCTCAGCACATAGGGGAGATAATTATTCACCGCACCGTAGGCCACATCTGTCTTTACGCCAGATTTCTCATAAACCTGACGCGCCACCTCAAAAAATTCTTCCAGCGTCATCTGATCCTTGATCTGGATGCCCAGTTCGTCAATCAGCGTCTTATTATACATTAAAGCAGGTGCGTTGACTCCCGCGCAGACCGCGTATATTCTGCCATTGACAGAGCCCGCGCTGATCAGGCCCGGATCCACGCCGGAAAGATCCAGCGTTCCATCCGCAAGATACGGAGTCAATTCCACCAACATGCCTTTGCTCACACTCCGCTCCAGAAAAGCATAATCGATCTGAACAAAATCGGAAAGAGAATCGCTGTCGTTCCTTGCATCCAGCTGATTCCAATAATCCGGCCACCCCACTGCTTCCATCTCAACATTTACACCTGTATTGATTTCACTGTAGAGATCAAAGGCCGCCTGCGTCCGCTCCCCCCTGACCTCGCTGCCCCACCACATAAAAGTCAGGTCTGCCGTATCGCCGTTAGGTTCTTCTACCAACGTATTGATTCCCGCCGCGGAAACATTTTCCTGATCTTCCTCAGTCTGGGATACCGGCTCACCGCCGTTTCCGCAGGCTGTCAGTCCGCAGAGCAATGCCAACAATAACAGCACCGACAATCTTCTTCTCATCTTTTCTCCCCTCCCGCCGCTTTGTTTGTTTTTCTGACCTGCCGCACATCATAATTTGATATGCTCGCGCTTGTTTTCCTTTTTTCACTCCAAAATCCGGCTATGCTCCGCATATCCGCGCAGCTTTCGCTGCTTCCGATTTTGTCGTTACCATGTCAGGGGAAAACAAATGCTCGCTCCGCTCGCGCTTGTTTTCCTTCTGACATGGTATATTATACCCTGGGGAAGGGGGATTTTGCAATAATCTAATGGTCCCATTAGAGCAGCGTATTTTTAGGCTCCCATATCGTATTTCGCCATATCCACATGCTGGATGGTTCCGGCAAGCCCATTTTCATAGAGGAAAATGCCGGTACTGCGAACTACCCCTCTGGTCTGTCCTCCCGTGCCCTGCATGGTAAAATCTGTGGACACATTCTGCAGGCAGATGGCTCCCACGCCTTTATCCGCAAGGCGGTAAAGGACATCGTTCCCGTCCTCATCCTTACACCAGATCTTAAGTCTGCTCCAAATGGGATCATTCTCATCGATCCAGCCATTGCCGTCCTCATCGTATTTCGCCAGATCTTTAAAGCCGTTGCCGCTCTTTGTGCCAAACAATTCGCTGCCATCGTTGATCACGCCGTCTTCGTTGGAATCCAGCGCCAGAAAACCGCTGCCGCCGCCCAACCGGGAGACCTCGTCCGGTTCCCCGTCCGCATCAATATCAAAATAAAAAGTCTGATCCTCTATCTGGGCCGCGTCACAGTCCAGGTTGATCACCAGCGGATCACAGAGCCTGAAAGCAGCCATATAAAGATCCTCGCTGAAACTGGACTGAAATTCTCTGCTCATCTCCACATTGACATTAAAAGTGATCTCCCGCCCGTCCGCAGTCTTTACGGTCCCCTGCGTGGAAAAAGATGTGTTTTCCTGTTCCAGATGGAACGTCTCCTGCTGATAAGTCATCACACGCAGATTGGCTGTGGACGCAGGATTCTGATTCTGTGTACCCGCGCCGCCGGAAGAAGTATGCGAAGACTGACCACCGCAATCATCCTCCGATATCCAGTCCCGCATCCGGTTCCTTCTTGCGCCAAACAACAGTTGGAAAATATACTGCACCGTGATCTGCCGGATGCTGGTCAGGGTCTGCTCGCTGCTGTTTCGCATGTTCACTTTTCCCACGGACGAACGCATCCTGCCCTGCCAATCCTGATAAGATGTGTTTTCCGGCTTGGCCGTGTCCTCCTTTGCCTCCTCTGCCTCTTCGTCCGCTCCGTTTTCGCCCACAGCCGTCTGCAGGCTTTCCGGTATATCGCCTTTATATTCCTCCACCATAAATCTCCTGATGTGCGCGTCTACAGATCGATAATGTCTCTCGGACGCCATTCCCACTGTACTGGAATCAATTTTCAATTTTTTAATCCTTTCCGTCCTGAAAAAAAAGGACGGTATCCATGCAGAAAATCCTTTTCTCACATCAATACCATCCTTGGACTCCATATTATACTGGGATGAAAGCCGGCCTTACTCCCATCCTGTACTAATATTATCGGCACACTTTTGGTTTTATTTAGTTTTATTTGGTTGCGCCGCCGCTGCTCTCGCAGCCATAACGTTGGCGACCATTTCCCTGGGGACGATAATATTGCAGCCTGCCGGGTTGATCACATATCCCAGCGCGTTACTGGCATTGCCATTGCCATCCTTATGGAACAGCATCGCGGCATAATCTTCAAATTTTAATGCAAACGTAGGAAGGGGCCTGGTCTTTTCCTGCCATTTGTCATATTCCTGCGCGTCCGTAAATGCCATAAAAAACTTCCGGCCGTCCGGCGCCGTGAGCATGGGGAACTGCACTTTACTCCCAGCCGTCACCTTCAGATTTCCTTCGCTGTCCTCTGTGGGCGCCGGTTCGATCAACGCCGGGGAGAGAAAGCTGGCTTTAACCAGCTCCTCCACAAACATTCCCCGATGTTCGGGAGTGTCCTCCTCCTTCATCAGTTCGATCGTCCCCATTAACATCGGGTTTGATACAGATTTATTAAATTCCACGGTTTCTCCCATCCGCCTGTTTTACAGGTCTTTTTTCACACCCGGTTATAATTGATGAGACAGCCTTTCAGAATGATCTGTCGTTCCTCGTCTGTCAGTTCGCCGAGTTTTAAATGAAATTCCGTCATGGCGCCGTCCTTTACCACAAAAGCGACAATATCGTCATTTTTCTCCTCCACAGCCTTTCGGATGTCAGGGATAAACAGATAGTCCAGATTATGGAAAGGCAGCTCCCCTGTCCCGATCAGGAAGGGCAGCATTCCCCAGTTGATCAGATTGGAGCGGTAACGCTTGGTAGCATACTCATTGGCGATATTAGCCCAGCCGCCCAATACTTTCTGGCAGGATGCCGCCTGCTCTCTGGCGGAGCCGTCTCCGGGCTTTACGGCAAAAATAGTGGATCCGAAACCGGTATTGGTATGATTCACTTCCGGATACTTCGCCTTGATCGGATTCATGATATTCTTAATCTCAGGCATGACATGGCAGGGATGGCCGCCCTTCCTGCGCTCTTCCTCCAGAACATGGATTGCCTTGGCCCGCCCCACATACTCGGGATCCTTGCGGCTGAGGGTAAACTCTGCCAGACCCAGAGGATTGGAACGGTAGGAAGAAGTCTCCCCGGAAGGGATCAGTTCATCCGTGGTAGTCACAGGGTCATGAATCTCGCTTACGACCTGAAGCACCAGATTTTCAGGCAGTTCGCCCATTGCGGGCCAGTCTTTGATATTGGGGCCGAACTGGATCTTAGTATCGGGATCCGCCACGCCCTTGGAATCAAACACACGGTTCGCGTAAATCGTGCTGTCAAAATGATATTTGTATTTTCCGATCTCGCCGTCAAAATCGGTCGCAGGCGTAAGCACGCCCTTGTTTGCGGCGGTGGCCGCGATGGAACGGGCGTCCATCAGCGCCACGGAAGCGATCTGGCCATTCTGCAGTTTGCTTCCCTCACGGTTGGGGAAGTTTCTGGTAGAATGACGGATACTGAACGCATTGTTGGCCGGGGTATCGCCCGCGCCGAAGCAAGGGCCGCAGAAAGCCGTCTTAAGCACCGCGCCTGTCTCCATCAGCGCGGCGGCGCATCCGTTTTTGATCAGCTCCATATATACAGGCATGGAAGCGGGATATACGCTTAAAGTAAACCCATCGGAACCGATATAGCGTCCCTTCATGATATCCGCCGCGGCGCAGATATTCTCAAAACCGCCTCCCGCGCAGCCCGCGATAATACCCTGATCCACCATCAGTTTACCGTTTTTTACTTTATCTTTTAAATGAAATTCCACCGCGCCGTCCAGACTCACCTGGGCCCGCTTCTCAGTCTCATCCAGAATATCCATCAGGTTAGCGTTTAATTCCTCAATCGTGTATGTATTGCTGGGATGGAAAGGCATAGCGATCATGGGACGTACCTTGGACAGATCCACCTGTATCATACCATCGTAATACGCCGTCTCTTTCACGTCCAGTTCCCTGTAATCCGCCTTGCGCCCGTGGATCTCATAAAATTCCTCAATTTCCTTATCCGTTTTCCAGATCGAAGACAGACAGGTCGTCTCCGTAGTCATGACGTCAACGCCGATACGGAAATCAGCGCTCAGGGAAGCTACGCCGGGACCTACGAACTCCATCACGCGATTCTTGACATAGCCGTTCCGGAACACAGCGCCTATGATGGCCAGAGCCACATCCTGAGGGCCTACGCCTTTTACGGGGGCTCCTGTCAGATACACGCCCACCACTTCCGGCATATTGATATCGTATGTCTGGTTCAAAAGCTGTTTGACCAGCTCAGGGCCTCCCTCGCCCACCGCCATGGTGCCTAACGCGCCATAACGGGTATGGGAATCGGAGCCAAGGATCATACCGCCGCCTGTGGCGAGCATTTCCCTCGCAAACTGATGAATGACCGCCTGATGAGGCGGCACATAGACGCCGCCGTACTTTTTGGCGCAGGTCAGTCCGAACATATGATCGTCTTCATTGATGGTGCCTCCCACCGCACAGAGCGAATTGTGACAGTTGGTCAATACATAGGGCATAGGAAACTTTTGCAGTCCCGATGCCCTTGCCGTCTGAATAATGCCTACAAAGGTGATGTCGTGACTGGTCAGCTTGTCAAACCTGATCTTAAGCTTTTCCATGTTTCCGGACGTATTATGACTTTCAAGGATCCCGTAGGCTATGGTCTGCCTGCGCGCCTCCTCCTTGGAAACCTCTTTTCCGGTTTTTGCCTTTATGGCGGCAGCCGCTTTAGCATTGTCGGGCACGATATCCGTGCCGTTTACCAGATAGGCCCCGCCCTCTAATAATGTTACCATACGATTCCTCCTTGTCGATTCCGGAACTGTTCTGTCCGGCCGTTAAGATGATATTGGTTATTTCCGATTCACTAAATATTTATTATAAAAGAAACCGGCTTTTAATGCAATGCCAAATCAACCCTTTTCCTTGTGTCCTAACGTGACCCTCTGCCGAACCACTATGCACGGTTGACAGGCCGAATGATGATCCTGGGACACCAAAAAAGCAACCGCCCCGCCGGGGAACAGGTTGCTTTTTAAGTAACTTTTAACCGTTTCACAGTTACTTCGCTGAAAATTTTTTGTTGATGAATACCAAATACAGCAAAGGAACCGCATATATCGCGATTATTTTGACAAATCCTACGTCAATGCGCCAAAAGGTATCGGCTATAAAAATACCCGCTGTTGCAAAGGAAAGGTAGAGGTATGCAAGGGACGCCCATCTGCGGTATTTTTTTCGCACGCTGTCTTCCATATTCTCTCTTCTGCCAAATTTTGCATCAAAAAAATTACATAGGGCCATAATCAGAAAATAAACAGAAAGAACTGACATAATTTACATCCTCCCTAAAGCACAGGCAATCATATCCGTGTCAGACAGTGCTCAACCATCACCAGTTCCGGTATCTGCATTTCGTCTGACGCGATAATTCCGCCTATATTTCCAGCATTTCCTTCAAAACCGGATACACCGCCTCCGCCATCCGCATAAATCCCAGCGCGTTGGGATGGGTGCCGTCCACGGTGCATTCCGCCCTTCCCTGTTCACCAAAAAACTTTCCGCCATCGAGGAACCAGACTTTTTTGTCTCCCCGGTCTTTCGCTTTCTGGTATGTATCGTAAATAATCGCTCTTCTGGCTTCCGAATCCTCCTTATTTTTATCGGTATCCGGTCGGGTCATGATAAGTACGGGAAGGTCGGGATGACTCTCCCTGACGATCTGAAAAAAGCGTTCATGAGTGTCCGCAAGCTGCTTTGGATCCTTTGCGTTATGGTCATAGTCGTACACAAAGGCGCTCATATCCTCCATAGCGGCAAGATACTTTGCAAATTCCTCCTCGCCTCTGGCCGAACCTGAAAATCCAAAGTTTCTGTAATCCGCATCCAGCCACCGAGACACAATGCTGGTATAGGCGTTCCCCGCTCTGGAGGCGCAGCCCCCTTCCGTGATGGAGGAACCGTAAAACACAATGGGAGACGACACCGTATATTGAGGCGCTTCCTCCACATGCGCGTCATCGTCAACGCCGATCTCCATGGAAAGCAGAAGATCGTTCCGGGGCAGATTGACGGTCACAATCTCCTTTTGTTCCCCTTTGCAGAAACTTTTTTCTGCCGTGATCTCTTCCTGACAATGATTGTCCGGCGCGATATATCCCAGATACGCAGACTCCTTCCCCCTGCCCAAGTAGATATCCGCCCCCGCCGAACCGGAAAGGGGAATATTGATATCTTCCTTCGCGCAGGCAAGAGTCATACGGACAAAGATACAGGAAGAATCCGTTGCAAAACGCACTCTTCCTCCCACAGCCCTTCTGCCTAAAAAATCGTACTGGGGCATCCGCTCCAGCATCCCGGGCGCAAGCCGCCAGAACCGCCTCTCTTTCGCATCCGCCACCGCCAGACCGTAAATCTTAAGCGGCGGCTGCACAATATTATAATACCGCATGTCATCCTCCTGTATACCGCTTTACCTGCCCTGTTACACTTGCAATTCGCCGTTGATCTGCTTACTCTTTTGGGTCCAAGGCCGCGGCTGTGCCTTTATATCTCTGTGTGCCTTTATATCCCTGTGTCCCGTAATCTTTCTGCCGCTTTCAGCGTCCCTTTACATGGAGCAGGAGCGCGCATCCTTCATAGCCGCCGTCCCCCACGATCTGGCGCACGGAAGTTTCCCCATTTATGACGCTATCGTCATAAAGGTGCACATGCCCTGACAACAGCAGCTTTACCGGCGTATCCCGCGCTGTAGTCAGTTCACGGAAAAAACACGATGTATCGTTGGGCCAGATCCCCGCTTCCTGATCTTCTCCGATCACGGTCGGATTCTCCCATTCCAGCGCCGCCTTCGCCGACAGCGTATCGGTGGCAAACGGCACATGTGTCATAACGATCACAGGTTTCCCCTGACGCAGAAGATCCTCATAACCGGATATGGCGTCCGGGTTCACCTGATTAGAACTGTCGTCTACGCCCACCAGAAGCAGTTCTCCCACCGCCAGCGACTGCAACGGAGCATGTCCCTGCATCATGTCTGACAGTTTGGAAAGGTACGTTTCTTTACCGTAATCCGTCATATAATCCCAGGGGTATGTCCAGTCATGATTTCCCGGCACATACAGATAAGGCATCTTTAGTTTCGCAAGCTGCCCGCGCAGCCATTCCACATTGGCATCGGAAGGCGAATCGATGATATCTCCTCCCAGCAGCACGGCGTCCACTTCCATTTCATTGGCGTACCTGACCCATGCCGGAAACTGATCCTTGGCGGCAACGCCCTCCTCATTGTAAAACATGGCGTAGCGCTGGTCCGCAAATTCCTGTTCCTGCTGCGATGCATTTTTATCCTGTATGACCACATGGGAATCGGTGAGAAACAAAAATGTGTACTCTCCCTCCAGGCCGTCCACATACACGGTTTCCTCCGTAATTTTTTTCTCCCATTCTTCTTCCTTATGGCTGCAGCCGCCCAGACATACTGCTGAGGCGGCCGCACACACAAGGAGCACTGCACGCCGGAATATTTGATTCATGCGGTCTTCTTTATTCTGTTCCATTCATTTCGTTTTCATTGCATGCCGCAAAAGGCCTGTTTCTTACAATACCACCTTATCCAGATGCCAGATCTCGTCCACATACTGCTGAATGGTCCTGTCGGAAGTAAACTTGCCGGAACATGCCACATTCAAAATGGCGCTCTTAGCCCAGCCGGAGGTATTCCTGTAGGCTGCCTCCACTTTCTTCTGCGCATCCGCATATGATCTGAAATCTTTCAGGATAAAGTAAGTATCTTTGTTTAACAGCGTATCGTAGAGAGGCTTAAACAGCTCCTTGTCGGAAGAATATGTGCCATCGATCAGCTGGGTCAGCACTTTCTTAATGTCCGCGTTGCTGTTAAAGATCTCAATGGGGTAATAACCGCCGTTGTTCTCATAGTAGATCACTTCATCGGAAGACAGACCGAAAATAAACGCGTTTTCTTCGCCCACTTCCTCCACGATCTCCACGTTGGCGCCGTCCATGGTGCCCAGTGTCAGGGCGCCATTTAACATGAATTTCATATTTCCCGTACCGGAAGCTTCCTTGCTGGCTGTGGAAATCTGCTCGGAAACATCAGCCGCGGCAAAGATGATCTCCGCATTGGAAACATTATAGTTCTCAATAAATACAACCTTCAGCTTACCGCCGATGGACTTATCGTTATTGACCACTTCCGCAACGGAGTTGATCAGCTTGATGGTCAGCTTTGCCGTCTTATACCCTGCAGCCGCCTTTGCGCCGAAGATAAACGTTCTGGGATAGAACTCCATGGAAGGATTCTCTTTGAGCTGGTTGTAAAGGTACATCACGTGCAAAATGTTCAGAAGCTGTCTCTTGTACTCATGGAGACGCTTTACCTGTACGTCAAAGATGGAATTGGGATCCACCTCGATATTATTGTGCTCTTTAATATATTTCGCCAGACGCAGCTTATTCTGATGCTTGATCTCCATAAACTCCTTCTGTGCCTTTTTATCGTCCGCCAGTTCCTTGATCCTGCCGATCTTCGTCAGGTCGGTGATCCAGCCGGATCCCGCATGGGAAGTTACCCAGTCCGCCAGCAGGGGATTGCCGTGGAGCAGGAAACGTCTCTGAGTGATACCGTTGGTCTTATTGTTGAAACGCTCCGGGAACATCTCGTAGAAGTCCCTAAGCTCCTGCTTTTTCAGGATCTCGGTATGCAGCCTTGCCACGCCGTTTACGGAATAGCCCGCAACGATAGCCATATGAGCCATTTTCACCTGTCCATCGTACAAAATCGCCATCTTGCGGATCTTTTCCTGCACATCTACTCCATAGACGTTCCGGTATTTCTCCTCAATCTGCATGATAAATCTGCGGTTGATCTCTTCCACGATCTGATAGATTCTGGGAAGCAGTCTGGAGAACAGATCGATAGGCCATTTTTCCAGAGCCTCCGCCATAATCGTGTGGTTTGTGTAAGCGCAGGTTTTGGTGGTGATATCCCACGCCTCATCCCAGGAGAGATTGTACTCGTCCAGCAGGATCCTCATCAGCTCGGGGATCGCCACAGTAGGATGGGTATCGTTGAGCTGGAACGTCACCTTCTCATAAAAGCGGTGGATATCATCATGCTTTCTCATGTACTTCTGCACCGCTTCCTGCACAGACGCGGAGATAAAGAAATACTGCTGCTTGAGGCGCAGTTCCTTTCCGGCGTAATGGTTATCGTTGGGATACAAAACTTCCACGATATTTCTGGCCAGATTCTCCTGCTCCACCGCCTTGCGGTAATCTCCCTGATCGAAAGAATCCAGTCTGAACCCGTCCATAGGCTCGGCGTCCCAGATACGCAAAGTATTTACGATGCCATTGCCATAACCCACGATGGGAAGATCGAAAGGAATAGCCCTGACAGCCTGATAATCCTCCTGATCAAAGTGGGTATTGCCGTTTTCATCGTTATATACAGCCACACGGCCGCCAAATTTCACTATTTTTGCATACTCCGGTCTGCGAAGCTCGAAAGGATTGCCGTCCGCCAGCCAGTTGTCAGGCACTTCCACCTGATAGCCATCGCGGATCTCCTGCTTAAACATACCGTAGCGATAGCGGATGCCGCAGCCGTAAGCGGGATAACCCAGACTTGCCAAAGAATCCATAAAGCAGGCGGCCAGACGTCCCAGTCCGCCGTTTCCCAGAGCGGCGTCCGGCTCCTGGTCCTCCACCAGATTCAGGTCGAATCCCAGCTCCTGCAGCGCCTCCTTCACAGGGGCGGAGGCCTGAAGATTGATAATATTGTTTCCCAGCGCGCGGCCCATCAGAAACTCCATGGACATATAATACACCATCTTGGGGTCCTCTTTTTCATAGGCCTTCTGGGTCTTGATCCAGTTCTCTATGATCTGGTCTTTGATGGCAAGAGATGCCGCCTGAAAAACCTGCTGGGGGGTGGCATCAGACAGATCCTTGCGGTACAGCGTTCTGATATTATATTCAACGCTTCTCTTAAAGAGATCTTTATTAAACTTTAACTTATTCGGCTCCGCAGGCGCCGCCGCGGGCTTTCTGGTCATTGTGTTCTTCATTCTTATCTCCTTTTCTCAAATACGCTATTCCGGCGTTTGCAAACCCCGTACCGACCGGGCGGAGCAATTACCTGAATACACTATTAACAAACACAATCTCTATTATAACAGAATATGGAAGAATTTCAAACCTTTTCTATGGCAATCTCCACCGTCTCGCCATTTACATTCCATTCTTTCAAAACCCGATAGGACGCCCCGCAGGTCAGTTCATCCGCCAGAACCTTCCCGGCGATCACATCCTGATTCTTCCCGGCTAACTGTGCCAGCTTGTCGTTTCCGTTCAGGGAGACGCGTATATGATCCATCACTTCAAATCCCGCGTCTTTGCGCATGGTCTGGATCTTGCTGATGATCTCGTAGACAAAGCCTTCCTCGATCAGCTCCTGCGTCAGATTCGTGTCGAGCACCACAGTCATACGGTTGTTTTCCTGGGAAACGTACCCTTCCTTCTGCGCCATATCGATGAGAAGGTCTTCCCTCGTCAGTTCAACGTTCACGCCCTCCACTTCAAAGATGAGTCTCCCCTCGGCGTTCAGATCGTCCATGGCTTTATTGCCGTCCAGGGACGCCAGCACCTTCTGAATGCCACCCAGCTGTTTGCCGTACTTCGGGCCTACCGTGCGAAGCTGAGGCTTAAAAGTGTAGGAGGTAAAATCCCTCACATCATCCGTGAACACCACTTCCTTGACGTTCAGTTCTTCCTCTATGATATCCACATAAAACTTCTCCAGCATAAAGTCCGCCTTGATATACATGCGGCTGACGGGCTGGCGGTTCTTGATGGCCGCATCGTTCCGGCAGGCGCGTCCCAACGCCACGGCTTCCAGCACATCCTCCATGGAGTTCTCCAATTCCTTGTCAACATAGCTTTCCTCAGCCTGAGGGAAGTCGCACAAATGAATGCTTTCCGGCGCGGAAGCATCAGTGCTTCGCACCAGATTCTGATAAATCTCTTCCGTCATAAAGGGCACCATAGGCGCTGCCGCTTTGCAGACTGTCACAAGGGCCGTATACAGCGTCATATAAGCATTGACCTTATCCTGCTCCATACCTTTTGCCCAGAAGCGCTCCCTGCTGCGGCGCACATACCAGTTGCTCATCTCATCCACAAAATCCTGAAGCGCCTTCGCCGCCTCCGGTATCCGGTATTTGTCAAGATTATGATCCACTTCCGCCACCATGGTGTTCAAACGGGACAGCAGCCACTTATCCATCACAGTGAGTTTGTCGTATTCCAACTGATATGCGGTAGCGTCAAACCCGTCAATATTGGCGTACAGGATAAAAAAGGCATAGGTATTCCACAGCGTACCCATGAACTTTCTCTGTCCTTCCATCACAGCCTTCCCGGAAAACCTTTTAGGCAGCCAGGGAGCCGCGCTGGTGTAAAAATACCATCTGATGGCATCTGCGCCGTAGGTCTGCAGCGCGTCAAAAGGATCAACGGCGTTACCTTTGGATTTGCTCATTTTCTGACCGTTCTCATCCTGCACATGGCCCATAACGATCACGTTCTCATAGGGCGCCTTGTTAAACAACAGCGTGGACTCCGCCAGAAGAGAGTAAAACCATCCCCTGGTCTGATCCACCGCCTCGGAAATAAATTGGGCGGGGAACTGCTGCTCAAACAGATCTTTATTTTCAAAAGGATAATGATGCTGTGCAAAAGGCATCGCCCCCGAATCAAACCAGCAGTCGATCACCTCGGGCACACGCTTCATGGTCTTGCCGCACTCGGGGCAGGGGATAGTGATGGCATCGATATAAGGCCTGTGAAATTCCACCGTCTTAGCTTCCTCATTGCCGCTCAATTCATATAATTCCTGACGGCTTCCCACCGCGTGCATATGTCCGCACTCACACTCCCAGACATTTAACGGAGTGCCCCAGTAGCGGTTTCGGGAAACGGCCCAGTCCTGAATGTTCTCCAGCCAGTTGCCGAAACGTCCCTCCCCGATGGACTGGGGAATCCAGTTGATGGTCTTATTGTTGCGCACCAGATCATCCTTTACCGCCGTCATTTTGATAAACCAGGACTCCCGCGCATAGTACAGAAGAGGCGTGTCGCATCTCCAGCAGAAGGGATAATCATGCTCAAATTTAGGCGCATCGAACAGCTTCCCTTCCGCGTCCAGATCTTTCAGGACCTTCGGGTCGGCGTCTTTTACAAACGTTCCTGCGTAGGGCGTCTCCTCAGTCATGTCTCCCTTGCTGTCCACAAACTGCACGAAGGGCAGATCATATTTCCTGCCCACATTGGCATCGTCTTCACCGAAAGCGGGGGCAATGTGTACGATACCCGTACCGTCCGTCATTGTGACATAACTGTCACAAGTGACGAAATGTCCCTTTTTCCGCTGCTTGGCAGCAGCTTCTCCGGCGCACGCAAAGAGCGGCTCATACTCTTTATACTCCAGATCTTTGCCAGTGTAAGTTTCCAGCACTTCATAGGCCGCCTGTCCGTCCTGCGCCAGACCGCCCAGCACCTGGTCCAATAACGCCTGCGCCATATAATAGGTTCTTCCGTCCGCAGCCCTGACCTTACAGTAAGTTTCCTCCGGATTCACACACAGCGCCACATTGGAGGGCAGCGTCCAGGGCGTGGTCGTCCACGCGAGGAAATAGGCGTCCTCGCCCACACACCGGAAACGGACGATAGCGGAACGCTCTTTCACAGCTTTATAACCCTGCGCCACTTCATGGCTGGACAGAGGGGTGCCGCAGCGGGGGCAATAAGGCACGATCTTAAAGCCTTTATACAAAAGCCCTTTATCCCAGATGGTTTTGAGGGCCCACCACTCGGACTCAATGAAATCATCGTCATAAGTGACGTAGGGGTTATCCATATCCGCCCAGAATCCCACGGTAGCGGAAAAGTCCTCCCACATACCCTTATATTTCCAAACGCTCTCCTTACACTTGTCGATAAAGGGAGCCAGGCCATACTCCTCAATCTGCTCCTTACCGTCCAGACCCAGCAGCTTTTCCACCTCCAGCTCCACAGGCAGTCCATGGGTGTCCCACCCTGCCTTTCTGGGCACCATATAACCCTTCATGGTGCGGTATCTGGGGATCATATCCTTGATGGTACGCGTCTCCACATGGCCGATGTGGGGCATGCCGTTCGCGGTGGGCGGGCCGTCATAAAACGTGTAAACGGGCCCTTCTTTACGACTGTCGATACTTTTTTGAAAAATATCATTGTCCGCCCAGAATTTCTCAATCGCTTTCTCTCTCTCCACAAAATTTAATGTGTTGTCAACCTGCCGGTACATTTTATACCTTCCTTTCATTATGCTTTTTGTCCTGTTCCTGTGACGTTTGTATTGCTTTGGCTTCTCCTTAGCTGTGCCTCTGCCTCTCCCTGGCTTTCCGATGGTTTTGTTTGGGCTTTTCGTTGACTTCTCTTCTGCTTCCCCTGTCTATGCCCTGTCTGTAACCTCCCGGCATATCGCGCCTGCTTTTCAACGAAAAAAAACGACCCCGCCCTGTAAAAGGACGAGGTCTGAAACATCGCTACCACCTGTTACATCATACGCTTCCGAAAACTCCGCGAGAGTTTGCGAAAGTTATATGGCATCCCGTAACGTGGGATCATCGTTCAGGGCTACCGGTACTAGGCCGCGCCGTTCCTTTTGTCCTGACTGCTCGGAAGTGATTTTCACCGCGTCCCTACTCGCACCGGCCTTCCACCCTCGCCGGCTCGCTTTGCCTTTCCCGACACGGTTACTCTCTTCGTCATGGCATTTCTTTCAATATCATATTCAGCATTATAGTATTTTCTATTTTTACTTGTCAAGAGATAGTGCAAAAAATAAAAAGAACTATTAAAAAACAATGGTGCCACACCCCATTGCGCAAACGCTCTGGGATAAAACTTCATAAGGGAGCGCGGCCCGGCGCCCGGATCCTACTTCTCCGTGATCTCCCGTATCAGCACGGCGTTTAAGATCCTGCACATATTTTCCACCAGCTGCACCGCCAGCTTGGAGAAATCGTTCCGGTTGCTGCACGATTCCAGAGAGACCATTCCGTAAGGCTCTCCTGCGCCGTTTCGGAGCAGAATCTGGATATAGCTCTGCACGCCGTGTTTTTTCAGGATGCGGAAAACCGCAGGGAAAGTGTACTCCATGGAATTGGTATTGGTCTTAACCAGAACATCATCCTCAAACTGACTCAGGTAATCCGCCGCCTCAAACGTATACAGTTCATCCTGATCCCACATATAATCCATGGGGTATTGGGCTATCACATCGCGCTGCTCTCCCCAGAAGATCACGATCCTGTCGCTCATCACGATATGAACCAGCAGTTCCAGAATCTCCGGCAGACAATCCCGACCGTTTAAAACCATCTTTGCCAAAAGCTTATTCATCCTGCTCATATCGCTCTCGGAATAAAAGCCGTCCCGGATTTCCGTCAGATCAAATCCCGCGTCCGCCATATGGAACTTGCCGTGCTTCTTTACGTCATAGATAATAAATCGGTTCCTGCCCTTTTGTTTCGCTATATATAAAGCCTTGTCCGCAATGCGGAACAGCTCGTTGTAATCATTGGAATCCACGCCGCACTGAGATGCCCCGATGGAACAGGTCAGCCTTTTTTCCCCCATCCTGTCCAGAAACAGCATACTGACATTGAATTTGATGCTCCTTAAATAACTTCTCAAACCGGCCTCATCACTGTAATCCTTCAAAATGACCAGAAACTCATCGCCGCCGATCCTGCCGACCATTCCGTTTTCGCCAACGGCGTTTCTGATCGCATCGGCAACCGCCACGATCACCTGATCGCCGAAAAGATGTCCGTAAGTGTCATTAAAGTTTTTAAAATAATCCACGTCAACGATGACCACGGCGACCTGACTGCCCGGCTTTACCGTCCTCTGAGCATATTCCGTAATGGATTTCTTGTTCAGGATCTTCGTCAGGGAATCCACAAAAGTTCCCTCCAGATAATCGTCCGCATCCCCGCCGGTCTTCTCGTTCACCAGCGCCCAGACGCCCAGCACGATCTTCCTGCCCTGATGCTCCCTGGGAATCATTTGTATCTTATATCCATCCTGCGTATCCCCGAAGGAAAGAATCCGGCCCGAAAACGTGAAAGTCTGCTCGCTGCTGCCCTGGGCAAGGGTATCGCAGAAGTTCTCAAAGGCGCCCATATCCTTGACCGCCACCAGCTTCTTCTCCGCCACCTGCCTGCGCCATTCCTTCAGAGGCATCTTGCAGACGTCCATCACCTGGCTGTAATCCATCCAGAACAAATGGAACATATCATCCTGCGGCGAATAAATAAAGAGCGCTTTCCCATTGATCGTCAGATAGGTTTCAAACAGTTCCAGCCGATCTTTTAGCTCCTTGAGTTCTCTCTCATCACCCCCGAGCCTCTGCATTTCAAGATAGACGTATTCTTCCTCATCACAGTTTTTCAGTGTGACGATATATTTCCCGTATTCCCCCTGTTGGTCCAACAGCCGGATACATTCGCTGATCTCTTCATCGGGAAGCAGTTTTTTACATTTTTCCACTGCGTTCTTAAGACGCTGCACGTCCTCCTCCTTTACAACCTTATAGAAGGAAGAATACTGGCGTTCGCCCAAAAAAAGATACATCCGGCTGTTCGCCTCGTGAACGGTCAACGCCAATGTAAATTTAGCAGCAGGGTATAATGATGTGATAACATTTATGCGACTCACAGACTTCCTTGCCTCCATATACTCAGACTTAGATTCTCACTGACATCTTATCAAAAAAAGTCAAAAAAGTAAAGGACTGTTGCCTTTTCCAGACAAAATTAGTATAATTTTCATATAAATAACATGGTTCCCGGTTCAAAATCGGACAATACACACCGCAATGTGATATCCGCAGAATACCGGACAGCACATCCCAACGTGATATCCGCTGAATACCGGACAGCACATTTCAACGTGAGACCCGCTGAATACCGGACAGCACATTCCAACGTGATACCCGCTGAATACCGGACAGTACATCCAACGTGATACCCGCTGAATACCGGACAGCACACCGCAGCGCGATACCGGTCCAAATACCGGACAGCACACCCCAACGTGATATCCGCAGAATACCGGACAAATACATCCCCGGAAATCGGAAAGGAGAGAAATCTTATGGCAAACCGGCAGGGCAAAGGTAAAATAACATACACTCTTCAGGCAGCCCACATCATACCGCTTCTATTATCGATGATCGTAATTGCAGCCATGGCTACAAACCGTTTTACTAATTCTATGTATAGCCAGGTGGAAAACGAACTGGAACATGTCTCCCACACGCTGGTCACCATGTACGATATGCTCTACCCCGGAGATTTTTCTCTCTCCGGCGAGGAATCTTTGCGGTTTTATAAGGGCGATGCAGATCTGACTTCCGATTTCAGCCTGATCGACCGTGTCAAAGATGACACCGGACTGGATATCACCATTTTCTATCAGGACACCCGCATATTGACTACCATCACCGGCACGGACGGCCAGCGGATCATCGGCTCCGGCGCCCCAGAGATCGTTGCGGAAACCGTTCTGCCCACCGGGGAACCTTACTACAACGAAAATATCCTGATCTACGGCGACAGCTACTTTTCCTATTATGCGCCGCTGTTTCAGCAGGACGGCAGCGTAATCGGCATGGTTTTTGTGGGGAAACCCTGCAAAGATGTAAATAACGCGATCCGCAAAACCGTCATGCCGCTGATCGCCGTGGACTTCATACTGACTCTGGCGATCCTTGTCTTTCTGTTCCTGCACACACAGCAATTTACGTCACCATTGTTAAAGATCCACGATTTCCTGCGAACATTGTCCGCGGGCAACACCGAGGGAAAACTGGAGCCTGCGATCACAGAGCGCGGGGACGAGCTGGGAGATATGGCGCGCTTTAGCCTGACCATCCAGAATTCCCTCAATTCCATGCTGAATCAGGATAATCTGACGACTCTCGCCAACCGCCGGACAGGGACGATCAAGCTGCGTCAGACCATCAAAAATCATAAGGACTACGGCACTCCCTTCTGTATCGCCCTCGGCAACATCGATTATTTCAAAAAGATCAATGACACTTTCGGACAGGATTACGGCGATCTGATCCTGAAAAATGTATCGGAAAAGCTGCAGAAACATATGCATGGCAAAGGCCTCGCCGCCCGCTGGAGCGGGGAAGAATTTCTTCTGATATTTGAAAATATGTCACTGGACGCCTCTGCCGCCGCTTCGGAGGCCATTCTGGCGGACATCCGTTCCATGATAAACCGCCACAATGACAAGCGCATTAAAGTGACCATGACCATAGGCCTGACAAAGGGCGATGAAGCCGACAATATGACGGATCTGCTGCGCCTGGCCGATGAAAAACTCCGTCAGGGAAAATTAAACGGCCGCAACCAGCTTGTAAAATAGCCGCGTTCCGTTCTCCGACCGGGCTGCTATGGAAAGCGCCGCCGTGCGTTTCTTAAAGTTCCGGGACATATTCTTCGCGGTTTCATGTACTTTAAAAAGACAGATGGAGTTACTGCTCCA
The DNA here is from genome assembly GCA_947629645.1 of uncultured Acetatifactor sp. Taxonomy (GTDB): domain Bacteria; phylum Bacillota; class Clostridia; order Lachnospirales; family Lachnospiraceae; genus Acetatifactor. The sequence goes on along the minus strand of CANREV010000004.1, from coordinate 67,586 downwards.
TCTGTCTTCCAAGAAAGCCTGCCGCGGAGAGCAGAAGCTTCTGTTCCACTTCTCCCATACGCGCCTTATTATCATTCTGCAAAAGTACCACGCTCCCGATCACATCTCCTTCACACAGGATAGGAGTGATTGCCTCATGCTGGTAATCATTGTTGACTTCCTCACAAATCGTAATAAAATTTCTGTCGCCTTTAGCGGCCATAACGGTCTCTCTGTTGTGCACCTTTTCGTCCAGCTGCTTGCTCACGGATTTGTTTACCATCTGTTTGTAACCGCCCGCAGCCGCAATGAACTGATCCCTGTCCGCGATCAACGCCGCATGTCCCGATACCTGTGCCAGGCTTTCTGCATACTGCTTCGCAAAAGTAGACATCTCACCGATGGGAGAGTATTTCTTCAGAATTACCTGCCCTTCTTTATCCGTGTAGATCTCTAACGGGTCGGACTCTCTGATATGCAGCGTCCTGCGGATCTCCTTGGGAATCACGATCCTGCCCAGATCATCTATTCTTCTTACGATACCTGTCGCTTTCATGCTTTTTTCCTCCATTTCGTATACACATCATCCAGCGCCTTTGTAGTATTTGTAAATGGAAGATAATTATACATGTTTCTTCATTCATCGAAAGAAAACCGCGCCGCGTCCTATCGGTCCATCTCCGATACCCGTCCGGTGGATTTGTGCTCTTTAATGATGCTGTTGATCTCTTTCAGATCGGTGGAGAGCAGATCTCCGGGAATGGTATTTTTCAGAGAGCTGATAGCGTTACCGTATTCCAGCGCCCTCTGGTAATCTCCTTCATGAGCCAAAAGCCCGTAGAGCACACCGGAGATATACGCGTCTCCGCTTCCGATCCGGTCTACCACTTCGATATCCGCATAGGGAGCTTCCTCATAATAAGTGTCATCCTTTGCGCTGTAGATGATGGAGCCAAAGGTATGGCGCTTCGGGCTGTGCACAATACGCTGGGTAGACGCCACAATGGAGATCGGGAAGTCCTTCGTAAAGCTCTTCATAATGCTTTTGGCGTCTCCCTCTTTCAAAAAGGTCAGGCGGGCAGTTTCCTCCGAGCAGAAAAAGATGTCCACATAGGGAAGAATGGTTTCGATGCATGCCTTTGCCTCCGGACCGCTCCAAAGGTTGCCTCGGAAATTCACATCAAAAGAAATAATAGTGCCGTGCTCCTTAAACCTTTTGATCATTTCAATAGCCGTCTCCCGAAGCTGGGGGCTCAATGCCAGAGTGATCCCGCTGGTGTGGAAACAACGGGCGGAATCGAAAATTTTCTCATCATAATCATTGATGGACAATTTATTGATGGAGGTATTCTTTCTGTCATAAACGATACGAGGTTTTCGGGGATATGCGCCGCTCTCATAATAATATACGCCCAGACGCGCGTCTTTATCCTCGTCATACACCAGAAAATCATCGCTGACGCCGCAGAGACGGACACGGTTTTTAATATACATTCCCAGATCGTTTGCGGGAAGCTTGGAGATGATGCCGCAGCGAAGTCCCAGCATGGCGGCGCCTGTTGCGGAATTAAGCTCCGCGCCGCCCGCCTGCTTGCTGAAAGTGTCGCCTCTGGTCATGCGCTCATTGGACGGCGGCGACAGACGAAGCATGATCTCTCCCAATGACAGCAAATCAAATTCTTTCTTCATGTGTTTCCCTCTCTTTCTTTTTATGTTGGTTGATTCCCGCGAGCAATGCGCCAGTGCAGCAAGGCCGCCCTTGTGCCGTTGCCTGCGCGAGCATAAAGTCAGTATGGCTTACTTGACGAATGCCGCAAGAGTCACAGAACACATTCGGCCGCTATCTGCCTCGAATAAGGTCATTATACCATAAATACTCCGCATTCACAGTATGGATGCCTCCGACCTTGAATAAGGCCGTTATACCATAAATACTCCGCATTCACGATATGGATACCTCTGTCCTTGAATAAGGTCATTATACCATATTTATACCTAACAGAAAAGAGAGGAATCATTCATCGCTGTCCGTAAGATACTCTCTGTAATCTTCCTCGCTGGCAAATAAAATATAGCTGCCGTCCACCAGTCCCATATAACCGTTTGCAGTATGATAACCTTTCATAAAAATACCTCCTATTCAGCGCTTGTCTGCCTTGTTCTGAATAGAAGGTATCATTTTATAAGGGTAATAAAACTCCCTTAAAATCTTCCAGCAGTTCCTCCGCCTTATCGAGCAGAAGTTCCGCGTCCGTCTCCACCAATTCGGTCTTTTTGTATTTGTAGGTAAAAAACGGATTCCCGTAGGCGGTAAAAGCCAGATCCCGCCCGTATTTTTTCAAAAGTCCCGGGATTCCCGCGGGGTCGATCCCGGCGTCCGGCCGGAAAGTAAATATGATCCTGCCGTTTTTTCCCTTCACTTCCGTCATGTATAGTCCGTGGGCCGCCACACGGATCAGCGCGATCCGCAGCAGATTGTCCACGGATTTCGGAATATCGCCGAAGCGGTCCAGCAGCTCGTCTTTCATGTCGTCCCGCTCCCTGGCGTTTTCAATGCCTGCGATCCTCTTGTAAATATCCAGTTTCTGCACTTCGTTTACAATATATGTATCAGGGATGAAAGCGTCCACATCCAGATCGATGAGCGTGGCAAAATCCGTTTCCACCTTCACACCCTTTAAAGTCCGCACCGCCTCATTGAGCATTTTACAGTAAAGGTCGTATCCAACCGCCTCCATGTGGCCGTGCTGGCGCATCCCCAAAAGATTCCCCGCGCCGCGGATCTCCAGATCTCTCATAGCGATCTTAAACCCGCTGCCCAGATCCGTAAATTCCCGTATGGCTTCCAGACGTTTCTCCGCCACTTCCTTGAGCATCTTATCCCGCTTATACATCAAAAACGCGTACGCCGTGCGGTTGGAGCGCCCCACCCGGCCCCTTAGCTGGTATAGCTGGGAAAGGCCTAAATTGTCGGAATCGTGTATGATCATGGTGTTGACATTGGAGATATCCAGTCCCGTCTCGATAATGGTGGTGGAGACCAGCACATCGATCTCACCGTTGATAAAGTCGAACATGATCCGCTCCAGTTCGCGCTCATTCATCTGTCCGTGGGCGAAAGCCACCACCGCCTCCGGCACCAGCTTAGCGATCTGGGATGTAACATCGGCAATGTTGTTGACACGGTTATAGACATAATAGACCTGTCCGTTTCTTGCCAGTTCTCTGGAGATCGCTTCCCGCACCAGTTCCTCATTGTATTCACACACGAAAGTCTGGATGGGAAGCCTATCCTCCGGCGCCTCCTCCAGAACGCTCATGTCCCGGATGCCGACCAGGCTCATATGAAGCGTCCTGGGGATGGGGGTAGCGGTCAGTGTAAGTACATCCACGTTTTCCTTTAACTTTTTGATCTTTTCTTTGTGGGCTACTCCGAAACGCTGTTCCTCATCGATGATGAGCAGTCCCAGATCCTTAAATTTCACATCATCGGACAACACGCGGTGGGTACCGATCACAATATCCACCAAACCCTTCTGAAGCTCTGAGATGGTCTTTTTGATTTCCGCCGCTGTGCGGAAACGACTCATTAAATGGATAGTGACAGGGAAATCTTTCATCCTCTGGACAAAGGTATTATAATGCTGCTGCGCCAAAATGGTGGTAGGTACCAGATATACCACCTGTTTCCCCTCCTGAACCGCCTTAAAAGCGGCCCGTATTGCGATCTCCGTCTTGCCGTAACCCACATCGCCGCAGATCAGCCGGTCCATGATCTTTGTACTCTCCATATCCGCTTTGGTATCGGCAATGGCCGCAAGCTGATCCTCCGTCTCCTCAAAAGGAAACATTTCCTCGAACTCTTTCTGCCACACTGTATCCTTACCGTAGACATAACCCTTGCTCTGCTGCCTTACGGCATACAGCTCCACCAGATCTTTCGCCACTTCGTCTACCGCGCTTCGCACTTTGGTCTTAGTGCGCTCCCACTCTTTGGTCCCCAGTTTATTCAGCCTTGGCTTTTTGGCATCGGCGGAAGCATATTTCTGAATAACGTCCAGACCGGTGGCGAGGACATAGAGAATACCTCCATCCCGATACTCTATCTTCATATAGTCTTTGACGACCTTGTCTGCCTCCACCTTCTCTATGCCCCGGTAGATGCCCAATCCATGAGTCTCATGGACCACATAATCGCCAACCTTCAACTCGTTAAAATCTTTGATCTTCTGGCCGTGATACAGCTTTCCGGCTTTCTTCTTTTTCTTTTCCGCGCCAAAAATATCCGTTTCGGACAACACCACAAATTTTAACAGCGGATATTCAAAACCTTTTCCCACATGGCCGTAATAAGTGACGATCTCTCCCGGCTGCACGGTGCGGAAAGGATCCTCCGTATACACGGCGGTGAGCTCCTCGTCCCGCAGATCTTCCGCAAGTCTCTTTGCCCTGGTGCGGGAGCCGGAGAGCAAAAGAACTCTGTACCCCTTTTTGCGGAACTGTTTCAGATCTTTCACCAGGGCTTCAAAACTGTTATTATAGGAAGCGATATTTCGCGCCGCCGCATCCAGTTTTCTCTCCGGTTTAAAATACCCTTTCCTGTTTTCCAAGGTGGAAACGGTCACTATGCTTCCCTCCGACAAGGCAGCGGCCACCTGTTCTCCGCTGTAGAGCAGATTCATCTGAGCAGGCAGGATATATCCTTTTTCCGCCCGTTGGATCATGCTTTCCCGAAACTCCAGTTCCACCGCCTCCGCCTGTTCTTTCAGGCGGGCGGGTTCCTCCAGGAAAAACACAGGATTCCCCAGAGCCGTCAAAAGCTGCGGCAGCGTCACCGTATCCTCATAGAAATACCGGATATAACTCTCCAGATTCACCTTACTTTGAAACTCCAGAAGCTGTTCCCGCAGTTCCTTTACCTGGACGGCGATCCGGTGCGCCTCTTCCGGCTTATGACAGTCGCCAAAATAAGCTTCCCGCGCTTTTGCCTCCTGCTCCAGTTTCTTAAGTCCCGCCCGGATCCTGTCCTCGTCCAGCACGAATTCCGTAGCGGGAAAGATGGAGATACTCTCCAGTTTTTCAATGGAGCGCTGACTGAGCACATCAAAGCTGCGGATGGACTCCACCTCGTCCCCCCACAGCTCAATGCGGTAAGGATTTTCCTCCGTCAGGTCAAACACATCGATAATGCCGCCTCGGATGGAAAACTGTCCGGCGCTCTCCACCTGATAATTGTTCTCATACCCCATGGCCACCAGACGGCGGGTCAGTTCTTTCTCCAAAAGCACGCCGCCCTTCTCCACCTTCACGATATCTTTTTCCTCGTCCCACACCGCCTGGGGCGTCATCAGCGCGGCGTAAGTAGTGACGATGGTAAGCGGTTTTTTTTCCATCAGACGGCGAAGCGTCTTCACCCGCTCCCGCACCAGCTGGTTTCCGTGGATATCAGCCTGAAAAAAGATCAGGTCCTTGGCCGGATACAACATGACATTTCTGTCATAAAATTTGTACTCCTCGAACAATTCTTTCGCTTTTAAATCATTATAAGTAACGATGACTTTACATTTCAAGCCATCGCTGAGTCCATAAATCATATGCAGCTTCTGGGAATCCACGCATCCGGTCAGCGCCGCCATTGTGTTTTTCCCGGTCAGGGATTTCCGGATACTTTCAAACTCGGCAATCTCCTTCAAAGGAGCCAGTAGTGCGTACATTTCTCCTCACATTCTACCAGGCAGTCTCCCGGTAAGGCAAAAACCAGACAGTCATTCAGGCTTTCCTGTTAAACTCATTCATCGCCGCGTCCGCATCCTGACTGATCATCATACGGATGGCATCTGCTGCACGCTCTGCGGCTTCGTCCATGATACGGCGCTCCTGTGGCGAAAAACGCCCCAGAACATAATCCGCCAGATCCCAGCCCTGGGGCTTTTCCCCCACTCCCATCTTCACACGCATGAAAGTGTCATGTCCCAGATGGGCGATAATATTCTTCAGCCCGTTATGGCCTCCTGCGCTTCCCTTCTTGCGGATACGAAGCTGTCCCACATCCAGGCTGACATCATCGGAAATTACGATCAGTTCCCGCGTCTCGTCTATCTTATAATAGTCCAGAAGCTCCCGCACGCTCTCGCCGCTTAAGTTCATATAGGTCTGAGGTTTGGCAAGAATGCACTTCTCTCCCGCGATCATGCCCCTGCCTAAAACCGCCTTGTGCCTTTTTTCCAACAGACCGATGTTTTCCTGTTCGGACAGTTTATCAATAACATCAAAACCGATATTATGTCTGGTGTTCTCATATCTGCTATCAGGGTTCCCCAGTCCTACAATCAGGTACATCTGCTTATTTATACTCCCTCTTCGATCACAACATTCTTCCATACGATATTTTCCGCGAAGCTTTCCGTATAGCCTTTCTCCGCCTTAAAATAAGAGTCCTCGAACAAAAGATCATGGATGGGAAGCTGCTTTAATCCCTCAATCCTGACAGCCTGTTTTGCGCCCACGCAGTTAATGTTTCGCATTCTCACATTCTTAAATTCGGGGATATCTTCCCGAGGCGTTTCCGTGGGATTCTTATCTTCGGAACCGTCAGAGTTTGACAGCACATAACCCATGGTGAAAATCACTGCCTCATTGACAATATCCGTCATGTAAATATTGTTCAGATCGATATCTTCCACTACTCCGCCCCTGCCCGGCGCGCTCTTAAAGCGGATCCCCACATCAGTTCCCACAAAAGTACAGTTCTCCACCGTGACGCGCCGCACACCTCTGGACATTTCGCTGCCTACCACAAAACCTCCATGCCCGCGATAAACCACGCAGTCATGGATGTATACGTCCTCGGTAGGCACGGGAATCTTTCTCGCCACCGCGTTCTTCCCCGATTTCATGCAGATCGCATCGTCTCCCACGTCAAACTGCACATCGTGAATGTGTACTCTGCTGCAGGATTCCAGATCCAGCCCATCGCCATTCTGGGCGTAGTAGGGATTTCTGATGTTGGCATTGCGGATGGTCAGATTGGTAGTAAACAGCGGGTGTACGTTCCACGCGGGAGAATTCTGCAGGGTAACGCCTTCGATCAATACCCGGTCACACTTTACAATGCTGACCATGACAGGGCGGTAATAGTCGTAACATTCCGCCGCTTTCTTTAACGCCGCTTCTATATCCGCATCCGGTGAAAGCACATCGGGCTCGCCGGACACGGCGCCTTTATAGATGGATTCCGTTGGCATCCAGATACCGCCCTCGTTTCCCTTTATCACATAAGGAGATTTTTCCAGGCACTGCTGCCACTGTTTTTTTGTCACCTTGACTTCCTTCAAAGGACGCCACAGCTGCCCGTTGCCGTCAAAAATTCCCTGCCCTGTGATGGCGATATTCTCCGCCTCTCTGGCGTGGATGGGGGATACGGTGCGGATGCGGGGCTGTCCCTCGTAATCTGCCAGAAAGACCGGATATTCTTCGGGATTTTTGTCAAAGCAGATCAGCGCGCCCCTCTGCGCATGGAGATTAATATTTGATTTTAACTCGATGGGGCCTGTGAGCCACACTCCCGCAGGAATCACCACCGTGCCGCCTCCCGCCTGGGAAGCCGCCTCTATAGCTGCCGCAATGGCCTTTGTATTGGACGTCTTTCCATTCGGCACAGCGCCATACTCCGTAATCAAAAACTGCCTTTCCGGAATTTCCGGAAGCTTTACATCCACTGATTTCATACCTGAACCTCCCGCTGTGAGTTTGAATTGATTTTTATAATCCGGCGTCTGTTTTGACAATGCCGCCCGCCGAGGCAATTTGTCGCCTGTTTTGATAATGCTGTCCGGTTCGCCGATCCGGCTCTTATCGCAGCAATGCCGCCCGCCGAGGCAATTTGGCGCCTGTTTTGATAACGCTGTCCGGTTCCGCTGATCTGGCTCCTGTCGCAGCAATGCCGCCCGCCGAGGCAATTTGGCGCCTGTTATGGCAGCGGCTGGATATTCTCATACTCCACCGTCCAGTTTCCGTCTTTCGGGAAACCGGGCAGCTCCCTGCCGCATCCCTCATATCCTGCCGTCATGATGGCTGCCGCAAGGAGCAGAGAACCGTTTCCGGGCAGATACAGAGGCAAATCCTTCCGGCTGATCTGCATATTGTTTCCGCTTGCCAGATAGCAGTTTTTCAGCGTATCTTTAAGCAATAGATCGATGGCCATCTCAGGCTCATCCAGCCTTACGGCGGTCATAGCCATCAATGCGAAATCCCAGCCCCAAAGCGTGGGATATTGCCAGCATTTTTCCACCAGATGGAGACTGTTTCTCATGACTTCTTTATCGATACGGCCGCTGTCGATCAGGCCGTAAGCCCCCAGCATGGAAGGATGATCTTTATTAAACTCCGTGTAGGTTGCGGGACATTTCTCATGCGCCAGATAAACGCCGTCCTGCTGCGTCAACCCCGCCATATGTTCCGCCACCTCCAGCCATTTCTCGTCCGGCTTCTTATTCAATCGTCCGGCCCATTCCGCCGCAATGCGCAGCGTCACACACCAGTATTCCACCTCGAAAGCCGGATTCAGCGTATCAGTCTCTCTGTGGCACTCCTGTACGGGAATCACCGGCGCGGGGATGTCATAACAGCCATGCTCTTCGTTCCACACTACAAAATCCACCATGAACTGTGCCGTTTCCTCCACCACGGGCCAGTATTCCTCCAAAAACTGCCGTTTCTTAATATTGCGGTACTGCATCTCCATCATATAAATAATATGAGGCTGCTGCCACACCAAAAGAGTGGCGATCTTAGAAGGCGCGTCAATCCCCTCCACCGCGATCATCTTGGGCCATCTGGCGCCCTTGTAACCGTTTCTGGCCGCATTCTCCCTTGCCTGCGGCAAATGCTGCTTATACCATTTTAAACTCCGCTCCAGCAGATCGCACTGGTTCCAAAGCGGCAGCCATGCACAGTGCCAGAGATACATTTCAAGGTGCATTTTCCCATACCAGCTGTTGCAGATCAGCCCTGTCTCCTGAGGCGGCGTGGAGCCGCTGGAATTTACCGCCATCAGATATTGGGAAAGAATGATCCTGCGCTCCAGCTCCCAGGCTCTCGCGTCTTTGCTCTGGTTCAGGCGGATGATGCCGCCCTTTTCCCAGAACGCTTTCCAACCCTGACGGCCTGCATTCAGAATCTGCTGAGGCGTCTCGGCGGGAGCCGTCTCCCAGCCGCCCTCTTTCTCATAAAACGCCAGGGCAAGTTCCAGGCGGCCGCCTTCTCCCCGCACTGTAACCTCATGTGCTCCGGGTCCGGCCATGATCTGTCCGCTTGCGGAAATCGCCACAAAATAGGTATCTCTGTCGAGCTGCCTCTTGAGAAGGATGTTCTTTTCCGTCTTGTTCAAAACCTCTGTTGTATGCAGTTCTTCCGCGTTCCAGTTAGAAGCGGTGATATCCGGAGAACCATAGGGGAAACGGATAGCCACTGTCAGGCTGGCGTCTGACAATGCCGGACTTTCCACCAGAAAAGCCAGCTGGTCTTTCCCCTGATTATGACAGACAGTCTTTACTTTACAGGGAATTCCCTGCAGAAAAAAACTACTCTCCAAAACTCCTTCATATAATTTCAGTTCCTGACAGATATCCGTCAGCTGCTGTGAACCGATTTTTTCCCCTTGATATAAGAAACCGATCCTCGCCAGATTCAGACGGTGAGGGTTCTTTCTCAGCCATTGATAGACTTCCTCGTTTCCCGCAAATTCTTTCTTGGCATACTTCACATGTCTGCCGTCACAGACATCGTACTCCGTCATCACAAGGTCGTCCAGCGTGTACTCGTACCTCTCTTCACTCACAGGTTTGGTATGCCATCCCCACTGGGACATGGTGCACAGCGGCAGAACATCGTACTCCTCATACAATGTCTGCATTCCCGTAATATCCGCCGTAAACGCCAGCTCGCCGTTTCCTACCGTCAGCGCGGACTCTTTGTCCACCTTTTTCAGCACCGGATCGTGCCCTTCGATCAGTTTCTTCCTATCTATCATAGCGATCTCCACTCCTCACTTTTCTTCCTTTTCACTGTTTGACCCTTTGGCTGCCAAGGCTCTTTTCGTTCCGTTTTCTCTGGTTGGTTTTCTGGCTGCCAAGGCTTTTTTTGTTCCACTTTCTCTGGTTGGTTTTCCGGCTGCCAGGCTCTTTTTGTTCTACTTTCCCTATTTGGCTTTCCGGCTGTCAGGCTCTTTTCGTTCCGTTTTCAGTGTTTTGCTTTCTAGCTGTCAGGCTCTTTTCGTTCCATTTTCTCTGTTTGGCTTTCCGGCTGTCAAGACTCTTTTTGTTCCACTTTCTCCGGTTGGCTTTCTGGCTGTCAGGCTTTTTTTCCGTCTTTCATTCTGTTTATTGTGTCCCTTTTAGCTGCTTTGTTCATCATACCATTTTCAGCCAGGAATTTCTATAGGTTTTCCATGAATGGTTGCAAAACCTGCTTAAAAACAACCGTTTGGCACAGCGGTAATATACCTTCTGCAAGGCTCTGCAGCTTATGCAAAATCCAGATAGCTTCTGTCCGGATAAGCGTATTCCCCTCTGTAATTGGAAGCGTTATAGGAAGGGAATTTCACCGGATGATAGGTCTGAGGTTTCGGATTATCCTCCTGCGTATAAATATACATACTGTGATAATCCCAGCATACCAGTTCTTCCCTCTCATCTCCAAACAGATCGATGGCCTCGCAGCACAGCGTAGGATGGCCGTCTTTCGGGAAAGCCACCACGCGCACGCCGTCACCGTTTAACAGTCCGCCCCGCTCTGGTTCCGCATTGGTGAGAATCAGCTCCGTTCCGCTGCCGTCCCAGTTCACAGGCGTTACCAGATTGCCGTTTTCCTCATTCTCCATCTCCCAGATCTGCTTCCCATCCGCATCATAGAGATAGATAACGCCCTGATGGCCCCAGAAATTTGTGACGGCGATCTGAAAGCCTTCCCGTTCTCTGCAATAATGCGCCACACTCACCCGCTGCGCATGGCCGATTTTGTCTCTTGCCACAATATTTCCCGCGAAATCGCCGATAAAAAATCCCTGTGTCCCGGAAACGCAGGCAAAGTATCCTTTACCGTCCCCCTTGAATTTTCCCATGACGATCTCGTCCGTGTGATCGGCTGTAACAGGATAGGACCAAAGCTTTTTCCCATCTGCGCCGAGCATGTTATAACCGACCAGCACCTCGTCTTTTCCGTCTCCGTTGATGTCCGCCGGAAGAGGACAGTGCCCCGTATTTTTATCGCTTCTGTATTTCCAAAGCAGGTTCAGATCCTCATCCAGGGCGTAAACCCTGCAGTATCTGTCTTTGATCAGAATATCCGCCGGTCTTTCCTTACCGCGGAAATTACAAATGCGAATGCCGTCCGGATTGATCCGGTCAAAAGCGTAAACAGAAAAAGGCACGCCGATCAAAGTGCTGTCTTCATCATCGGAATACGGCGTTTTCGCCGATTTTTTTACCTTTCCCGTAGCGCCCTCAAGAATCTGGATCTCAAAATTTCTTCCCACGATTACTTCGTCCGCGCCGTCCCCGTCAATATCGTATACCTGAAACGGCATATCCGCGGAGACTTTACCCAGCCTGGCGCTGTTTTCCGAAGGCTCTCCCAGCTGCCAGAGGATCCTGCCGTCCAGATCGATGGCCGTCAGGCAGCTGATAAAACCGTAGGCGTCTCTGCTGACGCGCTTCTGCATCTGGGCCAGCACAATATGCCATTCCTCCGTTCCCGTAAGATGCCCGAAACGAATCTGCCTAGAAGTGCCGAAATTTTTCAAATCGATCTTTTTGACCAGCTTCATTTGAGGATAATGTGACATTTCTGTCATTTCTTTTTTCCGCTTTTCAGCCTTCCGCTCCTCAAAGGCGGCAAGCTCCTCATCGGATACCGCGGCCGACACATCCGCAAAGCGTGTGGGACAGTCCGCCGTGATACCGATCTTCCCACCCCGCCGCACCAGATCGCTCTCTGCCTGAAGCAGCAATTTATCATCCACATAGCAGGCGATATGATTTTCATCGCAATCCACTGTCAGTCGGTACTTTGTATCGCAATCATGCGTAAACAGACAGTCGGCTAAGGTGATCAGCTCCTCCTTATGGCGGTAGACCAGTTCCGCTTTTTCTTTATCCCGCAGGCAAAACACCAGCGTGTCAATACTGTCGTTCATACATACCGCCAGTCCCGCCATGCCTTTTCGGGACAACCTTTGTATTGTCACGGATACTTTATAGTTCTTCCATAAGCGGTCGCCTGTCTGCAGCGTGGGAAACATACGGTGCGGACGGTTTTTCTCGATCCGCATGGACTCCATATAATGTTTCCCATCCTGTTCCGTGATGATCCAGCTCGGGCCGGTGCCGTTATAGGTATAATTGCAGACCTGATCCGTCCAGTTCCCGCGATACCCTTCCGGAACGGTATAATGATATTCCCCTGTAGCGGTATGCTCCGGATCGTAAGGAAATTCCCCGATCGCAAAATCCCGAAAATCTTCCCTGCAAAGATAATGTGTCTTTTCCATACCAGTCTCCTTTCCATCGCGCTTCCCGATGCAACGCACAGTCTGACCGCTGCACACAATCTGACCGCAGCACACAATCTGACGCGGCACTCTGCCTGCCCACAGCGCACAATCTAATGCATCGCACTGTACGACCGCAGCACACTGTCTTATCATGGCGCACAATCTAACACAGCACATTGTCCAATGCGGCACTCTGCCTGACCACAGCCAGTCTGATTATATTATAAAATTGAACCGCGGACATTGCAACAAAAACCCCGCATTGCAGCAAAAAACCCGGCAGCCGAAACTGCCGGGATTTGTTGGTTTGAATTAACAAAACATTTTCAAAAAGCGCTTTTCCATTAACCCTTTACAGCGCCTACCATAACGCCCTTTGTAAAGTATTTCTGCAGGAAAGGATACAGCGCGAGGATAGGCAGAGTGGAAACGATAATCGTTGCGTACTTGATCGTCTCGGACAACTGCTCCGTATCCTCGCTGCCGATGCCGGCATCCGACAGATCCGCAAGGATCAGGATCTGACGCAGCACCAGCTGCAAAGGCTGTTTGCTCTTGTCTTCCAGATAGATCATGGCGTTAAACCATGAATTCCAGTGGCCTACGCCGTAGTACAGCACCAGAACGGCGATAGTCGCTTTACAAAGTGGAACCAGTATCTTAAACAGGATAGTGATATGCCCCGCGCCGTCCAGCATAGCCGACTCCGTCAGCGCCGCATCGATACTGGACATGGCCGTCCTCATGATAATCAGGTTATAGGTGCTCACCGCGCCGGACAATAACAGCGCCCATCTGGTGTCATACAGACCCAGCTGCTGGATATTTAAGTATCCGGGAACCATACCGCCGGAGAAATACATGGTGAACATGATAAAGATCGTTAACACCGTCTTGCCGGGCAGATCCTTTCTGGAAAGGAAGTATGCCGCAAGCAGCGTCATGACGATATTGATCAGAGTACCGAAACCAACGTAAATAATGGTGTTGCCATACCCGCGCCAGATGGTGGCGGTGTGGAACACGCGGTCATAAGCCGCCGTACTCCATCCCAGAGGCAGAAGCAGCGCACTTCTGTTACCCATCAGCAGCGTAGATCTACTGAAGGAAGCGCAGACAACATACCAGAACGGATACAGACAGGCGATCATGAACAGCGTCATAATGATGATGTTGCACACATTGAAAATGTTTTCGCCGCGGCTGTGTCTCACCTTGGGGCTGGAATCCATCAAATCCATATTTTTCTTAGCCATATATTATCCCCTCCTTACCACAAGCTTGTTTCCGTGGTCTTCTTGCTGATCTGGTTAGCAATGATGACCAGAAGGAAATTGACGACTGAGTTAAACAGGCCTACCGCCGTGGAGAAGGAGAACTCACGGTTAATCAGACCCATACGGTAAACGTAAGTGGAGATGATATCGGCCACTTCATAAATACCATCGTTATACAGCAGGATGGTCTTCTCGTAACCCACGCCCATGATCTGTCCCACACGCATGATCAGCATGATGACAATGGTGGGAAGGATGGCGGGGAAGGTTACATGCACCGTCTGCTGCCAGCGGTTCGCGCCGTCCACCTTAGCCGCATCGTACAGCTCGGAGTCGATGCCGGTCAGCGCCGCCAGATAAACGATGGAACCCCAGCCTGCGCCTGCCCAGATATTGGAGATAACATAGATCGGGATCCACAAATTCCCTTTGGACAACATATTGGCTCCATCGTATCCAAACAGAGTAAAGAAACCTGTGATGAAACCGTTGGAACCCACGAACTGGCGGATCATGGAACACAGTACGACCATGGATACAAAGTGAGGCATGTATGTAATGGTCTGTACCATCTTGGAAAACTTCTTGCTGCGCAGTTCGTTGATCAAAAGCGCCAGAATGATAGGTACGGGGAAACCGATTAACAAAGTGGCGAAGCTCAGTTTCAGAGTGTTTCTCAGCAGACGCCAGAAATAATACCCGCCAAAGAAATCCTTAAAGTGCTTCAGGCCTACAAACTGACTGCCGAATACGCCCTTTCGGGGGGAGTAATCCTGAAACGCGATGATGATGCCGTACATGGGCTTGTAATGGAACAAGATGTAGTAAAGGATGACCGGAAGCACCATCAAGTAGACCATTCTGTTCTTCTTGATCTGTTTCCACGTGCGCGCTCTGAGGGCCTTTTTGTCAACTTTGACTGCCGGCGCAGAAGTTTTGTCTTTCTTCATTCCACAATCCTCCTATGATATTTTGAGTAAAAAAGCCTGCTGCTGTCTGAGCAGCAGCAGGCTCAACAAAACCCTTATATCTCAGCTTTTCTTCTCAGCAAAGATTATCTTGCATTGTAACGATCCAGAGCTGCCTGCTGGAGAGCAATAGCTTGCTCGATGCCCATGCCCTTGATCTGCTCAACATAAGCATCCCAATCGCCTTCAAGGTTCTTCTCACCGGTGAATACTGCGGAACGATACTCGTTTGTTGCAGTATTGATATCAGCCATAAGTCTCGCATACTCGGTGGACTCATCTGCAGTCAGAGTAACAGGGGGCATAATTGTCATCTGTACGTCTGTCTCATCGTTCCACATATGCAGAGCTCTCTGCTGTGCCTCGGTGTTCCAGTAAGCAATGATGTAGTTAGGATCCTGAACGAATGCACCGGACATATTTGCACGGCCCTTGTTAGCCATTGCAACTGCGATGGACAGACCATCAGGATTGTTCATGATCCAGTCGCTGTAGGTGATGGTACCGTCAGCGTTCCTGGTGTAGTCGGTTCCCTCAACACCAAAGTTCAGTACTTCGTGACCTGCCTGGGTGTAAGCGTAGTTCAGGAATGCAGCTGCAACCTCAGGATACTGGCAGTCTGCGGTGATAACAGCATGTGCCTTGGAAGAGATTGCGTAGTCGGTGGAACCGCCTGCGTAATGGATCTCATCGCCTTCCTTCAAAACAGGGAACTGCACACCGGTCAGCTCATAGGACTCGCCGTAGGTCTCAGGCTCTTTCTTAGCGGAAACATTCCAGGTACCGATCTGTCCGCCGCCTGCGCCGTAGGTAACTGCGGAAATCTTGTCAGCGGAAAGCATATTGTTCTGACGCTCGGTATTGGAGTTGGTCAGGATATCTGCATCCAGGATGCCTGCTTCTCTCCATGCTACCATCTGTGCCAGGAACTGCTTGTAGCCTTCTTCCATATTGCCGTATTTTACCTTGCCGGTCTCATAGTCAACATACATGCTGGGACGAACGTTATATGCGGGCAGGCAAAGCTGCTCCAGGTTGCCCCAGGAACCGGTTGTGATAGGCTTGGTGTAGCCCAGATCCTTCACAGCGGTCAGAATCTCGGTCCAGTCATCGATAGTAACCATGTCGTCAAGGCTAAAGCCTGCCTCTTCGATCACGTCCTTACGAACGATAGGGCCTGATGTGGTCTGCAGATAAGCATCGCCACGGGTGAAGGGGAAGCAGTAGTAATGACCGTCATCGGTCTTAACAGCCTTATCCAGAGTCGGGTTATCCTGCAGATACTGCCACAGGTCGGCTGCGGGGCCATCGGGTGTGATATAATCATCCAGCCAGATCAGAACGCCATCGGATTCTGCTGCTGAGGGACCGCCTGAATAGGAAGAGGTCCACTCCCACTCGATGATGTCAGGCAGCTCGGTGCTGGTGGTCATCAGGTTGAATGCTGTATCGGCATCGGATGTAGGTCCTACCCACTCGATGTTGATGCCGGTATTCTCTGCCCACAGCTGTGCCCACTGGGTATCCTTTACGGAATCTGCGGTAGCAGGGTTGTTGGCTACGTTTCCGGGTACGCTCATCCAGAACTTCAGGGTAACGCCTTCGCCGTCAGCGTAAGGGTACTGAACGTAGTTGCTTCTGGGTGTGGTCAGGTGGCTGGGCTTACCCTGCTCAGCCTCGCTGAGTGCGGGAAGCAGTCCGTTCTCCTCACCGCCTGCATCGCTGCTTGCTGCAGCGCTGCTGTCCGTTGCCGCAGAACTGCTGTCCGTTGCCGCAGAACTGCTCTCTGTGCTTCCTTGACTGGAAGCTGCGCTGTCGTCACCGCCGCCGCATCCGGCCAGCATGGAAGCTGCCAGAACGGAAGCCGTTGCAACACACAAAAACTTCTTCTTCATTTTTTTCCTCCTTGTTGCTACGTTTTGGCTCGCACGCTCACATGATCGGAAGATCGGGGCATGCGGCCTGTTACTGCCTTTTGGGCATACGCGCCATACACGCGCCTGACCATTATAACCCATTTATCAATTTTTGGCAAGCGATATAATATGTACGCGATATACAGCAATAAAAATTCGCTATATATTTATTGTTATTATATCGCATACCTTTTGTACTGTAAAGTATAAAATTAATATTTTTCACAAAAAAAATTAAAAATTTTATAAGATTATGCACTTTTGTGCCTGAAATAAAGGTTTTTGGAAATTTGCTTTTGTTCAAAATGCCTATTTGAAAAAGTTTCTTTTAGAATTTCTATACAAAATGACATTTATCGCAAAACGCTCCCGGCCGCGCCTTACAGCCGGAGGCAAAAATATATCTTCCGGACGGGCCCGGCCGCATGTCCCAAAGACGGCCGATGGATCCGGAAGATATATTTTAAAAAAGATTCCTGTTCTGATCCAGACAGATTCGTTCTATCCCTCATCCGGAAGCTCAAGCGCTTTCTCATAGCTGTCCAGAATGATCTTCTGGATACTCTCTCTGGTGGAAGAGTTAATAGGATGCGCAATGTCCCTGTATTCCCCATCGCTGGTCTTCTTGCTGGGCATAGCGATAAAAAGTCCCTTGTCGCCTTCAATGACTTTGATATCATGTATCACGAATTCATCGTCCAGCGTAACGGAAACGATCGCTTTCATCTTTCCCTCTTTGGCAATTTTCCGCACTCGTACATCTGTGATCTGCATATTTGTCCCCCCTTAGGAGCCGTTCGCTCCGGCTGATTGCGAAACAATTTGCAGAAACTGTTAAAGGTTATTTGTAACAGTTCCTTAGTCATCTGATGCTGCGGCACATCCGGCTAAATCACATACCTGTCATTGCGCTCCACCACAATACGTATCTTGCCTTCCTCTTCAGTGTAGGTGGAATTTGCACGGATCGTGTCACGGCTCTCCACAATACAATTTTCAATCCGGGTATTATCCCCGATGTAAACATCGTTCAAAATAATAGAATTTCTGATCACGCAGTTGTTTCCGACATAGCATTTTTTGAAGATGATGGAATTCTCCACAACGCCATTGACAATGCAGCCGCTTGCGACCAGACTGTTTCTCACGCGGGACCCTACATTATATTTAGCCGGAGGCAGATCGTCCACCTTAGAATAAATATCAGGGTATTGTTTAAAGAAATAATCCCGCACCTCAGGTTTCAGGAAATCCATATTTGTCCCGTAATAGTCTTCTATAGACGCGATATTTCTCCAGTAATCCTTCATCTTATAGCCATAGATCCTTTTTACGTCCTTATAGCGGATCAGGATATCCCTGACGAAATCATATCTGTCTTCCTCCGCGCACTTCTCGATCATCTCGATCAGCTGGCGGCGGCGCAATACATAGATGCCGCAGGAAACAATATTGCTCTTTGCCAAAAGCGGTTTTTCCTCAAAGTCCTCGATCCGGTATTCATCGTTCATGCGGATGGTACCGAAACGCGCTATGTTCGCATTGGGTCCCATATCGCGGCATACCACAGTGATATCCGCCTTCTTTTCGATATGGTATTCCAGTACTTTATTGAAGTCCATTTTATAAACGCCATCTCCGGAGGCGATGACCACATAAGGCTCATGGCTGCTTTTCAGGAAAGAAAGATTCTGGAAAATGGCATCCGCCGTTCCTCTGTACCAGTTCGCGTTCTCCGCGGTCACAGCGGGAGTGAACACAAAAAGGCCGCCCTGCTTACGTCCGAAATCCCACCACTTGGAGGAACTCAGATGCTCGTTCAGGCTCCTGGCGTTGTACTGGGTAAATACCGCCACTTTCTGGATATGGGAGTTGGACATGTTGCTCAATGTAAAATCTATGCTCCGGTAGCTTCCCGCTATAGGCATAGCGCAGATCGCTCTCTTCTGCGACAGTTCCTGCATCCTGTGGTTATTGCCGCCTGCTAAAATGATTCCAATCGCTCTCACTACTGTTCACCTGCCTTAATCAAAGTTTTGCCGCTCGCAAGAGAAGCGTTCGTATAGTCGGCCGCCGTTGTGACGCCGAATATCACGGAATTCTTACCCACCGTAATGTTGTCAGGTATCACGCTCTTTTCGCCTACCGTAACAATGCCATGATTATAAATATGGGGCGCCGTATCGTTCTCGGCTTCCTGTCCCTCGCCAAGTTTTACATTGTCGCCGATCTCCACTTCCTCTGCAATGATCGCTTTGTTGAGTACGCAATTTTCACCGATCTGCGTCTGGTTCATAATGATGGAATCCCGGACAATGGTGCCCTTCCCTATGGTGACGCCGCAGCCGATCACGGAGTTATAGACCTCGCCGTAGACATTGGTGCCCTCGCCGATAATGCTCCTTTCCACCACGCTGTTCTCAGACATATACTGGGGCGGCTGAATCTCGCTTCTGGTGTAAATCTTCCAATATTCTTCGTAAAGATTAAACTCAGGAACGATATCGATCAGCTCCATGTTGGCTTCCCAATAAGAGTTCAACGTTCCCACATCTTTCCAATATCCGGTGAACTCATAGGCATACAGCGGAGATCCCTGCTGGTGGCAATAGGGGATCACATGCTTGCCAAAATCAAGGGCCGGCTGGTCTGCCATGGCAATCAGCGCATTCTTCAGCGTTCTCCAGTTGAAAATATAGATACCCATGCTGGCAAGATTGCTCCTGGGATGCTCGGGCTTCTCTTCAAATTCCGTAATCTTCCGGTTTTCATCGGTGATCATGATACCGAATCTGCTGGCTTCCTCCATCGGCACAGGCATGACCGCGATGGTGACTTCCGCTCCGTTCGCTTTATGGAAATCGAGCATGACCTCGTAATCCATCTTGTAAATATGGTCTCCGGAAAGAATCAGGACATATTCGGGATTAAAGCTTTCCATATATTCCAGATTCTGATAGATCGCGTTCGCCGTACCGGTATACCACTCGCTGTTCCCGTTCTTTTCATAGGGAGGCAGCACCGTCACTCCGCCGATATTGCGGTCCAGATCCCAGGGGATACCGATCCCGATATGCGTATTCAATCTAAGAGGCTGATACTGGGTCAAAACACCTACAGTGTCCACCCCCGAATTAATACAGTTTGAAAGGGGAAAGTCAATAATACGGTATTTCCCCCCAAACGCTACGGCAGGCTTTGCTACTTTAGAAGTCAGAACTCCCAGCCGGCTGCCTTGTCCACCTGCCAACAACATGGCAATCATTTCTTTCTTAATCATGTCATCACCTCTATTTTGCCTTTTCCCTTTTTAGGTACATAAATTATAGCACAACGCCATATGAAATGGAATATTTTTTCTACAAAAAAGTCAAAAAAAATGAAATTTTAATTTAGTTTTTGTGTATTTCTTCCAAACTCTCTGACACATCGTTCCTTTCCCGCCGTCATTTTTGTAATATAGTGCATCTTATCAGGCATGTTTTTTGTTCCTTTTTATTTTTTGTTTGTTTTTTATCCCTTATGTGCTTATAATAAAGTGAAGGATTTTATTGATATAAATCATCCTTCGGATATAAAATATTTTAGGCGCCATTCTGTAAAGAACTTTGCAAAAGCAATTCGCCGGAACTGTGCCGAAACTGTAAAAAATTATATGTCCCAAAAAATAAATAAGGAAGTGTGATTATGTATCAGATAGACTTTTCCCATCCCTCCTCCATCTATTTTGTCGGCATCGGCGGTATCAGCATGAGCGGACTGGCGGAGCTGCTCTTTTCGTCAGGCTTTAAGGTTTCCGGTTCCGACCGCTCCCGCAGCGCTTTGACAGAAACGCTGGAATCAAAGGGGATTACCGTATTTTATGGACAAAGAGCCGAAAATATTACAAGCTCCATTGACTGCGTAATATTTACCAGCGCTATCGGTCCGGATAATCCGGAGTTTATTGCCGCTCACGAACAAAATATCCCCTGTCTGACCAGGGCCCAGCTTCTGGGACAGATCATGAAGCAGTATGACACGCCCATAGCCATAAGCGGCACTCACGGAAAGACTACGACCACATCCATGCTCAGCGAGATCCTGCTTCGGGCGGACACGGATCCCACCCTTTCCATCGGCGGCATTTTAAAAGCGATCGGCGGAAATATGCGGATAGGCGGGCGTAAACTGTTTGTGACGGAAGCCTGCGAGTATACCAACAGCTTTTTAAGCTTTTTCCCTAAAATCGGCGTCATCCTCAATATAGAGGAGGACCACCTGGACTTCTTCAAGGATATCAATGATATCCGCAATTCTTTTCGCAGATTTGCCCGGCTGCTTCCGGCGGACGGCTGCCTGATTATCAATGCCCAAATACCTGACTACCGCGAAATCACCAAGGGACTGCCCTGCAGGGTGGTGACTTTCGGCGCCGGGCCGGAGGCCGATTATTATCCTGCCGACATCACTTATGACCAGTCGGGCCATCCCGGCTTTCTCCTTTGCGGAGGCAACGTCCCCCCCACAAAGGTCAGTCTCCAGGTGTTCGGAGAGCACAACATTTACAACGCCGTTGCCGCCGCTGCCGCCGCCGATCTTCTCTCGGTGGAGCGAAGCTGTACGGTGCAGGCGCTCCACGACTTCACCGGCGCCGACAGACGGTTTGAATACAAGGGAACCATCGGCGGAGTGACCATAATCGATGACTATTCCCATCATCCTACCGAGATAGCAACGGCCCTGAAAGCCGCCTCCCGCATCTCTCACAGAACGCTCTGGTGCGTGTTCCAGCCTCACACTTACACACGGACCAAAGCATTTTTAAAAGAGTTTGCACAGGCGCTGACACTGGCGGACAAAGTGGTCCTTGCGGACATTTATGCCGCCCGGGAAACGGATACCCTGGGCATCAGTTCAGAAAACCTGCAGAAAGAAATACAGGCTCTCGGTAAAGAGTGCTACTATTTCCCGTCTTTTGATGAGATTGAAAATTTCCTTTTGGAAAATTGCATAAACGGAGATTTGTTGATAACTATGGGAGCCGGTGATGTAGTAAAAATCGGCGAAAATCTCCTTGGAAAATAATTGTCCACATATCCACAGAACCTCTTTTCAGATTTCTCTCTCGCGTTCTGTGGATATTTTCATTTTTATGTGGATAACTCCGTTGTCCAAAAATCCCGCTGCACAGCCGCCATCCCGCTCCTCCTTCCAGAGTTATGCACACTTTCCACGTTGTCCACATTTTATGAAAAGCCCTGTGTTTACAAGGTTTTCCGGCAATTTGACTATTTCTTTTTGGCTTGTCTTATGCTATACTTGGTCTACTGCGAAATCCTCGGAAAGAAGGGAAACCATTATGGCATCCTTAAATTTATACAAAGACAGCAATCTCAATGTCACTGCTGTATCCAATGTTTTTATTGATGAATATATGGGCGGGGCGAACGATGCCCAGCTAAAGATCTACCTCTATCTTCTGCGTATGATGGACGCGCACCTGGCTACCAGTGTGTCCGATATCGCGGACAAGTTCAACCACACCGAAAAAGACGTAGTGCGCGCTTTAAAATACTGGGAGAAGCAGAAACTTCTTACGCTGGATTTCGATGAGGAGAAAAATCTGGTCGGCATTCACATCAAAGACCTCTCCACAGGTGAAAACGCTGAAAGGAGTCCTAAGCTTTCCGCCACCTTTATCCCCATGCCCACCGCTCCCAGCCGCGGCGAGCCTCCGGCAGTTCTGTCCGCCTGCCGTCCCGAGGAAGGCAGCCGGGCCAACGAGGTTGCTTCCATTTATGAGAAACCCGTTTATTCCGCCGACCAGCTGCGTGAATTCCGCAGCAGGCAGGACGTCTCCCAGCTGCTGTTCATCGCCGAGTCCTATATCGGCAAGCCCCTGACGCCTTCCGAGATAAAGTCCATCCTGTTTATGATGGATACCCTGCACTTCTCCGAGGATCTGATCGACTATCTGATCCAGTACTGTGTGGAGCGCGGCAAAAAAAATTTCCGTTACATAGAGAAAGTGGCGATCAGCTGGGCGGAGGAAGGGATCACCACTCCGGAACAGGCTCAGTCTGTCTCCGCGGGGTATGACAAGCGGATCTATTCCATTATGAAGGCTCTGGGAAAAAACAGCGTGCCTACGGAAACGGAGCTTGCATTCATCAACCGCTGGACCACAGACTACGCCTTTTCCGCCGATGTCATCTTTGAGGCATGTCAGCGCACCGTATTGAACACCGACAAGAACCGGTTCCAGTACGCCGACAAGATGCTCACCCTGTGGAAAGAGCAAGATGTCCGCAGCGCCGCAGATATCCGGCGGCTGGACGAAGCGTACCGCAGGGGAAAGGGTGATTCCGGCAGGGCGGATTCCGGCGTTTCTTCCCGCAAGCCCGCAAACCGCTTCAATCAATTTACGCAAAATACTTACGATTTCGATGCTTTGGAGAAAAAGTTACTGAGCAACTGACAGGAAAGGATTTCTGATGGCACTGACAAATTCCCAATACGAGTCTATTATGAGGAGATATGAGCACATTCGGGATGACAACCGTTTTCTCCTCGCATCCAGGAGACAAGAGATTTATGACGCCATTCCCGCTTATCAGGAACTTGAGGACTTAGTCAGCACGCTTTCCGTATCCGCCGCGAAAAAAATGCTTTCAGAGGACGGGGAGGCTTTGCCCCGCCTTCATGATTCCCTCCAGGAGATCTCGCAGAAGCAGAAAAAATTACTCACGGAAGCCGGATACCCCGAGGACTATCTGGACCCGGTCTATCATTGTCCCGACTGCAGGGATACGGGCTATCTGGAAGACGGACAGGGCCGGCGCGTAAAATGCCATTGTTTTCTCCAGCAGGAAATCTCCATACTCTACGATCAGTCCAACATCCGCGAAACGATTTCAAGAGAAAACTTTTCCACGCTTTCCTACGATTTCTACCAGGGAGAGGATCTGCGCCATTTTGAGGCCGCGGTGTCCCTCAGCCGCAATTTTATAGAAAACTTTAAACAGGACTACCACAATCTTCTTTTTTATGGTACAGTAGGTACTGGAAAGAGTTTTCTGTCCGGCTGCATCGCTAACGAACTGATACAGGGCGGATACTCCGTTATCTATTTCAGCGCCCTGAATTTTTTTGAGCGTCTGGCTTTTTACAGTTTTGACGCGAAAGAGAAAGCCGCGCTGCATCAATTTTACGAGGACATTTACGGCTGCGATCTGCTGGTCATTGACGACCTGGGGACAGAAACAGCCAACGCTTTTGTCAATTCCCAGCTGTTTGCCTGTCTCAACGAGAGGCAGCTGCGGAGGAAAGCCATGATTATCTCCACAAACCTGAATCTCGGGGAATTGCAGGAGCGCTATTCCGACAGGATTTTTTCCCGCCTGACCAGTCATTTTACATTTTGCAAGCTGACGGGAGCGGATATTCGTATTTCCAGATTATAACGTTATCACGCATTTGAAGCAAAGAGCGCACATTTCAGAAAGCGAGGGCATATCATGGGCAACCGAGAAGAAAAAAGGAATCTGGAGACCATACCGGTGGGTTCTCTGGGAATCATAGCTTTGGAGGGCTGCAAGCCTCTCGGCCAGAAGGTGGATCAGTATCTTGTAAAGTGGAGGGCGGAACGGGAGAGCGAGCACAAGGATTCTCTCGCCTTCTCCGGCTATCAGAGGGATTCCTACCTGCTAAGCGCCAAGGTTCCCCGCTTCGGTTCCGGCGAGGCAAAGGGTATGATTTTAGAATCCGTGCGCGGTATCGACCTTTATCTTCTGGTGGACGTCTGTAACTACTCCCTGACCTATTCTCTGGGCGGACAGGAGAATCATATGTCCCCCGATGACCACTATCAGGACTTAAAACGTATTATCGCGGCCGTTGGCGGAAAGGCGAGGCGCATCACCGTGATCATGCCTTTTCTCTATGAAAGCCGCCAGCATAAACGAACCGCCAGAGAATCCTTGGACTGTGCTCTGGCGCTCCAGGAACTGGTGCGGATGGGCGTGGACAACATTATCACTTTCGATGCCCACGATCCCCGCGTGCAGAACGCGATCCCTCTGCATGGTTTCGAGACGGTGCAGCCTGCGTACCAGTTTATCAAAGGTCTGTTAAAAAGGGTAAAAGAGCTGAAGCTTGACTCCGACCACATGATGGTGATCAGCCCCGATGAAGGCGGCATGAGCCGGGCAATCTACATCGCTAACGTGCTGGGGCTGGACATGGGTATGTTCTATAAAAGGCGGGACTACACCACCATTGTCAACGGCCACAACCCTATCGTGGCACATGAATTTCTGGGGACCAGCGTGGAAGGCAAGGACATGATCGTCATTGACGACATGATCTCCTCCGGCGAAAGCGTTCTGGAAGTCGCCGCCGCTTTAAAGGCAAGAAAGGCAAACAAGATATTCGTTTTTGCCACTTTCGGCCTGTTTACCGGCGGATTGGACAAGTTTGACAAGGCGTACAAAGCCGGCACCATTGACAGGATTCTGACTACCAACCTCATTTACCAGCCCCCTGAGCTGTTAGAGCGTGAATGGTATATCAATTGCGACATGAGCAAGTACATCGCTTATATCATTGATACCCTGAATCACGATTCCTCCATCAGCGATCTGTTGAATCCCAATGAGAGGATCCAGAATATTGTTGCAAAATATAAAAACGGCGAGCTGTAAGCTCACCGTTTTTTGCGATTTGACTTTTTGCGTGGTGCAGCACCGCTTGGGCGGTTTGTCTTTTTACGTGTTTCGGAACCGTCTGGGCGGTTTGACTTTTTGTGCGTGATTTGGCGCCGCTTGGACGGTTTGTCTTTTTGTGCGTGGTTTGGCGCAGCTCGGGCGGTTTGCTTTTATTTCGCGGTTTTTAACACCAACACCCAGTCGTTTGCCTTATCCTTTCTTGCCACAGGGCTTGCCAGCCATTTCCGCACGCCCCGCAGGGTGGTGATATAACTGTAAGTGCCGTCCTGCGGGTTCATCCAGTAAGCGTCCATGGGACGATCCATGTAATCGCCCAGATCCAGCAGGAACTGATCGCCGTTATAATCATAGCAGAAGACATAATCTTTCCCCGCAAACACCGCGATCCTGTGGTATCTCTCTTTCTGGCCGTACAGAAGCATTTTGTCGCAGGGCCTGCCATTGATAAAATCCACACTCTCCATCAGCCGTTTCAAATGCTGCATCTGTGCCGCGCCGGCATGATGCATGGCGTCCTGCCAATTCTCTCGGACACCGTAAGATCCCTTTCCCTCCTGTTCAGTATAAAACTGCATGATGGCATTGCTTCCATAGGTATGACCCGCCGCTCCCGCAAAAACCGACCAGTATGCGTAACGGCGCACATCCCACTCCTCCCAGTAAGGATTTCTGGGATTGTGAAGTCCCTGAGGAATCCCTTCATAGGAAGGTTCCGCGTCCAAAGTGGGCTTTACGGTCTTGTAACTGTGGTCCCTCTCCACATATTTCCAGTTGTCTTCCCCGAAGAAAGTCTCCTTTAACTGATTGTCATCCCATTCCCCCAGAGAAGCCTGATCGTATCTTCTGTGTCCCGACTGAAACATATTGAAATCGAGCCACTTTTCCTCGTGAAACCAAAGGGAAGAGGAAGTCCTTCCGAAAGGATGATACGTGATTAATCGATCCGGATTATAGCTTTTGAGCGTCTCCGCCTCCAGAGAGTAGACTTCTTTTTTGTCCTCTCCCCTGATATCGCCCCCCAGAATCCATATGATATTGGAACGATTCTGAAATCGCTTTCCTAAAAATTCCGCGTAACCAACGATATTGTCCCGATTGAGGATCCCTTCTTTGACCATGGATCCCCAAGCGGGCAGAAGCCCCAGATACAACTCCATTTCTTCCGCGATGTTTAACACCTGATCCACAAATTCCCAGTAGGAAGTCTCCCGAACATCCTTAACGCCTGGGGCAAGAGAGCTATCGTTTCCGGCGTATAAATGCACCAGCACCGTTTGGATCACGTTATATCCCTTTTCCTTCCGGTTCCTGAGATAAGTTCTCACCTCTTGTTCCTGCAGCTTCTGAAGCATGAGCCACGCCGTATCTCCCAGCCAGAAAAAGGGCTTGTCCCCCTGAAGCAGATATCTTCCGTTTTCACTTACTCGCAGCGTTTCCATGGAATGCACCCTCCTTTGACCTTTGCGCCAATGACCTTTTTTCTATTGTATCAATCGCTTATTTTCATGTCAAATATCAAATACGGCAAGGAAAATTTTGCAAATTGTAAACTCTTTTAATGCACATTGTAAACCTTTTTAATGCGCTTTATAAACTTTTTATTGTGCATTAATAACCTTTTAATGCGCTTTGATAACCTTTTTATTGTGCATTGATAACCTTTTTATTGCGCTTTGATAACCTTTTAATGCGCGTCGATAACCTTTTAATGCGCGTTGACAACCTTTTAATGCACTTTGAAAACCTTTTAATGCGCGTTGACAACCTTTTTATTGTGCATTGATAACCTTTTTATTGCGCTTTGATAACCTTTTTATTGCGCATTGATAACCTTTTTATTGCGCTTTGATAACCTTTTAATGCGCATCGATAACCTTTAATGCACTTTAAAAACCTTTTAATACATATTGTAAACTATTTTAATCTATGGTTGACATTATGCATATATTATTGTATGATTGGTCTGTCAACTTGTTTTGTATATTGGTTTACATTCCGCGAAAGTTCAGCCTTCTGCACACCAAGGATGCAGGCACCAAAACGCATTTCTTTTACGTTTTGTGTGCATCGAAGTAACCGTTCAGCCAGATGCTGAATTGCTACTCCGCGCAATGCGAAGAGGTTGCCGGAAAGTTGACAAATAAAAGAAAGGCACGGTTATGATAATGAATTTAAACGTAAAACAACTGGCATTGACAGGACTTATGGCGGCGGTAATCTGTGTCCTGGGACCCTTGGCTCTGAGTATCCCCGTAAGCCCCGTCCCAATATCCCTGGGAACATTGGCGATCTATTTTGTGGCCTCCGTGGCCGGTATGAAGACAGGCACACTCAGCGTTGTAATCTATATTCTGCTGGGGCTGGCAGGCGTTCCGGTCTTCACGGGATTTACCGGCGGCGTTGGCAAGTTATTCGGTCCCACCGGCGGTTACATCATCGGCTATCTCTTCATGGCTCTGATCTGCGGATTCTTTGCGGACAAGTTCGGCAGACAGCTTCCTGTTTGCTTTCTGGGTATGATCCTTGGTACTGTCACCTGCTACCTGTTCGGGACAATCTGGCTGGGATATCAGATGGATATGACGTTTCCTCAGGCGCTGGCCGCAGGCGTATTACCCTATATCGGAGGCGATCTTCTGAAATTGGTTCTGGCCATGGCGTTAGGAATACAGATTCGTAAGCGACTGTTGAAAGCGGGGCTGATCGAGGCAAACTAAATATACGAACAAAATTCAGGGTATTGGCTGCAACGGACAAAAGAAGAGACCGGAACTAAAATTCCGGTCTCTTTGTTTATCGATAAGTATCATACAGTGAAACAATGTTTCCCATAGAGTCATACATTGTAATCTCTCCGCTGTTGATAGGAAGCACGATCACAAACGGTTTGATCGCGTCTATCTCCATGGTTTTCTTTTCCTGTCCATCGTCTATCTCAATCTTTTGTACTTTATCTTCATTCATGGAAATCAGCGCGATTCCTTTATCGTCAAAAACCATTCCACGGACGCCCTCTCCGATATAAGGATCCGTCCCTCCCTGACTAAAGAAATAACCGTACGCCGTTCCTTCCTTTTTCATATAAATGGAGTATGTATACTCCCTCGTCTCCGCATCATAGAATAGCATCGCGCACATTTCATCATTGATTGCCTGCGCCATTTCCCAATCAGACGGGATCTGTTGTTCTTCTCTGGCATCCTTTTCCAGACTTCCTGCCGCCACTCCGATAATACCCGCATTCCAGATGATTACAAACGCCAGCAGGATGATCACTAACACTCCAAGAAAACCGCATAATCTCTCCGCTTTCACCATCATTCCTCCAAATGTATTCTGTTTGCCGCCTCTCACCTTCGCAAGCCCGCGCCTTCGTCTGCCCGTTAATGGCGCAAGAAAATCAGTCGCCAT
The DNA here is from genome assembly GCA_947629645.1 of uncultured Acetatifactor sp. Taxonomy (GTDB): domain Bacteria; phylum Bacillota; class Clostridia; order Lachnospirales; family Lachnospiraceae; genus Acetatifactor. The sequence continues at coordinate 38,777 of CANREV010000004.1, read as the reverse complement.
TCGGCCGTCTCAGACCTCGAATAAGGTCATTATACCATGATAGCTCCGCATTCATGGTATGGATGGCCATTCGGCCGTTTCAGACCTCGAATAAGGTCATTATACCATGATAGCTCCGCATTCATGGTATGGATGGCCATCCGGCCGTTTCAGACCTCGAATAAGGTCATTATACCATATGTTGTGTAGTTTGTCATGTATTTCCTACAAAAAGCAGGTAACAGTTCAGCCTTCGTCTAAACTTTAGATTTAATTTGCCGTCACATCTTGCAAAATTTTGTGACTATGGTAGCCTATATTTGGGTGTTACCAAAACGGGTAGCGGTTCGCCTTTTGCCAAAATGAGTACATTTTGAGAACTTCCTGTATCGAAGGAGGGGATACATATGGAAAATAAAGTGAAAGGTAAGCACTATTGGTGTTCGGAATGATTTTGCAACTTGTCGGTATTGTAGTGACGGTTATCAGCATCATCGTCACAATAATCAGTATCCGGCAGGCCAGAAAAAATAAAAGACATCAAAAAAGCAACCGCACCGGCCAAAGTTAAGCTGCTTTTTTGATATGCACAATTAACTAAGGCGAACCGTTGCTTTACGGTAACACCTTTTCTATAAAATATGCTAGCACTGATTAGTAATTCCGTCAAGAATTTTTTCACGCTGCGATAGCGTAAAGCCCACTTCGCGGTGCCGTATGGCGAAACTGTTACGTACAGCCTTACTCTGCAACGGATAAAGTGTAAGACAAAATGCAACATATGCGCAAACGGAAATAAACTTTTCACTTCAGATGTCACAAAATAATTTCAAAAAGGCTCTCCGCCTTGCAACTGTCCCCAGACTGTGTTATAGTAAGAAAGTATTATGCCGTGAGTTCGAGACCTTCCTCACGTAAAACAAAACTAAAGGAGAAAAGAAAATGAATCAAAAAGTGTACTTTATCGTCCATGCCAGCGTTATCGCTGCGCTCTATGTTGTGCTGACCTTTCTTGCCAACGCTTTGGGTCTGGCTAACCATCCCGTACAGGTCCGCTTCTCAGAAGCGCTCACCGTCTTACCGTATTTTACCCCCGCCGCCATCCCCGGACTTGTCATCGGCTGTCTCTTGTCCAACATACTGATCGGCTGCGCCCTGCCCGATATTATTTTCGGCACCCTGGCCACACTGATCGGCGCGGTCTTTACCTATCTACTACGCAAAACCAAATGGCTTGCGCCCCTGCCGCCCATTGCATCAAATACAGTGATCGTTCCCTTTATCCTGTATTACGCATACGGATTTAAGCCCTTATGGCTTTCCTTTCTCACCGTTGGCATAGGCGAGATCATTTCCTGCGGCATTCTGGGGCTGTTATTGCTTCAGGTATTGAAAAAGTACGGTAATCATATTCCGTTTCATCTTTCTAATGTGAGATAAAGATGTAAAAGAAGTGTAAAAATTTTGCCGATCCTATCCGGCTGACTGCCGGACAGGTCTGGCTTTATGCATCGGGCAGGTCTACCCTGCAGATAAAAAAATAATAGATTTCGATTTCCTGCCTGCAAACAATCATTGTAAAAAGCAGAGTGTGCGTTTGCCTTGCTGTCCCTACGCTGTACCAATATTAAATTTTTATACTTGACAAAACCGCCGTATGCTTTTAAAATATGTTTCAGAAAGAAATGAGTTTTTCGACCGTACAGCTATTGCTCAAGCGGCTTGCTCGTTTCTTTTTTTGTCCTCAGAATATCATACAGATACAATTTCCCGTCCTTTGCATGGCGCACCAGTATTCTTGCCTTAAAGACATTGTACCTTGCCAGCTCGCCCGCATCATCATAAACAGGTATCGCAAAACGTGTGTCATACCTGTACCATCCATATTTTGCATCTGCGCTGTGTTTTCTGGCGTAATTCTCTGCAAAGGTTTTATTCGTGGCAATCTCAATCATCTCCTTGACCACACTCGAAGAATTTGCCTTTGCATACATATTTGCGCCCCTTAGCTCCTTTGTGTCTTTGGAATGCGCAAACTCATCCGGGAAATCCGTTCCTATGTATACCACATCCGAGGTTTCTGTGATCTCCGCACACTCCCCGATATATTCTTTCAGACAATCCTCTACAATGTTCCAATCCACGCTCCGCCTTCCCTTGAAACGCAGATCGTTGATGACCACAATGCTTTTGCCATCAACGTCTTTTATTATATCAACTTTCTTATCCATCATAGCTGATCCTTATAAAATCCCGTCAAAATTTCTAACAGCTATATTGTACCATGCCAGTATATATTATACCATTAGAAATCCGTAAAAATCTGTGTCCTGCAGATGGCTTCCGGAAAAAACACACATTGGAATCGCACCATCATCTCTATGACGTTCTGCGGAAGTATCATTATCAGGAAACAGTGTCATGGTGTACGCCCGGCTGTTTTACACGTTCTGCCGGACTGCCCGTATTCAGTTGTCAGCCCGCCATGCGGTCAATCCGCAACCGCTTCCCACAAAAGGCAAATTGAATATGGATGTCAAGATACTTTCTGCAAAGCGTATCCCTAAACCATAGAGAATAACAAACCACCGTCCAGTGCCTATCCCTATCTGGAGAAGGGCTGACAGCAAACTCCCAATTACACCGATGCTGATTCCAAGGTTTCGCCCAAAGCACAATAGGAATAAAGATAAAAATTCCAAAGGAAATGATTGACACCGTGTATCATCATCAATGATTAAAAATCTATTACTGCAGTTATATCTGGATATTCTGCTGTGTGCGTTTGCTTTGCTGTCCCTTGCCATACGGAATCGCGTGGGCGGCTGTCTGTATCAGTTATATTTGTTTTACTTCCTTACCGTACATGAGCATTTACATAGGTAATAAAACAATTTCCGTTTTCTTCAAACCACTGTGTGGAATCATTCATACCCTTTTTATACAGGCGTCCCGTGGAAGGTTCCATGATCACTACGTTATACTCGTTAAATCCTGTGATCAGCACTGCTTCTCCGTTTTCAAGCAGTGCCAGTACAGGAATATCTTTATTCGTATAGTAAAGCAGCGCATCCAGGGTACACCCCGTCAGGTCAAGGATCCGGGCGTCCTCCAGATTATCCTCCAATATCTCCATCACCGTTTTCCCCTGTCCCAGCAGATACTCGGAATTTCTCACCAGGCCTTCATATTTAAAGATCGAATCCAGACATACCGCCAGACTGTTTTTTGTCTCAGTCACGGAGGCCTCCTTGATGGCCATGATCTGGTTTCTGACCACTCTGTTGCCGCGCAGCCAGATGCATTCCCCGCTTTCATCCACAACCACACCGGATATCTCATAGGCATGATTTACCGCTCTTGCAGGCGAGGCAAAAATACCGTTCACACCGTAAGGGCCATAGACATAATATCTTTCAACGGGCTCCGGTTCCGGCAGCCTCAATTCCCTTCCCCCTTCAAAGACAACTTCCTTTGGCGTCAGGATCTGGAAGGTCTTGCTGTCGATTTCATTGCGGACCTGGATTTCCACATATCTTTCAAAGACATCGATATCCACCGTAACAATCTCATTCCGGCTCACGGAAAGCTGGGCGTTATTCATGATATGATCCTGAGTGATCTCCCGATACTCTCCCGATTCCAGGCGCTCCACGCGGTCCAACACCATCTGGTTATCCTCCACGCTGCACTCGGTGATATAAATATCCGGCTGGCTGTATTCCTTCAACAGTTCACCGTTGGAACTGCAGATGCAGATCTTATACATGGGCATAAATACCCTGCCGGAATTTTCCACCACGATATCCTGCTTTTTCGCCACCCCGTAGATCACGTCCTCCTCCATAAAGCCCAAGGGACTGATCACTTCATCGCTGTCTACCGCGATAACATTATCTGCGCCGCTGCTCAGGTTCCTGATATGGATTTCCCTGCTCAGATCCACATTCTCTGCTTCCGTCCATACCACAATCTTGTGATTATCGGACACATGGACACTGCCGTCCTGATTGACGCGTATCAGCGGCGAACAGGTTTTTTCCGTCAGGTCAACGCCGTAAATGATCTGATTGATCTCAAAATACAATTTCTGATCGCGGTTGAGATACAATAGCTGGTCCATCTCCGCGGAAAGCACGGAAAATGTTCTGTCATAGGGGATATAGACGATTTCCTCCAATGTGTTTAAATCGCTGTCATAACGATAGAGCTGAAGGCCCACTTCACCCTCATGGCGTCCGCGGTTCATATAACCGTACAGCGCAAACAGAATATCGCCACCCTCCTCCACATTCAGTATCTTAGTGGCGTGCTGGTCATACAAGGTACGTTCATCCGCATTCCCTTCATCATAAAAGCTAAAAATGACTGCCAGCCTGTTGGTCACAATGTTATAGCTGAACAACTGATCTGCCACCTCAAAGACCACAATATTGCCGTCCTCGCTCTCCACCATAGGAATATCCGTACCGGCAATGCCTAAAAGGAGTTTATCGTTTGCATGCATACGATCCAGATCAGGGATCTGGGTCATGGTCCTCTCATAATCCAGCAGATAAGTCCTCTCCTCGGTGTAGCGTATCCGAAAATGTTCCTGAACCAGATAATACGTTTTATCTTCTCCGTCCGTGGAAGTCGCCACTCTGTATTTCACCAAAAAAGACGCTGTCTGATTTGCCACATCCGTCAGCTGTACCGCCGGTTGGGAAACCTCTTCGACAGGCAGCTCTCCCCAAGTGATCTGCCGGAAGCTGCTGTGGATATTCACTTTGTGGAAAGAGCTGTTGTCCTCCAGGCGGGAATTAGTCTCCAGATATTTGGTAAGTTCTTTCGCCGCTTCCTTATCATACAATCTGCTATGGAAATCCAACACATAGTCCAGTTTCTCCGCAACAAAGAGATTATCACTCCAAATGACGCGGGTGTAATAATACAGCGTCTTTCCTCCCGTATTCAGCAGAATAGCCAGGGAATACTCCGTATCCTTATCTATCAGATCCTTTAGTGCAATCGTTCCACTGATACTGTCCCCGCTTTGGGTATAATCAGTCACCTCCGTGTTTTCGATCAGCCTCCCGCCGTCCGTGCTACGCACTTCAATGGAAATCCCATCGATATTTCTGCCGTAGGTATCCACATGAAACCCTGTATCCCGGCTCTCTCCCAACGCCGTCACAGTGTCTCTCTGAAAGGATACGTCCATCGGATTTTTGTAACCGTGAAGCTGATTATATGCCACGCCGTCCTTGTCCATCGTCACAATGGGAAATGACGCCTGCGCCATCTCCATTGTCAGATTGTCATGTCCCTGATTCATCATTTTGCTGACTACAAACAGCGTTATAAAAAATGTAAGCAAAAAGACAGAATACTTAATGATATTTTTTTTCATGTGAACTCACATTCCTTTCGCCCGGTTCAGACAAAAATCAGAATAAAACTATCCTTTTTCCTCAGCCTCTGAATCCTCCAGCAATTTTTTGAGTGTGGGATCCAGATGTAAAAATTCCGTGATCTCTTTCAGCGGGTCGCTCTTTCTCAAAGGGCGCATGCCTTTTGACTTGACAGCGCGTATCATGAGGTTTTTGGGCGTGTGTTCCATATCGATAAACTCCAGAATCTGCACATCGTACCCCTGACCCTTCAACAGGTCCGCCCGAAGCGCGTCCGTAATCAACGCAGCCACCCGTTCCCTGATAAGTCCATATTGTAACACAGGCTGCAAAATATCGCAATGAAGCTGTCTGTTGGCCTCATGCTGACAGCAGGGCACCGCCATAATAACGCCTGCCCCCCATTTTACGCTTTCTCCAAAGCGTAATCCGTAGCGGTATCGCAGGCATGCAGCGATACTACCATATCCACCGCGTCCGTCCCCTTGTAACCGTTAATATCCCCCTGTTCAAAATGCAGCTGGTCATAATGAAGTTCCTCCGCCAGCCGATTGCAGTGCAGGATCACATCTTCTTTCAAATCCAGTCCCGTAACGCTGATCTCCCGCCCTTGTATCTGGTGCAGATAATAATACAGGGCAAAGGTGAGATAAGATTTCCCGCACCCGAAATCAATAATGCGGATTCTGCGGTCCTTTGGCAGCTTGTCCAGCACGTCCTCCACAAATTCCAGATAGCGGTTAATCTGGCGGAATTTATCATATTTCGCGCTGATCACTTTTCCGTCCGGTGTCTGTACGCCCAGTCCCACAAGAAAATCAACCGGCTCTCCTTCCGGCAGGATATATTTTTTCGTCCTGTTGTGAGACAGCGTCTGCTGCCGTTTCGGAGTATTGCCAGATTCCATGGCTGCTTTCTTTTTCTTAACAGTCACTTTTCCCTTACGGCTGACTAAAATAACAGCTTCATAATCCGTCCCTTGTATCTGTGCCTGTCGGAACAGAATTTCCATATATTCCGTCAGTCGGGGAAACATCTCCTGCGTTGTAAAATTTTTATGGAACACCTGCGTTCCACGGTATAAAGTCTCCTGAAACATCAACTCACCTTTGAGCAGCACCGGCCGGATTTTCACTTTTCCGGCACGGTCCGCATCCTTGCTGCCGCTCAGGGTCATCTGTATCAAATCATCGTTCAGCATCTGCCGAAGCGTTTCTTTCCAATTCTGCTGTTCTTCCATCCTGCGTATCCTTACTTCATTTCTTTCAGATCCTTCCGGCGGGTTTACACGTTCCTGTTTCAGCACACCGGTTTTTAATCATGTCAAAAAATCCGTCCCCTGCATCCTCCGTGGCGGCGCTTATATACCTCATTCAAAAGAAGCAGCCCTACCACGTCCTCCGAAGGGTTCATGCCCTCCTGCTCCAATATTTTCTTCATGGAGTCCGCCAGATGCAGAAGGCTCAATCTGTCCGGATATTCGTCATAAATCATACTGCCTTCGTAGTCTGTCTTATCCAAGATCTCGGCGATTCTGCGCTGGCATTTTTTCACAGTATCGGGATACATTTGCTGTAAGTACTCCAGATCCTGCAATATCTGCGGCTCTCTCTCCGGTCCCAGATAATTGGGGTAAGACATATAAAATGGAATGGGCTGCAGCAGCTTAGGGCTAATTTCCATATGCACCTCTGAAAGTCCTTTTTATCAGCATATGCAAATTTATCCCTTTTGTTGCTTACAGCCCTTCTTTTGGATTATTTTAATACCTGAATACGGGCAATTGCCCTCTGCAATGCCGTCTCAGCTCTTGCAATATCCGTCTCAGGAGTCCTGCTGCGCAGTCTGTCCTCCGCACGCTCTTTTGCAGCCTCGGCGCGTTCTTCATTGATCTCCTCCGGCCACTCGATGATCTCCGCAAGAATCGTCACACCTTCGGGAAGGATCTCGGCAAACCCCGCATGGAGCGCCGCCACCTTATTTCCCTCCGCTTCGTGGATATTCAATATGCCCGGCTTGATGATAACGGTAAGCGGAATATGCCCCGGCAGTATGCCAACCTGACCTTCCGTGGTGTTAAATTCCACCATCTCCGCTTCACCCTCGTAAAAGATTCTGTCCGGAGTGATAATGCGCAGGTTAAAACTTTTTTCTGCCATAACCTACCTCCGCTATTTTACTTTGGCCAACACATCGTCAATGCTGCCTGCATTCAGGAAGAAGCTCTCGGGAATATCGTCATGCTTTCCTTCCAGGATCTCCTTAAACCCGCGAATCGTCTCATTGATCGGAACATACTTGCCTTCCAGTCCGGTAAACTGCCCTGCCACGAAGAAAGGCTGGGACAAGAACCTCTGCACTTTACGGGCGCGGGAAACCACCAGCTTATCTTCCTCGGACAGTTCGTCCATACCGAGGATTGCGATGATATCCTGCAATTCCTTATAACGCTGCAGGATTTCCTGAACACCGCGGGCCGTCTGATAATGTTCTTCGCCCACCACTCTGGGATCCAGAATTCTGGAGGTGGATTCCAGCGGATCCACCGCAGGATAGATACCCAGCTCAACGATGGATCTGGACAACACCGTGGTCGCGTCCAAATGCGCGAAGGTGGTCGCCGGCGCAGGGTCTGTCAGGTCATCCGCAGGTACATATACCGCCTGAACGGAGGTGATGGAACCGTTGCGGGTAGATGTGATCCTCTCCTGAAGGGCGCCCATCTCCGTCTGCAGAGTAGGCTGATAACCCACCGCGGAAGGCATACGTCCCAGCAGAGCGGAAACCTCGCTTCCGGCCTGTGTGAAACGAAAAATATTATCGATAAAAAGCAGCACATCCTTACCGCCCTTATCGCGGAAGTACTCCGCCATGGTCAATCCTGCCAGTCCCACTCTCATTCTCGCTCCGGGAGGCTCGTTCATCTGACCAAATACCATGGTAGTCTTGTCGATAACTCCCGACTCCGTCATCTCATGATAAAGATCGTTACCCTCTCGGGTACGCTCTCCTACTCCGGTGAAAACGGAATAACCGCCATGCTCCGTAGCGATATTACGGATCAGCTCCTGAATCAACACGGTCTTGCCAACTCCGGCGCCGCCGAACAGACCGATCTTACCACCCTTCTGGTACGGACAGAGCAGATCCACGACTTTAATGCCCGTCTCCAAAAGTTCCGTCTCCGTAGACTGCTCCTCAAACGCAGGGGCGGGTCTGTGAATAGGCTCGTAAGAAACTCCTTCAGGAGCCGGCTTATTATCTATAGGCTGACCCAAAACATTAAAAATACGTCCCAGCGTCTTCTCGCCCACCGGAACGGAAATGGGAGCGCCTGTAGCGACCGCATCCATCCCTCTGACCAGACCATCGGTGCTGCCCATGGCAATACATCTCACCGTATCGTCACCCAGATGCTGGGAGACCTCAACGGTAAGCTCACCGCCGTCTTTGGTAGGAATCCTGATCGCTTCGTTGATCTCGGGAAGCTTGCCCTCGTCAAAGCGGATATCCAAAACCGCACCAATGACCTGGGTAATCTTACCTTTGTTTTCTCCTGCCATTTCTACCTCTTTCCTGCCCGCGTAGGCGGGCATATCGTTAAAATTACAAAGCACGCAGGAAGAACCTCTTCCCACATTTATCCGAGCGCTTCCGCGCCCGCTATGATCTCTGTCAATTCCTGTGTAATAGAGCCTTGTCTTGCCCTGTTATACTTCAGCGACAAATCGCTTATCATTTCCTCTGCATTGCTGGTCGCATTATCCATAGCCTGCATACGCGCGCCGTTCTCGCTGGCCACAGACTCCACAAGGGCGCCGTAGATCAGGCTGGTGATGTACTTAGGCACGATCAGATTCAGCGCCTCCACGTCCTCAGGCTCAAAGTTCATGATCGCTTCCGCCTTCGGGGCCTGTTCCTCAGGCTCCTCACAGCTTATGGGAAGCAGTCTGAGCAAAGTGGGAATATGGCTGACTGTATTCTTGAATGCCGTATACGCCAGATAGATCTCTCCGATCTCTCCATCCGCAAAGGACTGTAAAAGCCGCTTTGACAATGCCATCGCGTCTACATATGCGGGCGCTTCCACGATAGAGTTTTCGCATTCCGCAACCTCATAGCCGTTTCGCACAAAAGCATCGTGCCCCTTGCTGCCAATGGGATAGATCACCAGATCTTCCTTTTTCCAATCAGGATGCCTTGTTATCAGCTTGACCACGTTGGAATTGTAACCGCCCGCCAGCCCTCGGTTGGAAGTGATGACGATCACTGCCTTTTTCTGTGACTGGCCGGGGACAAGATACTTGTGCTCGATATGACCCACACGTTTTAAAATGCTGTTCACCGTATCGTACATACAGTTAAAGTAAGACTTGGAGCGCTCCGCGTTGCTTCTGGCACGCTGCAGCTTTACAGTGGACACCAGCTTCATCGCTTTCGTGATCTGCTGGGTGCCCTGAATACTGCTTTTACGCCGCTTTATATCACGCATTGATGCCATAATTTGTCCTCATTTCTATTTTAAGAACTGTGCCTTGAACTCTTCGACCGCTTTCTTTAAAAGTTCATCCGTCTTGTCGGAGATCACCTTCTCCTGGGCAATGCTGTTCGGGATCTCAGGGTACTTCGTGTCAAGGAACTCGAAGAATTCCGTCTCGAATCTGGTGATATCCTCAACAGGCACATCCAGCAGATACTTGTTCGTAACGGCATAGATAATGATAACCTGGTACTGCACGGGCATGGGCTTATACTGAGGCTGCTTTAACACCTCTTTAATACGCTCGCCCTGCGCCAGCTTCTCCATGGTATCCGCATCCAGCTCGGAACCGAACTGTGTAAAGGATGCAAGCTCTCTGTACTGCGCAAGCTCTGTACGGATAGGCGCCGCGATCTTCTTCATAGCCTTGATCTGAGCGGCGCCGCCCACACGGGATACGGAAAGTCCGGCATTTACTGCGGGGCGGAAACCGGAATTAAACATCTCTGTCTCCAGGTAGATCTGTCCATCGGTGATGGAAATCACATTGGTAGGAATGTATGCGGACACGTCTCCCGCCTGCGTCTCGATAATAGGCAGCGCGGTCAGGGATCCTCCGCCGTACTCATCGCTCATTCTTGCCGCACGCTCCAGCAGTCTGGAATGCAGATAGAACACATCACCGGGATATGCCTCACGTCCGGGCGGACGGCGAAGCAGCAGGGAGAGTGTACGATAAGCGGTAGCATGCTTGCTCAGGTCATCATACACTACCAATACATCTTCTCCCTTCTCCATCCATTCCTCACCGATCGCGCAGCCGGAATAAGGAGCAATGTACTGCAGGGGCGCAAGATCGCTGGCTGTAGATACCACAACGGTGGTATATGCCATCGCGCCATACTCTTCTAACGTTTTGACAATGTTTGCAATAGTGGAAGCCTTCTGGCCGATCGCAACGTAAATACACTTGACATTCTGGCCCTTCTGATTGATGATCGTATCGATCGCAATAGCGGTCTTACCGGTCTGACGGTCTCCAATGATCAGCTCACGCTGACCCCTGCCGATGGGAATCATGGCATCGATTGCTTTAATACCTGTCTGCAGAGGGGTATCAACGCTCTTTCTCGTGATAACGCCGCTTGCCACACGCTCAATCTTTCGGAAGGAATTTGTCTGGACAGGCCCTTTTCCGTCAATCGGCTGTCCAAGAGCATTTACAACACGCCCCAGCAGCGCATCGCCCACGGGAACCTCTACCACTCTGCCCGTAGTCTTGACGGTATCGCCCTCGCTGATATTTTTCGCACTGCCCAGCAATACTACACCGACATTATCCTCTTCCAGGTTGAGCACCATACCGTATACTTCGCCGGGGAACTCCAACAGTTCACCCTGCATGGCATTTTCCAGTCCATGTACACGAGCGATACCGTCCGCCACCTGAATGACCGTACCCACATCGGATACATCGAGGCTGGACGCGTATCTCTTAATCTGATCCTTGATAACTGAACTTATTTCTTCTGGTCTTAAATTCATGGATCTGTCTCACCTTTCCTCCAACCGGCCTCAGCCCAGCTGGATTTGTAATAATTGTTTTTTCAAACCATCTAATTTCGTCCGAACACTACTGTCTACCACTCTGTCATTGATCCTGATGATCATGCCGCCGATAATCGACTGATCTACTGCATAATGCATTTCCATTGACTTGTAAGCGGTAGTTTCAAGCAGCTTCGACTCAACAGCAGACTTCTGGGAAGCAGTGAGCTCTATGGCAGTGGTCACGCAGGCCACGCCGATCTTTTTGGTCTCCTTCACACGCTCCACAAAATAGCTGAAAATATCAGTCATGTCCTTGTAACGCTCCTTGGACACAATGATTTCCAAAAAGCTCTCCAGCTCTTCGCTGACACGTCCATGAAAGACTTCTTTCAGCGTCTGAAGCTTTTCCTGTTTCGGGATACCGGGATGCTCCATCAGTCCGTTGAATTCCGGATTCTGCGAAAGCACGGCCTCTATGCCGCGGATTTCCTCCATCAGCTCCTGAGCCTTGTCCTCACCCGATTCCATCGCGATCTCAAACAAGGCTTCGCCATATGTCTTTGAAACTAACTTAGCCATGTTTTATCACCCATTTCCTTCAAGGTTTCATCAATCAACTGATTCTGCACGGTAGTATCGATGGATGCGGATACCACCTTTCCGGCCATAAGGGCGGCAATGGAAATCATTTCTTTCTTTACTTCATCGGACATCTTCTGCTTTTCAAGCTCAGCTTCCGTGCGCGCTCTCGCAAGGATGGCAGCCGCCTCTTCCTTCGCCTTGGCAATGATCTGATTCTCATTGTTCAGCGCTTTTTTGCGCGCTTCGCTCAGTATGCTCTCAGCTTCCTTATCAATGTCCTGAAGTTTGCTCTCATATTGAGCTTTTAAACTCCGGGCATCCTCCATGTCCTTCTTAGCAGTCTCCAATTCATCCTGAATCTTTTCCTTACGGCTGTTCAGGAGCTTTCTGGCAGGATTGAACAGGAAGTAGCTCAATGCCAGAAACAGGAAAAAGATGGCGATGATCATCAGACAGGAATCAGCCAGAAGCTGCCAGTCCAGATCGAACAGTCTCTCCATGGACTCGCCTCCTGTTAAAAGTATCATTCTTTACCTCCTTTCTGCCTATCTAAATCTAAGCGTCTTTTCTTCATAGATCAGGGCAGAAGAGGTTTTACGAACATTAACAGCATGGCAACCAGCAGACCATACAGACCAGTGGTCTCCGCAACGGCCTGGCCAAGGAGCATGGTAGACATAACATCGCCCTTTGCGCCGGGGTTACGTCCAACCGCCGCTGCGGCGTGGCCTGCGGCAATACCCTGGCCTACGCCGGGTCCGATACCGGCGATAACTGCCAGACCCGCACCGATTGCAGAACAACCTAAAATAAAGTTTGAATTAAATTCCATTTTCTTTCCTCCTGTTTTCACTCATGTGAGTTTTAATTTTTACCTAACGGCGTGTGCCGTCGCCAATCTCATTCGAGATATAGGTCATAGTCAGCATACAGAATACATAAGTCTGGATCGCTCCTGAGAACAGATCAAAGTACACATGCAGCGCCGCGGGCCAGGCGAGGGCGATCCACTTTAAAAGCCCATAGATCAGCGCCATCATGACTGTTCCCGACAGCACGTTTGCAAACAAACGCAGGGACAATGAGATCGGCACCGCAATATTGCTGATCACATTGATGGGCAGCCAGACGGGCAGCCAGGGCGGCAGCGGTGAACACATATCTTTCCAGATCGTCATGGGCTTCTGATATTTGATCTTGTTAAAATGGATCAGCACAAACGTCAAAACGCCCAACGGCAGCGTTACGCCGTAATCGGCTGTAGGCGGCCTAAGACCCAGCAATCCTGATATGTTGCTGAACAATATGAAAATAAAGATTGTTCCGATGTAATTATAAAACTTCGGAGCAGCTTTCCCCATCGGGCCGTCCACAATGCCATCCAGCTTTTCCACGATCAGCTCCACCACATTCTGAAAGCCCGAGGGCACTTCAGAGGCTTTTGCGATCGCTCTGTTGGCGGCAATGGCAAAACCGACCAGTATCAGCATGATAATCAGGACGCACACATGTGTCGTTGTTATCCATACCTCATGACCAAAGAAGGAATACTTTGCGACTCCATGAACCATAAAATCAATGTCGGCGCCGGATAACAAAATGCCATGTTCCATAATTTCACCTCCTCTTCATCGGATTTTACAGCTAAGTCCTAACTTCTTTGAGAAGTCTCTTCCGGGGATGCTTTTTCCTCCCCGGCGGTCTCTTCCTCATCCGACAGCGGGACAGGGACGGGATCCGTTTCATGAAATAATTTATTAAATAACCTATGGGTAATCGGCTGTAAAAACGCCGCTACTTTCAAACTCATATACCCCATAAATAAGATCAGGGGATTCATGACTTTCGTGACCATGGTCACCGCCAGTACAAACGTCAAAAAAGCATAGCGGAACAGATAACCTTTGAAGATCATCCTTGAGGCGTCCGGACCGCAATCCAGCGCCCGGTCCAGCGTGCGAAGCATGTGTACGCTGGCCGCAAGCGCCATCAGAATGCCAAACCATAAACTCCCAGCGTAATATCCCTGCCGCTCTGCGATCAGACTGCCCGCGAGCTGACAGACAATACCAAAGAACACAATGCCGGCCTGCAGTTCCAAAAGCGTTCTGTTTTTATTTTTCAGTCTCTCCATCCTCTTCACCAAAACGCCCGCACTCCCTGCCAGACGCATCAGGCGTCCTCTCCTGATCCGGCTTTCGCCCGTCTTTTCCATAAACCTGTTTTGCCATGCAGTATACATTCTGGCCTCCCGCCAACGCGCCCGCGAAAAACAAAAGGATCATCCAGAAAGAAGTGCCGAACTTTTTGTCCAGCCAGATGCCAAGCGCCGACATCAGGCAGATCGGCACCAGCATATTGATGCCAAACTGCATCACCATTACCAAAGCCTGAGCCACACTATTATCATTCTTTTTCGGTTGCTTCATTGTGCCGCCTCGTTTTAAGTACGTCCTATATAGTATAACTAATTTAGGTAAAAATGTCCAGAATTTACTATATAAATTCCTACATTTTTACAAATTATAGTGAAATTTGATTGACTTATTTATGATATGGCTGTAGTATTTGAACAAATATCCTGACTTTCAAAAAAATGCGCTCCGGCTGACCCGGGCCGCGCATCGGATAAGGAGGCACATCATGGAGATCCGCATTGCGGCTGCCGAAGACGCCCCGCAGCTTTTGCAGATTTACGCACCCTACATAACCAATTCTTCCATCACCTTTGAATACCGGATCCCCACAGTGGAAGAGTTTACACAACGGATTTGTCACACTCTGGCAAGATATCCCTACCTGGCGGCGGAAGAAGCGGGAGAGATCCTCGGTTATACCTATGCCTCCGCTTTCAAGGAGCGGGACGCCTACGACTGGTCCGTTGAGACTTCCATTTACGTCAAAGAGGGGATTCACCATAAGGGTATCGGCAGGGCATTGTATACCGCATTGGAGGAGATTCTCGCCCAACAGCATATCTGTAATCTCTGCGCCTGCATCGCCTATCCCAATCCAGCAAGCATCGCTTTCCACGAAAGCTTCGGTTATCAGACCGTTGCCCATTTTCACGGTTCGGGCTTTAAGCGGGACGCATGGAGCGATATGATCTGGATGGAAAAGGAACTGTGCCCCCACACCATCCCTCCCAGCCCTTTTATTCCCTTTCCCGCACTGCACACAAGATATCAGAAAAAAGGAAGAGCAGAAAATGAGTATTGAGACACTGTACCGCAAAAGAATCATTCCTCCCGAAACGGTTCTGTTAAAGGACGATGTGATCGTGGAACAAAACGATGAGTTTATTATCACCAAATGGAACACGCTGAATCCCAAGACCGAGTTTTCCCACGGATGTTCCTGTTACTTTCTGCGAGAGGGCTTAAAGGTCAGCAAGATGTATCGGCCGGACGGTTCTTTGCTGCGCTGGTACTGCGATATCGTGGAATTTGAGGCGGACGAAGAAAATCATTCCCTGATCGTCACTGACCTTTTGGCTGATGTGGTCCTCTATCCCGACGGGCGCATGGAAGTAGCGGATCTGGACGAGCTTGCGGAAGCCATGGAGCGGGATCTGATCACAAAAGAGCAGATGACATCCTGCCTTCGCAGTCTGAACCATCTGCTCTCAATGATCTACCGGGATAAATTTGACCGGCTTCAATCCCGTCTGGACAGGCTGGGATTATAGACGTTTCCTGTTTCGCCGGATTTTAAAGTCCCATTGCCCGTATCCTGCCAATTTAATAAAAAATATGTCCTCCTATGCGGATTCCTTCCAGTCCTTCCACCGGAGTCCTGAAGTACACGCAGGACCCCACGTTGGTCACGCCGGACATAGCCTCGTCCGCCGCCTGATAGCACCGGGCAGTAGCCCTGTTTGCGGCAAGCGCCAGATCCAGACGCCCGCTCGCCACAGGTGAAAACTGCCCGCCCTGATAGATCACGCCCACCACCGAATCGGGATATTTGGAACTCAGCACCCTGTTGATCACCACACTTCCAACGGCAAGCTGTCCCTCATAAGATTCGCCCCCCGCTTCACAGTAGATCAGGTTCGCCAAAAGATATCGGTCTCCCTCGTCAAATGTCACTTCGGAAATATCCCTCCACGCCGCGTTGGCCGCCGCCTGAGACATGGCCAGTTCCTCCGCGTACTGCTTCTTCAGCGCTTCAATATTTTCATCCTGTTTTTTAATCTGCGCCTCAAACTCCAGCGCCCGCTTTTCCGCCGCTGCTATATCATCCGCATATCGGGCAATAGAATTGGAAGTCTGGCTGATCAGGCCGGAGACCTTGCTCTTCTCCATCTCCGCCTGCGTCTTCAGATTTTCCAGATCCGTGCGCTCCTGCCGCAGCATCGCTTCCTGCTCCTCGATCAGCTGTCTGTTCAACTGATACTCCTGCATCTTTTTCTGATCGTAATCCGCAATCTTTGTAAAATAGTCCGCCGCGTTGAGAACTTCGGACAAATTTCCCGAACTTAACAGTGCGTTGAGATAACTTTTTTCCTGCATTTCATACATGGAGCGCACTCTTGCCACCATACAGTCATGCTGCCATTGTTCCGTTTCCTTCGCTTCTTCCAAAGCGGTCTGGGCGTCAATGATCTCCTGTTCTTTTATTCTGATCCGGCGTTCCAGCTCTTCCAGATTATCCGACACCTGGGATAATTGCTGGTTGAGATTCCCCAGTTCTTTCTTCAGGCTGCTGCTCTCTCCCTGAAGCTCTCCCAGTTCATTCTGCGTAGCATCCAGCTGTCCCTCCAGCGCCGCCTTATTGTTCTCCGCGTCCTCGATCTTCTGCTGCGTGGCGGAAGTGGCGGATACTTTCAGGACATGAAAGGAAAAAGGAACCGCTACGGCAAGAAACGTTATGATCCATAATACCGCTGTCTTCCCACTGCTTTTCAACTCGTCAAACCCTGTCCTTTCCCGTCACTTTTCGATCAGATCAATTCTTCTTTGATGGCGCTCTTCCCCCGAAAATTCCGTGTTCAGGAAGGTTTCCACGATAGCAAGCGCAAGATTTTCACCCACGATTCCGGCTCCCAGAGCAAGCACATTGGCATCATTATGCAGCCTTGTCATTCTGGCTGAAAAAGTATCCGAGCAGAGCGCGCAGCGCACGCCTTTTACCTTGTTGGCCGAAATGCTGATGCCGATCCCGGTGGTACAAATCACGATCCCTTTCTCACATTCTCCCCTGGCAACGGCTTTTGCCACGGCATGTCCGTAAACAGGATAATCACAGCTCTCTTTGCCATAACATCCCATATCCTTGCAGGGGATCCCTTTCTCTTCCAAATACCTGACCACTCTCTGTTTTAATTCAAATCCTCCGTGGTCGCTTCCGATGGCTACCATATTTTCACTCATTCCTCCGATTTCCCGCAAGCCCGTCCTTATGTTTCCGGCATGCGTTTATCACAAATTTAATTATTTTATATCAGCCGGGCCGTATCTATGTCAGACTTTGACTACTCTGTGGCCCGCGGCTTTCAGCAGTCGGTTCATAACAGCCTGTCCCAAACCCTGGCTTTCAAAACTTTCCGAATATATTTTTGTCACACCTTCATCGTCAAATTCCCGAAGCACCGTAAACAGGTTTCTGGCAATGCTCTCTTCCTCCCTGCGGCTGCCTACCCGCTTCACCGCATCGGCGCGGTAACCTTTTGCATAATCATCGGACGCAATGACTCCCGTTTTCTCCCCCGCCGCTTTATCCATAGCCGCCTTGCGGTTCACATACTCCACTACCTTCCCGGGAGCGCCTTCCACAATAGTCAATATCCCCTTCGGTGCATAATGGCGGTACTTCATGCCGGGCGCTTTCGGCGCCTGGTCGCTGTCCGGCTCTATGATTGTGACATCTATGTCAACTTTTCCCAACACTGCTTCCAGCATCCTGAAAGTTATAAATCCCGGCCTCAGAATCCGCGGCGGCGTCACAGACATATCTACGATAGTAGATTCCAGCCCGATGACGCTTCCTCCGCCGTCCAGGATCATATCCACTCTCCCGTCCAGATCCTCGATCACATATTTTGCCGCGGTAGGACTGGGTTTGCCTGAAAGATTGGCGCTGGGAGCGGCGACATAACCGCCTCCGTATTCGATCAGCTTTCTCGCCGCCGGATGGGAAGGGAAGCGGACCGCCACCGTATCCAGGCCGCCGGTGGTTTCCGATGGTACAGCGTCCGATTTTGGCAGGATCATTGTCAGGGGGCCCGGCCAGAATGCTGACGCCGCCTTTTTTGCCGCTTCAGGGAAATCTTTGACTATCCGTCCTATATCTTCCAAACGGCAGATGTGAACAATCAGCGGATTGTCCGAAGGCCGCCCTTTTGCCGCATAAATTTTTTTCGAGGACTCCCGATTCAGCCCGTCTCCTCCCAGTCCGTACACAGTTTCCGTGGGGAAAGCCACCAGTCCGCCGTTTTTTAACACTTCTCCGGCCTGTCGAAGAATTTCTTCATCCTTCGGGGAAAAAGGAAATTGTTCCGACTCTATCCTTATAATTTTAGTGTCCATTTTTTCAGCGCTTTCGCGCTCCCTCTTTCTGTTTGGAATCGTTTCGATATTTTTATTTAGCTTGTTTTTCTTTTGCGGTCATTATATCATACATTAATCCTCTGCACAATCATTATTGACGCGCGTTCAGATAGCGAAGGATCCCCATATGTATCGCCCATGCGGCCTCTTTCTGGTACTCTTCGGTACAAAGTTTCTTTGCCTCTTCACTGTTGGAGAGGAAACCGCATTCCACGATCACAATGGGGATCCCCGTTTTTTTCAGCAGATAATAACTGTCGTTCGCCTTAATCTGCCGTTTGTTTTCAGGATCAAGCAGCTTTACCATCTGCTCCTGAATACTCCGGGCAAGCGCCGATCCTTCTTTGCTGCCCGTATAGTAGAACACCTGAGCTCCGTGAACATATTCTTCCGGATAACTGTTTTGATGAATACTCACTGTAAGCGCAGGAGCCGACTCGTCTATAAGCGCAATGCGCCTTTTCATATCCTGTACTTTTTTGTTGGATGCATCCGGATCATTCAGCCCCGCGTCTTCTTCTCTGGTCATCACCACTTCGATATCGCTGGCCTCCAGATATTGCTTCAGATATTTCGCAATCTGCAGATTGATGTCTTTTTCCTGGGCGCCATTTATGCCTACTTTTCCGGGGTCTGCGCCGCCGTGCCCTGCATCAATTACCACGCAGATTTTACCGTTGTCCGTCTGAGCCTGATTTCCTCCGGCGTAAGCGGCCGCCCCTCTTCCAAGCGCAAACGAAGAAAGCAGGATAAGGGCGATTGTCATTGCAGCAAAAAAAGTCTGTTTCTGGTTCTGGTCCCATTTTTTCAATGTAATTTTACCCATCTTTCACCTTCTGATGTCCTGTTATAATCAATATATGCACCTGCATTCCACATTCATTCGACAGATGTTTTGTAAAATTACCGGGCAAACATAAATCTCAGGACCCGGAATACGCATTGATCAGATCCCATGCCGCGGGCGTCCCGTACCCCAGTCTCCACACCGCGACTCCCGCAATGTTCTGGGCGCTCATCACATTCAGCTTCACTTTCAGGGATTCCAGATCCTCCAGCCAGATCCGGTTAGTCACCGAGCCTGTCTGCCATTCCGCATAGTTTTGACAAGTCTCCTCGTCCCACACAGGGGTAACGTTCACCTTCTTTAGGAATTCATCTACATTATTTAATGTAATATATTCGTCCGTCACTTCCGCCCCCTCTGTCTTCCACAGGATCGTGTAAAAAGGAAGCGCGTTTATCACCTTCTCTGCCGGTACCAGTTCCAGCGTCCTGGCAAGCCCATTGGACACATAATCGATGCTCGCCACGCTTCCGGGATCTTTGCTGCCGTGCCAATGCTCATCATATCCCATAATGATCACATAGTCAGCAATCTCTCCCTGAATATCCAGACGATAGAAATCATTAAAATTAAAAGGGACATAATTATCTATGGAAAGCACCAGTGCATTTTTCCGGCACTCCACCGACAATTCCCGCAAAAACTGCACATAGTGCACTCCGGTATCTTCCGTCAGCCCCTCAAAATCGATATTGATGCCGTCCAGTCCCAGCGTCTGCGCGGCGCTTACCATATCATTTACCAGTTTTTCCCGTCTGGAGGTAGAGGACAGGATTTCATAGCTGCTGATATCCGCTCCGGTCTCATTCTTATAATTAAAATTGTCCCACACGCCCCAGACTTTCAAACCGCTGCTGTGGGCCTGCTGCACATACTGAGCCGTGCCGAAAGAACGGAAATTGCCCTCGTTATCGCTCAGGCTGAACCATGTGGGCGCGATCACATTCATGCCTTTGCCCTCCGCGATCATGCCGCCCAGCTGGTCATTTCCTCCTATGGCTCCTATGGCATGCCAGCCAAGACTGACTTTACCGGCCATAGAAAGAGAAGTGTATTCCGCGGGCACATAATCCGTCACCGGAGTTTCCGTCTCCTGCGTACTTTCGGACAATCTTTTATTCTCAATATATCCGATCACGGAATCGGAAGTCTTCACCTGACTCCAGTTCTCCATCCGGTCTAAGATCTCCACCGTCTCTCCCTCGGCGACCTCCCTCAGGACAGGGCTCTTGATACCGCCCTTGACGCGCACCTGCGTGTCCTTAACCACCTTGGCCTGTTCACGCTGTCCCCACTGGGTATAGACCTGAATACAGAGATCATTGAAAGCTTCATAAGAAAAATTGGTGAACAGTTTTACATAATCGGCCGCCACATAAAGCGTATCGTCCTCCGCAAAGCAGACCGCATATCCCAGATCCTGTACCTCCGTACTGCTCTGCCAGATGCTTTCTCCAATGACCGCCCTGTATGTGTCCGCAGCCGTGGTATACAAAAGAAGCTGTTCCCCCATATCCGCATAAAAACCTTCATTCAAATAAGCATGCACTGTATCAATATCAAAATAATAGTGTCCGTCCCGGCTCACAGCCTGCTCAGGAACGATCTCATCCTGGAGCACAATGGCCAGTCTGTCTCCCATCACTCCGTAATATTCCGCCAGATCCACGGTTTCTTTACTGTAGGAATATTTATCAAACAACAGTTTCCCCACTCCCACTCCGCCGATGATCAAAATCAAAAACAACGCCACTATGACCGGTATGATCTTTTTCTTCATAATCGTATACTACCTCTCTTTGCCTGTGTAACGGGTTCCCGGATGACGCTGTCTGCGCCAACGCTGATATTGATTTTACAATATTTATATACATTTTACAATATTTTACCGACAGGATTTGATGATACTGCGCAACAGTTCAGCCGGCCCGGACTGCATGAGTACCATCATGCCTGCATGAATGTCACTCAAGCAGTCTCGGCGCGGGCTTTACTATTACGATACTGCCGCCATTTACCAGCACGAGAGGCAGCCCTGTCCTGCAGCGGCAGTATCATCCCGTTTAACCGACAGCATTGGTCACTGTCCTACAATCTGCATACAGGCTTTCCGGCCAAAAGGACCGTGATGAATTTCCCCGAAAAGCCAAAATATCAGATTCTTCCAATTTACAAGCATGATCCTCTCCGGCGGCGCACCGATTAAAACTTGTCATGGCAAAAATTTTGATTACAAAATTTGTCAAAAAGCTATTGGTTTAAAATGAATCATATGTGTGAAAATTATAGTTGAATTACTATGACCAGGCAGATGCAGATATCAAAATCCCGCATTCATACTTGTAAGACATCCTTAATATAATTCAAAGAATTCCATATCAATTCTGATCAAAGGATGAACCGGAACGAACTGTTCCTGAAAATCAATAAATCAACTGAGAAAAATAAGACTGCCGCCTCCTTTCCCGTGCAGAATACCGGAGGCTTCCATGCTTGCGTTATGATTATACAATATATTGTCATGTTTTGCAAGCAATAAATGATTTATTAAAAAAAATTAAAGTATTCTCATACTATTGACTTAAAGCAATAAAAAGTATTAAGCTAAAACAGAAAGGAAGGGTTGTCGAATGAAAATAGAAAAAGTCAATGAAAATCAAATTCGCTGTACTTTGACCCGTGAAGATTTGGCAAGCCGTGAACTAAAGATCAGTGAACTTGCCTACGGGACGGAGAAGGCAAAGACCTTGTTCCGCGATATGATGCGTCAGGCAAATTTTGAGTTTGGTTTTGAGGCGGAGGACATCCCCCTTATGATAGAAGCCATCCCGCTCAATGCGGAATGCATTGTACTCATTATCACGAAGGTGGAGGACCCCGAGGAACTGGATACGCGTTTTTCCCGTTTTGCCCCGTCTGTGACGGAAGAACTTGATGATAGCGATGTAACAGACAGCACGCCTGCAGATGAGGTCCTCGACCTCTTCCGCAAGCTCCAGACAGACCAGCCGGAGATTGCGGGATCTTCGGACGGCGCAGGTGCAAAAAACGATGCGCCCGAAAGCGCTCCCCCGCTCCGCACCAGGATTTTCCTGTTTGAATCCCTGTCACGAATCATGGAGATGGCCGCCATCATCGCACCTCATTACCGCAGTGCCAGCACATTATACAAAGACGAAAGCTCCGGCAGATATCTGCTGCAGCTGACACAGCAGGAAGATTCCAGGGAATCTTTCGACAGATCCTGCAATATCGCCTCCGAATACGGTGCATTGCAGCGCTCCATTCCCGCCAGCACCACATTCCTTGCGGAACACTATGAGACTTTAATTGCCGCCAACGCGGTACAGTCTCTGGGGAATGCCTGAATTTTCAAGCTGCTTCGGACAGCATAAAAAGTCCCCGTCTCCCAAACAGGAGACCGGGGACTTTTTCATTCCGCATCAGCCTTATAACGCTTCAATCGCCGACATCAGGGCATCTATGTCAATTCCATGCACCATAGCAGCCTCTTCCAATGTCTCCGCCTGTGATGAAGGGCAACCAAGACAATGCATACCGGCGTCTAATAACACAGGCGCCACATCAGGATTGGAGCTTAAGATTTCCCCGATCGTCATATCCCTTGTAATTCCGCTCATGATGAATCTCCTTTCTATCTTTCCCGCCTCATACGGCAGGATACCATCTGTTCCATCTCTTGCATAGTATAATACATTCCCCGAATCCTGACAAGCTATACCGGGTAATTTTTATGGCTCCTTTTTTATGGCTGAACCGTGATGATGCATGCATAACAGTTCAGCCATACGGCACCGCGAAGTCAAAATTGCGTCTCTGTGCGATTTTGCGAGGGATACAGGCGCCAAAACACATTTTTTGCGCGTTTTATGTGCATACATACGGCAGTTTTGCCGAAGGCTTAACTGTCACATGTATGCAAAAAAGTACACGTTCAGTTCTTGACTGTGAGAGACGTTTTTCATATAATATTTTTAAGGATTAGCGGTAACATTTCAGCTATCATAACTAATTCAAATTTTATAGGAGGTAATTTCAAAATGAAACCAATTGAGACAGATTTCGTACGTGGCAAATGGGACAAAGAAGTCAACGTTCGCGACTTCATCCAGAGAAACTATCATCCTTATGACGGTGATGATTCTTTCCTGGCCGGACCTACCCAGAACACAAAGGACTTATGGGCAATGGTACTCGACCTGCAGAAAAAGGAGAGAGAAGCCGGCGGTGTCCTTGATATGGATACCAAGGTAATTTCTACCATTAATTCTCACGGCCCCGGATACCTTGACAAGAGCAAAGAGACTATCGTAGGTTTCCAGACTGATAAGCCTTTCAAGAGATCCCTGCAGCCTTACGGCGGTATCCGTATGGCGGAGAAGGCTTGCTCCGACAATGGTTATGAAGTAGATCCTGAGATTTCCGAGTTCTTCACCATTCACAGAAAAACACACAATGCAGGCTGTTTCGATGCCTACAACCAGGAGATGAGAGCTTGCCGCTCTTCCCATATCATTACCGGTCTTCCCGATGCTTATGGCCGTGGACGTATCATTGGCGACTACAGACGTGTAGCCCTGTACGGTATCGACAGACTGCTTGAGGATAAGCAGGCGCAGAAAGATTCTACCGGCCGCGTTATGACTGATGACGTTATCCGTCTTCGTGAGGAACTTTCCGAGCAGATGACCGCTCTGAAGCTGATGAAGGAAATGGCTGCATCCTACGGCTGCGATATCTCCAATCCCGCAACCAATGTGAAGGAAGCGATCCAGGCAGTATACTTTGGATATCTGTGCGCAGTAAAGGAGCAGAACGGCGCCGCTATGTCTCTTGGACGTACTTCCACCTTCCTTGATATCTACGCAGAGAGAGATCTTGCAAACGGTACTTTCACCGAGGAGCAGATTCAGGAATTCGTAGATCACTTTATCATGAAGCTTCGCTGCATTAAATTCGCCCGCACTCCTGAGTATAACCAGATTTTTGCAGGCGATCCCGTTTGGGTAACCGAATCCCTGGGCGGCGTTGGTATTGACGGACGTCATATGGTGACCAAGATGAGCTTCCGTTACCTGAATACCCTTTACAACCTGGGACCCGCACCCGAGCCTAACCTGACCGTGCTCTGGTCCACCAGACTTCCCGAGAATTTCAAGAGATTCTGTGCTAAGACTTCCATCCAGACCTCTTCCATCCAGTATGAGAACGATGATCTGATGAGAGTAGTTCATGGTGACGATTATGGCATCGCCTGCTGCGTATCTTCCATGGTAATCGGTAAGGAAATGCAGTTCTTCGGCGCTCGCGCTAACGTAGCTAAATGTCTGCTGTACGCTTTGAACGGCGGTGTTGACGAAGTTACCAAGAAACAGGTTGGTCCTAAGTATCGTCCTGTTGTCGGCGATGTGCTCGACTATGACGATGTAATGAGCAAATTCATGGATATGCTGGAGTGGCAGGCAGATGTTTATGTAAACACTCTGAACATTATCCATTATATGCATGACAAATACTGCTATGAGAGAGCAGAGATGGCGCTTCATGACAGAGATGTCAAGAGATATTTTGCAACCGGTGTCGCAGGTCTTTCCATCGTTGCAGACTCCCTTTCCGCAATCAAGTATGCAAAGGTTGAGGTTGTCCGCGATGAGGACGGCATCATTGTTGACTTTAAGACCACCGGTGATTTCCCGAAGTATGGTAATGATGATGACCGCGTAGATGAGATCGCTCAGGAGATCGTACACAAGTTCATGACTGCAATCAGACGTCATCATACTTACAGAAACGGTATCCCTACCACTTCCATCCTGACCATTACCTCTAACGTTACTTACGGTAAGGCTACCGGTAATACCCCCGATGGACGTAAGAAAGGTCAGCCTTTCGCACCCGGCGCTAACCCTATGCATGGACGTGACACCCACGGTGCAGTAGCATCTCTGGCTTCCGTTTCTAAGCTTCCTTTCAATGATGCGCAGGATGGTATCTCCAATACCTTCACCATCATTCCCGGAGCTCTCGGAAAAGAGGATAAGGTATTCGCTGGCGATATCGAATTAGACCTGAATAAATAACAAAATTCCTGATATATAATATAGTATATTAGGAAGGAGAGAATATACGATGGACGAAAAAAGTATGATTGAGGATCTTGTTAAAATGTTGGATTCCGGTATGAATGACGGAGTAGGACACGTCAATGTAGACTATAGCGACCAGCAGACAAGTCAGTCAAAAAGCGTTCAGACAATGGGCTGTACGGACTGTTCCAGGACACCGTTGGCCTGCAGTGTACCTACTCTTCATGAGGGATTGGACGATTATCGCTAATCCGGTCCCGCCACCAATGTAAATTAAAATAATAAGGAGGATATAATTATGGCAGCAAGTGAAGCTCAGGTTAATAACCTTGTAAACTTATTGGATGGTTACGCAACCAAAGGCGGACATCATCTCAATGTAAATGTTTTGAACAGAGATACTCTGTTGGATGCCCAGAAGCATCCGGAGAATTATCCTCAGCTTACGATCCGTGTATCCGGATACGCAGTTAACTTTATCAAGTTGACTCCCGAACAGCAGGCTGATGTTATCTCCCGTACCTTCCATGAGGCCATCTGAGTTCTGATCAGGACATGGTTCAAAGCCCGCTCGAGAACATCGAGCGGGCTTTTCTACTCCATCGGCCTTTTATGATTACTGTGAAAGGAGCAAACTATGCAAGGAAGAATTCACTCACTGGAAAGTTTCGGCACTGTGGACGGTCCCGGAACACGTTTCGTGGTCTTTGTGCAGGGCTGTCCCATGCGCTGTGCCTACTGCCATAATCCCGACACTTGGGAAATGAACGCGGGCACATTGATGGAGCCTTCCTATATTATCGAACAATATGAACGCAACAGCCCGTTTTACGCAAACGGCGGCGGCCTGACCGTCACCGGCGGCGAACCTTTGATGCAGATAGATTTTTTGATCGATTTGTTTACCCTGGCCAAAAAGAAGGGGATTCACACCTGCATCGACTCTTCCGGCATCGCATACAATCCCGATAATGCCGCCCAGCGCGAAAAACTGGATAAGCTCATGGGAATGACGGATCTTGTAATGCTGGACATCAAGCATATTGATCCCGAGAAACACAAGGAACTGACCCAGCAGCCGAACACAAATATTCTGAAATTCGCAGAGTATCTGAATGAAAAGCATGTGGATATGTGGATCCGCCATGTGGTGGTACCGGGCATCACGGACGATGATAAATATCTTTTTGAGCTGGGATATTTTATTGGTCAATTCAGCAATCTGAAAGCCCTTGATGTATTGCCTTATCACACCATGGGAGAAGCAAAATATAAAAAGCTGGGCATGAAATACAAACTGGCCGGCGTTCCCCCTATGGACAAGACGAAACTCTTAGATAAAAAGCAAGTCATTCTGAACGGCATTAAAAAAAGACGCAGCGAAACGGGGCAATGAACCTTTCTGTTGTGATGTATCTCATAAATTTATGAAATAAACCTTGTATTTGGCTTCTTTTTATATTACAATAGTTACAGATATTGATAAATTTGTATCAAATGTAAGGAGGATAATATTATGGCATATGCAATTGGTGATGCTTGTGTAGCTTGTGGCGCATGCGAGAGCCAATGTCCTGTTGGTGCGATCAGCATGGGCGATGGTAAGTTTGAAATCGATGCGGAAAAATGTATCGATTGCGGTTCCTGCGCAGGCCAGTGCCCCACCGGAGCTATCTCCCAGGCATAAGCAATGTTGGATCCCCGTCCTGGGGCATCCTGATAGGAACTCATACACAAAGCGCGAGGCACTTCAAAAAATGAAGTGCCTTTTCTTTTTTTCCTTCGTTTTATCCGCCTGATCGGTATTCTCCGCAGTAACCTGTTCTATTTCCTTAACGGAAACATCCTCCTTAGAGCCTTTCTCTTTTGCGGCTTTCTCTCTGGGGCCTTTTCTCCTGGCTTTTTTGCGCAGAAGCTCGTCCATCCTGCGGTAATGTTCTTCGTTCTGCTGAGCCAATAATTGATCCCTGGCTTCATCCCTTTCTTCCTGCATTCTAAATTGATAATCCAGCTCCTTCACAACGCTTTCCTTAATCTCCCGGCAAAGGGCACTATTGTTTTCCTGAAGCGTCTCTCGGATCAACTGTTGCAGCAGCCATTGCAGCCGTCTGGATTTTTCTTCCTTATTGTCAGCAGATACAACGTTCTCCTTCGGCTCTACAATATCGATCGGCATACTTCCTTCCTCATGATCCTGCTGCGTTTCCTCTGCGTTTGCTTCTTTGGGTACCAACATGTCCAATTTTCCGTCTTTCAAAATCATTTTAATCGCCTTCAACTGAAGTCCCCTTTCTTTCATTCCTTTAATCTGCTTAAAACGCTCCACATCCTCTTCCGTGTAATAGCGGTGACCCAGCTCATTGCGTTTTATAGGAAGATGAAGTTCTTCCTCCCAATAACGCAAGACATGGCTCTCCACCTTGACTTCTTTTGCCGCATCCGAAATAAACAGATAATTGCCCATATTTTCTCCTTTCTGAAACGCGAACGGCTGTTTTACAGTACATTTTGATATAAAAAAGAAAGAGAATAAACAAAGCAAAATGTTCATTCTCTTTCGTAATTTACTGATAATATAGTCTTATGTTTAAGATTTCTTTGAATGCTCCAGA
Source organism: uncultured Acetatifactor sp. (assembly GCA_947629645.1). Lineage (GTDB taxonomy): Bacteria > Bacillota > Clostridia > Lachnospirales > Lachnospiraceae > Acetatifactor. The sequence goes on along the minus strand of CANREV010000004.1, from coordinate 10,675 downwards.
TTGGCAAATTTGGTGTATTCCGGCAGCCATGCCAGCTCCACGGTGCCAATGGGACCGTTTCTCTGTTTCGCAATGATAACTTCCGAAATGCCCTTTTTATCCGTATCATGATTATAATAATCATCACGGTACAAAAACATGACCACGTCCGCATCCTGCTCTATCGCCCCCGATTCACGCAAATCGGAAAGCATCGGTCTGTGGTCCGGACGCTGCTCCACCGCACGGGAAAGCTGCGACAACGCTATCACAGGCACATTCAGTTCTCTGGCAAGGGCTTTCAAGGAACGCGAAATATCCGAAATTTCCTGTTGTCTGGATTCAGACCTGCCGCTTCCCGTCATCAGCTGCAAATAATCGATCATTACGATGGACAGATCATATTCCAGTTTGTATTTCCTGCACTTTGACCGCAGCTCCGCAATAGTGATCCCGGGGGTATCGTCTATAATAAGTTTGGATTTTCCTATCGTTCCCGCACTCTCGATCAGACGCTCCCACTCCTGATCGTTCAGCTGCCCTGTACGAAGCTTCTGAGCATCTACATTGGATTCCAAAGAAAACATACGGTTCACCAACTGCTCTTTACTCATCTCCAGGCTGAATAAGGCCACCGTCAGCCCCTTTTTAAAAGCCATATACTGAGCCATATTCAGCTCAAACGCCGTCTTTCCCATGGAAGGACGGCCCGCTACCAGTATCAGGTCCGATGGCTGCATTCCCGCCGTACGATAATCCAAATCGATAAACCCTGTAGGAATACCCGTGACACTTCCCTTATTCTTAGCCGCCATCTCGATCCTGTCCATAGCATTCATCACGATCTGACGAACGGGCACAAAATTGTCTGTTGTCCTTTTCTGCACCAGCTGAAATACCCGCTTCTCAGTATCCTCCAGAATAAAATCCAGACTCTCTTTTCCCGCGTAACAGGTATTGACAATCTCTTCATTCAGCCGTATCAATTTGCGCAGCGTAGATTTTTCCGCCACTATATTGGCGTAATACCTGATGTTGGCGGAAGTAGGCACCGCAGTGATCAAATCCCTGACAAACTCCAGACTGCTGATCTCCGGAGGCACATCTTTCTCCTTCAGCTTGTTCTGAAGCGTCACAAGATCCACCGGATTATCATGGTCATGCAGCTCTACTATGGTCTCAAAGAGGATTCCATATTGTTTATTGTAAAAATCCTCTCCGGTAATCAATTCCGATGCTACCACAATAGCCTCTTTATCCATGATCATAGAGCCAATGACCGACTGTTCAGCTTCCACACTATGGGGCAATATTCTTTTTAATACATTTTCATCCATAGCAGGCATGCTTTCCATCCTCAGTTTCTTAAGCTTCTTCCACTTTTACCACAAGCGTTCCTGTCACTTGTGGATGAAGTTTCACTGAAACCTCATAAGAGCCGAAATTCTTCAGGCTTTCAGGCAACTGGATTTTCTTCTTATCCAGCTCAATTCCACACTGTTCCCTGCACGCCGCGGCAATCTCCTTGGAAGAAACGGAGCCAAAGGCCTTGCCCCCTTCTCCAGCCTTTATCCGGACTACTACCTGCTTGTTCCTGAGTGATTCAGCCAATGTTTTTGCCGCATCCAACTGTTCCTGAGCAACTTTTGCGCTGTTGGCTTTCTGCAGTTTCAGGTCATTCATGTTTTTAGGCGTTGCCTCCACGCCAATCTTTTTCGGTAGGATATAATTTCTTGCGTAGCCCTCGCTGGTTTCAATGACATCACCCTTCTTGCCCAGCTTCTTATCATCCTGTAACAAAATTATTTTCATCCGATCAGATCCTTTCCCTATTTCTATATTTCGTTATTCTCCAACATACTGTCAATCGTCCGTTTTAACACTCCGATCGCTTCAATAATACCCACGCCTTCCATCTGACATGCGGCAGTATTCATATGTCCGCCGCCTCCCATGCGCTCCATAATGATCTGCACATTCACCTCATCAATAGAACGGGCGCTGACATAAATCTTTCCCTGATAATCAGTCAGGACGAAACTTGCCTTGATGCCCTTAATATTCAACAGTTCGTTCGCCGCCTGCGCGCCAATTACGGTGGGACTGGGCAGATCTTCTGCAGAACAGATGGAAATAGCGAAACTTTGTTTATAAATTTCAGCCTGACTGACCGCATCAGCCCGCGCTTTGTATTCCAGCGCATCTTCACGGAACAGCTTGCGGACACGGGTTACATTCGCACCGTTGCGGCGCAGAAACGCCGCGGCTTCAAAGGTACGCACTCCCGTTTTGGTCATAAAATTATTCGTATCGATCATGATGCCGGAATACAGGCAATCCGCTTCTTCCGGATGAATTTTAATATTATCGTAGGTGTACTGCAGGATCTCCGAAACCATTTCACAGGCAGAAGAAGCATAGGGCTCCACATAGGACAATGTGGCATTCTCAATAGTCTCTGTACCCTGCCTGTGATGATCCAGAACCACCACAGATTTACAAAACCGGAGCAGATCCGGACATTCTGTCAATGTCGGTTTATTCACATCTACTACCACCAGAACCACGTTGCTGCCAGCCGCCTCGATCGCCTGCTGGTTCCCGATGATCATATCCTCCTCATATTCCGGATTGTTCCTGAATAACGCTACCATAGGCTGGATGGCCGGAGTTACTTCATTCAATACAATATGAACCTTGCGCCCCAGGGTCTGTGCAATCCGATAAATACCCACCACCGCGCCGAAGCTGTCTGCGTCCGGCATGCGGTGTCCCATGACGAGCACCGTATCTTTGCTGGTGATAATCTCTCTGAGCGCATGCGCCTTCACCCGCGCCTTTACACGGGTATTCTTTTCCACCTGCTGACTCTTGCCGCCGTAGTAGGTGATGCTTTCCGGCGTTTTGATGACCGCCTGGTCTCCGCCGCGTCCCAGCGCAAGGTCAATAGCGTTTCGGGCGAACTCATAATTCTGGGCGTATGTCAGACCGTCCAGTCCCACGCCGATACTGATTGTTACCGCCATTTCGTTACCGATATTGACCGTCTTTACTTCCTCCAGCAGGTCAAAACGCGCCTCCTGAAGCCTCGCAATGGCCTGCTTTCTGAGGATCACCAGATATTTATCCTTCTCCAGCTTCTTACTGATGCCGTCTAAAGCAGAAATGTATTTGTTTACCTTACGATCAATCAATGCGATCAGCAGAGAACGGCGCACTTCCTCCACACTCTCCAGCGCTTCATCGTAATTATCCAGATAAATCATTCCCACTGCAAGGCTCTGGTCATCGATCTCCTGTAAAGCAATATGAAGCGCCGTCTCATCGTACAGATAAAGCGCGATAAGATAGCCGTCATAATCTGTGGCATCGATCATATCGCTATGTTCTGCCATTTCCTTCAAAGGAATCTTTTTGAACTTGGCTATATACTCGTTTCCCTCATACTCCAACTCATACTGTGCCTCGTCCACTCCCGTGTCGTCTGGCAGCCTGTCTCTGGTAAAGGTAGGAAACAGCGATGTAATCGATTTTTTATAACCTTTCGGCTGATGCACCAAAGTCTCAAATGCAATGTTTGTCCAAATCACTTTCCCGCCATCATCCAGAAGCGCATAAGGCAAATCCAGCTCCCGCAAAAGCTTTCGCTGTATCTGCCCATACTCCGTGGCAAAACTGATCAGTTCATTCATGATGATGGGTTTATTATAAAAATAGTGGGACAAAGTAATCGTAAAATAAAGTACGCTGAAACCTGCCAGCAGCGCACCCGCCCGCAGATCGATCAAAAACATTGCCGCATCCACGGCAAGCATTAACAGGCCAAGGTAAATACAAAACTGTATATACGTTCTAATGCGGCCTTTCAGCCTGATCCTTTTCTTCATACAGTATACCTCACAGCAGGCTCTAAGATATGTTACTCAAAGAAATCATACTTCGCTTTCACGGCCCAAAAGCCATTTACCATCCCCTGCTCCGAATAAGATTCATTATACCATATTCCTACACACTATGCTACAATTTAATTTGTCGAAGTGTGGAATGTTCTGTTGAAAATAGCCAAAAAAGCTCCGGCAGAAGCCGGAGCTTTCCTATAAAATCTCAATTAGTCCTGAACGTAAGGCATCAATGCAATATGACGCGCCCTCTTGATAGCTACGGTCAGCGCTCTTTGATGCTTAGCACAATTTCCTGTGATACGGCGGGGAAGGATCTTGCCTCTCTCAGATACATATCTTTTCAGTTTATTGGTATCCTTGTAATCAATCACATTATCCTTGCCGCAAAATACACAGACTTTCTTTCTTCTGCGGACTCCGCCTTTTTTCCTCATGGGAGAATCGGATTTCTCTGCTTTATTGTAAGCCATATCAATGCCTCCTATCTTACAAACTCAACTTAGTTAAACGGTAATTCTTCATCAATGCCATCGGGAATATTCATAAAGCCATCCCCCGCTCCGGATGCTGCCGGTGCGCTGCCTGCGCCTGCAAAGCCCCCGCCATTATTATTGTAGCCCCCGTCATTTCCGGCAGATGCGTTTTTACTCTCGGCAAACTCAATCTCATCCACCATAATCCGGACGCTGTATACCATCTGTCCGTCCTTGTTGGTATAATTGTCATTCTGAACCCTGCCGCTGAGGACTACCTTTACTCCTTTATGGAGATATCTCTCAACGAACTCGGCTTGTCTGCCAAAAGAAGTGCAGTTAAAGAAATCGGCATCAGGTTCGCCCTCACGCTTAAATCTCCTGTCCACTGCTACGGAAAATCGTGCTACTGCGGTCTGGCTTGCGCCCTGAGAATATCTCACTTCAGGGTCTCTGGTCAAACGTCCCATAAGAATTACTTTATTCATTTTACTTTTCTCGCTTTCTATTAAGCCTCGTCCTGTTTAACGACTAAGTATCTGATCACATTGTCCATAATGCGGACACGGCTCTCAATCTCCGCAGGCACAGTGCTCTCAGCATCAAACCTGATGAAATAGTAGAAAGCTTCTTTCATCTTCTGAACTTCATAAGCAAGTCTCTTCTTGCCCCAATCGTCCACTTCTGTGATGGTACCGCCGAATCTCTCGATAAGAGCCTTGCACTTATCTACAACGGCAGCTCTCTCTTCATCTTCGATCTTAGCGCTAACAACAACGGCTAATTCATACTTGTTCATGCTTGTTACCTCCTTTTGGTCTCTGGCCCGCACCAAATGCGAGCAAGGAATAATATTCATCACGGAAAAGTATGATACCACAAAACGCTTCTCTTTTCAAGTATTTTTTACTTAAATATCTAAAATCAGATATCATAAAATTTCCTTAATATTCTTCTCCAGAAGTTTTCTCGCGATCATGATCTGGTGCCCGCAGCCTCTGCATTTGATCCTGAAATCCGCCCCCACTCTCAAAACTTCCCATTCCTTGCTTCCACAGGGATGCTGCTTTTTTAATTTTATAGTATCCCCAACATTGATCTCCATCTAAAACCTCTCCTCTTCTTTTTTCATTCTCCGCAATCCTTACTTCGCAGCTCATCTTAAAGGTATTCCCCTGATGCCTGTCTCAATGCCTGCGAACCGCAAAAAGATCATCTGTTATAATGAAATATTTCCTGCAAAGAAATCTTTCAGCACCCCGAAAAATTCCCTGACCATATTATTTAACAGACTGGAGGGATGGGTGCTCGCCGCCAACCCGCAAACCGCTTTATAGCCCTGCTTTTTAGCGATGGATACCGCCCGAAACACATGAAAGTTATTTGTCACAATGACCACGCTGTCTCTGTCCTTGTCAATCAGTTTCCCACTGTAACTCAGATTCTCCCATGTGTTGGACGAGGCATCCTCTGTCAGAATTCTTTCAGGATCAAACCCTTCCGCAACCAGATAATCCCGCATACCCGCAGCTTCGCTGACCGGTTCATTACTGCCCTTTCCGCCGGATACAATAACGATCGTATCAGGATTTTCCCGCAGATATTCCATTGCTTTGTCCAGCCTTCTTCGCAGCACATCACTGGGGCCCGATTCCTGCATCTGCGCCCCCAGAATAATGCAGACCTGCGCCCCCGGCTCCGGCTTTGCGCCAAACTGCCCCAGGATCAGACCTTCCACCGCCAGAAACAATACCGTGCACATCCCAAACACTACCCGAGCCAAAATTCTGAAACATTCAGGTATTCTCTCCACCCATGTCCTGTGCGCCAAAAACACGGAAAACGCCCCGCAGCCCAGGGCGGCCACGCCCCAGATCATGTAAAAATAAGTACCTGTAGCGACAAAAACAAGTTGATACAAAAAATAGAGCAGAAACAAGATTCCCAATGTTCCCCAGAAAACCGTTCCCGCAGATATCCGCCTTCCCTCCGGTCCGCGTCTGTTCAGATAGATCACGCGTTTCTTTTTTCCCAAGGGTATCAGGCTGTCCTTATCTTTCTTCATACACATACCAATCTATTTTTCCTGTTTTCCTTTTGCGGCCATTCGGCCACTACCTGCCTTGAATAAGGTCATTATACCATATACCGCATGTTGCACTCAAGAGACGCAGCGCAGCCGTTTCTTAAGAATTTATAATAAAGTAATGAAAATTTATCTAAGGTTATGTTATACTAAAAGAAAACAATGAGGGAACTCTCGGAAAGGAATCATATGCAGGAGACACAGGACGCGATTCATGAACTGAAACAGATCATTGATACTTACGATAATATTGTATTTTTTGGCGGCGCGGGCGTTTCTACGGAAAGCGGTATCCCTGATTTCAGAAGTGTTGACGGATTATATCATCAGCAATATGATTATCCGCCTGAAACCATCTTAAGCCATACTTTCTATCAGCATTACAAAGAAGAATTCTTCCGCTTTTACCGCAATAAAATGCTTTTTCTGGATGCCAGGCCTAACGCCGCGCATTTGAAACTGGCCGAATTAGAACAACGCGGGAAACTACGCGCGGTCATTACCCAAAATATCGATGGACTACACCAGGCCGCCGGAAGCAAAACGGTCCTGGAGCTGCACGGCTCTGTACTACGCAATTATTGCGAACGCTGCGGTGAATTCCATGACGTTAAATATATTCAGGAATCAACCGGCATTCCGAAATGTAAAAAATGCGGCGGACCTATCAAACCTGATGTGGTACTGTATGAGGAGGGCCTTGATCAGAAGACCATCAATTCCGCGGTACATTTTATTCATAAAGCCCAAGTACTGATCATAGGCGGTACTTCCCTTGCTGTGTATCCGGCTGCAGGACTCATCGATTATTTTCAGGGAGAAAAACTGGTCGTTATCAACAAGTCTGCCACTCCCAGAGACAGCCATGCAGATCTGTTGATCCAGGCGCCCATCGGAGAGGTGTTTTCCCAAATCTGATATGCTCCGGCGTATTACCGCAAAGTCGGATCTGCGGACAGTCTGCGGCATTATCATACAGGTCGCAGCCGGGTCAATTTTATACCTGTGCCGTCTTTAATACTGATGTCGGTGCAGCCTGATTTCCAATTCTGGAAAATCAGCAGGGGAAAATATGGCGATTGTACGGCTTCCGGTGGTATCGCATCGGGAAAGACAGTTATGGCTTTTTCGACCGCTTTTTCTTCCGTGTCTTTGGATACAGGCGTGACTGTTTTCCCGATAAATCCCTACTCTCGTTATGTATAAAGAAAACTACTATAAAACAGAACGAATGCCGTCTTCAGACAAGTCATACCACTCGGCATCCGTTTTACTTAACCGGGAATAATCACCCGATACCTCTTCCACCATATATTTCTTTTCCTTCCTGCTCTTTCTCAATTTCCCGACAATCTGTTATCTCATATACCGCTTCAAGGTATCGTAAAAATTCTCCCCGGTTCCTGCCGTAATCACAACGATTATTTTTCTTTCCGCATTCTCCACAGTATAAGCCAGCTCATTTCCACGAACCGTGCACTCTGCCTCAGCGTCAAATCCCAGCATCGTAAAAAAATTCAACAGATTGTGATCTGCCTTTTTGTAGAATCATCAGAATTTAGTTGCAATTTATCAATACATATTTACAGCTTTCAAATCCTCCAGTAGCAAAAATATCATCATATTCTTCTGGAGAGACAGCTCTATAAATATCTTGTGTTCCACCCTCGATAGCAACTTGTTTTCCCTGTGTTTCAAGTGGTATATTTTGCTCCTGTTCCTCACATCCATGCCCGCTCGGGTCATAATACACCACTGGGTTATTCGCACAGTATGCGTACAGGTTCAGTCCGCAATATCGTTAAGTTAGCACCAGCAACATAAGGCATACTGTGGGAAATACAGCAAAAGCAGGATATCCGGCTTTCCCACAGGCTAATGTCAGCAGTCACAGAAACATTTGAACTTTCATTGTAGCAGTAGCTTTCCTCGGAGTCAATTACAGTGTCTCCTGACAGGACATGGAAACTCTGTTTCCTTAAACGGTTCCCGCACAGGTCATAGGCATACCTCTCCCCTGTGCCGCCTCTGTCCTCACCGGTCAGGCGGTTCATGGCATCATAGCGGTAGGTGGCTATCAACTCCTGTTTTCCTTTATAAAATACCGCCATCCCCCTCAAGTGATACGGTATTCTTAAAAATGATTCTTCTATCAAAAAATAAAGGTAAGATAATAATGCCGCTTTTTAAGTGTTCTGAAGCCTTCCGAAATGGTTTTGCATATTATACATTATCTCGGTTATAGTATATTTTTTACTGAATGACGCATTTTAATGACTTTCTCAGTTAATTCATACAAGTACCATGATTTAAGACCATTTTGTCGGCTTATCAATATACAAGTAACCCATATTATTTCCCCTGACAATCATAAACGTTATGCCTTTGTTTACCTCTATTTTTCTGCTGTATAACAAAAATCGAAGATGTTCATAACTTCTATAGACTATAAAACATCTTCGATTCTGTGGATTTGTCCAAGTATTTGTAATTTTTCTGCTATACCCCTCTGATAAACCTATTGTAATATAAGTATTTAAGATAAGCAACGCATATGAACAAAATTGTTACAATCCTAAAACTAGGAACACGTACTAAACGCTCATTTGTCTTAAAATATTCCTACCTATGTTTAATTAAAGAACAAAACGTCCTATTGTGGAATATTTTTGTACCCATCCATCATCTTCATAACACGCAATTTCACTTCCCATCTTTTCACTAATCTCAATCATATTATAACATTTATCACCTTCCTTTATTATTAAACTTAAGCAATCCTTATTTTCTTCAAACATTTCCAAAAAAAGATATATAACATTTGTAATTGTTTCTGACAATAAATCACAAACGGCTTCCTGCTGCTGCACATTCAAACTTGAAAAACAACTATATTGTTCTAATTTAACAGGGTTAACTGTGCTTTGTTTTACAATTCCCATTGATAACTTCAATGCCCTGTCCCTTACATTTTGAATTACTAATTTGCCAAAAGAATTCAATATTGTTTCCTTCTGCTCTTTACTTAATTTGTCCATTTCTTCCTCTCCCTATTATTAATAAATATTTATATCATATGAACTATGCGTATTTTCAATTAACCAGTAAGCTCAATATCCTTTCAACTCTATTTGAATATTTCTCTCCAAAAGCCTGTTTTACCATCTTCGCTACCTCCTTATCTATACTATTTCCTCATGATATTCCTTTTCCAATTCAGGGAATCTAGCAATCAATAATCGATTTAATTGTTTTACATTCATATAATCCGTCTTTCTGCGAAAGACACCAATGTGTCATGAAACAGCTGCACTGGCTGCTTTCGCTATCTGATCTATTCTCCTTCTGATATTATTATTCTATAAGACTGACACACTACAGAACACGTGGAGGTGAGCGGCGGGGCTATATAGCGGCGACCTCGAATTCATATATGCTGTCGGTCATCCGTTAAGGCATCAATGAGTGGCGCATAACAGTAGCCCGTAAACTTACCTCTTCCGAAGTCGACTCGATTTCGCCGGATGACCAGTCACTGCCAGTTTTATAACTATAATATCCGGAGGTAGTTACCTGTCTTTCAAAATCTTAAAATTTAATTGCTGTAAACTTGATGTCCACAAAACCTGGATCTATGCCTGTATCGGTATTACCGATTCCAACAATCGTACAGAATATAAGCAGGCTCACTTTTCTTCCTTTACAAAAGAATTAAATGAGCTGTGTGATTGGCTTGCCAAATTATTTCGTTGGGATAATTGTTGATGTTAGCTCGATATATCAGAATTTAATCGCAATTAATCAATACATATTTACAGCTTTCACATGCCCATGCCTTTGTGCGATGTCCATTACGGACAGGTATTATCATGGCGCCATGCTTTGCCGCGCTATGAAAGCCTCTGAAAAATGCAGTTTTACTCTGAAAATACTCATCTTTTGCCCAAAACAGCAACCCTTTCGCACTTGGCCCAAGTGCGCCGCTCTGCATTTCTTTACCACATTTAGGACATAACATTTTATTTCCTCCATCACTATTCTTAATTGACATTTAGCATTTCTCAAAGCACCAATTTGTTCCACTAACATAATACCACAATCACGCTCACATTCCTATCACACTTCATTAAATTTCTTCCATAGATTCACTTTGGCATTAGTTAGTGTAAAATTATAGTTGGCAAAATAAAAGGAAGAGGTCAAAACCTCTTCCCAATCACACAGTTTTTCTTTAT
>CANREV010000003.1 GCA_947629645.1 uncultured Acetatifactor sp. | reverse complement strand
AAGTGATGAGCCAGACGCCGCCAGCGATTAAGCTGACGGCGCTAATGTTATGACTGGCTACTGTGTGAAAAGTAACATATACTTTTGGTAACGTTTCCAAAATACATTTCAGCAAAGAAAGGAGTTAGCAATGGAACCGGAAAAAAAGCACATTCAGGGAACCTCCCGCAGGGACGAGGAGAAGCACCTGAAAGAGACACTCTGTGTGATCCATGCAAACATGGAAAGCTACGGCCGTCAGGTCCGCGAGATGAGAGCTGATATCGATGAGATGCTGGAAAACTACCACGATGACAACGCCGAGATCTATGTGGTCCTGTGCAACACCATCACCATGCACGACCATATGAAGCGGGCTCTGGAACGGAATGAAAGAGCCGTAAACAAACCATATTTCGGCAGGATCTGCTTTTATGACCAGGCTCTTGCCAGGGAAGAATCCATCTATATCGGAAAAGGCGGCATTTCCCGCGATACTACGCATCAGGAGATAATCGACTGGCGCGCCCCTGTGGCAAACGCTTACTACGAAAACGGTCTGGGGCCGTGCAGCTATCCCGCTCCCGATGGCAAACCCATTCGGATCGATCTTAAGTTAAAACGCACCTATGAGATCGAAGGGGGAAAACTTCTGGATTACTACGACAGCGAAGTCATCTCCAACGATGAACTGCTCACCAGGTATCTGGCGCGCAATAAGCAGGCGGTTCTGGGGGAAATCGTAGCCACCATCCAAAAGGAACAAAACGATATCATCCGCAAGTCTCCCTACCACAACATCATCGTGCAGGGCGTAGCCGGTTCGGGTAAGACTACCGTTGCCATGCACCGCATTTCCTATATCCTGTATAACTATGCCGAACGGTTCAGGCCGGAGGATTTCTACATCGTGGGAAGCAACCGCATCCTGCTAAATTACATCACCGGCGTACTGCCCGGTCTGGATGTGTACGGAGTGCGCCAAATGACCATGGAACAACTCTTTGTCAGACTGCTCTATGAGGATTGGGATGAGAAAAAATATGGGCTCCGCAAAAACGCGTCACAGACAGACGAGGATAAGGTCAAGGGTACGGAAAAATGGTTTCAGGCGCTGCGGAACTTCTGTGACAGATTGGAACGCCGGATCATTTCTACGGAATCCGTATATTTAAACCCCAGGCAGTTTGTGGAAGGGTTCTATGACGGGCATTTGGGCGTTCACGATAGAAGTCAGGAGAAAACAGCGGGCGCGCCCTTACCTGTCCTGCTGTTGGACGGACAGGCTGTAGAGCGCTATATACAGCAAAATCCTGCCGTGTCCATCCAAAGCAAGATCAACATGCTGAATGAACGGCTGCTTTCCAAAGTGAAAGATGAATTCTCCGGCAAAGAAGTCCGCTACACACAAGCCGAGCGAAAAGCCATCCTGAAATTTTACCGGGGCCGTTACGGGAGCAAAAACTGGAAACTGTCCACCTTTCAGCTTTACGATGACTTTTTAAGGGAACAGGCAGAGGCAGGAACGACTGTGCCATATCCGAAAGGCACGTTTGACGTTTACGATCTGGCGGCGCTGGCCTATCTTTACAAGCGCACCAAAGAGACGGAAGTCATCAGCGAGGCGCATCATATCGTGATCGATGAGGCGCAGGATTTTGGAATGATGGTCTATCACTGTCTAAGCGATTGTATCAAAGACTGCACTTATACCATCATGGGGGATGTGTCCCAGAATATCCGTTTCGGATTCGGACTAAACGATTGGGAAGATCTGAAAAACCTCTTTTTGAAAGATCCTATGTCCGGTTTCGGCGTCCTCAACAAAAGCTATCGCAACACGGTGGAAATCTCCCATTTTGCAACCCGCATCCTGCGACACGGTAAAACGGCAGCCTATCCTGCGGACCCCATCATCCGCCACGGCGAACCGGTGAATGTCACTGCGGTCACGCCGGATCGGCTGTATGAAGAGGCTCTCTTCCAATGCCGCCAATGGCAAAAAAAGGGCCTGCCTACCATCGCTGTCATTTGCAGAGATCAAAAAAGCGCCGATAAAACTGCCAGGGAGCTGGGAAAACACGTCACCATCCTTGAGACCGATCCCGAAAAAGCGGAATTCGGAAACGGGATCATGGTGCTGCCTGTGGAATATACCAAAGGATTGGAATTTGATGCGGTCCTGATCTTGAATCCCACCAGAAAAGAATATCCTGCGGACGATGGGCATGCCAGACTTCTGTATGTGGCCGCCACCAGAGCGCTGCACGAACTATGTGTGCTGCACTGTAACGATTTGACAGGGCTGATCGCGGACCCTGTTTTGGAAAGCGACAAGGCAGCCAACAAATCAGCCGAAACCGTTGGGAAACATGAATCGGATTCCATACAACGATTCGCGGCGGCGAGGCAGCCGGACACCATGCGGCAGTCAGACACTTTGCGGCAGCCGGACACCATGCCGGACCAGAATCCAAAGAAGAGAACACTCCTGGCAGTTTCACCGCCAGCTTCCGCCTCTGTAAAAGCGCCGTCAGCCCGCCGCACTGCCACAACTGGGCCAAAAACATCCGGCAAACCTAAGATGCCCTTTGCAAAACCGTCAGATTTCCCTGAATTCGGAGATTTTGCGCCCACCGAAAGACTTCGTCCGTCCGGTCATCCTAAAATCGATTTGTCGGTGCGCTGGGTCATGAGACAACAGGATGGGCTGTATCTGCAGAGCCGTTACGGGCTCCTGCGCCTCTCTCCCATCGGCAGCGGCATTCTGCGGGTGACCTTCTCTAAAAGCGGCAAATTGTCAGAAGCCCCTCATCCTCTCATCCGCCCGCGGAAACCGGATCGATTTTGGACTTATAAAGAGGCGGGACCTGCGGTAACGTTCTCCACAGATGAACTTTTGCTGCAAGTGGACAAAACAACGGGCGCCATCCGCTATTTTGCGCAGGACAAAAAACTCTTATTGTCGGAACGCAGCCGGGAATGCAGACAGCAGGAAACTTTTCGCGGAGGGAACATGCAGTCATGGCTCTTTCTGGAGCACATCAAAAAAGAACAGATCTTCGCTGTTGACATCAGTGCTTTTGATGGTCCGGCTGCCAAAGTCCTTCCGCTGAGGGGAACCGCCAAGTATATCTCCCCTCCCCAAGGCCTGCCTTTATTGTATTCCGACCAGGGATATGGGATTTTGATCGCATCGGACGCCCCTGTGCTGTACTGCGATCTTCCGGCTTACGGGACTTATCTGCACACGGAAAACGAAGCGCAGATGGATTACTATTTTATCCTGGGAAGAAAACCTGAAACCCTGATGGGAGCCTGCGGATATTTGCTGGAAGAATAAAGCGCGGGCGAGCCATTTTCCGGCAAGCGAACATTTACCTGTTTGCCAGTTCCGTGGTGATCTCCTCCCATGTCACGTCTTTTTCCACCATAAGCACCATCATGTGATACAAAAAATCGCTGATCTCATATTTGATCTCATTCGCATTGGGATTTTTGGAGGCAATGACGATCTCCGTTGCCTCCTCGCCCAGTTTCTTTAAAATCTTGTCGATTCCTTTGTCGAACAGATAATTTGTATAAGAACCCTCTCTGGGATGTATCTTTCGGTCTTTGATGACTTCAAACACTTCCTCAAAGACCTGCAAAGGATTCCCGCTCTCCTCATAATCTTTCTTAGTGATCTCGTGAAAGAAGCAGCTTCTTGCGCCCGTATGGCACGCAGCTCCCACTTGGGATACTTTCGCCAGAATGGTGTCCATGTCGCAGTCGGCGGTCAGACTCTTCACATACTGAAAATGCCCGCTGGTAGCGCCCTTTAACCACAGTTCATTCCGGCTGCGGCTAAAATAAGTCATTTTTCCGGTGCTGATGGTCTGGTTGTACGCTTCCTCGTTCATATAAGCTACCATAAGCACTTCCAGCGTGCGGTAATCCTGCACTACCACAGGCACCATGCCATCGCTGTTTCGTTTAAAATCCGACCATTTAAAAGCGGCTTCAAACATCTCCACCTGAATACCGTTTTCACGGCAGAGATTTTTTAACGGCAGGATCTCTTTGTAATTGTCATTGATAGTGTTCCCGGTGACGCCGCAGACATTGTCGTAAGCAAAAATCTCCATCAGTTTATTTAAAGCGATCTGACGAATCTGCACATAGACGGGCAGATCTGTCACACTCTGGGTTTCCCGGATACAGTGGGGATTCATCAGTACCAGACAGGAAACGTATTTTTCAATCAGGTCTTTATTCCCTTCCAAAACCTGCGGATCGCTGTAACTTGCAAAAATTTTGTCCCTGCCGAATTTCAGGGAAACTTCCTCGGTAATAGCGATATTATCCTCTTTCTCATAATCCAGGATGGCTTTCTTACATCCCGCATAGAGCAGTTTCTTAACGTCCTCCATACGCTTCACATTACCGGCCCCGATCACATCGACCTCCGCAGTCTGGCAGATCTCTTTGAGCGTATCAAGCGCCGCCTCATGCTCCGCATCGTCCTTTGACATATCAAAAACGATAAGCTCATCCGCGTTATGTTCATTATACAGATGCACCAGCCTCAAAGGGTCGGTCTCCACAATGGAAGTGTCCGTCAGACTTCTCACTGCGTGTCCGTGATACAGATAGATACAGGGTACAAATTTTTTCGTCATCATATGCGTTACACACCTTTCACAGTCTTTACAGGCTTCCCTTCGTACTGAGCACATCCGTGATACGCTCGTCCAGCCCCGCAGCCTCGTCCAGCGCCTTCGCAAAAGCCTTGAACATGGCTTCCGTCATGTGATGCGCGTTGACGCCGTCCAACAGTTTGATGTGAAGATTCATCCCCGCGCTGTAGGACACGGCATAGAAGAATTCCCTCACAAGCTCCGTATCCAGTCCGCCTACTCTGTCCGTGGGAAAAGCGGCTTCATAATTCAGATAAGGTCTTCCGCTGAGATCCACCGCGCAAAGCGCCAGCGCGTCATCCATAGGCAGGATAAAAGAACCGTATCTGCGGATTCCCTTCTTATCTCCCACCGCCTGCGCGATGGCCTGCCCCAGAACGATACCCGTATCCTCCACCGTATGGTGACCGTCCACATGCAGATCGCCTTTTACGCTGCACTCCAGATCAAAAAAGCCGTGCTTTGAAAATCCCTCCAGCATATGGTCAAAAAAGCCGATGCCTGTGGAACCCCGGAAAAGGCCTTTGCCGTCCAGATTCAGTGTGAGAGAGATTTCCGTTTCCTTTGTCTTTCTCTCTATCGATGCGATTCGTGTCATAACATTCACCTCAACTATTTTTCAAATCTTACTTTGATGCTGTTGGCATGAGCCGTCAATCCCTCGCTTTCAGCGAAAGTCTCAATGTCTTTATGTACCTTTTCCAGGGCTTCTTTTGAATAAGAAATAATGCTGGTCTTCTTGATAAAATCATCCACATTGACCGGGGAGAAGAACTTAGCCGTGCCGCTGGTGGGCAGAATGTGGTTGGGACCGGCAAAATAATCTCCCAAGGGCTCGGAGGCGTACTCCCCCATAAAGATAGCTCCCGCATTGCGGATCTTTGTCATAACTTCAAAAGGATTGGCAGTCAGAATCTCCAAATGCTCGGAAGCGATCTCATTGACTGCGTCAATGGCGTCCTCAAGCGTTTCCGCAACCAGAATATACCCGTAATGATCCAGCGACTTCTGAATGATTTGTTTTCTGGAAAGTTCCGCCACAAACTGATCCACCTGTGCGGAAACTTTCTGCGCAAGCTCCTTTGATGTGGTGATCAGAATAGCGCTTGCCATTTCGTCATGCTCCGCCTGAGACAAAAGATCAGCGGCCACATAGCGGGGATTGGCGGTCTCGTCCGCAAGCACAAGGATTTCGCTGGGACCGGCGATGGAATCGATGCTGACATGACCGTAAACAGCCTTTTTCGCCAATGCCACAAAAATATTTCCCGGCCCTGTGATCTTGTCCGCTTTCGGAACCGATTCCGTGCCGAAAGCCATGGCTGCAATGGCCTGCGCTCCGCCCACCTTATAGATCGCGTCCGCCTGGGCGATGTCGGCCGCCACCAGAGTGCCGGCATTGACGCTGCCGTCCGCCTGGGGAGGCGTGGCAATGATGATTTCCCGCACTCCCGCTACTTTAGCCGGAATTACGTTCATCAGCACACTGGACGGATACGCCGCCTTGCCCCCTGGAACGTAAACGCCCGCTTTTGCAATCGGCGTGATCTTCATACCGAGTATTGTGCCGTCCTCTTTTGCGTCAAACCAACTGTTTCTAAGCTGCTTTGTATGAAAGGCACGAATATTTTCGGCTGCCTTTTTCATGACTTCGATCAGGGAATCATCCAGCTTTTCATAGGCTTCCGCAATCTCTTCGGGGGTGACTTTGATACGATCTGCGCTCAGCTCATATTTATCAAATTTCCGAGTGTATTCAAAAAGAGCCTGATCGCCTCTTGTCTTAACCGCCTCAATGATCTCATTGACAGTGTTCTCATATTGAGAATAATTATCAGGGCTTCTCTTTAAAAGGTCACTTAAAATATTCTGTTTTGTATCTGACGATAATGTTACGATCCGCACGATCCCATCCTCCGATCTTTTTTTGTTCTCTTTGTTCCTGTACGTTCTTTCCTTTTTGTCTCTGCACTTTTAAGCTTCCGCGCATGCAACATAACGCTTAGATAACAAGCTGTCTGCGCAGCCGGTTGACCAGTTCTTTGATCCGCTCCGACTCCATCTGCATGCTGACCGGATTGACGATCATTCTTGCGGAAAGGGGACAGATCTCCTCCAGAACCTCCAGACCGTTTTCCCGCAGTGTAGATCCCGTCTCCACAATATCCACGATCACATCGGACAACTCCACCAAAGGCCCCAGCTCCACCGAACCGTTCAGCTTAATGATGTCCACAGTCTGGTGTTTTTTATTATAAAAGTAATCCTTGGCAATATTGGGATACTTGCTGGCGACACGGATTCTTTCATGGTGTTTTAAAAGTTCCAATGCAGACGCGGGACCGCAGACACACATCCGGCAATTTCCGTATCCCAGATCCAGCACCTCATAAACGTTTCTGTTCTCCTCCAAGATCGTGTCCCTGCCGACAATCCCGATATCCGCCGCTCCGTACTCTACATAAGTGGGCACATCGGGTCCCTTTGCCAGAAAAAACCGGAACTTTGATTCCTCGTTGACGAAAATCAGTTTCCGCGAATTCTTATCTTTCATCTCTTCGCAGGTAATTCCGATCTGTTCAAATAATTCCATTGTCTTATTTGCCAGTCTGCCCTTACCCAGCGCAAACGTCAGATATCTGTCTTCACTCATGTCACTTTCCTCCCCAACAGATCATTCCCGTACCAGGACAGCCGCGATATTCTCCCCGCGAAGCTTCTGGGCCTGCGTAAGCTTCTCCTGATAATTGGCCTCATTGTAATAAAGTGTTTTTGCAGACTCTTTCAAAGGGATCTCCACCTTCTGTCTTAAGAGAGCTTCCATAATACTGTCGATAACCACGCAGAAACCAACGGCAGGCGCTTCCTTGCCAAAATGCTTCAGAAGATGGTCATATCTGCCGCCTTTGACAATAGCGTCACCTACGCCATAAGTGTACGCTTTAAAAATGACACCTGTGTAATAATTATATTTGCTCAACATGCCGAGATCAAAGGAAATATAATCTTCCACGCCATATGCTTTCAGAACTTCATACAGCTTCTCAAGCCTCTCGATGGCAGCCAGTGATCTGGGGTTGTTACCCAGTTCTTTTGCCTGAGCCAGAGAACACATATTGCCAAACATATCCGCCACCTTGAGCAGCCTGCTCTGATAAGGTTCTTCTACTTTGCGTTCCAGCAAAAGCTCCTGCGCGGCGAAATAATTCTTTCCGGAAATGCAGTCTCGCAAATCCAGTTCCGTCTCCTCGTCCAGTCCGGCTTCCTGGCACAGGCCCTTAAAGTACTCTACCTGTCCGATACTGACCTGAAATCGCTTAAGACCAACATTTAACAGCGTCTCCACCACAAGGCTGATCATTTCCGCGTCCGCTTCCACGGAAGGCTCATTGATCAGTTCTGCGCCCATCTGGGTGGTTTCCTTCAGCTTTCCCTGAAGGTTGGAGGTATTATTGAAGGTATTCCCCAGATAGCAGAACCGCAGGGGAAGTTTATCCTCGCAGAAATACTTCGCCGCACACCGGGCAATGGAGGGCGTAAAGTCCGGCCGAAGCACCATCGTATTGTTTTCCTTGTCAAAAAATTTATACAATTCCTTGCTGGGCGTTGTCCCCACTTCTCTGGAAAACACATCAAAAAACTCAAAAGCAGGCGTCTGGATATCCTCGTATCCGTAAAGGTGCAGCTTCTCATGGATCTTCCCCTCCACGAAGAGCTTCCTCTCGTATTCTTTTCCGTAAATATCCCGCACTCCTTCGGGAGTATGCAATAACTTTTTACTCATGATTTCTGCCTTCCTTTTTTATCGCTACAGAAGCACCCAGCGCAATCCGTTTTGTCAATCCGTTTGACCGCGGCACAGGTCGCATTTTGCTTTAACGCGGTGTCGTGCTAATATGGTAGAGAATTAAACTGTTAGTAGTATACCGAAAATGTTTCCTGTTGTCAAGCTTCAAACCATTATTCCCAGCTTGCGCAAACCATTATTCCCGGTCCTCCAGATCTTTCTGAAGCATATCCAGGTACGGCACCAGAATGCCGTTCTTTTTAGGCAGAATGTAAGCCGGATTCAGTTCCTCATACCGGAAACTTTTCCTGCCGCCCTCCTGCGCTCTGTTCCAGAAGAACAACAGCATTTCCAAAGGCAGATAATACAGAATATCCTTGTGGGTATAATAAATGAGAAAGAAGGCAATGCCTCCCTGTTTCTCATAAGTTTCCATGAACTTCACCTGATGTTCATGAATATTCTGAAGAGAAAAAGTGTCAGCGGCGCATTCTTTCGCATCGAAACAGACAGGGATCCCCTGCACAACGCCGATGTAGTCAACGGTACTCTTCTGTTCAAAGTAGGCGAGGGTAATCTGTCTGCGTTCCTTGTCCATCCTGATGGGGGTGATGGGCGTGGGAATCTTTTGGATCAACGCCAGCCCCGCCTCTCGGTATTTTTCATTCGTTCTGTTGATCATATCCTCCAGAGTGGAACCTCTCAGCCCTCTGGAATTCCAAGTTGCCATTGCAAACCTCCTATGGGGCAGATAAAACGGGATACTGTTACAATCCAAGGGATTCCCTTATCTGCCGAAACAGCTCCGGTTCCGGCGCGGTAAATTCTCTTCCGCTAAGGGCGGCTCCCACGCCATCGGTATTTTCCGGAAAACGGATCCTGCAGGCATGCAATAGCTGATATTGCAGACCGTATTTCTGTTTCAGACTGCGGTTTAGATCCGCCTGACCATACTTTGGATCACCGATCAGGGGATGGCCGATCGCAGCCAGATGAGCGCGGATCTGATGGGTCTTTCCGGTGATCAGCCGCACTTCCAGATAAGTGAAACCCTTCCCGATGCACAAAGGCAAATATTTAGTTTCGATATAATCCCTACCGCTTTTCCCCTGATCTGTCGGGCCTGAGCTTTGAGCGCTCCATTGTTTATCATCCTGGAATCGCGTATCCCGGTTTTGTATCCGGGATACGCGGACCTTGTTGGCGGCCGTATCTTTTTGAAGATATCCTTTCAGAATGCCGCCTTCCCGGAGTTCTCCCACGCAGATAGTCCGGTAAACCTTTTGTATCTCCCGCTCCCGAACGCATCGGCTTAAATACTGCAGACCGGAAAGGGTCCTGCCGCACAGCACGATACCGCTGGTATTTCGGTCTAATCGGTTGCAGACCGAAGGCCTGAATGTGGAAAGCTGCATCTCAAGGCCGGGATCTTCCCGCAGCAGGTAGCCGATCAGCCACTCGTTTAAGCTGCTGTCCTCCGGCTTTGCTTTTTGCGTCAGAATTCCTGCCGGTTTATTCACAAAAAGGAAATTTTCATCCTCATACAGAACAGAAATCCCCTTTAGCCGTTTACAGGCGGTTTCATATTGAGAAATATCCTGAACCTTCTGTCCCGCATTTCCTCCGAATTTTTCAAAGGTCTCCTGTGAGAAAAAGAAACTGACGCTGTCTCCCTCCATGAGCAGTTCCCCTCCCTGGGCTTTGCGGCCGTTCAGGGTGATATTCTTCTTTCTAAGCATCTTATAGAGAAATCCTGTCCCCGCCTGCGGCAGACATTTATGTAAAAACTTGTCCAGACGCTGTCCCGCCTGGTTGCTTCCTATCATGATTGACTGCATCTGATTTATCCTAAAAACCTCTTCTACAAGACTACGCTTTTTAGCGTTGTAATGACCGCCATAGTCTTACCGGCTCCAGTTTCAGATTCCTTTGCCGATATCTGCTTAAGCTGTTCTAAACGCCCTGTATATTTCTCCAGATCGGTAAAGACTTTCACTGCCACATCTTTATGACCGTCTCTTCTCAGGATCTCGTTTATATGCTGATAAAATGCATTCTCATTGAAAGCCGGGTCCTCGGAGTATCCGCAGACAGTATTTCCCTTCACCGTCAGATGACCGACCACATAGTTTTTCTGATAGGAAGTAAAGACCATATCATAAAGACATTGCAGTCCCTGACAATGATTCTCAATCTGCGATGCGGCTTTTTCACTTAAGCTTTTAAATCTCAAAAACATAATTGCATTCACCGCACTCTTGCTGGCCGGAAGACATCCGAGAATTGCCACAATGGTCAGCAGATTCGTCTTTTTCCCCGTCTGGATATAGCCCCCCGCGAACAGAGAAAGAGAGATTCCGAAATAGAGGATCGTGCGAAGAATTTCATATTTTTTCTGCGTGTTGATATAATCTTTTGTACCTTTATATTTTTCCGCGGAAAACATCCTCATAAGCTGCATCAGTAAACCCCTTTCTGCTGCAGGATATCCACGATCTTAAACAGTATGTCGTGGGGCACTATTTTAGTCAGACATTGAAATCCCTTGATGGGAAGGCTGCATACTGACATGGTCCGCCTGCGGTAAGAGTCTTTTAACGCCAATGCCACGACTTTTTCCGCGTTGACCATGGTGTATTTCTTGATGGCAAGAGTCGTTCCCGACTTCTCCGCGATATCAAGAAACGGCGTATCCACAGGGCCGGGGCAGACGCTTGTCACATAAATGCCGGCCTCTTTCAATTCCTCTCCCAGAGCTCGTGAAAAGCTCAGCACATACGATTTTGTCGCTGCGTATACTGCGAAATCAGGCTGCGGCAAAAAAGCCGCGCTGGACGCAAGCTGAATGATGCGGCTGTTTTGGCGCATATAGGGGATCACGCGGTGGGTAAGGCTGGTCAATGCCTCGCAATTGAGCCGCACCATATCCAGCATAGTGACCCGCTCCTGCTCACAGAAAGGTCCCATGATCCCGAAACCGGCCGCATTGATCAGCATCCTGACAGTGACGTTTTTCTCAATCATCAAATCTTCCAGGTCGTCCAGTTTCTTCTCATCTGTAATATCCATGGCAAGGACTCTCGTCTTATGCCGAAGCGCTTTGGAGACTTCCTCAAGACGGTCCCTGCTTCTGGCGATCAGCCAGAATTCATCGATCGTATCAAAATAATTGTCCATCTGAAATGCAAACTCCATACCCATACCGGAGGATGCCCCCGTGATCATAACAATGTTCATGTTGTAATCTCCTTCTTTTCTTTTTTAGATTTCTATTCTGGTTTGTTCCTTATTTTTCAGGAACCGTTTTTCTGCATTGTATTTTTCTTCTTGTGGATATTCCGTATGGTCTTCTTTTTCGCTCCTTTCCCTGAGAGGGGTCTTCTGTTGCTTTTGTTGCTTTTGTTGCTTTTGCTGTTTTCGTCTCTTTTGTCCGGCCTGCCCGGGTTTTGGGGTTTCCTTGGACGGATCAGACATTTTTTGCCAAATCCGATGAGATCCGTCCGTCCCGCTTTCGTCAAGGCCTCATAGACCAGATCGTAATTTGCGGGGTTTCGATATTGTATCAGGGCTCTCTGCATGGCTTTCTCGTGCGGATTTCGGCACACATACACCGGCTTCATGTCCCTGGGATCGATTCCCGTATAATACATTACTGTGGAAAAAGTGGAAGGTGTGGGATAAAAATCCTGAACCTGTTCCGGCATATACCCAAGGTCCCTGAGGTATTCCGCCAGTTCTATAGCCTCTTTCAATGTGGAGCCCGGGTGGGACGACATCAGATACGGCACCAGAAACTGTTTTTTCCCAAGCTCGGCGTTCAGCTGCTTATACTTTGCAGCGAAACGTTCATATACTTTATTTTCCGGCTTTCCCATTCTTTTGAGCACCACATCGGAAATGTGCTCCGGCGCCACTTTTAGCTGTCCGCTGACATGGTGCTGCACAAGCTCCCTGAAAAAAGTGTCATCGGAGTCCGCAAGCAGATAATCGAAACGGATTCCGGAGCGCACAAATACTTTTTTTACTCCCGGCAAAGCCCTCAGCTTCCTGAGAAGTTCCAGATAATCGCTGTGATCCACATAGAGATTTTTGCAAGGCTCCGGGAACAGACACTGTTTCTTTTTACAAACGCCACAGGTCAGCTGCTTTTGACAGGAAGGATGACGAAAATTCGCCGTTGGTCCTCCCACATCATGAATGTATCCCTTAAAATCAGGATCTTTGATAAGCGTTTCCGCTTCCGCCAGAATTGATTCATGGCTTCTCGCCTGAACCGTCCTGCCCTGATGAAACGTCAGGGCACAGAAGCTGCAGCCCCCAAAGCACCCCCGGTTGCTGATCAGAGAAAATTTAATCTCCGCAATGGCAGGAACCCCGCCCATTTTCTCATAGGAAGGATGATACGTCCTCATGTAAGGCAGGGCGTAAATATCATCCATTTCCTGTGTAGTAAGGGGCGGCTGGGGAGGATTCTGCACGACATAAACTCCCCTGGGGTACTCCTCGATCAACGGTTTTCCCGTACAGAAATCCATGTTTTCATTCTGCACAGCAAAGCTTGCCGCATAGAAAGACTTGTCCGCTTTCATCTCATCGTAAGACGGCAGCTTCACCCCATCGTAAACGCCGGAAATGTCTTTCGTGCGATAGACCGTTCCCGCCACGAACGTGATGTCTGACACAGGGATCCCGCTCTTTAAAGCATCCGCAATCTCCACGATGGACTTCTCTCCCATACCGTAAGAGATCAGGTCCGCCTGACTGTCCAGCAGCACGGACCTCTTAAAGCTGTCCGTCCAGTAATCGTAATGTGCCATACGGCGCAAGCTTGCCTCAATACCTCCGAGAATAATGGGAACATCCCGATAAGTCCTGCGGATCAGATTGCCATACACTACAACGGCATGATCCGGTCGTTTCCCCATCTGGCCTCCCGGCGTGTACGCATCCGTGGAGCGTCTTTTTCTGGATACGGAATAATGATTCACACAACTGTCCATATTTCCGGAGGACACAAGAAATCCCAGGCGCGGACGTCCCAACGCCGCAATGCTGTCCGCCTTTTTCCAGTCGGGCTGGGAAATTATTCCGACAGAATATCCGTGAGCCTGCAGAACGCGGCTGATGATGGCGTGCCCGAAAGAAGGATGATCCACATAGGCATCCCCGATCACATACACGAAATCAAGCTGTTCTATTCCCTCCTTTCTCATGTCTTCCACAGACACAGGCAGGAATCCGTTATCTTTCCTCAAAGAATCCATAATAGTCCTCTATGTAATAATCAGCAAGCGCTTTCTTTTCCTCTCTGTTCGGGACGGAATATTCATCTTCCACGGCGCAGACTCTCATACCGGCGCTCTTTCCCGCGCGTATCCCTGCCGGAATATCCTCAAACACCAGACAGCGCTCGCACGCTACGTCAAGCTGTTTTGCCACGGCAAGGTAAATATCCGGCGAGGGTTTCCCGTGTTCCACGTCACAACCTGTCATGATACAGGAAAAATAATCCTTCAATCGGTGTACCGATACAACGTTCTCCACCAGTTCTCTGGAATTGCTGGTGCCGATGCCGAGCCTGATGCCCCGCTTTCTGCATCCTTTCAAAAATTCCGGTATCCCCTCTTTGAGCGGCACTTCATGCATATATTTGTCCCATGCCATCTCGTTCCAGTTTTGTTTGATTATATCGAGCGTATCGGGAATCGGAAAATGTTCTTTAAAATAAACGGCAGTCTCATGAAAGCTCATCCCCTCTATTTTAGACTGCAGATCATCAGGCAACGGAATCCCGAACCTGCCCAGATATTCCACATCAATCTCATGCCACATCCACATGGAGTCCACCAAAGAGCCGTCCAGATCGAAAATGACCGCATCTATCTCCCGCAGCATGTCAGCTTTCATCATCGTGTCTTCTTTCAACTTCTGTTCCTGACTCCTTCCGTTTATTTTTAGTTTTGCCACCTCCTGCGAGGTAAGCTCCCGGTACTCCCCCGGCGCCAGGCTCTCATCCAGCGTAAGATCGCCGAACCGGATCCTCTTTAGTTTCGTCACCTGATTATCCACGGCCTGCAGCATACGTTTGACCTGATGAAACTTCCCTTCCTGAATGGTAAGGCGGATCAGATCGGGGGCAATCGACTCGACTTTTGCCGGAAGAGTCGGCTTGCTTTCTCCGATATCCACGCCTTTTGTAAGACTGCGGATATCTTCTTTTGACAAAGGCTTTTTTGTCTGCGTCAGATAAGTCTTATCCACATGGAACTTTGGAGACAGCAGTCTGTGGGCAAGTTCCCCATCGTTGGTGATGAGTAAAAGTCCCTCCGCATCTTTGTCAAGACGGCCCGCCGGAAACAAGTCATTTCGCCCCTCCGCAGAAAGCAGGTCCGTCACTGTTCTCTCCAGGGCATCGCGGGTGGCGGATATTACGCCCTGAGGCTTATTCAGCATATAGTATACAAATTTACGATAGTTTAGCTCCCGCCCCTGAAACGCCACTCTGTCCCGTTCTTCATCGACCTGATAGCCGGGATCTTTCACAGGACGGCCGTTTAAGGTGACAACACCCTTTTTCAAGAGATTCTTCACCTGACTTCTGGTACCTATATTCAATTCGCACAAATATCTGTCAAGACGCATAAACCCTCTCAAAAATCACATATACAATACAGAGGCGGCATGGACCGCCGCGTAATATTTCCCGGATCCTATAATATTAAATTAGTATGAAACGACTTTTTATAAAAAGAAAGGATGATACTGCCATGAAAATCACAGGTACAATCCTGTTTCTGCTGTTTACCGCCTGTATCCTGACCCACTCCGGACTCAGCTTAAGCTATGCCTCGATGGGGTTAAACCTCTGGCTGGAAAAGATGATCCCTTCCCTGCTTCCGTTTATGATCCTGTCCGGGATTGTCATACGACTGGGGCTTACGGAGACTATCGCCTCCCTCCTCTATCCTGTGATACGTCCAGTCTTCCGCGTCCGAAAAAATGTTTGTTACTGCATGATGTTAGGCTTCCTGTGCGGTTTTCCCATGGGAGCGAGAGTGGTATCAGACCTCTATTCCAGAGGACAGCTGACAAAAGAAGAGAGCTCCTATCTGCTGGCCTTCTGCAACAACATCGGCCCCGTCTATTACTGCAGTTTCGTGCTGCCTTTGCTCCAACGGGAACTGACCCTGCCCTATCTGTTCGGCATGTATGGGATTCCTCTTCTGTACGGTATCTTTCTCCGCTATACCCGTTATCGGGCTCTCAACACGCTCCTGAATGCGAAAGAAGCCGTGGGAGCGCTGCAGGCCTGCTCTCGTGGCGATCTCATTGTCAGAAGGGGCGAAAGGGTACTTGCGGAAACAGAACAGTCTGTCAGCGCGGCCATCCGCAATATGCTGACGCTGGGAGGATACATGATCCTGTTCAACCTGTTGAACCTTATTCCGCATGTGCTGTCCGGCAGACAGTGTGCGCTTCTTTCCCCTCTCTTTGAGATCACGGGAGGACTGAGCCTTCTCCAGTCGCAGGCACCTCTCTACAGCCTTCTGGTACTGTCATTCGGAGGTTTTTCCTGCATTGCCCAGACCTACAGCTGTATTAAGGACACAGATCTGTCCATCACTGACTACACGGTACATAAAATCATTCTGACACTGTTGAATCTTTTCTATTATGTTTTATGGTATCTGTTGTCACCCTTATCATTCCTTCGCTGACGGCGGTGTCTCTTTCTTTTATGGTAAGAAATCGTCTGGGAGATGAGGATAACTACAAACAGCAGGAGCACAAACACCAGACATAACTTTAAAAAATTTAAGAAGCTGACCTCATGCTCTCCTTCCACCGATGAAGACGCGGCCTGTGTGGCAGACGCGTTATCCAGAAGGTCTCCCAGGTTATCCTGCCATCCTTCCGCTTCCCCTAAGATCCTGTTATCGCCCCGCATTCCAAGATCGGCCGGATCAGAGGTTATCGCTGCGGCAGCTTCGTCTGCGGATGAAGCTGCCGCCTGCTCATCCGATGATTTATTTTCCTGTTGTGCCGAGGCAGCATTGCCATCCGCTTCCTGCTCCGCATTCTGTCCTTCTGTATGGAATGTCCGAAGGCCCGTCAGGGGATTGCTCTCTGCATAGAGGTCATAGGGATTGTAAGCGCGCAGGATCACTGTGGGCGAGGTGTTGTCCGGGATATCCAGTTCCAGCGTAAACGTATCCCGGCATGTTCCGGATAAAGTATCGCCGTCAGGCCAGGGCTGTCTTTCGCTGAAAGTCGAGCCGCCGTCAAGGCTGTAATCATAATATAAAAGAGGCGTGTCATAATCCGCCGCCATCACATCCACAGACAGTTTCCCGTTGTTGTAATCCGCGTCATTCAGGGAGATCTCACAAAATTCAGGATCGGTGTCATCGTTTCTGGTCAGTTCATTGAGAGAGGCAGCGCTTGCCTGAATCAGGGAGTAATCGGAATAATCCACATTCAGCGCACTGCTCTTTAAGCCAAAATATTTCGCCACGGCAGTGGCGTCCGAGATGCCGAAATTTTTCAGATCTTCATCAGAATCACAATATTCCTCGTCCTGACTGTGATCCACATGGCAATGTTCTATAATAAGCGCCGGTACGTCCAAGGCAACGGATTCCCGGATCACGCCGTAATAATCCCCTTTATCCCCGGGTCTTGTCTTTACGCCCCGCACCAGCAGCCCCGACTGCCGCGCCCAGGTGAGAAATTCATAACCGAACTGCAGTCCGTAGCCGTTATAGGGCGCCTCCATGGGGACCCACACCTCCGAACCGTAGGACGCATGACTGGCCGATGCGTTATAATGGATGCTGAATAAAAAATCCGCGTCTACACTTGCCGCAAATTCCGCCCGCTCCTTCAGGGTCAGATCCACATCTGTGTTCCTGGTCAGATAAACCTCCACATCGTCATATTTTTTCAATTCATCATACATCGCCCGCGCGGTAATCATAGTCATAAACTTTTCTTCATGACCGTTTTCCAGCGTCCCCCTGTTATCTCCCCCGTGTCCCGGATCGATGACGATGACGATGTTATCGCCCGTATCCTGCAGCCTGGAAGCGGCGCGCACATCCATAGACGGGCACAAAAACAGCGCTAACGCCGTCATAAGCGCACCCAGTCCGTAAAAGGGTCTTCTTTTCATACCAATCCCCGTTTCCGCAATATTTTTGTCACAAAATTTACATGATAATAGTAAAAACGCTCCCTGCAGCCGTTGCGGGATCTTTAAGCGGAAAGAACCAGCTTCCTCGCGAAAACCGGTCCTTCATGTTTGAATCTTAAAATTAGATAATATCGATACCGTCACTATCCCGCATACCGTCCATGGAGACATCCTCCAGATCGTCCACCGGCTGAAGCGCCTGTCTGTTGGACTGGATCACCTCTTTATACTGGTTTAAGGAAGCCAGCAGGCTCTCGTAGTTGCCGCTCGCCGCCTGAATGGAAGAAAGAACAATGCTTTCCAGACCCGCCAGCTGTTCCTCCGTATACCTTGCCGCCTGCATCCGCAGTTCATTCGCCTCCATAGTGGCTTTATCCACGATATCCTGAGCCCGTTTGGACGCCATAGTGACTACCTCGTTTGCCTGCGCATAAGCCTGCTGCATGATCTCATGCTCGCTGATCAGCTCGTTAGTCTTGATGTTGGTTTCATTGATCAGCGCTTCCGCTTTTGCCCGGGCATCATTTAAAATGGCTTCTTTATTGCTGATGATCTTCTGATACCGCTTAATCTCATCCGGCGTCTTCATCCGCAGTTCACGGAGCAGCTCATCGATCTCATCCTTGTTGACAATGATCTCCGAATTGGACATAAACTTAGGCTTGCAACTTTCAATGTATTCTTCTAATTCGTCAATTAATTGTTCGATTCTGCTGCTCATTAGACTCTCCTTATTTTTTGATCTGATATTTCTCGTAAATCAAATCCGCTACAAAGTCAGGGACGCACTGGCTGATATCGCCGCCAAAACAGGCAATCTCTTTCACGCTTGAGGAGCTTAAGTACGCATATTCCAGGCTGGTAGTCAAAAACATAGTGTCCAGTTTTCCCTTGGAAAGCAGACGGTTGGTCTGTGCAATCTGCAGCTCGTACTCAAAATCAGTGATAGCGCGCAACCCTCTCACGGCCACATGAAGATTCTTTTCAGCAGCATAATTGATCAAAAGTCCGCTGAAACTGTCCACCTCCACATTAGGGATATCTTTTGTAGCCTCTTTAAGTATCTTAACACGTTCTTCCACAGAAAACAACGGTGTCTTCATCTTATTATTTAAAACACTGACGATCAGCACGTCAAAAATCTCTGCGGCGCGTCTGATCACATCCAGATGACCGTATGTAACCGGATCAAAACTTCCGGGATAAACTGCTCTTTTCATAATGCGCACGCCTTTCGGATAAACATATGTTTATTGGTCTTGTAAATTTTTTCTTTACTTATCCTGTAGCCCATTTCTTCCAGGTAGGAAAAGTCCTCATCCTTTGCCGCTTCCACCACGATCAGCGTATCTTCTGTCACATAAGCCATGCCTCCAAGCAGGGAAAGGACCTGCCTCTCATGTCCGCAATGGTAGGGCGGATCCATAAAAATCACATCCACCGCTTTTTCATGTATGCTAAAAAGACCGCTGGACACATCCTGTTTTAATACTATAGCACGATCCGCCATTTTCGTAAATGCAAGATTTTGTTGGATGCAGGCTGCTGCCTTAGGCGCATTTTCAATAAAATACGCTCTTTTGGCTCCCCTGCTCAACGCCTCGATGCCGATGCCGCCGCTTCCGCTGAACAGATCCACAAAAACAGCCTGCGGGATCTCCGCCTGCATAATATTAAACAATGTTTCCTTGATACGGTCGGTAGTCGGTCTGGTGTCCCACCCCTCCGGAGTCTTTAACGGAAGGCTTCGGGCGGTCCCTGCGATCACTCTCATAAATGATTAACCCTTTCTTTTTAAACACGGAGCTTTGTTCCCTTTCCGTCCCGCTTTCCAAGCTTTAAGTCGTTCAGGGTAACAGCTTTCTCCTTGTATTCGATTTCCGCATTGTCGATGACCCTGGTGTAATACACAGCCTCCAGGGAATCCTTTGCGCCCAGCTTCATCCCGCGGACTCCCACGGCGCCTTTTTTCTTCTCGGGAATCTCCTCGATCAAAAACCGCAGGAAATACCCCTCTTTGCTCTGCAGGATGATATTGCGTTGTTCCAGCAAAGTGGTGACGCTGACTACTTTGTCCCCCTCCGCAAGCTTCGTTGCCGCAACGGTGCGTTTCGCCACATCAAACTCTCCTCCGTCCACAATCTTCATCATAGACTGGGCGGTGACAAACACTAACTGTCTCAGGTTCAGGTCAGTCTGGCTGGCGACATAGACGATCTCTTCCTTCTCGGAATTGAAATTGCTGATATTATCTATCGGCGTCCCCTTATCGCGGAATTTCCCGAAAGGCAGATCCATGACTTTGATCGTGTGCAGCTGCCCCGTATCGGTAAAGATACAGACCTTTCCCGTATTTTTGCAGGTCAGTACAAACCGGTTCTCCCCGTCCGCGGCCTCCTTGTTTCTCTCATAGGCGGCCATGTCGATGGTCTTGGCGTAGCCGAAACGATCCATCAGAAAGACTACTTCCATTTCCTCCGGCGCCTTTTCCTTATAGACGGCTTCCTCCGCGTTTTCAATCGCGGTTCTGCGCTTTTTGCCATACTCTTTCTTATATTCGTCCAGCTCGTTCATGATGACCTGCGCCATGGAATCCCTGCGGTCCAGAATATCCTCATAGCGGTAGATATTGGCAAGAGTCTCCTCATGATCGTTGATTAACGCCTCCAGCTCCAGTCCGATCAGCTTATACAGCCTCATCTCCAGGATGGCGTTCGCCTGTTTTTCCGTGAATAAAAGCTGGGCGGCCATGATCGCGGACTCCTTCGACTTAAACCGGATGCCATCGGTCTTTCCCTCCACCAGACATGCCTTGGCCATGGCGCGATCCCTGGAGCCCCGCAGGATCTCGATGATCAGATCGATGACGTTGCAGGCTTTGATCAGCCCTTCCTGGATCTCTTTCTTTTCCAGTTCCCTGGCAAGGAGATTGGTATATTTCCTGGTGGCAATCTCAAACTGGAAATCCACGTTTGCCTTGATGATTTCCTTTAGCCCCATGGTCTCTGGCCTGCCATGGCTGATCGCCAGCATGTTGACGCCGAACGTGTCCTCCAGCCGCGTCTTTTTATAGAGCATATTGACAAAATTTTCCGGATCGGCATCTTTTCTGAGCTCGATCACAATGCGGATGCCTTCCTTGGAGGACTGGTTGGAGATATCAACGATATCCTGCGTCTTTTTCGTCTCCGCGAGAGCTGCCACATCGGACAGGAATTTAGAGATATTCACACCGATCATAGTGTAGGGAATCTCAGTGATGATGACGTTGGTCTTACCGCCCTTTGTCTTCTCAAATTCCACCTTGCCGCGGATCTTGATCTTGCCCGTTCCCGTCTCGTAAACTTCCGCCAGCTCGTCCTTGTTTGTTACAATGCCTCCCGTGGGAAAATCAGGGCCCTTTACATATCGCATCAGTTCCCTTGTGGTGATATTTTCATCCAGCATATACGCCTTTGTGGCATCGATCACCTCATTTAAATTGTGAGGCGGCGTACTGGTGGCCATGCCGACGGCGATACCCTCCGAACCGTTCACTAAAAAATTGGGGATCTTCACAGGCAGAACCAGAGGCTCTTTCTCCGTCTCGTCAAAGTTTGGCATAAAATCCACCACATCTTTGTCCAGATCTCCCAGAAAGGCCTCCTGCGTTACTTTCTGAAGCCTTGCCTCGGTATAACGCATGGCGGCGGGCCCGTCCCCTTCTATATTGCCGAAGTTTCCGTGGCCGTCCACCAGGGGCATTGCCTTTTTAAAATCCTGGCTCATGACTACCAGCGCGTCATAGATGGAACTGTCGCCGTGGGGATGATATTTTCCCATGGTGTCCCCCACGATACGGGCGCTCTTTCTGTATGGCCTGTCATAGCGGATCCCCAACTCATACATATCGTAGAGCGTCCTGCGCTGCACCGGTTTTAAACCATCCCTGATATCCGGCAGCGCTCTGGCGATGATCACGCTCATGGCATAATCTATAAAGGACTTCTGCATCTCCTCCGAGTATTCTGTTTTGATGATCCTGTTGTCGTCCATTTATTTTACCTTTCCTTACATCTTAGGCACAAGCCGCATCAGACATCCAATTCCGCTTCCTGCGCGTGGTCGTAGATAAACGCCTTGCGGGGCGGGACCTCCGTACCCATCAAAAGCTCCGTCACCTCGGAAGCCATACGGGCGTCCTCGATCTCCACCAGCTTCATGCGGCGGGTCTCGGGATCCAGCGTAGTCTCCCAGAGCTGCTGGGCGTCCATCTCGCCAAGGCCCTTGTAGCGCTGCAGGGTGAAAGGCCCTTTATGCGTTTTCCGGTATCTCTCCAAAGCCTTGTCATCGTAGAGATATTCCTCCTTGCCTTTGCCGGGCATAGCCTTATACAAAGGAGGCATGGCGATATAGACGTGCCCTTCAAAAATCAGTTCCGGCATAAATCGGTAAAACAGCGTCAGAAGGAGCGTGGAGATATGGGAGCCGTCCACATCCGCATCCGCCATGATAATAATTTTGTCATAGCGCAGCTTGGAAATGTCAAAATCATTTCCGTACCCTTCCGAGAAACCGCATCCGAAAGCGTTGATCATCGTCTTGATCTCCGCGTTGGCAAGGACCTTGTCGATGCTTGCTTTCTCCACATTTAAAATCTTGCCGCGGATGGGCAGGATCGCCTGATACATCCTGTTTCTCGCCGTCTTGGCGCTGCCGCCCGCGGAATCTCCCTCCACGATAAAGATCTCGCACTTGGAAGGATCTTTAGATTCGCAGTTTGCCAGTTTCCCGTTGGAATCAAAGGAAAACTTCTGTTTCGTCAGCATGTTGGTCTTGGCCCGCTCTTCTGTCTTGCGGATTTTCGCCGCCTTTTCCGCGCAGGAAATAATGCTTTTGAGCGTCTCCAGATTACGGTCAAAAAAACGGGTGATTTCTTCTCCCGTCACTTTGCTGACTACCTTTGCCGCATCCTGATTGTCCAGTTTTGTCTTGGTCTGCCCCTCAAATCTGGGATCGGGATGTTTGATAGACACCACCGCCGTCATGCCGTTTCGCACATCGGCGCCGGTAAAATTCACATCTTTCTCCTTCAAAACACCGATCTCACGGGCATAATTATTGATCACATTGGTGAACATCGTCTTAAATCCGGTAAGGTGGGTGCCTCCCTCGGAATTGTAAATATTATTGCAGAATCCCAGAACATTCTCATGAAACTCGTTGATATACTGAAAAGCTACTTCCACGGAAATGCCTTCGCTTTCTCCGCTGAAATAGACTACATCGTGGATCGTCTCCTGGGATTTATTCATATCTTTGATAAAACCGACAATTCCTTCCGGCTCATTATAGGTAATCTTCTCCGGTACTTCCCTGCGCTTGTCCTGAAAAATAATGGTAAGTCTGGGATTCAGATAAGCGGTCTCGTGAAGACGGCTCCTGACGTCATCCTCCTTGAAACGTGTCTTGTCAAAGATCGTATCATCCGGCAGGAAATTGATCGTGGTCCCGGACTCTCTGGTCTTTCCTAACACAGGCAAAAGGCCGTTTTCCAGTTCTACTACCGGATTTCCGCGCTCATAAGCGTCCTCATAAATAAAGCCGCCTGTTTTGACCCGCACAGTCAATCTTTGGGAAAGCGCATTCACAACGGAGGAACCTACGCCGTGCAGGCCGCCGCTGGTCTTGTACGCGGAATTGTCAAATTTTCCTCCCGCATGCAGGGTGGTAAACACCAGACGTTCCGCACTGACGCCCTTTTCATGCATTCCCACGGGAATTCCTCTCCCGTTGTCGGATATGGTGGCGGAACCGTCCGCTTCCAGCGTGACGGATATGGTATCGCAATATCCGGCAAGATGCTCGTCCACGGCGTTGTCCACGATCTCATAGATCAGATGATTCAACCCTTTCGTGGAAACGCTTCCGATATACATGCCGGGACGCTTTCTTACTGCTTCCAATCCCTCCAGCACAGTGATACTGGAAGCATCATAATTATTTGTCTTTGCCATTGGAAAAATCCTCACTTTTACATTCGGCCGCTTCTGCCTGCACTTCTTATCCTGAATGAATTATATTCTAACATAAATATTGTATTTTGTAAAAGGGAAACTACAATATGTATGCCCCACAAAAAAAGGCGCACAGCCTGCCTCCGCAGAACCGTACACCTTACGAATCTTCCCGCCCTCAGGCTTCTATCTTCTTGCAGCAGGCAAAGGCCAGCGCACCGGGGCCGATGTGACAGGCAACGCTGAGAGACAGGGGATCAATATGGACATCATACCCCGGAAAATGCTCAAGGATTTCCTCCCGGAAAGCTTTTGCCGCCTCCTCATTGTGCGTGTGGGCGATCTGCAGCCAGATATGTTTATCCTCCGTCAGGCCGCCGAACCGCTTTTCAATATCGCTTTTGATGGCGTTTATCATGATGGATTTCCCCTGGTTTACCGTGTGGGCCTTCGCGAAAGCGTCCAGCTTTTCCCCCTGGATCTGAAGCACAGGCTTTAATTTCAGCATAGTGCCGATAGCGGCTGCCGCAGGAGTGATCCTGCCGCCTTTCTTTAAGTAATATAAAGTATCCAGCATGATATAGATGCTGCTGTTAAATTTGTCCGCCTCCAGAAACTCCCTGATCTTTTCGGCGTCCATCCCTTTTGACGCAAGCAGTCTGGCGTCTAAGCAGGACTGGCGCTGGGTAACGGAGATCCTCTGATTATTGACTACCTGGACTTTCCCCTCGTAATCCTGTGCCAGCATCATGGCGGACTGGCAGGAGCCTGAGAGACCGCTGCTCATGGGAATATGCACGATCTGGTCATGCTCTTTCAGAACCTTGTCCCACAGTTCCATAACCGCCTCGGGAGAAGGCTGGCTGGTGCCGATGGCGGCGCCGCCCGCAAGTTTCCCGTAGAACTCTTCCTGCGTCAGGTTGATATCTTCATAATATGTCTTCTCATCGATCATAAAAGGCATGGGCAGCACATAGATGCCCAATTCCTTTGCCGCAGCCTGTGTGATGCCGCTGTTACTGTCTGTGACGATTGCAACATTAGCCATAATAATACTCTCTCTTCTTTCCTTTTTCTTTTCCCTAAACTTGATCTCACAAAGTCTATTTTAATGTTATATGGAACGAAAGTCAACACTGTTCGCGGCCGCTTCCTCCAAATGTTTC
Organism: uncultured Acetatifactor sp.; assembly: GCA_947629645.1. Classification (GTDB taxonomy): domain Bacteria; phylum Bacillota; class Clostridia; order Lachnospirales; family Lachnospiraceae; genus Acetatifactor. The sequence continues at coordinate 104,843 of CANREV010000003.1, read as the reverse complement.
CTGATAAGACCGTGTTCCGGAAGCGACAGCGTCCTGTCTCTCAGCATCAGTTCGTCCATGGCTGCAGCCGCCTTCTGCAGCAGAGCCGCGTCATTATAAATATCACCGATGCGGAACGAAAAAACGCCGCTCTGCCGGATCCCGAAAAGGTCCCCCGGACCTCTCATCTTCAGATCTTCTGATGCGATAAAGAATCCGTCATTAGACTTGTTTAAGATCTGAAGCCTTTCCATAGTCTCTTTGTTTTCTTTTGTGCTGACAAAGATACAAAAACTCTGGTGTTCCCCTCTGCCGACCCGTCCTCTCAACTGATGGAGCTGCGCCAGTCCGAACCGTTCCGCATTTTCCACCATCATCACAGTGGCGTTTGGCACATTGATCCCCACCTCGATGACCGTGGTAGACACCAGCACATCTATGGTGTGCGCGGCAAACTCTTCCATGATACGGTTTTTGTCTGCCGGACGCATTTTCCCGTGAAGGTAAGCCACCTGGATGTCCGGGGACAAATGCTCCCGCAGCTTTTCCGCATAATCCACCACATTCTCCAGGTCTTCCGCTTCCCCCTCTTCCACCTGGGGGCAGATGACATAAGCCTGCCTCCCCGCTTTGACCTCTTTCCCGATAAATTCATAGGCCTTGCCGCGGTAAGAGGTGTTTACCACGCAATTTTTGATTGGCAGCCTGTTTGCGGGCAGTTCATCCACCACAGAAATATGCAGATCCCCATAGAGGATAATAGCCAGCGTTCTGGGAATAGGCGTTGCGCTCATGACCAGAATGTGAGGTTTGTCCCCTTTCTGCGCCAACTGTTCCCTCTGTCTGACGCCGAACCTGTGCTGTTCGTCCGTGACTACAAGCGCCAGCGCTTTATACCGCACCTTCGCCTGGATGAGCGCGTGGGTGCCAATGATCAGATTCGCCTCTCCGGAAGCGATTTTTTCATAGGCCTCCCTTTTCTCCTTCGCCGTCATGGAACCGATCAGCAGCACCGGCCGGAAGATAAGCCCCATTTTCTTCGTGTACTCTAAGATCGTCTCAAAATGCTGCGCGGCCAGCACCTCAGTAGGCGCCATGAGCGCACCCTGATAACCGTTTGCCGCCGTCATCAATAGCGCTAATACCGCAAGAACGGTCTTCCCTGAGCCCACATCTCCCTGAATCAGCCTGTTCATACAGTGCGGGCTTCCCAAATCATCCCTGATCTCACCCCAGACTCTTTTTTGTGCTCTCGTGAGAGGAAACGACAATTGTTCCAGAAAACGCACCGTATCCGCCGTTTCAAACATTGGATAAGGATTCTCCAACCCATCGCTGAATTCTTTATTCTGCCTCATGAGAAACAGAAAGCTGAAAAACTCATCAAACACAAGGCGCTGTCTCGCCCTGACAAGCTGGTCCATATCTTTTGGAAAATGGATCGCCTCCGCCGCGTCCCCGATCCCCATCAGACCATTGGACTCTAAAAAGTCTTTCCCATAATATTCCTCAGGCGGCTGACAGCAGGACAGCGCCTGTTTCACGGCTTTCTGCACCGCCTGATTGGTCAGTCCCCTGGTCAAAGAATACCGGGGGATCAGCGTATTCTCCTGCCTGGTATAGTCCTCCTTGGAATATACGCGGGGCTGCTCCATAATCTTCCATTTCCCTCTGGTCTGCACATTGCCCCGGAAAATATATATTACGCCCTGCTTTAACGTCTTTTTCAAAAAAGGCATATTATAAAACGTCAGCTGCATGGTTTCAGAGCCATCGGAAATATTGACATTCAGAATATGAAGTTTTCTCACTCTTCTCTCGTTCAAGATCCCCGTCACTGTCCCGCGCACCGCACAGACTTCCCCGACAGCCGCCCGGAGGATGGGAACCGGATCCCGGAAGATCTCATAATCTCTGGGATAATGATCCAACAACTCTCCCACCGTAAAAATATTCAACCTGGCAAACAGTTGCCGGGTCTTTTCCCCTACACCCTTTAATTCGATTATCGGCGTATCACGATCCATTTTTCCTCTCATCCTGCCGCCACAGACGGCCGCACAAAGTTCCCTTACTGACACAGGAAGGAGACAGCGCCTGTCTCCTTCCCGTGTCAATATCCCTATTTATCGCAGCCTCTGCTCCGTGCACGCCCGCTTCCGGGCTGTAAAACGCTTACAGGCTATCCCATCTATTCCACAGACATCACATAATAATAGATGGGCTGGCCGCCGTACTGCAGTTCCACATCGCAGGAGGGATGGCTGCTTTCCACTTCCGAGCGAAACGCTTCCGCATCCTCCTGTGTCACATCGTTCCCGTAATAAATGCTGATCAGGACGGAATCTTCATCCACCATCTGCGCGATGGTCTCCTTTGCCACCGCATTGATCTCGGTGCCAACGGAAAGGATGCCATGATCCCCGAGCCCCATGAAATCGTCCTTTTTGATCTCTTTGTCATCAATGACCGTATCTCTGACCGCATAGGTCACCTGACCGGTCTTTACATTGCTGATCTCCTGAATCATGGCCGCCTCGTTTTCATCCGCGGACATATCAGGCACAAAATTGATCACGGCGGCAATCCCCTGAGGGATGGTCTTGGTAGGAATGACCAGCAGGTCTTTCTCAGTGGTCAGTTCCACCGCCTGATTTGCCGCCAGAATGATGTTCTTATTGTTAGGCAGAATGAAGATCGTTTTGGCGTTCACCTTGTCAACTGCGTCCAGAATATCAGCGGTACTGGGATTCATGGTCTGACCGCCCTCAATGATATAGTCCACACCCAGACTCCGGAAGATTTCGTTCACGCCCTCCCCCGCGGAGACTGCGATAAACCCGAAATCCTTAGGGGGAACCTCCTCTTTTTTAACGTTCTCCACCTTGGCTGTTTTTGTATCGGAAAGCTCTACAGGCAAAGGCTCCCCGCTTTTTTCGGACATTTTGAAAAGCTTCTCCTGATGCTCCAGACGCATATTGTCGATCTTCATATTGGAAAGTGCGCCGTACTTTAACGCCTTCTGAATCGCTAGGCCGGGATCGTTGGTATGTACATGTACCTTGACCACGTCATCATCCGCCACACATACGATCGAATCGCCGATGGACTCAAGATAAGCCTTAAAATCCATCTCCATTTTGATATTGAATGTCTTGTTCAACAAAATGATAAATTCCGTGCAATATCCGAACTTGATTTCAGCCCCCGCCTGAACTTCCAGAGAGGACTTCCCGGAAGCGGGAGCGCTCTTTCCCGCAGGAGAGTCCAGAGACAGATCGACCTCTTTGCCCAGGTAGGCGTCCAGCGCGCCGCTTAAGACTTCCATCAGCCCCTGTCCGCCGGAATCCACTACTCCCGCCTGTTTCAGGACAGGAAGCATCTCCGGTGTCTGGCTGAGGACATAGTAGCCATGGTCAATTACCTGACGCAAAAATTCCGCCACGTCATCACAGCCCTCTTCCACCAGTTCCTTCGCCTTGTCCGCGATGCCCTTTGCCACGGTAAGGATGGTTCCCTCCTTGGGCTTCATGACCGCTTTGTACGCGGATTCCACGGCTTTTTCATAAGACTCCGCCAACACTGTCACAGTCAGTTCCTGCTCATCCTTGATCCGCTTGGTGAACCCACGGAAAAGCTGGGACAGGATCACGCCGGAGTTCCCCCTTGCGCCCCTTAAGGAACCGCTGGAGATCGCTTTGCAGATCGCGATCATATCGGCAGTCTCTCCAAGGGCGGCGACTTCCTTCGCGGCAGACATAATCGTCATTGTCATATTGGTACCGGTATCCCCATCGGGAACAGGGAACACGTTCAGCTCATTGATCCATTCTTTTTTGCTTTCCAGATTCTTCGCACCGGCTAAGAACATCTTTGTAAGCATCTTAGCATCGATTTTTTGTAAACCCACGACAAAGTCCTCCTTAATCAATCACTCTGACACCATCTACATAGATGTTGATCTTCTCGATCTCAATGCCGGTAAATTCTTCCACCTTATATTTTACGCTGTCGATCAGATTGTCCGCAACGGCAAGGATACTGACTCCGTACGCGACAATTACATGAAAATCCAGAATCAGTTTATTCTGATTCAACGATACGCTGATCCCTCTCGTGATACTGTCCATCTTAAGCAGTCTTACCAATCCGTCTTTCACATTTACGCCGGCCATACCCACAATGCCGAAACATTCGACTGCAACACTTCCCGCATACTGAGCGATCACTTCATTGTCAATGAAAATATTTCCCATATGAGTATTCATCGAAGAACCTTTCATATCGCTATCATTCCTTTCTCTCTGTCGTCCGCCTGTGAAAGCAGACATATATATTGTATTCTAACAGTTTTCCCTGAAAAAGGAAACTATAAAAACAAAAAAATAAAAAAAGAATTTTTTACTTGCTTTTCTTACCTATTTCTGTTAAAATATCAATGTTGCGAGTTTGCAGCACATGATGAGAAACAATGTGAAACGTAATAAATGCAGAGGTCGAGGAGGTGTCAAGATGGCTAAGTGTGATATTTGTGGCAAGGGCGTTCATTTCGGTAATAACGTAAGCCATTCCAATAGAAAGAGCAGCAGAATGTGGAAACCCAATGTAAAAAGTGTAAAATGCATGATCAACGGCAATGCCAGGAAACTGCATGTCTGCACCAGCTGCTTAAGATCCGGTAAAGTGGAAAGGGCATAGTTCTAAAGGACGGGCGGTATGTCCGTATCAATCGGCTTAACATTGATTTTAAAATTCCCGCGGTCATAAAACCGCGGGAATTTTTTAGCGCCCCGGCGGCTTTAAATCCGGTCCGGAACGCTTTCCGATCTTCTTTTAATCCTTAATCTCCCTTGCGCCTTAAATATTCCCTGTTGATCATCTGCACCAGCTCCTCGTCTCCGCACAGATTGTCAGGATGAAAGATCTTGACGAGGTCACGGTATCTTTTTCTGAGCGTCAGCGCATTATTTGTGCCGCGAAACAAAAGCCTGATCGCCTCCTCGGAAGCCTGTCCGTGCCATTCCTGTTTCGCAACGCTGAGTTTTTCCGCTGCGAGAGCTTTCTTCTGCTGCTCCAGAGAACGCCTGTCTTCGTCCAGATGCTTAAAGCCGTCCTGCAGAATCGCCATCTTTTTCTCAAAGAAGATATTCTCCTCTTTCAGGCGCTTTCGCTCTAACAGCGTCTTGCGGTTCAGCTCGTCCAACTCCTGACGGAGCCTGACCCGCTCGTTTACAAACTTTTCCTGAGAAAGGGCAAGCTCTCTTTTTTCGTTTTCCAGACGTATATTTTCCTGAAAAAGCCAGAGCTTTATATCTCTCAATTCATCGGTGCTCTTTGCCTTGCTTATCTCGTCCCAATCAATCATTCAAACCAACCTCTTAGTCGCCACACACACAATTATAACCAATAAACAACAATAGAGCTATGATAATCAGACCAACCAGACGATTATGAGCGATCAGCATAAGAAGCATCCCCACGGCAATCAAAACGGCAACACACCCCAGCATCTTTTTCATGGGACGCCCCTGATCTCAAAATGATCTTCACTCCATTATATTCATCTGTCGGCGTTCAATGCCTGTCAGTCCTCGATCTGTTTTTCGTTTTCCCCATCCTCGGGGAAAGCGATATCCACCACTTCGGCATCGGAGATATCCACATTTTCCTCTTTAGGCTTTGTAAATTTCTCCACAATATCCGGTATCATATCAAGCACCTTGGTCACGGCATCCTGATTTTTGATATTAACCAGTTTCGTGTAACCGTTCTTGATGACCAGAACCGCGCTGGGAGTCATCTTCCCACCCATGCCGCCCGCGCCGGAATTGGAATGTTTCTCCGCGTTGCTGCCAGCTCCTGCGCCGATGCCGAAAGTCACATCCACTAACGGCAGGATGATGGTGTCCCCGATCTGGGTTGCCTCCCCTACCACCGTCTTAGTGGAAAGCACGGTATCCATTCCTTTCAACAGAGACTCCACCACGCCCTGAAATTGATTTTCTTTATCTGCCATTTACTTTTTCCTCCCTGCTTTCATTTTCCTGACAAATCTCCTCATATTTTTATCAAACAGTACTTTCAGTCCATTCCAGAGGATCGTAAAAACCGTGATATGGCCGGAAATATAGAGATCTCCTTCCAGCACCGCACGGGAAAAATCCGGTGTCACCGCCAATTCATCTCCCAAAAGAGGTGAAAAAATACCATATATTCCGTAAGCATAGCCTGTGGTGTCCGGCGACCCCGTGCCAAACAGAAACGAGCCCCTGACATGTCTGGGGCGGATGCTTTTCAGTATTTTCCCTAACCGGAATACCGCATGGTCGAACAACCGCTTTGTCTCTTCCTCCCGAAGGAGCTCAACGTAATAAGATATATTCTCCCAAATCTTTCTTATTTTATCATATATACTGCGAATTGTGTACTTTATCTTCTCAAATTTTTTAAAAAACCCGAAAACCTTTTTCTCTTCTGCGCCTGAGGGATCATTGTCTGCAGTATCTTCTTTTGGCGCAGCCTCTGTCTCTGCGGTCATGCTATCGTTTTTTGCGGCGTCCGAACCGTCATTTTCCCAGGTTTTTGGCTCTGCGTTGTCCGCCTCTCTGCACGCCTCTTTTTTTTCTGTTTCTTCTGCATTTCCTGCTGCGGAAAGTTCATTCTCCTGCGTTTTTTCCGCCTGCATTTTTGCCGCCTGCGCCTTGGGCTTTGCCTGTTTTTTCGCAAGAGCTTTGTCCTGTTCCGATGTTTTCCCCTTGTTTTCTCCGGTCGCCTTTCCCGATTCAAAGACCGTAAAAGGCAGAAACTTTACAAGCGCTTTCGCCGGTTCGGGATAGTCAAAACAGACTCTCAACAGTCCGAACAGCCACCGGATTCTGACGTGTGCCGTTGTTGCGTCCGCATTTTTTTCACCCATGACCCTATAGCATATAGGGAAAAACAGGACCAAAAGAAGTACCAATACCGCCAATCCCAGCAGGCAAAGGAGAAGGATGCCCAATATAGAAAGGATCTTTACAAAAATACTCAGCATAACAGATACTCCTTCAGAGCGCAGTCCCCTCTCTCCCGCAGACACTCCTGCACAATCTTTTCTATCACGGCAAAGGCCTCCTCACGATTTTTTGCTATGCCGATCACATAGGGCGGATTATGCCGATAATAGGGCTGTACCAGCTGTCTGGCGTCAAAAATATCAAGCTGGTCAGACCGGTTTGCCGATATGGCGATCAGGAACACACCCGAAAGCAGCGGTCTGTTTTCCAGCTTTTTCTTTATTTTATCCAGCTTTTTCCCTGTGATGCTCTCGCTCAGATACAATTTGGAATGATAGTTTAACCTGCTCGCCATTGGCGCTCCCCAACCTCTCACACCGATGATATCGCCTTTGCGCCTATTATATCATGAATGAAGAACATTCATGATTTTGATGGCCATCCGGCCGTCCCCAGTTTGGAATAAGGTCATTATATCATAGAAAAATTCTTTTGTAATCTAAAAGATAATAAATTGGGGCTTACCAAATTGGGTAAACCCCAATTTGGGGAAACCCCAATTTTTGGTAAGTCCCAATTGAGAGTAAAAATACAGGGAACAGTTCAGCCAGCGCCATTCGCAAAGTCGCGCTGCCGCGCTTTCCGGCGCTATGCGCCTGCCTTTGCTCATGAAATGGCGCTCCCTCAGCCGGGATTGAAGGAGTGACATTCATGCAGGCATGATGTTGCTCCTTCAATCCCTGCTGGCTGAACTGTTATCAAAATAGTCAAAATATGGAATAATTTATTGACATTTTTAGAGAATATTCTATACTATTAATTGTAGTGTACCCTGAAATCATTTTTTCGTATTTTTTTCACACACAATAAGGAAAGAACTGGCAGGAGAATAAAAATGAAAGTTGTAGCGCGAATGGAATTAACCCCCGGAATGATACTGGGAGAGGATGTCGTCAATCAGGGCAATGTACTTTACAAAGCCGATACGGTGCTGGATCAAGCCGCTATCGATAAACTGCACCGCTATTCCATCATGTGCGTGACTGTCAAGGAAGGGATCGACCTGGCTTCCACCCATTATGAAAGGGTCCGTTACAACGAACATTTCAGAGCGTTCGAGCAGAAGCATTCCGCAAATCTTTATCGGTACAAGCAGCTGATGAACGATTTCCTTGCCGCGGAGGGCGGATTTATTCCTGACGGTGAGCTTCTGGAGCTCTACAACGATCTTCGCAGTACATATAACACAGGGACCACGCTGTTAGACTTTCTGTATAACCTCATGCCCAATGAGGACGAGCTTACTTTTAACCATTGTCTGAACGCGGCGCTTCTGGCAGGGATCTTTGCCGAATGGATCCAGATGAATCAGGAGGACAAGGAGACGCTGATACTCTCCTGCTTTTATTACGATATCGGCAAATTAAAACTCCCCTACAACGTCCTCTGGAAACCCGGAAAGCTCTCCGCGGAGGAGTTTGCCATCGTGCAGAAGCATCCCGCCCTGGGCTATCAGATCTTAAACGGCACCAGTGTCAATCAGCGGATCAAAAACGTCACTGCCATGCACCACGAGCGCATGGATGGCAGCGGATATCCTTTCCATACGAAGGGAAATAAGATCGATCTGTTTGCGCGCTATGTGGGCATCATCGACACTTATATCGCTATGGCTTCCCCCAGAAGCTACCGAAGCGCCCTCACACCGCTGCAGATCCTCGATAATTTTAACGAGACAAGGGAAAAATACGATGCGGAGCTGCTGCTTCCCCTGATGAAGCGTATCTCCGATGCGCAGCTCGGCACCAGCGTCCAGTTAAACGATGACAGCGTCTGGGAAGTATTTATGATCAATCCTACCAAATACTTCCGTCCTGTACTGAAAAATGCGGAAAGTCAGATTTTGAACCTGCTGGATCATCCTGAGCTTGAAATCATAAAGAATGTATAAATCATACAGCGCGAAGGCATGAATACATGAACATGCGCGGGATTTGCACATGACGAAACTGAATAAGATAAAAAGAACGGGGCAGCTAAAAATACTTTCGGCTGCCCCATAAATTATTCTTTTTTAATTCCAGATATTCATCGTACGCCCGTTCCAGTATCTGCTTCTCATTGGCAAATTTCAGCAGATGGTACGCTTCATGATATTTGTAAAATCCGGAATCGACAAAATACTCTTCCTTCTGTGGTTTGCTGTAATAACTATCCGCCATCATCAAATACCAGTGGACTTCCTTCTCAACGGTATCCTCCGGAACGGTGAAAGAATACTCGCTGGTCCCCACATACTTTATGATGGTAGCCTTCGCTCCCGTTTCCTCCAGGACTTCTCTCAGAGCAGTGTCTTTGAAATCCTCTCCCTGCTCCACAGTGCCCTTCGGCAATACCCAGCCTTCATATTTATTTTTATAATTTTTATATAAAAGCAGGATCTTTCCACGAAATATCACCACGCCACCACAGCTTGTTGCTTCTATCATTGCAATTCCTCCTGCAGCGTGTAAAACCTTGTCTTAAAATCAGTATAGTCCAAAGACCAACTTAGCGCAACCTTTATTTCTCCCCGAAATAAGCGTCAAATATCCTTCTCGCAATAGGAACCGCATAATCTCCGCCGCTGCCTGCCCCCTCGATGATGATGGTCACACACACTTCAGGATCATCTGCGGGCGCAAATCCCGTAAACCAGGCATGACTGTCCCCTTTGACGTTATTATACTCCGCGGATCCGGTCTTGCCGGCCGCCGTGTAGGACTGGCCGGAAAGCTTTGAGGCCGTGCCGTTCTCCACCACTTCCACCATCAGATCGGACAATACTTTCGCTTCCTCTTCCGTCATCAGACGCCCGTAAGCGTCCGGTTTAAATGACTTCACTACGTCTCCCGCATCGTTTGTCACACGTTCCACGAAATACGGCTTCATCAGCACTCCGTTGTTCGCAATGGCGCAAGTGATCATATTCAGGTGCATGGGGGTAATCTGGGTCTTGCCCTGGCCGATGGATGTCTGCATCATATCATCCACAGTCATCTTAGAAGAGACTGCCGTACTGCTCTTCGCGTAAGCAAGAGACAATGGCAATTCTTCATGAAAAAGCAGATCTTTCAACGTTTCCTCAAAAGATTCCCAGTCCAGCCCCATGCCGATATTCGCAAAGGAAGAATTACAGGATTTTGCAAAGGAACGGGCAAAATCCACCTGGCCATGGCTTGCGCCGTGATAGCAGTTGATTCTGCTGTCTCCGGATATAAAATACCCCGGACATTGAAACGAATACTGCTGATAGTTTGTGGGATTTTCCCTGATGTATTCCAACGCGGTCACAATCTTAAACGTAGAGCCGGGAGGATAAAGCCCCTGCGTTGCACGATTTAAAAGAATAGAACTGGTATCATTTTCCACAAGGGAATCCCAGATATCCTGTATCTCATTGGGATCAAAATTGGGATGGGAGACCATTGCAAGCACTTTCCCCGTGGATACTTCCGTCACTACTATAGCGCCGCGGTATATACCCATCTGATCATCCGCCACCTGCTGAATCTTCGTATCAAGTGTGGTATACACATTATCTCCGGGATTTTTCAATCCGGCAACATCGTTTGCGGCTTTGTTGCTCAGAGAAGTATTTGTGTTGATCAGATAATAGTTGGCCAGCGCTTCCACTCCCATACGGCCCTGCGTAGAATATCCAACCACATGGCTGAAAAGATTTGCGTAAGGATACACCCTGGTCTCATTCTGTTCCTCATCCAGCACAGTTTCCGCCAGCACTTCTCCGTCACGGGAATAGATGGTTCCTCTGTAGTTGCGGGAGAGCAGGATCTCCTGTCTGGAATTGTAGCTGTTATTGATCATCTCCTGCTCGCTGGTGGCCACAAAGTACCCCAGATAGCCGATCAACACGCCAAACAAAACCAGAAAAAAGCCGCAGGATAACATGATCTGGGGACGGTTGCTCAAACCCGGACGCTTCCGTCCGCCCGAAAGCGTCTGTCCGGCTGCGGACTGCCTGCCGGAGGATGTCCGTCTGCCAGAAACCGTCCGCTCTGAGCCCGCCTTGTTACCGCTTTGTCTGCTCTGTCCTGTCCGACTGCTCTGAGCGGACTTCTTCAACGTACTTTGGGGCCGCTTTTCCTCTTCCACCATGCCTGTCTCCTTCCTGCTGTAATCTGATATAAATTCCCTGTATGATAAAAAACATCAGCATAGTCGTCATGACCGAACTGCCGCCGTAGCTGATAAAAGGCAGCGTTACTCCTGTCAGGGGAATGAATTTCACCCCGCCTCCAACGGTGAGGAAGATCTGGAATATATACATAATTCCAATGCCATATACGATCAGCTGATAAAATCTGTCCCTGATCTGAATGGCCGTCTGCATCATCATGACAAAACAGCTGAGCATGATCAGGATCAGGCAGATGCCGAAAATCACCCCCAGCTCCTCACAGATGGAAGAAAAGATAAAATCCGCGTCCACCTTGGGAATAGCTTTCGGATTTCCTTTCAACAGCCCCATGCCAAACCAGCTTCCGCTGCCGATAGCAAAAAGCGACTGCGTGATCTGATAGCCCTGATCGTCAATATAATTCCAGGGATTCCTCCACGCTAACACTCTTGTCCTCACATGGCCAAACAAGCGATACGCCACACAGGCGGCCCCGCTGCCTCCCACCGCGCCGCAGAGCAGATACAGATAATTTCTGGTGGCCGTAAACACCACAAACACATAGCCCGCAAAAAAGATCACCGCGCTTCCAAGATCGGTAGAGACCACCAGAACGATCACATGAATACCGGCGATCACTGCCGTCAGCGCCACCCTCGCAAAGCTGTACTTTTCCCAGAGCGCACCCGCGAGGAAAAAGATAAACAGGATCTTCACAAACTCCGAAGGCTGGAAAGAAATGCCTCCCAGACTGAAAGAAATCTTTGCTCCGTAGCTGGTCTCTCCCAGAACCAGCACAATGCTCAGAAGGCCGATTCCCACCGCTGCGTAAAGCCACGTTATCTTTTTGAGGAAATGGATCCTCGACAAAAGATACGGAATAAAGAGTGAAATGATCAGAGAGAGCAAAATGATGATATACTGCTTCACCGCCTTGTTAAAGGAAAGCCTTGAGATCATACAGAGCCCCGTCCCTGCCAGCATACACATATTATTCAGCAAAAGCTGGTTTGCCCGCTCATAGATCAAAGACACCATGACCATCGCGGCGATCAAAAATATCTGTACGAACGCATAGAAAAATACATATTGAACATCCCCGCTGACCAGCACCAGATCTGTAAAGCACATAAGCTGCACCAGGAAAATCAGTATTTTCTGCACAATGTTGATACTCCTTATGTTACTACGCCCCCCGGTCAGAAGCAGTAAACAGTTCAGGGTATAGACGATCATGCAGACATTTATGAAGTATTTTGATAATTCTGTTACATATTCCCGCATTTAAAACTTCTATCCTTCCAAATTGATCCGCAGCGCTTTATTCCACGCCGCGCTTCTCATGTCCCGTTGTGTGCTCTTTGCAGGGAAACGCGCCCTGTTCAAAGAAAGCCTCCAGGATCCGCCGCGTTTCCTTTCCGGATTCCGTTGTAAAATCCAGCCTGAGATCCGCCTTTCCCCGCCACTTTTCCACACTCTGATGGAGCGAAAGCGGAACACTGTTGTAAATCACGTTATAACAGTGACGGCAATTTGTGAGCGTTGGAAATTCCTTGCGATATCTGTCAATCAAAACAGAAAACTCTTCGCGTCCTTTATCCTTCAGAAAAGCCGTCTGCCCGACAGTCTGTTTCCGACAGCCTGAAACTGTTTTCCTGATACAATTTGCCGTTATCATCATAGGGATTCTGGCATAAATTATTTTTTCAAACAAGCCCCTGTGCTCTTTTTCGTCCAACAGCTGCCGCTGTTCCCGCTCATTCAGCTCAAACGGCAAACAAAACCCCCGCGAAAATCTTCCAAGTTCCGCTAACGATGCACTGTTCCAACTGTAGACGCCCGCGTCCAGACGTATCGGAAATCTTTTCTGAAAAGCGTAGGCCATTCCATCCAGGGATCTTGCCAGCACGCCTTGCAAAAAAGGAGATCTCTCCATCACACTTTCCAATTCCCCAAGATAACTATCGTCATCCTTTCGCAAAATATAAGGCAGCGCGAGATAGATCTGTGGGTTTTCCGCCAATTTTTCACAACAACAAACCGTCTCCCGCATCCGCTCCAAAAAAAGATCACCGTCAATATAGATCCTTTTAAAGCGCTCTTTATCTTTCTCCTTTTGCCATTCCGCCACAGCCTGAAGCTGTTCTTCTGTCCTGACGCTGCAGACAAGCCCTGTATATTCCGGTTTGGGATGCGATTCCCAACCGCCTCTTAAGTCTGGCAGGCCATCCCATGAAACCATGCCCTGCCGCTCCGGCTTTTCATCCTGCGAAGAAACGCTTCTATCCGGATATCCGTTTTGTTCTAACAAAGCCTGCTCCAGTTTCGCTACCGCCTGCCTGCGCAGTTCATTCATCTGTCCTAAGGGATAAAAGACGTCCGTTCCCACGGTCAGTTCCATGCTTTCAGGGACAAAAGCGCTGTCTCCCATCCTGCTCAGCTGCCCGGCCACATTTTCCTCTGTGACAGGCTGCTTCTGGGCTTTCTGCACGGTATCCCCGACAGCAGTGACAGAAATGTCATTAAAATGCAGCGTCACCTCCGCCTGCCTCCCGGTCAAAAATACGGCGCTTATCCTTATGGGATGTTTTAAATGTTCCTCCAGATAACGGGCTTTGATCTGGGCAAGATAAGCCTCATTGCCGCCGCTGTAGGCCGGACTTGAAAGCGTCACCATCTCCCGCCCGTTACGCCTGAAATAATAGCCGTCCTGTTTTTCACTACGGATATATAAGGAGGATAAAGCCTCCAGATCTTTCTGGGATACCTGATAACGCTTAAAGGCTTCCTCGGCGCCGTATTTTTCCCGCCACTCATAATAGCGGTCAATATATCTGCGATAGATTGCCGTCACTCCGGCGGCATACTCCGGCTTTTTCATTCTTCCTTCTATTTTGAAGGAATCCAGCCCCGCCTCGATCAAACGGGGAAGATGCTCGATGGTACACATATCTTTCAGACTGAGCGGATAACACACGCCGCTCTTTTCCTGATCCGTTCTGACTTCATAGGGCAGTCTGCAGGGCTGGGCACAACGCCCCCTGTTTCCGCTCCTGCCGCCCAGCATACTGCTGAACAGGCATTGCCCCGAATAGCAGTAACACATAGCCCCATGGATAAAAGTTTCCAATTCCATGCCTGTCTGACCCTTGATCGCGACCAGTTCCTCAAGGCTCAGCTCCCGCGCAGGCACGATTCTCACAGCGCCAAGCTGTTTCAAGAGCATTGCGCCGTAGCCGCTGCAGAGAGTCATCTGGGTACTGGCATGCAGTTTCAGTCCCGGAAAACACTCCCGGATGAATCGCAGGACGCCCATATCCTGCACGATGACCGCATCCAGCCCCGCCTCGTAAAAGGGAGCCAGATAATCAAAAAGCTCACCTATTTCGCTCTCCTTAAAGAGCGTATTCACGGTAAGATAGACTTTTCTCCCGAAGAGATGTCCATAGCGGATACAATCTGTCAACTCTTTCGTTGTAAAATTTTCGGCATACGCCCGCGCGCCAAACCGGCTGCCTCCCAGGTATACCGCATCCGCGCCCGCACGGACCGCCCCATAGAATCCGTTCACATTGCCCGCCGGCGCCAAAAGCTCCACCTTCTTTTCTCCTGACATGGAACTCCTCTCTGTGCTCAATAGAAAAGCTGCCCGTACACCGGACAGCTTTTCTTATTTTTTCTTTAATTCCGTTTCCAGCCTGACAATCTTTTTTGCATTGTCGTCTATCTCCTGCTGCAGAGTCTTTATCTTTTCCTCCGCGCTCTCTAACTTGATCTGAGCGGAAATCAACTCATGCTTCAGGTCGTACAGTTCCTTTTCTTTAGACTGAAGATCTTCCTCCAGAACGGAAATCTGCTTTTTTGCCTTAAAGTAGTCATCTGCAATGTTTAGCTGCAGCAAAACGGCCTGCGTGTCCATAGGACGTCTGCGAAAACTGTCTACTTTGTTATATTCGTTAATCTTGTTGTTAATGTACGATGCAACTTTCTGCAGATACTCCTCGCTCTCGTATCCGCTCAGCGTAAAAACCTTACCGCCGATTATCACCTCAGTATCCGTTTTGGAAGACATTATCACACCTCTTTTACCTATGTAAAAAACCCATTACAAAACCATTATATCTCATAACGGTGTGACAGGCAAGTAAAACTTTAGCGCCGCCAAAACCAAACTTTAGCGCTGCCAAAACCAAACCTTTAGTGCCGCCAAGACTATCAGTTCAGCCTTTGGCCAGACTGTTACCTCCAAAACCATCCGCGCAGACTGCGTTATAATCCAAGATGCTGATACGCAAGGTCCGTCACAACCCTGCCTCTGGGGGTTCTGTTCAAAAAGCCGTTCTTGATCAGATAAGGTTCATAAACGTCCTCAATGGTGCCCGCATCCTCTCCTATGGCTGCCGCCAGCGTGTCCAATCCAACCGGCCCCCCGCTAAATTTGCGGATCATCGTCACAAGGATATTCCGGTCAATATGGTCTAACCCCAGTTTGTCCACGTCCATCAGATCCAGGGCGGTCTTAGCGATCTTTTCTGTGATGATGCCGTCATATTTTACCTGGGCGAAATCCCTCACACGCTTTAAGATTCTGTTGGCAAGCCTTGGCGTACCGCGGCTCCTGCGCGCCATCTCCATAGCGCCCTCAGGCTCCGTCTCAACATCAAGCACTCTGGCGGAGTGCATGATGATCTGCTGCAGCTCCTCTACTGTGTAAAAATCCATATGATAAAGCATTCCGAACCGGTCCCGCAAAGGAGCGGTCAAAAGTCCCGCCCGGGTAGTCGCGCCTGCCAGCGTAAATTTAGGAAGGTCCAGACGCACAGAGCGGGCGGAAGAACCCTTTCCGATCATGATGTCGATACAGTAATCTTCCATGGCGGGATATAATACTTCCTCCACCTGACGATTCAGGCGGTGTATCTCATCCACAAACAAAAGATCGCCTTCCTCCAGATTGTTCAGGATAGCCGCCATCTCGCCCGGCTTTTCAATGGCGGGACCGCTGGTAATTTTGATGTTCACGCCCATCTCATTTGCAATGATCTGCGCCAGAGTGGTCTTTCCCAGACCGGGAGGTCCGTAAAAGAGCACATGATCCAGCGCCTCTCCACGCTGCTTTGCCGCTTCGATATATATCTTAAGATTTTCCTTTACCTTAGATTGACCGATGTAGTCATCCAAGACCTGAGGCCTCAATGAGCCTTCGATCCTGATATCCTCTTCCGTCAGATCTGTTTCTATCATCCTCTTGGGCATGGGTAGGATTTCCTTCCTGTCGCTCGTTTAGCATGTTTCTTCTATTTCACCTTCATGCTCTCATGGAGAGCCCGGATTCTCACCAGATATTTTTCTTTGCTCCCTCAAAAAACTCACGGTTGGCATATTTTAACTTTCCCAAAACGGCCCGTCTAAAACATTTTCTTTAAAGCGGCTTTCAAAACGGCGCCGGAGTCCATTTCTTCGATCCCTTCGATGGAATTTACCGCTTTCAGGCTCTCCGCCTGTCCGTAGCCGAGAGATACCAGCGCCGCCACCGCCTCCTGCTTCTGGACGCTGTCCGCCGCCATAGGATTCAACGCCCCCGCAGCGGCAATTTCCCTGTCAATCATCGTATCATCGATCCGGATCTTATCCTTCAAATCGAGAATCACCCTCTGGGCCGTCTTTGCGCCGATTCCGGGCGCTTTGGCGATCGCCTTGCTGTCTCCCGACATGATGGCGAATCTGAGATCGTCCGCGCCCATCACGGATAAGATGGACAGGCCGCCCTTGGGTCCGATACCGTTTACCGTGATCAGTTTCTTGAAAATCTCCAGATCATCGCGGGTCAGAAAACCATACAGAAGAAAGGAGTCCTCCCTGACGCTCGTATAGGTATAAAGCTTTGCCGCCTCCCCGATCCCCGGAAGCCTTGCGGCCGTGTCGGCGGAAATCTTTACGTTATAGCCAACCCCGCCCACATCGATCACCGCGTTGTCCTCCGTGATATCGTCTACGATCCCGTTTACATATGCTATCATACGAATCTCCCACCTGTCGTGTCAGCCTCATCAAACGCCTTGCCTTCACGGTATAAGCGGCCGTCCGACCGCCATCTGTCCTGACTGAACTCATTATATCACACTCGAACATATGTTTCAAGCACTTTGCAGAGACTGACCGCTGTTTGCAGTTTTATTCAGCAATTTGCGGTAGACAATACAAAAACATACCATGTGCACCAAAAACGTCAGCACCCAGCTGATAGGATAAGAGATATACAGGCAGGGCAGCGTTTTGATCCGCTGAAAAATGGTGTAAATCCACACGACTCTGAACAGACATGCTCCCGAGAGAGATACCAGCATAGGCATCACGGAATAGCCCATCCCCCGCAAAACGCCTACCGCCACATCCATCATGCCGCACGTAAAATAAGTAACGCAGATATAGCGCATACGCAGGATACCGTAAGAGATCACATCGGGATCCGTGGTATAGATCTTTAACAGATGTCCCGCAAAGAAATACGCCGCGTTTCCCATAACAAGCCCCACAACTGCTACCAGGCCTTCACAGATGAGCAGAACCTTTCCCACTCTCCTGTATTTCATAGCGCCGTAATTCTGTCCGGCAAAACTGATGGCGGACTGGTGGAACGCGTTCATAGCGGTATAAACGAAACCCTCGATATTGCTGCCCGCAGTATTTCCCGCCATGGCAATGGAACCGAAACTGTTCACGGAAGACTGGATCAGCACATTGGAAATGGAGAAAAGAGACCCCTGCAGCCCTGCCGGCATACCGATCTGAAACATTCTGATCAGCTTGTCTTTAGAGATCTTCCAGCCCTTTACGACCAGTTTATAGGCGCTGTCCGTCTTTATCAGACAGCGCACCACCAGCGCCGCGGAGATGCCCTGAGAGATCACCGTGGCGGTGGCAACGCCGGCCACACCCATATGGCAGACGATCACAAAGAACAGGTTCAGGACCACATTGACCACTCCCGCGACAGACAGAAAGTAAAGCGGCCGCTTCGTGTCCCCTACCGCTCTCAGGATAGCGCTTCCGAAATTATATACCATCATAAAAGGCATTCCCACAAAATAGATCCGCATATAGAGCACGGAATAATCGATCACATCCATGGGCGTATCCATCAGAAGCAGCGCGGGTCTTGCCACCAGCAGCCCCACAAACACCAGGATGACGCCGCCCGCCACGGAGGTGGCCACCGCGGTCTGCACCATCTCTTTCAGTTCCTTAAGCTGTCCCGCCCCGTAATAGCGCGCCACTAAAACGTTAGCGCCCACGGAAAGGCCGATAAAGAGGTTGACGATAAGGTTGGTCAGAGAACTGGTCGCCCCCACCGCCGCCAAAGATTCATTTCCGGCGAAACGCCCCACTACCGCGATATCCGCCGCATTGAACAAAAGCTGCAATAGGCCGGAAAGCATCAGCGGAACATAAAAAATCAGTATCTTGCCCACCAGCGGGCCATTGCACATATCGATCTCATATTTGCTGGATTTGTCAGCACTTTTTTCTGCCATAAATAATCACCATTCCTTACTCTGTCAAAATCCCTGTCCCGCTGTGCAGAACAGGCCGCCAACAGCAAAGCCGCATCATTGCGCGGTTTCATTCCTCAGTGAAACACAGACCTGCGCGAACAGGTCTGTGTTCTCCCCCTTACTGATTATTAATATAGTTGATCAACCCTTCGGAAGCAATAATCTTTTGCATGAATTCAGGAAACGCCTGTCCCTGAAAAGAAGTCCCTTTTGTCACATCAGTGATCACTCCGGTGTCAAAATTGATCTCCACCTCATCTCCCGCATCGATCCCCCTGCCGGCCTCGGGACATTCAATGATAGGCAGCCCGATATTGATGGCGTTGCGGTAAAAGATCCTTGCGAAAGTTTCGGCGATCACACAGCTTACGCCTGCGGCCTTGATGGCTATGGGGGCGTGTTCTCTGGAGGAACCGCACCCGAAATTTTTATTTGCTACGATAATATCGCCTTTCTTTACTTTTTTGATAAATTCTCCGTCAATGTCCTCCATGCAGTGGGCGGCAAGTTCCGCCGGATCGGAGGAATTGAGATACCTTGCGGGAATGATAACATCGGTATCCACATTGTCCCCATATTTAAAAACTGTTCCTTTTGCGTTCATATCGATATCCTTTCCGGAGCGCCTGTAAAACGGAGGGGTGCAAAAGACGCAGCACCGCTTTTACCGTCTGCCGCCAGAACTGTTTGCAACGCTCCTGCGCAAACAGCCTGTTGCCTCTTTCGCGGGGCAGCCTCTTAAAAAGCTGTCCGCGGTCCAAAGCTTTCTACAGCCCCAGATCCTCCGGCGAAGAGATCTCGCCTGTGACCGCGCTGGCAGCGGCCACGGCAGGGCCTGCCAGATAGATTTCGGAGCTCACATGCCCCATGCGGCCTACAAAGTTCCGGTTGGTAGTGGAGACGCAGCGCTCCCCTTCCGCGAGGATCCCCATGTATCCGCCCAGACAGGGCCCGCAGGTAGGCGTGCTGACCACCGCTCCCGCCTCAATAAACGTCCTGAGCAGTCCCTCTTCCATGGCCTGCATATAAATCGCCTGAGTGGCCGGAATCACAATACATCTCATACCCTTTGCCACATGCCTTCCCTGAAGCACCCTGGCAGCGGTGCGCAGATCGTCCAGTCTGCCGTTGGTACAGGAACCGATCACCACCTGGTCCACGGCGATCGGATCCATCTGTCTGATCTCGTCTATGGTATGGGCGTTCTCAGGCAGATGAGGGAAAGAAACCGTGGGACGAAGCGCCCCCAGATCAATCGTGTACTCTTCGTCATAAACCGCGTCCTCATCGGCCTCAAAAATTTTATATTCTCTCTTTGAGTGCTCCTTCATATAGTCTTTTGCCAGCCTGTCCACAGGGAATATACCGTTCTTTCCGCCTGCCTCGATAGCCATGTTGGCAATGGTAAAGCGATCGTCCATGGAAAGATTTGTGATCCCATCGCCCGTAAACTCCATCGACTTATACAAAGCGCCGTCCACGCCGATCATGCCGATGATATGTAAGATCACATCCTTGCCGCCGATCCATTTGGAAGGCTTTCCCGTCAGGCGAAACCGGATGGCCGAAGGCACCTTAAACCATGCCTTTCCGGTGGCCATACCGGCCGCCATATCCGTGCTTCCCACACCGGTGGAGAAAGCGCCCAGCGCACCGTAAGTACAGGTGTGGGAATCCGCCCCGATAATCACGTCTCCGGCCACCGTCAGGCCTTTTTCGGGAAGCAGAGCATGCTCAATACCCATCTCTCCCACTTCAAAATAGTTTGTGATCTCATTTTTACGCGCAAATTCCCTGACACATTTACAGTGCTCCGCGGACTTGATGTCCTTATTGGGCACAAAATGGTCGGGAACCAGCGCGATCTTATCTTTATCAAATACGCCTTTTACCTTAAACTTATCCATCTCCTTGATCGCCACGGGACTGGTGATATCGTTTCCCAGCACCAGATCAAGATTCGCCTCGATCAGCTGGCCTGCCTCCACCTTCTCAAGGCCCGCAGCCGCCGCAAGGATCTTTTGCGTCATTGTCATTCCCATAATGCTCAACCAAACCTTTCTGTAATTGTTCTGAAAACCATCATATCACATATGGGAATATAGTTCAAATATAACTTATTGATTTATTGTAACAGTTCAGTCGGCCGAAGGCTGAACTGTTACACTTTATTTTTGCCAGCTGGTGGTCACCCGGAAAAGATCCCCGTCCACATCCAGCGAAAATTCTCCGCCCTGCAGCTCCACAAAACTCTTCGCGATGGCCAGGCCAAGCCCCGATCCTTCCGTATTGCGGGAGACGTCCCCCCTGACGAACCGCTCCGTAAGTTCCGCCGCATCCACCGTGATCTCCAGAGCGGAAATATTTTTCATGGTGATGACCACCCTGTCGTCCACGCAGAAACCGTTGATATAGACTCTTGTGCCCGCCAGCGCGTATTTGGCGATATTCCCCAGCAGATTCTCATAAACGCGGTAGGTCTTCTGGCTGTCCAGCAAGAGCAGTATTTTTTCGTCCGTCAGGTTCAGACGCACGTCCAGGCGGGCCGCGGCTAACTTATCGCTCATCTCGACCACCACCTGCTTTACGAGGTTCATGATATCCACATTCATCAGGTTCAGGCTGACGGCGCGGGAAGTCGCCTTGCTGACTTCAAAAAGGTCTTCGATCAGCACCTTCAGCCGCAGCGCTTTCCGCTCCAGGGTATCCACATACTCTTTTCTCTGCTCCTGCGTCACATTCTCGTCTTTCAGAAGATCAATGTAGGTGATGATCGCCGTAAGCGGCGTCTTTAGATCGTGGGACACGTTTGTGATCAGCTCCGCTTTCATGCGCTGGCTTTTCGTCTCCTCCTCCACCGCGTTTTTGAAGCCGTTCTGAATGCGGACTAACTGTGGCTTAAAGGGCTCGAAGACGCCCAGGTCTTCCGTGATCTCCACATTCAGATTTCCCTCCGCGATCTCATTGACAGCCTGCTGCAAAAAAACGTACTTCTTTTGCAGATCACTGACATATTTTTTTAGAAGGATATAGAGAAGCAGAGAGTAAACAAGCGCAAAAGGCAGTCCCGCCACCCAGAAACAACTGATCACAAACACAAGCAGCGCGTTGACGATCACTACTTTTAAGATCGTTTTACGGGCATCCGCCGACACATCGAAATGGCAGATCATGTCATAAATCCCCAACGCTTTCTTTTTGCAGAAAGGAAAGATCCTGTAAATGACGCACCGCTTTTTTATATATTCTTTTACGCCTAATGCCCTCACCGCCCCGGCGCAGACACCCAGATAAAAGCCGCAGAAAAAAAACAGGGTCAGCGCACCGTAATTCAACGCTTTGGTGAGAAAAGAGGCGAACCGCGAAGGCACATAGCCCGCCAGGACAGCTTCCATTGTGCCGCTCGCCACCGCGTAGACCATCTCTTCGCAGGTATACCATATGGCGGTTGTGATAAAGATCACAAAAACGCAGAGGACCTCCAGCGGAACGGAACAGATCTTCGTATCCATCCATGGCCTGTTCTTTTTTAACGCGGACAGGCAAAATCCCAGAAGCGCCGCCGAAAACAGCAATCCGGCCAGCCAGTCACCCACACCGGAACTCCGGTAATCATGCAGCTGCCCGTACCATACATCGTTTTCCGGCAATATATAACTGAGCTCTGCGAATTCATATACTGACATAGAAAAAGAAAAACACGCTGCTCTGCCGTTCTCAAAGTCCGAGACGGGGATACAGTAAGTCACCGTGCAGTTTACCGGCCGTTTAATCGTATAATAATCATTTGAAACATTGAGCAGGGAACGGGAGGCTTCGTTGGCCAGTTTCCTGATTTCAGCCGGATCAAGACCCGCCACGTCTTCTCCCACCGTGACCGTTCCCTTATCGTCAAATTCAAAACTTAAAAGGAAAAACTGTCTGCGGATATCCTCGGACAATTCCGCCTGGGACATATTGGTGAACATCCTGCCGGTTACGGTGTCCCGGATCACATAATTGTAATTTCTGTTTATCGCGCTGAAACGCTGATCAAACTCCTTGAAAAAATCAGAGACGCGCGAGATCTGCTCCTGAAGAATGTAAATATCCGTACCCGCCTCTGAAAGCGCCTCTTCTTTTCTCAAAAACGTTTCATCCCCATCATGATTCCAGAAATCCGGGTCCAGGATCCATTCGTCCCCCTCGCGGGGCTGCAGATATAATTCCTCGTATCCCAGCTGTTGTTCTGCCTGGGAATTATACAGATCCTTGTATAACAGATAACAGGCCTCATACAGGCAGCCGATATAGCTATAATCTTCTATGTCCGCATGAAATGCCTGCTGCGCGTTATCGCGGAAAACATCGTACAGACTGCTGATGATAACAGCGCACAGCAGACCGGCCAGAAGGCCCTGAAAAACCCAGCCGTTTTTTCGTCCCCGGCTTTTTTTCGCCGTTTTTTCCGTTCTTTTGTTCTCCCCGCTCCGGCTTCCGGCTCCCGTGTTTCCTGTTTTCGGATTTTCTGTTTCCGTGTCCTCTGTTTTCAGGTCCTCTGTTTTCGGATTTCCTGTTCCCATGTTCCCTGTTTCCGTGTTTTCTGTTTCCGGATTCTCTGTTTTCAGATTTCCTGTTTCCGTGTTTCCTGTTTTCGGGTTTTCTGTTTCCGGGTTTCCTGTTTTCAGGTTCTCTGTTTCCGGGTTCTCTGTTTTCAGGTTCTCTGTTTCCGGATTTCCGATTTCTATGTTGTTTGTCTCCATATCATTTCCCTTTCTTGCGATACAATTGTTATATGCCGCCCGGCTTTCACTGCTTTTCGATCTTATAGCCCACGCCCCACACTACTTTCAGATATTTTGGGTTTTTAGGGTCGATCTCGATCTTCTCTCTGATATTTCTGACATGTACCATAATGGTATCTGTGTTCACCGCTTTTTCATTCCAGATGCGCTCGTAGATTTCATCCGCCGAGAACACTCTGCCGGGATTTTTGATCAGAAGCTGCACGATCTTAAATTCCATGGGGGTAAGCTTTACCGGTTCCCCGTCCACGGTCACTTCCACCGTGTCCTCGTTCAGTTCCAACCCGCCGATGGTATAAATATGCTCTTCGTCCTTTTCCTCATTCACCGCCCGCAGATACTTGGAATATCTGCGCAGATGGGAATTGACTCTGGCAAGCAGTTCCAAAGGCGTAAAAGGTTTTGTCACATAATCGTCAGCGCCCATGTTCAGCCCCATGATCTTATCTACTTCCTCTGACTTTGCAGACAACATAATCACAGGAAATTCATAATTCATGGAACGTAGCTTCATCAGCATGGTGACGCCGTCCATAACGGGCATCATGATATCCACGATGGCAAGATGAAATTCCTGTTCCTCTATCGCCCGAAGCCCTTCCGCACCGTTCGCGGCCTGACAGACCTCATATCCCTGATTGCGCAGATAGATTTCGATTCCCTCTCTGATTTCCTTGTCGTCCTCCACGATCAAAATACGGTATTTATCTTCCATGTCTCTTCTTTTCCTTCTACAGCGTTGATAACACTATTATAATATCGGGCCGCCCGCAAGGCAACCGCTTCCTCCCTGTAGGCAAGGGCAGCCTGTCTGGCATTTTCCGACATGCGTCCCTTCAGCTCCTCACTATTTAACAACGCGGTAAGTTTCTCCGCAAAATCATACTTATCTTCTTTTACAAGGATCCCGTTTGATCCGTTTTTCACAAGGTCCCTCACGCCGGAAGCGTCCACCGCCGCCACAGGCGTACTTCCCGCAAACGCTTCCAGAAGGACGATCCCCTGCGTCTCCGTCTTAGAGGCAAATAAAAAGACGTCCGCCGCCGCGTAATAGGGCGGGATTTCTCCGTTGGGGATCTTGCCCGCAAAGCAGATTTCCCTTTCCAGTCCAAGCCTCCGCGCCATCTGCTCGTAAGATGCCTTATCCGGCCCGTCTCCCACCATGATCATCCGGAAAGGTTTCCCGAAACGCTCCTTAAAAACCGCCAGGCTCTCCAACAAAAAAGCGATATTTTTCTCCTGCGCCATTCTGGAGACGGTGAGCAAAAGCGGCATATCCAAAGCCCCGTAAGCCTCCCTGACTCTCCGGCAGTCCTCCTCTTTTGCCAGAAAGCTGTCCGGCTCGATCCCAGTGGGCAGAATGCCGATCCTGTCAGGATGCACCTTACAGGCGGATATCAGATAATCCTTCATGCCCTGCGTGGGCGCAAAAACAAAATGACAATGCTTTAAAAAAGTCTGCAGATACAAGGGCGTAAGCTTTTCCGTCAGCCGACACCCGGTATAACATTCCAGATACTGCTCATATCTGGTGTGGTATGTAAAGACAAGGGGCACGTTATATTTTTTAGACAAATATGCCGCCGTCCTGCCGATCAGCATAGGATGATGCACATGGATCAGGTCGAAATGATGTCTCCTGAATTCCTCTTCAATCCTTTTGTCAAAAGGATTGGGGATAACGATGCCGCCGATAAATTTCTTCATACAGGTGGCATATCTAAACACATTTTCTTCCTGCGTCTGCTCCTCATAGGTAGGCGCGAACACCACCGCCTGGTGCCCCAGCGTCTCCAGCCCTTTTTTGAGCCTTTCTATGGAAATCGGTACGCCGCCGGTAAACGGCTTGTAATTATTTGTCATGAATGCGATCTTCATTCGGATCACCATGCCTTTCTATATTTGTTGATTTTGTGCGCACACTCTCAGATTTTTCCCAGGATTTCAAACACCTGATCCCCCAGCAGATATCCGGCTCCCACAAAAACAAAGTTCCAGAGGATGATGCCGCCAAGGGATGCCGTCACATATTTTGCCAGATTCATTTTCACCACGCCCGCGGGAATGGAGACCAGCGTCCGTATCATGGGAATCAGTTTGCCAAGGAAAACGCCCATGCTTCCCTTAGATCTGATCCATTCCAGATTGCGCTCCAGGGATTCCTTATGCTTTGGGAACCGTTTTGTGTAAGCGCCAAGAAACACCTCGCCGCCCTTTCGGCCCAATCCGTATAAGAGCAGGCTCCCCAGAAGCCCCGCCGCCACCGTGATCACCATGACCTGCAGGAAACTGATATTTCCCCTGGCCGCCATAACGCCGGAAAGCGGCATGATGATCCCCGCCGGAAAGCCCGGCAGGTTCATGTATTCCAGCAGCACGATCGTAAAGATCGCCACGGCTCCGTATCTTGTAAAATAAAGGGTTATTGCAGAAAGATCCATACTTGTCTCCATTCCGGGGACCGCGTCCGTGTAATTTTCACGCAGCCTCCTCTTTTGTTGTCATGAAGACAGTATGGACCTGAAATATAAAAGCGGACATCAGAAAAAACGAAAGAATTTCTAAAGAAATATGATAATTTTTTTACAGATTGATTAACTCTGGATCTGTTTCATACTGTAGAAGATCCCCTTGCGCGCCATCAGTTCCTCATAGGTACCGTATTCCACGCACTGTCCCGCGTTGATCACGGCGATGCGGTCCGCGTCCCGTATGGTGGAAAGCCTGTGCGCCACGATAAAGGTAGTCCTGTCTCTGGTCAGATTATTGACCGCCTCCTGGATCAGCTTTTCGGATATACTGTCAAGAGCGGAAGTCGCTTCGTCCAGCAGGATGATCCTGGGATCCCGTATCAGCGCCCTTGCAATGGAAATACGCTGTCTCTGGCCTCCCGACAGTTTTCCTCCGTGCTCTCCCACCATGGTTTCCAGACCTTTGGGCAGTGAGTTCACCAGCTCGCGCAGATTGGCCGCGTCTATGACCTGATCCAGTTTCTCCTGCGTCACGTCCTCGCAGCCGTAGGTGATATTTTCCCGGATGGTGCCGGAAAAGAGAATGGACGTCTGGGGTACCACCGCAAGATACTTTCTGTAGGTTCGCAGATCGATCCGGCTTAAGTCGTGGCCGTCCAGCAGAACCTGCCCGCTGTCAGCCAGATAGAAACCGTTGACAAGATTTAATATGGTGGATTTCCCCGCGCCGGATTCTCCCACCAGCGCGATCGTTTCCCCTTTCCGCACTTCCAGATTCAGACCGTTCAAAGTGTCGCTCTCCCCATCGTGATACCTGAAATGCACATTCTGAAAAGAGAAATATCCCTCCACGCCCTGCAACTGTTCTTTTCCCTCATTGTGTTCCACGTCCTCGGAAAGCAGCACCTCGCCGATAGAATTCACCGACTCGATGCCCTTGGTAATGGCGGGCACCAGCGTAATGATCGCCGACACCTGATTGACGATGGTGGCAAAATAACTCTGATACAATGTGATATCACCAGCAAGGATCTTTCCCCGGAAAGCCAGAAATCCGGTGAAACACAGGCAGATCACCTGAAAGATCTGAAAGATCGCCCAGCCCACGGAACCGAACAAAGACTGAACGAGATCCAGCTTATATCCCTTTTCCGCCACCGCGAAAAGCTGGCCGCTCATCTTCTCCACTTCCTCTTCCTCCAGCGCGTGGGCCCTGGTGACGGGAATCAGCTCCACCATTTCCATCACTCTCGCGGAAGTCTCTTCCATCTCTTTTCTAAACTCTCTGTTCCTTCGCTTCATAATGCTGCGGAAAGATACCATGGTCGCCGCCGCCACAGGAGTCGTCACAAGAAAGAAGAAAAAGACCATCATACTCCTCTGGACTGTGACCACCAGCGCCACGGAAATATTCAGCACGATATTTAAGATGCTTAAAAACATCTGTGTGGACAAGCCTTCCACCGCCTCCACATCACGGATGATCTTCGACTGCAGACGCCCCGACTGGGTCTCGATATGGTAAGAGATAGAAAGCTGCTGCAGCTTGCGGATCAGCGCCTTGCGAAGTCCCGTCTCCGCGTACCGGGTGGACTGGCTCTTATAATCTGTGTAAAGATAATTCATAGGCACGTTCAGGCACACCAGAATGATCATCAATATGGTATAAAACACAATATTTCCCGTACTGTCAGGATTCTGCGTGGTGATGTCGTTGATAATGTTCGCGGTGACAATAGGCAGCACCCAGACGCAGGCGTGCTTGCAGAAGAAAAAGAACACCGCCAGCAGGAATTTATGGTAGTTTCCCTTATACAAAGACACCAGGATCTTTAACGGGTGCCCCTGATGTTTCCTGTAACACTCAATAAACCAATGCTCCGGTTCGATTCCTTTTGGAGCTTTCAGCTTCTTTTCTAAAGATGACATATCAATCCTCTCCCGGCTTGTTTGGTAATGCGTTTCCGCAAAGAAAGGGATGCCTTTTCAGACATCCCTGTTTTGCTCTTTACGCTGCGGCATATTCCTAGGAAACCTGCGTTTCCGGGCAGCCCGATGTTCCTTAGTTGTTGATCAGCTTATCCGCCTCGTTGTTCCAGCTGTAGAGCTTTCTGATCTCTTCGCCAACCTTCTCGGAAGGATGCTCGGAAGCAAGCTTTCTCATAGCCTTGAAGTGAACCTGCTTTCCTGCGGGAGACATATCAAGCAGAAACTCTTTTGCGAAAGTACCGTCCTGAATGTCGCTCAGGATCTTCTTCATAGCTTTTTTGGTCTCATCGGTGATGATCTTAGGCCCCGTAATGTAATCGCCGTACTCCGCGGTGTTGGAGATGGAATATCTCATTCCCGCGAAACCGCTCTGATAGATCAGATCTACGATCAGCTTCATCTCATGGATACACTCGAAGTATGCGTTTCTCTCGTCATATCCCGCTTCCACCAGCGTCTCGAAACCAGCCTGCATCAGGGCGCAGACGCCGCCGCACAGCACAGCCTGCTCGCCGAAGAGATCCGTCTCTGTCTCGGTGCGGAAAGTAGTCTCCAAGACGCCCGCTCTGGCGCCGCCGATCCCCAGCGCGTAAGCCAGCGCGATATCCTGTGCCTTGCCTGTAGCGTCCTGCTCTACCGCGATCAGACAGGGAACGCCTTTACCGGCCTGATACTCGCTTCTTACGGTATGTCCGGGACCCTTGGGAGCGATCATGGTAACGTCTACGTCTGCAGGAGGTACGATACAGCCGAAATGGATATTGAAGCCGTGGGCGAACATCAGCATATTACCGGCCTCAAGGTTGGGCTCGATATCCTTCTTATACAGGTCGGCCTGCTTTTCATCATTGATCAGGATCATGATGATATCGGCCTTTTTTGCGGCCTCCGCGGCGGTAAACACCTCAAAGCCCTGCTTTACAGCCTTGTCCCACGATTTGGAACCCTCGTAGAGACCGATGATCACATGACAGCCGGAATCCTTCAGATTCAGCGCGTGCGCGTGTCCCTGGCTGCCGTAGCCGATGATCGCGATAGTCTTTCCCTCCAGAAGAGAGAGGTTACAATCTTCCTGATAAAAAATCTTTGCCATTTTTCTTTCCTCCATAAAAAATGATTCTTAGATTTATTCTGATAAAAATTTTTATGTCATCTATAAAAATTTTTACGGTTGCATATAAGGTTCTGTGTCCCGGTTTTTGCCTAATCGATATAAATCACATTGTCCGTGCCGCGGCCCAGACCGGCAATACCCGTTCTGGCGATTTCCAGTATCTCGTAACCGTCCAACAGGCTGATAAAAGCTTCGATCTTCTGCTGGTTTCCGGTCAGCTCGATCATCAGGCTCTCCGGCGCCACATCGATAATCTTGGCACGGAAGATATCCGCAACGGCAATCACGCTCTGACGCTGCTGTGCAGTAGCCCGCACCTTGATCATGACCAGCTCCCGGTATACGCTCTCCTCCGGTTTCAATTCTTTGATATCCCGCACGTCCACAAGCTTTGCCAGCTGCTTTTCGATCTGTTCCAAAATTTCCTCGTCACCGGAAGTCACAATGGTGATTCTGGTAAATCTGGGATCTGCGGTCACGCCTGCGGTGATGCTCTCAATATTGTAGCCCCTTCTGGAAAAAAGACCCGTGATTCTGCTCAGCACTCCGGCCGTATTGTTCACAAGCAACTGAAACACTCTTTTCTGCATATCATCTCACCTCTTTAACATAGCAACATTTATGATAACAAGTTCTGCAAAGAATGTCAATAAAAACCAATGCGCGTCTCTAACCCTCATCGTTCTCCATACATTTTGCCAGCGCCAGTGTTCCGGTCCTTGCCACTTCCACGATACTGACGGTCTGAAGCTGATTGATCACCAGCTTTACTCTCTCGGGCGTGTCGCAGACCTGAATCATCATAAAATGCTTGGACATATCCACGATATCCGCTTTCATGATCTCACAAAGTTCCATGATCTCGCGCCGGTTGCTTTTGTTGTATTTGACCTTGATCAGCATCAGTTCCCTGGTGATACACTGTTGTTCTTCATAAGTCTTTACTTTGATGACATCCAGCTTTTTGTTGAGCTGCTTTTCAGTCTGCTCTATAGTGCGCTCATCGCCGCTGCTGACGATGGTCATACAGGACACCGTCGTATCATCCGTCTCCCCCACCGCCAGGCTGTCGATATTAAAACATCTTCGGGAAAACAGCCCGGCCACCTTGCAAAGGACACCGGAACGATTCTCCACCAACACGGAATAGATTCTCTTTTTCATCGTCCTTCCTCCTTACCTTACAATATCCATGGGGTCGATGATACACTCCAACAGCATGGAGACATCATCTTTTAAAAAGGCGTCTATGGTCTCATCGCATTTTTCCATATTCGTCAGCCGCAAAAAAGGAATCCCATAGGCCGCGGAAAGTTTCTCAAGATCGGGGCTTCCCGACAGATCCACCACGGAATAGCGCTCTTTATATGTAAAGTGCTGATATTCCCGCACCATGCCAAGATAATTGTTTTTCAGCACAATGATCTTTACGGGGATACGATGCTGACAGATCGTAGCGAGCTCCATCATGGACATCTGGAAGGAACCGTCCCCGCAGACTGCCACCACCTGACGTCCTGGCGCCGCGAGCTTTGCCCCCATGGCGGCAGGGATGGAATACCCCATGGTCCCCATACCGCCGGAAGTCATAAACTTGCCTTTTCTCACTTTCGCATAGCCGCAGGACCAGATCTGATTCTGCCCTACGTCCGCCACATAGACCGCGTCCTCCTGCATCTTTAAGGAAAGTCTGGAGATAAATTCCGCGGGATCCACATACGCGGGATTCGGATTGCGCTTCTTTACCATGGAGACGCTGTACTCCTTCAGACAATCCAGCCATTCCTGATAATTGCCCGCAAATTCCTCCTTGGCAAAATCGTTGAAAATATGCTTCGCGTCCCCTACCAAAGGAATGGTGGGGCCTGCGTTTTTGCCGATCTCCGCCGGATCCACATCGATATGTACCAACACCTTGTCCTTCGTGATCAGTTCAGGCTGATTCACCGCGCGGTCCGCCACTCTTGCGCCCACCATGATCAACAGATCGCACTCGCTCATGGCGCGGTTAGCGTAAGCTTTTCCGTTATTTCCCACCATGCCGAAATACAGCGGATGATCCGTCGGCATGACGCCGATTCCCATCATCGTGGACACCACGGGAATCCGATGCCCTTCCGCGAATGCCTGAAGTTCGCCCTGCGCCTCGCTTAAGAGCACGCCGCCTCCGGCGCAGATCAGGGGTTTCTTTGCTTTCTCCAGCTCTTTGATGACCTTATGGATCTGCACGGCATGTCCCTTGACGGTAGGTTTGTACGTCCTCAGGGAAACCTCCTCCGGATATTTAAACTTGCTCACGGGAGCGTTCTGGATATCGATGGGCACATCGATCAGAACCGGGCCTTTCCTGCCCGTGTTCGCGATGTAGAACGCTTCCTTCATAATCCTTGGGATATCGTTTGCGTCTTTCACCAGGTAACTGTATTTTACAAAAGATTCCACCGCGCCTGTAATATCCGCTTCCTGAAACACATCGCTGCCCAAAAGTTCGCTGTTTACCTGTCCCGTAATGCAGACCAAGGGAATGCTGTCCGCAAAAGCCGTGGCAATGCCCGTGATCACGTTGGTAGCGCCCGGACCGGAAGTCACGGCGCAAACCCCCGGCTTTCCGGTAAGCCTTGCCATGCCGCTGGCCGCATGCGCGGCATTCTGTTCCGTCCGGATCAGGATGGTCCTGATATCCGACTCTAAAATACTGTTATAAAAGGGGCATATGGCAACGCCGGGATAACCGAATACGGTAGTCACCCCTTCCGCCTCCAGACATTTGATGATTGCATCTGCTCCTATCATTTCCATTCCTCCTCTTTCCCTTTTCCACTTTCTATGATCCGCCGCGGGAAGTTTCCAATCCGCCGCGCGGAGCCGGTTTTACATTGCTCACAAATCCCACTCGATATATGGCGGAATTTGCAGCTTTTTGGTTATTTTACAGATTTTATTTCTGAATTTCTATCGTTTTTGCAGGATTTGATTCATTTTTTGTCATATTTCAAAGTGCCTCCCTAAGCGCGCTGACTTTCCCGCAGTTCTCCCACCAACCGCTGCGCCACTTTTACCGCTTCCGCCGCATCTTTGGAATAACCGTCCGCGCCAATCTCATCGGCGTAATCCTGTGTGATGACCGCTCCGCCGATCATGACTTTCGCCCCGATGCCTTCCCTTCTGGCAAATTCGATCACCTCGCGCATTCGCTGCATGGTGGTCGTCATAAGCGCCGACAGCGCAATGATCTGAGCATTGTTCTCTCTTGCCGCGCGGATGATCTCTTCCTTCGGCACATCTTTTCCAAGATCAATAACATGAAACCCATAATTTTTCAGCATCAGCGCCACCAGGTTCTTTCCGATATCGTGGATGTCTCCTTCCACAGTGGCAATGACCACCACCGGCATATTCCGGCTCTGCGTCTCCTGAAGCAGCAGAGGCTCTAAAACTTCAATGGAATTTTTCATGGCCTCCGCGCTGCCGATGAGCTGAGGCAGGAAATATTTGCCCTGATCAAACAACTCCCCAACCTCGTTGATAGCAGGAAGCAATACCTCGTTTAACAGCGCGGAAGGATCCTCTCCTTCTGCCAGCGCCTCCTTTGTCAGCGCCGCGATACCGTTTCGATTGCCTTTCAGGACAGCGTTTTTGAGAGGCGATATGACTTCTCCCTTTTTGCCGTCAGCTTTTTCCATGCCTGCAGCTTCATTTTGACCGATGATTCCTTTTTCACTGACAGCCATGAGCTTCTGCTTCTCGGCTGCCTCTCTCTTTTCCCGATTTTGCGCCGCCGTATCTGCGTACTCGATATAACGGATATCCGCCCCTTCCTTTGCGAGCAGAAGATCCGCCGCCAAAGCGCAGCTTACCAGCAGTTCCTGAGAGGGATTGGCAATAGCCATGGTAAGTCCCTCTTTGATCGCAAGGGTGAGGAACGCCGTATTCACATAACTTCTCTCCGGCATACCGAAGGAGATATTGGACAGCCCGCATATGGTGGCAAGCCCTTTTTCCCTACAGTAACGGATCGTCTCAAGCGTCTCCAGGGCCGCCTTCCTGTTTGCTCCCACTGTGGTCACCAGACCGTCCACCACCACATCATATTGATTGAAACCAAGGGAATAAGCCCGCTCCAGAATATGATCTATAATCTGCTTTTTCTCCTCCAGATTTTCCGGCAGCCCCTTGTCCGACAAAGGGAGAAGAATGAACATGGCGCCGTACTTTTTTGCGATGGGAAGCAGTTTTTCAATTTTTTCTGTCTCCAGAGAGATGGAATTGATCAGCGCCCTGCCCGCATAGTGGCGAAGAGCCGCCTCCAGCACTTCCACATGGCTGGAATCCAGCGATAAGGGAAGATTGGTGACGCCGCTCACCTCTTCTATGGCGCGAAGCATCATAGCCTTTTCATCGATACCGCTCATGCCCATGTTCACGTCAAGGATCTGCGCTCCGCACATTTCCTGCTCCTCCGCAAACTGCAGCACTTTATCCATGTTTCCTTCCCGAAGCTGCGCCTGAAACGCTTTCTTTCCCGTAGGATTGATTCGTTCCCCCACAATCATAAAATTGCCGTCCAGTCCAAAGGCAACGGACTGTCTCTCAGATGTCAGATAACGGACGGCCGGATCTCTCCTTACAGGCGATACGGTGATCTTTTTTTCAAACAGATCGCGAAGCTTCCTGATAAATTCCGGCGTAGTCCCGCAGCAGCCTCCCAGGACCGTGGCCCCGGCTTCCACTAAGAGCTTCATTTCCTCCGCGAACTCTTCTGCATCCATATTGTAACAGGTATGCCCCTCCTCGTCCAGATAGGGTAATCCCGCGTTTGGTTTTGCAATGATTGGGATCTTAAGAGTATGGGAGACCATATCCGAAATGATTCCGCGCATATGCGAGGGCCCTGTGGAACAATTCACGCCGATGGCGCAGGCCCCCAGGCTTTCTAACACCACCGCGGCTGTTCCGGCATCCGTGCCGTACAAGGTTCTCGCGTCCGCCTCAAACGTCATGGACACCATCACAGGAAGCCTGCTTACTTCTTTCGCGGCGATCAGGGCGGCTCTGGCTTCCCCGAGACTCATCATAGTCTCCACTACCAAAAGGTCCGCTCCCGCTTCCTCCAACGCCATGATCTGCTCCTTGTAGACATCGATCAGCGTCTCCAGTTCCAGCGTCCCCATGGGCTTTAACTGCTCTCCCGTCATGGTCAGGTCTCCTGCAACATACACTTTCCGCCCGTCTTTCGCCGTGGAAGCCGCCTGTCTGGAAAGCTCCACCAGCCCGGAGATCATCTTTTTTAAATGGTTCTCCAGACCGTACTCCGCCAGCTTGATACGGTTGGCCGTGAAGGTGGGAGCATAGAGAATATCCGTCCCCGCTTCCACATATTTTTTTTGTAGATCAAGTATTGCCTGCGGGTGCTCCAGAATCCACTGTTCCGGACATACGCCGGAAGGCATGCCGGCTTTCACCAGATTAGATCCCGTAGCGCCGTCAAGATAGATGAAATTTTCCGCCAACTCTTTAAATTGTTCTCTTGTCATGCTGCCTCTCTTCTGTTGATTGAATTCCCTTTTTTGCTATCCTTTTATCAGTAGTATCCCAAAGTTTTACCTTCATTGTCCCGACCCTGTTACCTATACACTTCTTTTTATCATATCACATCCTTGTTTTAGTCGTAAAGAGTGGGTTTTAACCAAAATTAGTGATAAAATTCCGCAAACTATTGCGCAAAAACGCAATATATGATAAATTATAATAGATATTTTGTTGACAAAAGCCAAAACTACTTTGGAAAGGTATGGTAAACACGTTGAAGAATAAAATCCGAATACTGATAGCAGGCTTTTTTGCCTCTATGGCTTTATCCGGATGCGGAGAAGATCCCGAACTGACACAATTCCAAAATGACATCGAAAGCTTCTGTACCGAAATTTCCCAGATTGACACATCCATCAATAATATCGATGCTTCATCAGAAGGAGCCGTATCGGAGCTGCTCTCTTACCTGGATGATCTGGATGAAGCTTTCCAGAATTTCGCAGAACTTGATTTCCCCGAAGAATTTAATTATTTGGAAGAGATCGCCGACCAGGCAGGGGAGTATATGACTACTGCCGTTTCCGGCTATCACGAAGCTTACAATAACGGCTCTTACGATGAAAACACCGCCGCATACGCCAGCGAAAATTACTCCAGAGCCTATAAGCGCGTTCAGATTATCATTACATTCCTGCACGGGGAAACGCCGGAGGATGTGGATCTGCAGATGGAAAATCAGAATTGAAAACTGAAAATCTGCAAATGCGTGATAGTAAAACGGTTCGGAAAGCTCCGAACCGTTTTGCTATACTTTTCTGTATCAGATTATTTCAGGATTTTGATGCTGCCAATCAGAGGAAGCGGTTTTTCTTCTTCTTTGATCGCCGCAATCAGGCCCATGAGCCAGAATATAAAAAGCACAACCTGTATAATCCGCACAACAACACCGACAACGAATCCTACCAGAGGAATAAAACGTGCCGACCAGGCGATTGCTATCAGCAAAATCTCGGCCAGCCAAAGAACCAACGACTGGTTCAAATGGAACTTGGCGCCCTCCCTGTCTCCCGCGAAATAAGCTATGATCCAACCGATCCATGTGATGTAAGATAAAATACCAGTCACTTTACCATTCATTTCTTTTGTCCTTTCCGCATCGTTTCCGATGCATTCTATCATGTTAATTTATAAGGCAATTCCCCAAAAACGCAACAGCAGATTTTTTATCAGGAAATTACAGCCTGTGACAAGAATAGCTCCATAGAGATACCAATTATGAAATTTCCAGCCTTTGACATGTCTTATTCCCAGCCTTTGAAGCGTCTGGGTCAGCATAAAGCCGCCGAAGATTACCACTGTATAAAGGACCAGCGGATGATACCATACGGATTCCAGAACGCGCCCATGCAGTAAAGCGTCAACAGCCCGTGTTCCGCCGCATCCCGGACAATAAATACCAAGATAAGTGAACCAAACGCAAGACGGCAGATTAACATGATTAAGCAGCGCGCCAAAATAAACCGGCACCGCGACACAGCATACCGCCAAGACCCATATCCCGATTTTGTAAAGATCATCCTCCAGCGATTTCTGCTTTTTCATCAGTTAATAAGGGTAGTTTCCGTATGTATTAAGATAAGTAAACAGCGCTTCGCTAAATACAAGTGCCACGATCAAAACAATGATGCTTAGGACGATAGCGATAATAGAGCAGATCAGACCGCCGGTGCCCACTCCGGTCTTTCCCTGATTATTGCCTATGATCGCACAGATCAGACCGATGATACCAAAAATCAGACCGCCCAATCCGGTACAGCATCCTACAATTATGCCGACAATGCCGCATACCAGACCTATGATCTGCAGTGCGTTTGTCTTTGCCGGTTCCGCAGCCTCCACGGGTGTCTGATAGTACATATTAGCCGTATTGTCCTGATAATTGCTGTACTGCCCGTTCCCATTGTTCCCATTGTTTTGATTATTCTGTTCATTTCCCATGTTCTGTCCGTCCATTTTGTTCCTCCCTGCTGTTCTTTTGGTTCTTTTAGTTCCTTTGGTTCTATTGTTATATTAACCATTGTCCGGACTGTCCGCATCAACTTGCCGCAAAAATCAAATTTCTTTCTGCCGGTCCCGGAAATATCATGTAAAAGCTTATGTAAAATCCAATATATAAAAATATGTCAGCATTCAAAATTATAAGTGATATACATATTATTTTTACTCTAAAGATAGGTATGTGCATTTTAAATTGTTTTGCAGAAAAAGTCAGCTTTTTGATTTTATATAACGGCGCTTTCCGACACAAAATATTATTTTAGTCATCTTTAAGGTATGTAAAACAAGCAGTTAGCGTATTCTTCTAAATAAGATCATGATGCGGCAGGAAGCCAAGCCCATAATTCGTCTGTGGACGATGCCACACCAAGCCCATATTTCGTCTGTGGACGATGCCACACCAAGCCCATATTCCGTCTGCGGACGACACCACGCTGCAGGATTCCATATCCTGCGGATCAAGTATAGTCCGTCCAGGTTATTCAATAGAAACGTTTCGACATGGAGGTTAAAAATTGAAAATATATAATTATGATGGTAAAGCAAATATTGTAGGGCCGAAAATAAAGCAGCTCCGCATCGACCAGAAAATGACGCAGGAAGAATTAGCCATCAAAATGCAGCTGGAAAATATAGAATTGTCTCAAAAAGTAATCAGCCGTATTGAAAAGCAGGAACGGTTCGTAGCGGACTATGAATTGTTAATGTTTTGTAAAGTACTGAAAGTAGATATTTCAGAGCTTCTTTTCTCCTGACTTTGATTCACCTTCCCTTTATTGCCGCTTTTCGGACGGCACATATGGGGTTCTGTGCAGAGCAGGCAACTTTTGCGTGAAACTGACGCGCTTTGTTCCAGCCGGGAAAAAATTTGCACCGAACTGACGCGCTTGCACCAGGTGGAAAACCTTTTGCACCAAACAGACACGCTTCACTTGCACTAGGCGGGAAACGCTTCACAGGAAACTGACTGCGCCTGTATACAACAAAAAAGGACTGTCTCCAGTCCTTTTTTAGTAATTTGATTATTTTTATAATCCGCCGTAACTCATCCTTTGTAATCAAACCGCGTCTACACCGCTCAGGAGAACATTCCAAGGATGGACATCCGCTGATTCTGGTTCTGCTTTTGCAGCATAAACCGAAAATGTTCTAAAATTTTATTGGTTTGCAGTTTTGACGAAGTCTCTCCTATATCTGTGTCTTCCAACCGGCTTCTTGATGCCAAAAGGTTCTCCGCCGTTGTGTTGTTGGAATTGCGCACATGCTCCAGGCTGTTAGCAGTAGCTCCCATGGTACTCCTTGCCTGTGATACCTTTTCCAGCGCGCCTTTTATAGAATCCAGATCAAAATCTTTCGTCACGTCAAAATCAGCGATCCCCAACGACTCCAAAGTCGTATCCTCAAGCTGGATACTCAGACCGCCGCCTCTGGGGTTTGTCGCAAGCTGGATATCCGCCATACTGCCGTCTAACAGCTTTTTCTCGTTCAGAGTAGTGTTTTTGGATAACGACTGGATATCCTCTTTCAGCTGGTCTACTTCCTGCTGGATCATTTCCCTGTCGGAATCTGACAACGTACCGTTCTGGGCGTACACGCCGAGCTCATTCATTCTCTGCAGAGAATCCGTGATCTGACCCATCGCCCCGTCCGCCACATTGACCACGCCCGTACCCTGCCAGGCGTTCTGCGTGCCTACATTCCAACCGGTTTCTTCCGTGAGCAGCTTCTGGATGATCGCTAACGAAGCAGCATCGTCCGCCGCTCTGTTGACCTTTTTACCGCTGGAGAGACGTTCATACAATTTATGAGTGCTGTTCGGCCCGTAAACATTATGTGTATTAATCGCTCCAATGCTCATTTGACCACTTCCTCTCTCAAATACAAAAATGTTTTCAAAGCATTTCTGTTTACGAATCTCTTCTCTTTTATATTATAAAACAGTTGGGGAAATCTGGCAAGTATTATTTCACGCACTGTCCGGGTCCCGGCTCATGGTCTGTCCGAGTTACGGTTTCACGCACTGTCCGAGGCCCGGTTCATGGTCTGTCCGAGTTACGGTTTCACGCACTGTCCGGGTCCCCGGTTCACAGTCTGTCCGGGTTCCGCGTAACAGTTCCGCTACAGCTTCTCGCTGAAAATATTCTTATATCCCTCTCCAAAAATCTCAGTAGCGCTTGTGACGATCATAAACGCCATGGGATCTTCCTCCTTGACAATCTCCTCAGCCTTGGGAGACAACTGTTTTTTCATCACGCACATAATCACGTTTTTTTCTTTGCCGCTGTAAGCGCCGCTGCCTGAAATGTATGTGACGCCGATATCCATCTCTTCCAGAATACGCCTGGTGATAGCCTCGTAATGGTCGCTGATGATAAAGATCATTTTGGCGCCGTCCCGTCCGTAGAGCACCACATCCAGCAAAAAGGAATTGATCACCACTACAAGCCCCGCATACAGGGCTACTTCCAAGTTTCGAAAAGCCACCGCGGAAAGAGTCACCACCGCCGCGTCTGTGAGCAGAAATAAAGATCCGGTCCTGGCATAGGGAAATCTCAGCCGCAGCAATTTAATGATGATATCCATACCACCAGTGGTGGAACCCGCCTTAAATACCATTCCCAACGCCACCGCCATCAGCGCGCCGCCAGCCACGGACGCGAGAAACAGGTCTTCAGTAACCGCGCCTGTTTTGCTTAATAGATTGGTGAAAAAAGAAATTGCAAGGGTGCAGTAAGCGGTAGATAAGATGAACCGCAGTCCAAACTTCCACATCCCCAGAATCAGGATCGGCACGTTAATCAGAAAAATCCATGTTCCGGTGGTTATATGGGTGACACGGTTCAGGATCACCGCTATACCAGTCACACCGCCGGGAGCAAGCTCGTTCGGGTCTAACAGCAGGCTGACCGCGACCGCGTACAAAAAAGACGCGGCTGTAATGATGAGATAATCCAGGACTCTTCTTTTCCATGTTTTTTTCTCTTCATACAGGATCTCTTTCTCCTGCTCCCTGCTCATCGCCATATCCCTACGACTCCCATTTCTATTTTGCGGCCTGTCAGGCGTCCGCCGGATCCGTCAGATGTTCACCCAATCTGTCAGGTGCCCATCGTTCCGCCAGATGTTTATCCCAATCTGTCAGGCGTCCGCCGGATATTCATCTCGGCCCGTCAGATATTTGTCCTTACCTGTTTCGGCTTATATCCTTCTTTTTCCAATGCTTCCATGATCTGCTTTTTGTGCTCCGGGCCGAACGCTTCCAAAGTGATGCGCAGTTCCACCGCCGCATTTCTGTTGATGGACACAAACTGATTATGCTCCAGCTTGATCACATTGCCGTTTACCTCCGCGATGATGCCGGACACTCTGCAGAGCTCTCCCGGCTTGTCGGGCAAGAGGACAGACACGGTAAAAATCCTGTCTCTCATGATTAACCCCTGCTGTACCACAGAGGACATAGTGATCACATCCATATTTCCTCCGCTTAAGATCGATACAATTTTTTTATCCTTAACATTCAGATGCTTCAGCGCCGCTACCGCCAGCAAGCCTGAATTTTCAACCACCATTTTGTGATTTTCCACCATGTCAAGGAAAGCCACGACAAGTTCCTCGTCCTCCACCGTAATGATATCATCGATGTTTTTCTGGATATAGGGGAACAAAAGCGCGCCCGGAGTCTTCACAGCCGTGCCGTCCGCAATGGTGTTGACAGCAGGCAAGGTAACTACTTTTCCCTCTTTTAAAGAAGCCTGCATACAGTTTGCCCCCGCAGGTTCCACACCAATCACTTTGATCTTGGGATTCAAAAGTTTTGCCAGGGTAGAAACGCCGGTTGCCAGTCCGCCGCCGCCGATAGGCACCAAAATATAATCCACCAGCGGAAGCTCTTTTACAATCTCCATTGCAATAGTACCCTGTCCGGTGGCCACCGCCAGATCGTCAAAGGGATGGATAAAAGTATACCCGTGTTCCTCCGCCAGCTCATATGCCTTTGCGCACGCCTCGTCATAAACATCTCCGTGAAGCACTACCTCGGCTCCGTAGCCTTTCGTGCGGTTCACCTTGATCAACGGCGTGGTGGTCGGCATTACAATGGTCGCTTTTACGCCGTAGCGCTGCGCCGCATAGGCAACTCCCTGCGCGTGATTGCCGGCGGACGCGGTGATGATACCCTTCTGTCTCTCCTCGTCCGTCAGCGTGCTCATCTTATAATATGCGCCTCTCAGCTTATACGCTCCCGTAAACTGCATATTTTCAGGTTTCAGATAAACCTTGTTCCCCGTCTGGCTGCTCAGGTAGTCGCTGTAAACCAGTTTTGTCTCCAATGTCACTTTCTTTACCACTTCAGAGGCCTGCTCAAATTTCTCCAGTGTCAGCATTTGTTCTTCCATAACATGAATCCTTCCTTCTTACTCAGTTTCTATTTTTCCGTTGCCGTTCCGGCTCTGTCTTTTACCGCTTACTGATTCCCGCCTGATTTTTGTTTTGCCTCGTCCTTCCTGCGGCCGCTTACGCTTTCCGGATCAAATTTCTGCGCTTTCTGTGTTTTCCGTCTCCGCCTCAGATTCCTCCCGCTTTACGTCAAACAGCGCATTCACAAACTCATCGGAATCAAATTTCTGCAGATCCTCAATAGTCTCTCCCACGCCGATATACTTCACGGGAATTCTTAATTCCGACTGTATCGCCACGGCAATACCGCCTTTCGCAGTACCGTCCATCTTGGTCAGTACGATTCCGGTAAGATCTGCCACCTCGCCAAACTCCCTTGCCTGGACCAGTGCATTCTGCCCCGTTGTGCCATCTAAAACGATCAGATTTTCCCTGTGGGCGTCAGGATATTCCTTGTTGATGATCCGGTCCATCTTGCGAAGTTCTTCCATCAGATTTTTCTTATTGTGGAGACGCCCCGCCGTATCTACCAAAAGCACATCCACGCCCCTGGCTTTTGCCGCGCTGACCGCATCGAACACTACGCTGGCAGGATCCGCTCCCTCTTTGCCTCCGACCATGGGCACATCGGCGCGTCTGGCCCATTCCGCAAGCTGGTCTCCCGCCGCCGCCCGAAAAGTATCCGCCGCCGCGATCAGGACTTTTCTGCCCTGCTCTTTTAGTTTACCGGCAAGCTTTCCAACAGTGGTAGTCTTACCTACGCCGTTTACGCCGATCACCATGATGACGGACTGTTCCTGTTCAAAAGTGTAGGCGGTCTCGTCCACCTGCATCTGCTCTTTGATGCTTTCGATGAGAAGCTTTTTACATTCCGAAGGCTCCTTGATATGCTGTTCTTTCACCTGTTCCCTGAGCCGTTCCACGATGGCGTTGGTGGCGTTGACGCCAATGTCGCCCATGATCAGGATCTCTTCCAGCTCTTCATAAAAATCTTCATCGATAGCTGAAAAACCGTTAAACAGGGAATCGATGCCCCTGACGATATTGTCCCTGGTCTTAGTCAGACCCGCTTTCAATCTGGCGAAAAAGCCCTTTTTCTCCTCTCCCATTCCGGTCCTCCTGTCAAAACCTTATCTATACCTAATTATCAAGTTCCTTGTCGATCAGGTTGACGCTTACAAGAGCGGACACGCCCTTTTCCTGCATGGTAATTCCATACAGCCTGTCCACCTGCTCCATGGTTCCTCTTCGGTGGGTGATCACAATAAACTGCGTATTCTTTGTCAGCTTATGTAAATATTTGGCAAAACGCCCCACATTGGAATCGTCTAACGCCGCTTCGATCTCGTCCAAAAGACAGAACGGCGAAGGTTTCAGATTCTGAATGGCGAACAATAAAGCGATGGCCGTCAGCGCTTTCTCACCGCCTGACAACTGCATCATATTTTGCAGTTTCTTTCCCGGAGGCTGTGCGATAATGCGGATGCCCGCCTCCAGAATGTCCTCGTCCTCCATCAGTTCCAGCGTTCCCTTTCCGCCTCCGAACAATTCCTTGAACACCTTGTCAAATTCCTTTGTGATCTCCGCGAACTTTTCGGTGAACTGTTTTCTCATGGCATCGTCCAGCTCCGTGATGATGCCCTCCAGCGTTTTTTCCGCCTCCACAAGATCGTCATGCTGGGTCTTCATAAAAGTAAAACGCTCCATCAGATTTTTATAATCCTCAATGGCGTTTACGTTGACATCGCCCAGACGTTTGATCTGATCTTTCAGGGAAGAAATCTGCTTTTGCATATCTGACAGGTCTGTCAGTTCTTCATCTTTCATGGAAGCCGCATCGCTGAGGGTAAGCTCGTACTCATCCCACATATAATTGATACGGGCTTCTATGCTTTCCTCCAGCTTTTCCCGCTGGCTGCCAAGGCGGTAGACCTCCTTGTCCAATCCTGTCATCTGTTCCGACAATTTCTCTCTTCTCTGGAAGAAACTCTTCTGCCTGGATGTCAATTCCTCCTTGCGGGCGACCTGTTCCTTTAACTTGGATTCCGATTCATTTTGCGCATCGTAAGAGGCGGCAATGGTCTTCTCGATGTTTAAAATATTCTGTTTCTTTTGCTCCACTTCCCGGGCGTTTTCTTCCAGCGCTGCCAGAATTTCCGCAAGCTCGGACCGGGCTCTTTCGAGCTCGCCATCGATACGGTCCACGTTGGCCTGCTTAAAGCCCTGTGTCTGGCGCATCTTTTCTACCTTCAGATCCCATTTGGACACCTGCGCCGCGGTCTCCGTCTCCAAAACACGCTGTTCCTCCAGTTCTTTCTGAAACTGAACGATCTTCTCCTGCGTATCTTTTTCCAAGGCCTCGCTGTCCGCCAGTTCCTTTTGGATGGCGTCCTTATCGTTTCTGATCTCAAAGATTCTGCCTTCGATCTCCTTCTCTTCCATTTTCAGAGAAGCAACGCCTTCCGCCTGCTCCTCCATGCGCTCCCGCTCCTGACTGATATTGAGTCTGGCCGTATTCTGCTCGATGGATTTTCTCTGGATATCCGTTCTGACCGTTTCCACCTCCATACGCAGCTTATTACGTTTGGATTTCG
Source organism: uncultured Acetatifactor sp. (assembly GCA_947629645.1). Taxonomy (GTDB): domain Bacteria; phylum Bacillota; class Clostridia; order Lachnospirales; family Lachnospiraceae; genus Acetatifactor. The sequence goes on along the minus strand of CANREV010000003.1, from coordinate 61,196 downwards.
TCTCATCGATCCTGCGGTTGGCCTCGTCCACATCCGCAAGGAGCTGTTTCACGCGCTTTTCCAGCTCTTCCACTTCCCTGCGTCTTCCCAAAAGATTACTGTTGTTTTTAAAAGCGCCTCCGCTGATGGCCCCTCCCGGCACCAGAAGTTCCCCTTCCAGAGTGACCATTCGGATTCCATAGTCAAACTTCCTTGCAATCTTTACCGCATTGTCCACATTGTCTACCACAACAATGCGGCCCAGCATGGATTTAGCCACATTCCGATACTGCCCATCGGTCTGCACCAGTTCATCCGCCATACCGATGACACCCTTTTCAGAGAGAGCCTCCGGATTCTTAAATTCCTGCGGATTGGTAATGCTGGTGAGGGGCAGAAACGTGGCCCGCCCCAGCTTATTATCCTTCAGATATCGGATCATCTTTTTTGCGGTATCCTCATTGTCGGTGACGATATTCTGGATGTTGCCGCCCAGAGCAGTCTCAATAGCCGTTTCATACCGCTTCTCCACCCTGATGATATCCGCTACCACGCCGATGATACCCTTGTTTTTTTCTTTCTGTTCCATGACTTTTTTGACGCTGCCGCCATATCCTTCATAGCGCTCCGTCAGGTTGGTCAGAGCCTCCAGCCTGGACCGCTCCATATGGTAGGCGGCCTGCGTTTCTCTGAGTCTGGCATCGGTTTTTGCCAGTGTCTCCCTCAGATCGCCCAGTTCCAGCTCCATGGCGGCCTCCCGTTCATTCATCACACGAATTTCTTCCGTGACGGTGTTAAACTCGGCCTCCAGCTTTTTGATCGTCTCCTCTCTTGCCGCTTCGTCAGACTTTGCCCGCAGTAATCTTGAATTTAATTCCGCCTTATGGATATTGATCTGTTCCATCATGGTGTCAAAACGTCCCATCTTGGATTTGATGGTGGCGCGCTGGTTCAATTCGCCGATGATGGTATTTTTCCCGACTTCGATATTATTGTTCAGCTCTGCGATCTTATCCTGTATCCCGGAAAGCTTATCCCTGATCTCGTCCGCTTTCTCCGTGATCTTAAGAACCTGCTCGTCAGTGGCGCCTTTTTCCTGCAAAATGGCATCTTTGTCTTTCCCCTTAACGGTGATTTCCTCCTCAAGAGCGTTTTTGCGGTTCGTCAGATGGGTTTCGCTGCCTTTGGCGGAATTGATCTGTTCCTTCAGAACGTTCATCTCGCCTTCCAGCTTTCCTCTCATCAGTCCGGTATCTGTGAGCGTACTCCTGGCCTGTTCAATGGACTCGTCCAGGCTCTCGATCTGAGCCTGGATCCGCTCATACTCTTCCTTCGCCCCATTGTATTTCTCGCTGGTGTCCGCAAGATCCGCGCTGGCGACATCGTACTTCTCCTGCAAGGCTTCCAGCTGTTCTTTCATCTTCGCATTTTCCAGCAGAAACACATTGACATCCAGTGTTTTAAGCTCTTCCTTTTTGCGCAGATAAATCCTGGCCGTCTCAGACTGCTTTTCCAAAGGCTCTACCTGCTTCTCCAGCTCAGACAAGATATCATTGACACGGACCAGATTCTGCTTCTCGTTTTCCAGCTTTGCCTGAGCCGCCGCTTTGCGGCGTTTAAATTTCACGATACCCGCAGCCTCGTCAAAGAGCTCTCTGCGTTCCTCGGGCTTGCCGCTCAGGATCTTATCGATCTGGCCCTGCCCGATGATGGAATACCCCTCCTTACCGATGCCGGTATCGTAAAAGAGCTCGTTGACATCTTTCAGCCTGCACGGGCTCCCGTTGATCAGATATTCGCTTTCTCCGGAACGGTAGATGCGCCGCGCCACCGTCACTTCGTCAAAGTCGATCGCCAGCTGGTGGTCGGCATTGTCGAGGGTGATCGCCACATACGCATAGCTAAGCGGTTTCCTGTTCTCTGTCCCCGAGAAAATGACATCCTGCATGCTGGCGCCGCGCAGCTGTTTCACACGCTGCTCTCCCAACACCCACCGGACGGCATCGGCGACATTACTTTTGCCGCTGCCGTTAGGTCCCACGATCCCTGTGATACCATTGTGGAACTGGAAATTGATCTTATTCGCAAACGATTTAAAACCAAATACTTCAATGCTTTTTAAATACATATCCTCTATCCCTCAAAAGCAGCAGCGCCTTGTACGCGGCCTGCTGTTCTGCTGCCTTTTTTGTTCTTCCGGAGCCCTCTCCCAGGATCTCCCCCGACATCTGCACATGGACGCGGAAAGTCTTATTGTGCTCCGGCCCGCTCTCCTCCAGCAGTTCGTAACTAAAATCTTTTTTCAGCCTGCCCTGGATCAGTTCCTGCAGATTGCTCTTGCTGTCGTAAAAAAGCTGCTTGTCCTCCAGATCGGACAAAATAAATTTGCCGATGAATGACCTGGCCGCCTCCATCCCGCCGTCCAGATAAACGGCGCCCGTCAGAGCTTCCATCACATCGGAGACAATACTGTCCCGCTCCCTGCCGCCGGTGCTGTCCTCTCCCTTTCCCAGCCGGATAAACTTCCCCAGTTCCAGATCTCTGGCGCAGAAAGCAAGGGAAGGTTCACAGACCATGGACGCTCTCATTTTCGTCAGTTCCCCCTCGGAAAGCTGTTTGTGCTCCCTGAACAGATATTCGCTGGAAACCAGTTCCAGCACAGCGTCCCCCAGAAATTCCAGCCTTTCATAGTCGGGCGCTTTATTGATCTTTTGTTCATTGGCAAAGGAACTGTGCGTCAGCGCCTGTTTCAGCAGCGCTCTGTCGTTAAAGCGATACCCGATGCGCTCTTCCAGGTTATCCAGCGTATATGTTTCCCACATCTTCTTCCACCCCGTTTCCCTCTTGTCCGCGCTTCTTATCTTTCCCAGGCGTACGCCCCTTAAGGAAACGCCCGCCGCGCAGACGCCTGTTTCCCTTTCAAAGGAAAGGAGCAGTACGCACAGCAAACTTACGCATAGCGGACTGCCCTCATTGAAAGCAAAGATACCTATTATATCGAGCTTACTTAATTGACTGCGCTCTTGATCAGTTCCACCGCTTCCTCAACGGTAGTGATCTTTTCAGCTTTTTCCGCAGGGATCTCAATGTCAAATTCCTCCTCGATCCCCATAATGATCTGAAAGACATCCAGCGAATCGGCCCCGAGATCATCCATAAAAGTCGTCTCCATCGTAATCTCTTCCGGGTCAACGTTGAGCACCTCTGAAATCACTTTTTTCAGTTTTTCAAATTCCATAACAGCTCCTTCTTTCTTGCATATTTTAATCATATTTATTTGATACCGCTCAATCTTCCAGTACGATCTTCTCCCTGATTTTGTCGTTGATCTTCTGTTCTTTGAAAGCGATACATTGCAGGATAGAATTTTTGATCTCTATGGCCTTGCTGCTGCCGTGGGTCTTGACCACTAATCCATTCAAACCAAGCAGCGGAGCTCCTCCATATTCCTCCGTACTAAAACCTTTTAAAGTCTTTTTCAACGCCGGCATGACCAAGAGCGCGCCGATCTTACTGCGCAGGGATTCCCTTAATCCCTCCTTGATCTTTCCCACCAGAGCGCCGCTGACGCCCTCCAGCATCTTTAAAACGACATTGCCCACAAACGCCTCGCAGACTAAAACGTCCGCTGCGCCCGCGGCAATATCCCTGGCTTCCACATTCCCGATAAAATTGATCTCAGGGCAATTCTGCAGCAGAGGATATGTCTCCTTCGTCAGGGCGTTGCCCTTCTCTTCCTCCACGCCGATATTTACCAGACCGACTCTGGGGTTTTTCACACCGATGACGCTCTCCATATACACGCTGCCCATCTTTGCGAACTGTACCAGCTGGGAAGGCCTTGCGTCCACATTAGCGCCGCAGTCCAACAGGAGGCTGATTCCTTTCACATTGGGAATGATCGGCGCCAGAGGCGGCCTTTCCACACCCTTGATGCGTCCCACGATCACTTGTCCGCCCACCAGAACAGCTCCCGTGCTTCCGGCGGAAACCAGCGCATCGCACTCCCCGTCCTTTACCAGATTCATACATTTTACGATAGAAGAATCCTTTTTCCTGCGGATCGCCATCACCGGAGGCTCCGCCGTTTCGATCACTTCCGAGGCATGCACGACCTCCAGGCGCGCTTCATCATAGCTGTACTTTTTTAATTCTTCCCGTATAACTGGCTCTATTCCTACCAGAAACACCCTGATGCGCTTATCTTCATTGACAGCCTCCACCGCCCCTTTCACAGTTTCCATCGGAGCATTGTCGCCGCCCATTGCGTCAACCGCCACATTCACCATCTCGGCCATTGAATTTATCCTTTCCGTCAATACTAAATCTACTATACTAGACCGTCTGGTAAAAATCAAGCTATTTTTCTACGCTCTTCGATAACGGTTCAGACAGGCGTAAATCTCCTGTATTCTGGGCATTGCATAACCGCCTGCGATATAGCTTCCCTCGGCAAAGAACTCCAGTCCCTTCTCCCTGAGTCGCTCCGCCACATACTCTCCGATCTGCGGCAGCGTCCTCTTTCCGTCCACCAGATTCTCTGCCACATATTTTAAGATCATACCCAGCGCCGCGGTCTGTTCGCTGTCCACGATCTGCTCGATATAGCGCAGGTCCACGGTCTGCTTTCCCAGCAAAAAGCCATCCTTACCCATCACCTTTACTTTCAGACGCTCCGGCTCGCTGCTTTTGATTTCCCCCGTGCGGTAATCCCTGCGTTTCACCGCGCCGTCAGGATCTTTCGTCATGACCCTGCGGCTTTCAGGCTTGCAAAATTCCGGCGCACAGTCCTGATTGTTCAAGGGGAAATCCCCGCACAATGCTTTGGCCTTCTCTGTGATATCTACCGATCGGTAGTTGTCCATCTGGATAACCGTATCCGCGATATGGAAGAAAGCGCCGGAGCTTCCGGCGACCAGGATCGTTGAGATCCCGGCCTTCTCATACAGCTGCCTTGCCCTGGACAAAAACGGGGTGATCGGCTCTTTCTCCGGGCTTACCACGCTCTGCATGAACGCATCGCGCACCATAAAATTAGTAGCCGAGGTATCCTCATCCAGCAAGAACAGCCTGCTTCCGGCCTCCATTCCCTCCACGATCCCCGCGGCCTGAGAAGTGCTTCCGCTGGCATCCTCCGTGGAAAAACTTCTGGTATCTTTCTTGTTCGGCAGATCGTTGATAAAGAGGGAGATATCCACATCTTTGATAAAACGCCCATCCTCCGAGCGCAGCTTTAAAGCGCTCTCATCCGTGATCACATACTCCCTGCCATCTCCCGCGATGTGATTATATACTCCCAGTTCCAATGCGGTAAGCAGCGTGGACTTCCCGTGGTAGCCGCCTCCTACGATCAGCGTGATCCCCCGCGGCACTCCCATGCCCGTGATCTTTCCCTTGTGGGGCAGGTCCATGTTCACCCGCAGCGACTGGGGCGAAATGAACTCCACGGAAGACTTCATGGGTTTTGAGGAAATGCCGCTTTCTCTCGGCAGGATTGCGTGATCCGCCACAAACGCCGCCAGGTTGCGCTCTTTTAGCTGCGCTCTGATGTACGCCTGATCCTCCGCCAGTTCCACAGCCGATTTTACGTCCCGGGCATTCAGATTCTTATAACAGAAAGCCTGTGACACGCAGACCGGCAGGTACTCGAAAAAGATTTTCTCCAGTTCCCTGCTGTTGATGGTACGCCCGTTTGCCGGAAATCCCACCGCGAAACGTGCCGTGATCCCTTCCCTTTTCACCTCGCAGGCGGTGCGGCAAAGCACCTCCTGCCCGCAGTGGGTGACGGAGATCAGGCCGCTTTTTCCGGAGCCTTTTGCCTTAAACGTAAAACGGTTTACCTGGGCGCCGAACTGTCTGGCGAGATGATCCGCAAGTGCCCCCATGGCCAGCTCGTCCTTTAAGCAGAAATCAGGAAAACCCGCCTGCTTCATGGGGACAAACACGCTGACATGGGAAGGCGATGCGAAGGGGTCGCCCTGAACATGGTCGATATTTAACCGATAGCCTTCAAACTGATAGCTTCCCTTCAAAGATTTGTACGCGGGATATCCTTTGTGGTCGATACTCCTTAACTGCTCCTGTAATTCTCTTGATGTCTGCATTTTACTTTCTCCTTTTTCATGTGCTCTCTTCTCGATTTTCTTATTTCCGAAGTGCTTTCGTTCCATCGTCTCCCGGTTGTTACCGGCAGGCTTTTACAAAGCCTTTACCAGCTTCCTGACAATTCCGTCACTGGTTTCTCTGATCTTTTTTCTTTAACAGCGCGGAGGTATCCAGACTCTGGGTCTGCGGTCGGGTTTTCTCCTTCTTGTCCTTTTTCAATTTCTTCTTATCCGCTTTTTGCGTCCCGCTTACATCAGCGGGAGCATCACGGAATGTCAAGGATGCAGCGTCTGGTCCTGCATTCTCCGCCACCGCATCCCGCCGCGTTGTTTCCCCTTTGTCGTTCTGCGGATACGGATCCTCTCTTGTCCGCGAGAGCGATGTCTGCCTGATACGCTGCAGTTTTTCCCTTGCGCTGCGGTACAGTCTGGTATCCGCAGGCCTAAACTGGAATCTCCGGAAAGCAATATCCATCAAAAACCACAAAACAGCCAGAAGGATCAGCCATTTCGTCAGTTCATAACGCTCTCCCAAACCGCTCTTTCTCTGGTTCCAGATCGATTCCTCCTCATCTGTCAATCTGCCGTAACGCTCTACAAAATTCGTAAAGTCCGTATTTCCCCTGCCGAATTTATACTCATCCGAATACTGCACCGCCGCCGCGGTAGTCACCGCATTGGTGATGGAGCCGTCATCTATTCTCCGCACACTGAGCTGATAAAGGCCTGTGATATCCGTATCCAGTTTTGCCTCATAGCGCCCCGGAGCCGCCGCCTGCAGAGGCTGCGTAAACGTATTGCCCTCCGGGTCGGTATACACCGCTTCCACCTTGGTCTGCTGGCCATAATCCTGGGCGTGATAGACAACGCTGGTTAAGCCGCCCGCCGTCATCACATCCACCGAATCCTCTCCGATGGCGGCATTGCCCACACTGTAGTCGATGATACGCTTCCACAGCTGCACATAATCATCCTCTCCCGCGTACCCGGCGGTCCAGCGGTTTGTCACGTCCGTATTCCATGCCACCGTATGTCCCAAACCGTACTGCATCAGCGTAAGCACCGGATCATCCTTATTTGAGGCAATCAATACATTGGAGGCGGCTTTCGGCGTTGCGCTGACATAGCCGTAGAGTTTGGGCCATCCCGCCTCGAAAAGCCCCTCCGTGATCTGACTGGAACGGTTTACCGACAAATCAAAGGTGCCGTTCTGCAGATAGGTATCCCCGCTTAAAAATACTTCCTGCGCAAAAATCTTTGGGATATCGGAAGCCATATCGGAATAATAATAGCGTCCGCCGCAGTCTTTTGCAAGCTGTTGTAACAGACGGGTGTCGGAATCAGCGCCCACCGCTACCGCAGACAGGGTAATCTGTCCTTCCTGATAAGAGGATACAATATCGCTGTAATTTTTGCTTTCCCCCTGTCCGTCCGTCAGCAGAATCACATGGCGGATGCTGGCATCGCATTCCATCACCCCCCTGTAAGCCTCCCAGAGTGCCGGCTGGATGGTGGTGCCGCCGCCCTCCGCTATGGTATCGATTTTCTCTTTGATTCCTTCCCTGTCTGAGACAGAAACAGGCTCCACGACCCAACTGTATTGATCGTCAAACATGAGCACCCCGACCTGATCCGTATCCCGCATCTGATCCACTGCGTTCTTCGCGGCTTCCACCGCCAGATCCAGATTGGTGGCGCCGTTTCCCGCATCAGTACTCATGCTGCCCGAATGATCGATCACCATGATCATAGCCATGGAAGGGATCTCATTGACGCCCCGAAGCTCCATATCCACCGGCAACACCGTTTCCAGCACGCTGTCCCGGTAACCGCCCAGCGCGTAACTTTCCTCGCCTCCCAGACAGATCAGCCCGCAGCCGTAATCTTTGACATAGGTCTCTATATTCGCCAGAAAGCCTTCCGGCAGATCTGACAGATACACGTTTTCCAGCAGAATACTCTTGTATTGCAAAAGCTCTTCCAGCGAATCCGGCGCGTTGATCGCTGAAATCCTGTTGTATACGCACCCCGCGCTATCCAGGACCTGCTCATAGAGACGGCTGTCCTCCTCCATCCCTGTGACCAAAAGCACCTTTGGCGCAGATTCCACCACCGAATAGGCGTGATAGCTGTTATTTTCCGCGCAGGTATCCCCCGCAGCCGCCACACGCACCTCAAAGCTCTCCACATTTTCCCCAGTCACCGTCTGGCGGAACTGAAACCGGTTGACGCCGCGGTTCAGGTGCACATCATAGGCCTGTGTCTGGATGGAACCCGTCCAGATCTGGATCTGAGCGTCTGTATCGTAGTTGCTCTCCACGGTGACCGTCATATCATAAGCGTCACCCTGGTACAGATAACTGGGCAGCTGTACGTTTTCCACATAAGCGTCCTGCCCCTGTGCCACATCATAGACGCACGCCAAAAGTTCGATCTGCCTTGATACCAGCGCGGAAGCTGTAGCGGTCAGATCCCCCTTCGTCTCCTTTCCATCGGTCAGGATCACCACTCTTGCGGCCGCGTCCGCGGGGATCATGGCCAATGCTCTGGATATGGCATCCTCAAAATTCGTTGCCGTCTTGTCCGGCAAAGACATGATCTGGGAAAACTGATTCTCTTTTGTTAAAAACTGTTCCACGAGAGAATCTTTTCCGAAGGTGACGATACCGTACTGGTTATTCCCCGGCATCTCACTGATTTTGCTGCGCAGATAACTTTCCATCTTTGAAAGATTCTGCTCATTGCTGTTGGAAATATCCACAAGAAAAACAGTAGTGTTAAGGCCTCTTTGCACAGACACGGAAATTCCAAGCAGGGCACAAAGAACCAGGGCGCCGCAAATCAGACGCACAACCAGATAAAATTTACCATGGTAACGCATCTGTCTCACATACAGAATCCACTCCAGAATCAACAGAATCAAAGCGACTAAAAGCACCGCTTTTCGCAGACTCTGTTTCACCAGGACCTCTCTGTAGGAGAAATCGGAACCGATACTTTCGGCCGCAATTTGCCCGTCTGACTGACTTGATGTGGCAAAACGCACCACATACTGCTCCCGCCTGTCTTTCGCCTCCACTTCATACAGTCCCGCTTTCTTCGTCCGGGCCGTCAGCGTGTTCACATCGATATCCGCCTGAGGATGAAACAGGACTGTCTCCCCCGCCTCATACACATTTTCCGCCAACAGGGAAGTATCTCCTAAAAACCGGAGAGCATTGGAAATAAAAACCGGGAACTCCGCTTTCAGCGGGAAATCGGACTCACGGATATCGAAGCCGACCACCACCGTCCTGACGCCGTCATGTTCCCCATAATAGCCTGCGCACTCCTTACCGGCCCACAAAAATCCCGTTCCCCATTCAGGAACATCATAAACTTTCGTCTCGTTGACACCGATGGAAAAAGAGGACAGTCCTGAAGTCAGATCGCATCCCGTAACAGAAAGCATTACCCGCTCTGCAGATCCGGAAGCGTTTCTGACATCGCCAAACACCAACGCATCGGCCTGCTCCTGTCCGCCCACGTCTTCTCCCGCGTCATAAATGCGCACAGCGTTTGTCCCGGTATCGTCCGAAAGCCCGCTCTCGTTTTCCACTTTCGTCAGACTCATTCCAAATGCCGCCTGATATGCTTTCTCCAGATAAGTATTCCCGCTTCCGATGAGCACGGCCGCGGCGCTGTTTGCCTGATCAGGAACCACATACGCTACATTGTCCCCGGCGAGAGAATCTTTCTCTTCTCCGCCTTCAAATACAACGGAGCCGATCTCGCTCCGCAAGGCCTCTCCCCGCCAGAGAAATTCCTCAAAAAAGCAAAGCGTGGTTTCACCGGCGCCCAGCGTCAGATGTTTGATCTCCAGCAGCCTGTCTCCCTCGTACAGGCTGACTTCCATGTTGGCTTCCGCATCACTATAATTGGTGATGCTGGAAGCGCAGACCACATTACGGCCGGATTCCACGCCGCTCTGTGGCAAAAGATCCTCCCCGTCCAAAGATGCTGTGTTCGCCTCCTGGGAAGAGTTCTCCGTATAGGACAAAAAATTGTTCGCCACATTGCTCACCTTTTTGCCCGTCACCAGCACCCTGGCGTCAAAATGTTCCGCAAGGCCATCCGCCTTTGACGCACCGATCCCATCGGTGAACACTACGACCTGAGCCGTCTCAGGCTCCTTTCCGGACCCGTCCGCCGCGGTCAAAAGCGTCTCCACCACGCTTTCGGCGTCAGACAAATCTCCCGCTCCATCACAGCACTCTGCCTGGTCCAGCGCCTCATAAAGACTGCCCTTATCTTTTATGCCAACCGCCAACAGTTCCGTTCCCATACAGTCATTGGTAACGATGGAAAAAGAAGTCCCCTCCGAGGCGGCAATCAGGCTTTTTGCCTGCTCCACAGCCTCCTCGAGACGGGTCTTTCCGCTGCCCGCATCATGCTGCATGCTTGCGCTGGTATCCAGCACCAGAACCATACTGCCGCCGCTGTTTCCCTGCCTGCGGATATAAGGAGACATCAGCGCAAGCACCAAAAGCAATATAATAAGAATCTGGAGATACATCAGGATATTGTGGACAAATTTCTCCAGAAAAGTCTTAGACTGCTGGTTTTTAAACAGAATCTCCCACAAAAGAGTAGAAGAGATCCTGTGATCTTTCCCTCTCGGCTTTAACAGATATAGAATAATCACCACAGGCACCGCCAGAAGCAGCGCAAACGGCCACAAACTCTCAAATATCATAAATCACCCTTAAATCCTGAAACACCATCTGTTTTCTGTCCTTTCCGGCATCGCAGAGCGCATAGGCGCCCCCTGCGGCGGCGCAGCCCTTTTTCATGCGCTCCATCAGGCGGTTTAACGCCTTTTCATACCTGCGGACTGCCTCCGCATCCACTGTCAGTTTCAGCGTTGATTCCGTCTCGGCATCGATCAGATTCAGCGTTCCTTCCATTCCGATGCGCAGTTCCTCCTCCGCCAGAGTATGCAGGACCACCGGTCTCTGTCTGCAATATACCAAATACTGCATCAGTTTTTCATAATTGTATTCCTGACCTTCCTTTTCAGAGACGTCTTTCTTCTCCGAAAGGGGAAAAATCATATCCCGATGCAGGAAGTCGCTGATGATGACCGTCACACCGCTGCCCCGCCGCCTCATTTTCCTCACAGCCCCGAGCATATCCGTCTCTCCGCAAAATTCCAGCTTATCCAGCCACTTTACCGCTTTCGCAAAAGCGTTTTTCCCTCCGCTCACCGAATATTCATGTCCCATATCTTTCATATCATAGAGCACCAGCCGATTCATATCGTTCAGCGCCAGGAAACTTACCACCGCGGCCAGATCTTTCGCCAGATCCGCCTTGCTTTTCTCACCGTAATCCATGGACGCGCTGGTATCGACCAGACAGGAAACCACCGCTTCTTTCTCCTCCATATACTCCCTGATATATAATTTATCAAGCCTCGCGTACACATTCCAGTCCAGGCGGCGCAGATCATCGCCGGGCATATACTCCCGAAAATCGGAGAATTCCGCAGAGACGCCCTTTTGCACGGACTTGCGGTTACCGGCCATATTCAGACTGCTCTTATGGTTCATTTGGAGCCGCATCCTTGACAGCATATCAAAAAAATTCTTATCCAGCATACAAATTCTTTTCCTTCGCTTCCATCAGCTTTCGGATCACCGCATCCTCGCTTATGCCCTCCGATATGGCATCGAAACTTAAAATAACGCGATGACGCAGCGCGGGATAGGCCACGGCTTTTACATCCTCAAAAGATACATTCCATCTGCCCTCCATAAAGGCTCTCGCCCTGGACGCGCGGATCATTGCCTGTGCCGCGCGGGGACTTGCTCCCTCCCTGAGATAAGGGTTTTCATCGTGAGTGGCCATCACAAGTTCCAAAATGTAATCCATCACGGCATCCGCGACAGGGATCTGGGAGATCATATTCCGCACTTTGAGAAGTTCCTCTCCCCTCATCAGGCCGCGGATCTTTTCCTGTTTTTGTCCTTCCGTCAACTCCACAATGCCTCGCAGTTCCTCTTTGCCGGGAAAAGGAACCAGTACCTTAAACATAAAACGATCCAGCTGCGCTTCCGGCAGGGGATAGGTGCCCTCCTGCTCAATGGGATTCTGGGTGGCAAGCACCAAAAAAGGTTCCTCCAGCTTATAGCTTTCATTTCCGACCGTCACTGTGTGCTCCTGCATCGCCTCCAGCAGCGCAGACTGGGTCTTCGGCGTAGCCCGGTTGATCTCGTCCGCCAGCACCAGATTGGCAAAGATCGGGCCTCTCTCAAATCGGAAACTGCTGTTTCCCTCTTCCCTGACCATGATATTAGTACCCGTCACATCACTGGGCATCAGATCCGGCGTAAACTGGATGCGCTTAAAAGAAAGCAGGAAAACTTCGCTTAAAGTTCTGACAAGCATCGTTTTCCCCAGTCCCGGCATACCTTCCAAGAGAACGTTTCCCCCGGAAAGCAGCGCCAGCATAACCTGCCGTATGATCTCTTTTTGTCCGATGATCCCCTTGCCGATCTCCTGTTCGCACTCCATGATCTTTGACTGATAAGTTTCCATATCTGACATTGTCGTCTCTCTCCATTTCTTGCTTTCTGCCGTTTTGTCTCCCGCCCTGCTCCCTCCATGACAACGCAGGGTCAAAACTTACGCAACCCCGCTTCTGCAGACAGACTCTGTCATCTGCAGACAGGGATTCATTTACTGAGGTTCTCAAAATAGTCTCGGATCACCGTTTCCATACCGGCGGGATATTTTCCGTTGGCAATGCCTTCATAAGCATGATCCGCGTACTCGCCGATTACGGAATTGTAATCCACATGATCTCCCTCCCAGGCCAGGCCATTCTGCTGGCGGTAATACTCCGAATCCTGATCTCCCGCTTTGTTTCCGGTCAGAGCTCCATCCTGTCCCAGCCCATTGGGAATACTGACGTAATCGTGGGGCGTGGTACTGCTTCCCGTTCCCCGACCGCTGCCGTTCCCGCTGCCATTGCCATTGCCATTTCCATTGCCGCTTCCGTTGCCGTTGCCGTTTCCGTTTCCATTGCCATTGCCGCTGCCATTCCCCTCTCCGCTGCCATTCCCCTCTCCGTTGCCGTTCCCGTCTCCGCTGCCATCGCCGCTGCCATTCCCCTCTCCGTTGCCATTTCCATCGCCGCTGCCGTTTCCATTGTTATTTCCGTTTCCATTGTCATTTCCGTTGCCATTTCCATCGCCGCTGTCATCCCCGCCGTTTCCATTCCCATCACCGGCGGCGCCGGGAGTGCCTGATGAGGCAACCTGCGAACCGTTCTGACTGGCGGCAGCCCTGGCCAGAGCCTGCGCGGCCGCAACGCCCGCCGACTCGGGATCGGCCATCTGTGCCGCTAACGATGCCAGACCGGCCTGCGTCTGTTCATATTTATACTCCAGTCTTTCCATGGCAGCAGAAAAACTCTCCCAGGTCTCTGCATTGGACAATTCCTCCGCGGAACGCCTGAGTGCCTCCGAAAGCTCGTCCAGTCTGTCTTTCTGCTCCTGTGTCAGACTGTCCGCGTCCACACTGTCCAAAGCTTCCTCCAGCTCTTCCAGCGTCTCTTTCTCCTCTTTGACCTGTTCCTGCACCTGATGGCGAAAAAGCGCCTGATCTCTCACAGACGAGGGAATCAACGCGCAACCTACCACCACCGCGGCCGACAAAACAAAAGCCGCTATATGTTTTTTATCCGGCAAAAGAGGGATCCTGATCTTTTCCCGCATTCTTTCATAATGCTCCAGCGCATCCTGCCGCTGCCTTACTGCAAGTTCTTTCTCGCTGTCCATCCGCTCGTAAGCCGTGATCATGCGTTCCTTGAGCCCGAAAGAATCCAGTTTTCCTGCCGCCCGCTTCATGTCCACAGGCCTGCACAGCGCACAGATTACTCCCCAAAACGCCCCCGCCGCAAAGCACAATCCTGCCGCCAGATGGGCATGATAAAACGGCCGGATGAGGGAAAACAGTTCGCACAAAAGTCCTATGATCCCTCCCGCAGCGGCAAAAACCACCGCCTTATCCAGCATCTTTGCAAGATTCATTTTCCGCTTACAGCGTCTGATCTGCCTGAGCAGATATTCCCGTACATCCATACTCTATACCCTGCCCGGAATCCTCTTTTTATCAGGACTCTTTTTCGTCCCTCATTTTCCATGGGTCCGAAGTGACGCATCCCCTCTGTCCGCGTCTTTCTCTTTGCCCGCGCTTTTCCCTCCGTCCGCATGTTTCACTCTGTGCTTTTTCACCGGATCGATACGTCTGGCCGCCAGGAAAAGGAACAGGCAGGATAACGCAAAAATACAGACGGAAGAAAAAGCGATCCAGCGATATCCGTCCGTCAGAAAAGCGATCGGGCCCGCGCTAAACTGCGACACCATTTCACCCATCAGCGTGCCTCCGGCCATAGCGTGACCGAAAAATTCCACCACATACACAATGGGATTCACCAGAAGAAACAGCAGCAGATTGTCACTGTATACAGGACCGCCGTATGTGGTCACTCGGGCAATATTGTCCGCATCGATCACATAAAAAATCAGGTAAGGCAGAAACGTTCCAATGAAAAACACAAGATAAAACCCGTAAGACATCAGCACCGCCCCGATACTGCGCTTACAGAGGGAAGAACATAAAATTCCGATGCTGGCGGCGAAAAACGAAAGGAGCAGCGCCACGGCCATAAACCAGAAAAGATAACTCCAGGACATGCCGCCGATCACAAAGGAAAGCGCCATAACAGGCATACTGGCCGCAACATAAAACATACTCTGCAGGATAGCCGTCATGACTTTTCCCGCGATCACGGCAAAAGGCGTCATGCTGGTAGTCATCATAATATCAAACGTCTGGCGTTCCTTCTCCCCGGCGATGGAAGCAGCGGTGCGCACAGGCACCACCATGCCAAGGATGAGCAGCTGCGCCGAAGCCAGCGCCGGATAGAGCCAGACCAGCTGGCTGTAGATATTGTCATAAGAATACCGGATGTCCTGGCGGATGACAAACATGGCGAGGAAAAATACCAGAGCCAGTATCAGCTCGTACGCAAACACTCCCCAGCAGATTTTCATACTGCGGGCCTGCACCCTGACATCTTTTTTAACGATAGGATTCAGCCACATTTTCTTTTTCTCCCTCCTGTCCCGCGTTTTCGCCCGTCACGCGCATAAACAGCGTCTCCAGATCTCCCTCCTGCTTATGGAATCCGGTAACGACCACATCGTTTGCTATCATGGTTCCGATCATTTTTGCGATCTGTTTCTGCGTCATGGTATGGGACAGCTTCAGTTCATGCTCGCCCACGGAGTCGATCCTGACGCCCGCGTGCTCCCTGGCGATACGCACCGCCGTCTCCCGTCCTTCCTCTAAGGAAATGATCAGCTGATTGCTTCCGAACACGCTTTCCATCACGTCCTCAATGCGTCCTGCGGCCACCAGATTGCCGTGGTCCATGATGCCGATACTGCTGCACATCTCAGAGAGTTCCGAAAGGATATGGGAGCTGATCACAATGGTCTTTCCCATACTTTTTAAATTCAGCAGCAGTTCTTTCATTTCCACTCTGGCCCTGGGATCCAGACCGGAATTTGGTTCGTCCAGCACCAGAAGCGCTGGGTTGTGTATCAGCGCCCTTGCCACACAAAGCCGCTGCTTCATACCTCTGGACAAAGTATCCACAAAGACTTCCTTTTTATCGGAAAGGTTTACCAGCTCCAAAAGGTCATCGGAGATCCTCTCGATCTCTTTGGAGTTCATACGGTACATGGAACCGTAAAAATCCATGTATTCTTTCACCTTGAGATTGTCATAGACGCCGAAAAAGTCAGGCACATAACCGATCTGTTTCTTAATCTCCCTCTGGTGGGACAGGGCGTTTACCCCATTGATCGTTATGCTTCCTGCATTCGGGAGCATCAGCCCGCAGACCATCCGGATGGTGGTCGTCTTTCCCGCGCCGTTAGGCCCTACAAAACCGAACAGATCTCCTTTGGGAACGTGCAGCGACAGATCGTTCACCGCTCGGAATTTTCCGTAGCTTTTCGATAAGTGTTCAATTTGAAGCATCCTGTTCCACCTCCGCTTCCGCATAGGAATAGAGACAGCCGTAAGAGATCTGGCTGCCCTCGCCTGTGGCCGCCGCCTTATAATCCTTCACCAATCCCGCGAGGATCACCTGATCCTGCGCCCCCAAAGACGATCCGCTGAAACTGTTTCCCTGCTCCTGTCCTGCCACCCCGATCCCAAGCAGCAGCGCGGACATATCCGCCCTTGTGTATTCCTCGTACTGCCGCGTACTGTCGTAAAATCCCGTTACATGATAAACCAGGTCGTCAAAATAGATGGAACTGTCGCTCCATACGCACCGACCGCTGTCCAAAGCCTGCGCCAGATCCAGCGTCTCTCCCGCGGCCACATTGGAAAACACCCAGTAATCCATACCGCTTTGCACCGCCAGATACGCGAAATCACATCCTGTTTCATTGATCACTACGCCCTGCAGGCCGTTGTTTGTCGTTTTGCGGATCTCCACACCGCGGAGCGTTCCCTGTCTTTCCGCCGGTTTTCCCGCGTAAAGGAAACCGTTTTCAAAATTTTCCTCCGGTTTGATCCCGACAGCCAGATGATCTCCTTTGTCCGTCACGATAAACGAATAATCGTCTGCGTCCGCAATGCTGGTCCTGCCGGACATGCCATTGCCAAAGCCCGGCCCCGCCACCTGATAATCCTCCTCCAGATCCACATCCCATTCTTTCAGGCCGGACCGGTACGCCAAAAGATAAGTGTCCTGCCATGCGGTGTCCGCACGCTGTATCGTGACAGAGCAGACTTTCATCTGGTCCACCCGCATACCATGTCCGAACAGAAATACGCCTCCGATAAAAACGATACCGAGAGCGGGCGCGCAGACCCAGTACCATTCTCTTTTCCGGCATTTGCGCAGCACAAGATACAAAAGCGGTCCCACAAGAACCACATATCCGGCGATCAGCGCCTGCAGCCAGGTAAAGTTCACATCTGTATCCTCATGCTCAATGGTGGAAAGGAGCCTGCGCCCATGCCGTTCCAGATCCGTCATGCCTTCGCCGTTTCCATAATAATAATATTGGGACTGGTGCAAAAGATCCATATACATGGATGTGACCGTGTCCGGAGACAGTTTATCCAGCTGCGGGTCTGACAGCGCGCAGTAAAAGACCGCCACCGCGCCGTATTTGACCGGATAGTAGATCGCCGGATGCATGGCTGACTGGCTGCAGTATTGGTAGTTATAATCCAGTTCCGCGATCTGCATGGCGGAAAAATCAACTCCGGCATTTATATAGTCAGAATAATTCCCGTAAGAATCAAACTCCTGAAGCACATGGTTCGTCTCCCCCGCCTCGCTGACATCCAGCACCTTTATATCCGGCAACACCTCCCGGAAACCGGAAAGCGTCTGTTCGCCGTACGCTCCCGTACCGATCATCAGGCAGCCTCCCTGATTCACCCAGTCCCAGATCGCATCGATCGTCTCTTTTTCCAGCGACTCCGTGTTAAACCGGTCGATGACAAGGAAGGACAGTCCGTCCAGATAATTCTCAAGACTGGATGCGTCCAGTTCAATCAGAGCCAGGGAATGATACAAGTTTCTCCCGTAAAGCTCCGTTCCGCCCGCGTCCAGATAGGTCAGATCGGAATACTGATCCGACAAGATACCTACCGGTATCCCCTGCACACTGTTGTTAAAAATATTTTTCAGGGGGATGGACTGCAGCACTTGTCCGTCCTCATCCCGGAAACTGATCAGGCCAATCCCCTCTATCGTATCCACTCCTCTGGAGGGAACTGTCACCGTAAACTGTTTCCTGCCCTGGGCGGGAAGCGTCAGCTGCGTACTGTAAGCACAGTTTTTCAGACTGTCTCCGCCCAGAATGAGCTGGACCGTACCGGAAAAGTCCTCCCCGCTGTTTTCTACCGTCACCTGCATAACGTAATTGTTTCCATTCTGGCTCAGCACGGTTACGTCTCCGGAAAAATCAGCCGTCCGGGAAGCTTCCTTCGCTTCTGTCGTCATGCCCTTTCCAAACAATACAGAGCCGAGCAGGCAAAGACAAAGCAGCGCGGCGGCGACAGTATGTTTTTTCATAATGTTCTCCCTTTCTTATATAAAGTCAGATCAGTTTCCCGTAATGAACGTTTCGATTGGTTCATCCGGATACACGCGACTGCGGGTTCCCTTTCTTGAATAAGGTCATTATATCATATGCAGGAACTAAAATCTCCAGATTTTTCTAAATAATGTTTAAGATTTTATGAAGCTTCGGTCTGTTTCAGGGGGAATTTGTGTTTGTGAAAAAAACTGCACGGGAAAATTGGATAAAAACAACGGACGGCACGCTTACGCGAGCCGCCCTTATGTTAATAAAATGATTACCGGATCATAACAGATCAGTCAACCTCGATAATCTGCCTCTTGTTGTAAGAACCACAAGCCTTGCATACTCTGTGAGGCATCATCAGAGCGCCGCACTTACTGCACTTTACCAGTGTAGGAACGCTCATCTTCCAGTTTGCCCTTCTCTTATCTCTTCTGCTTTTGGAAGATTTATTCTTAGGACAGATAGACATATCGTTACACCTCCTTACCTGCGTTGAAAATGTCCTGTATAGCAGCCATGCGCGGATCCGGAACGAAAGTATCGCATCCGCAATCTCCCTTGTTCAGATCCTGTCCGCATTTTGGACAGATACCTTTACAATCTTCTTTGCACAGAATCTTTGCCGGCCAGCCGCCTAAAATCTCATCCCGCACCAGCGTATCCGCATTCAGATAGTAACCTTCCATAAAATCCAGGTCATCCAGTTCTTCCTCATCCGCTTCCGCATCGGGCGAGACAATCCGCCGCTCAAAGACCAGATCCATCGCCACCGGCACCTCCGTCAGACACCGATCGCAGGCTGCCATGAGCTTCACGCTCACACTGCCCTGCGCTACCGCCTTTCCGCTCCCCGCATTGGTAAACGTAAAAGATACCGGCGTTTTTTCAAGGATCCGGTAGCTGCCTGTGGGGCCGTCAAAGCACGTCATCTCGAGATCCACGTCTCTTTGCTCACAACTGCCTTCAGATGTCAAAACATCAGATAAGTTCACTAACATAGCGGCTCCTATGCAAAATAATGGTATGAATCTATTCACACATTGACTAATTATACATATAGAAACCGTTTTTGTCAACAAAAACGCAGAAAATAAATTTTCTCACGGCTATTCCGTTATCTCACCAATTCTCTGACCACCTCCTTATAACGGTCGGTCTTTTGGTCAATATCTTCCTGTGTCACCCCATAGTAGCGCCAGATGGCTTTTTCCAACTTTTTAAATTGTTTCATTTTCTTCTTTGAACCGTTGGCGGACATCCCGATATACCGACATCGGCTCTCCAAAACCAGGCGCATCGTAAAATCGGCTTCTTTCTTCTCCCAAATGCGAAGATCTATGTCAAACACTTCCCTGGGAACATTTTCAGCCGCCTCTTGCCTGCGCCCTATTTCTTCCTGAAATTTTTTCAGTCCTTCCGCATCCTTACTTTCCAGCCTTGGATATTGCGCGTAACTGCCTAGCAGCTGCGGCGCATACTGCATGATAAAAGACGCTCTGATCTCCCTGTATTCCATCTGATAGGATCTCTCCGCTTCGTCAAGCTCCGTAAGACCCGGAAGGTTCCTGATATAATCCGCCACTTCCTCCAGACTGTGTCCATCCGCCCTGATATGCCGTTCTGCCTTTTTCTTTTTCCTGTCGTAGATATATTCCTGCATTTTTTGCCTGAGGCTTCTTTTGCCGCCATGCTCTTTCCCCAACAAAAAAACGGAAGTCGGTCCATCGGCTCCGCCAATGATCGTGACATTATCTGCTTTCATCATAAATCTCCAATCTTTGTTTTGCGGTTCGGATTATACCCGCCATTCTGATGTAATAGCCGGACACAAGCACCACATCCGCCCCCGCCCAGGCAAGCACCTCCGCCCAAAAGAGTCCTTCATTTCCAATAAGCTTCGGCAGAAAAAGGATTGCCAATACACGCATAACAAGTTCCGCCCCGCCCGATACCATCGGCAGGATCGTATCGCCAAGTCCCTGCAGGGAAGAACGGTAAATATACAGCAGATAGAGTACAGGCAGAAACGCCGCCATAACGCACAGATAATGATAGGCAATTTCAACTGTTGCCGCCGCGTCCTTCGGGTCTCCGGAAATAAACGCCCCGACAATGTGCCTGCCAAAAAGAAACATCACCGCGCTGATGAGGGCGGCTGTCACAATCCCCATCAAAGCTCCTGTATGGACGCCTTTTTTGATGCGCCTGATTTTCAAGTTCTTTCCAATTTATTGATTATACCTCGTTCAAATTTAAAGTGTTTACTTTTTTATCATCTGTCATTTCACCGTTTTGAAAGCACGCCTTAAAACGGGCAAACACTTCCTTCAACTTTTTTACCGAAAGAAATTTTGCTTTTCTGATAGAACAATGATGATAGCATCCCCCGCCAAAGACATTGCACTGATTCCCACCATATAGAACATCTGTATTCCACGGGCATAAATATGTTCTTTACTTACATACTTACCCCGCTTCAGCCCACCCTCAACCTCCGAGAAAATCCTCGGATTCCCACAGCCACCATGATCATCTGTCTAAAAGCCTACCAACCCCTTGTCGGCATGGGAAATCATAATGTCTAAGGTACTAATGGTTGCTTTTTTGATTTTTGTTTCTTCATTTCTCTACCTTTAATAAGTGCCGCTAAAAGCAACCTGGCATGCTGACAAATGTATTGTTTTAAAGGATTGATGTTATAATATAATCAAAGTACGATTCTATTACCCTAAAGTTCATTAAGCAAGACAGCTCCATTGCTTACACCAGATTCTCTATTTCGGGTATGTATACTCCTGCTGCTCTTCCAGGATTTTCTTCCAATCCCGTTCTTCCCTCAGCACCCGCAAAATATGTACCTCATTTTCCGGTTCCTTCACCACATAAAAGATAATGGACGGTGGAAAAGGCTTCTTGAAAACATAATAAGATCGGTAATAAATATGGGTATTTCCAAAGATACCACCCAAAAAGCTGATATCCTTTATCTCCTGCCTGATATCTCTTTCAAACCGCTCCGCCCGCTCCCTACCAAATTCCTGTTCAATATAATCGGCAATATCCGTCACGTCATAGATTGCCTCCCAGGTCATGACCACTTTACGCTCTCGCATTCCTTCTCTTATCCCTCAATTCCGTTATCTTGCAGAAAGCCTCGTCAAGCGGAAGTTCCCTCCCTGCCTCCATATCGTCAATACCCCTGTCAAGCGCCCGCATTAGGTTTTTATTCTCCTGCAGGGTATCTTTCCCCCCAGTGTCAACTGTCATATCCATAAAGCCCACCTCGCATCATTTTTCCTGTCTGTAATAGTATCTCCAATCACTCCTATTTTACCACACATCAGGGTAAAACAGAAGTAGATTTGTATTATATATTAGCAAATTCCTATTCTTTAGACAAATATGAAACTATTTTCTAATAAACCTTATATCGTATCGAAGCTCTAAAATGAAAAGTAGTAAATCTATCCTAAAACTCGCTATTTCCAACATTTCCGCAAAGAGTTGAGATATTGCCGTGAAATCATACATAAAGTAAGCAGAAAAACGGTTACAAACTTTTACGTTCGTAACCGCTCCTGCGTATGTTTTATAACCGCTATTTTGCTGCGGCGGCGGGCGCGTTCAGGACCGCCTCTTTCATGCTCTTTACATACTGGTAAACATGTTCGGGCGCATCGTTTCCGTACTGCGCCACGATCTTCACAATGGCGCTTCCCACGATGGCGCCATCGGAAACCGATGCCATAGCCTTTGCCTGTTCCGGCGTACTGATGCCGAATCCAACGGCGCAGGGCACGTCCGTCACTTTCCTGATGCTCTCCACAATGGAAGCCACATCCGTCCTGATCTCATTTCTGACGCCGGTGACGCCCATGGAAGAAACCACATAGATAAAGCCCTGCGCTTCGGACGCGATCGCGCGGATACGGCTCTCGGATGTGGGCGCGATCATGGAGATCAATGCCACATCATATTTTTTCGTAAACTCTTCCAGCTCCGCTTTTTCCTCAAAAGGCATATCGGGAATGATCAGCGCGTCCACTCCCAGTTTTCGGCAACGGGCGCAGAAACTGTCGTATCCGTAATGGAACACCGGATTGGCGTAGGTCATAAAAGCCAGCGGGATATCCGACTTTTCCCTGACGCGCCGCACAATGTCAAACGCTTTGTCCGTGGTCATGCCGCCTTTGAGCGCCCGGACATTGGCGTCCTGGATCACCACGCCCTCAGCGGTAGGATCCGAGAAAGGGATACCGATCTCAATCAGGTCCGCTCCCGCCCTCTCCATTTCAAAAATACAATTTACCGTATTGTCCGCGGTGGGATCTCCCGCCGTAATAAAACCGATAAACGCTTTTTGATTGGGCGTGTCAAATACTTTTTTTAATCTGTTTTCCCGCGTTTCGTTACTCATGAAGATCTACCCCCCTGTATCTTGCTATGGCAGCCACATCTTTATCGCCCCGCCCGGACAGGCAGACGATAATGCTTTGGTCAGGGCTGTAATTTTTTGCGATCTTTCGCACATGCGCCACGGCGTGGGCGCTCTCGATCGCACAGATAATCCCTTCGGTCCTCGCCAGATATTCAAAGGCATCCACCGCCTCGTCATCGGTG
Organism: uncultured Acetatifactor sp.; assembly: GCA_947629645.1. Lineage (GTDB taxonomy): Bacteria > Bacillota > Clostridia > Lachnospirales > Lachnospiraceae > Acetatifactor. Next base: position 38,323 of record CANREV010000003.1, on the reverse strand, counting down.
ACAGGCACATACTGAGCCCTGCCGATATCGTGCAGGTACGCGTGCTCCGGCCCGATACCGGGATAATCCAGACCGGCGGAAATGGAATATACCGGCGCGATCTGCCCGTACTCGTCCTGGCAGAAATAAGATTTCATGCCATGGAAGATCCCAAGGCTCCCCGTAGCGATCGTTGCCGCCGTCAGCGCCGTGTCCACGCCTTTTCCAGCGGCCTCGCATCCGATCAGCTCCACCTCTTTATCTTCGATAAAATTGTAAAAAGCGCCCATGGAATTGCTTCCGCCGCCCACGCATGCCACCACCGCCGCCGGAAGCTGTCCTTCCCTGGCGAGGATCTGGGCCTTGGCCTCTCTGCTGATCACGCTCTGAAAATCGCGGACGATCATAGGAAAAGGATGGGGCCCCATCACAGAACCGAGCACATACAGCGTATCGTTGACTCTGCCCGTCCACTCCCGCATACATTCGTTGACCGCGTCTTTCAATGTCATGGTACCGGAAGTGACGGGATGCACTTTCGCCCCTAACAGTTCCATGCGATAGACGTTCAGCGCCTGGCGTATCGTGTCTTCTTTTCCCATGAAGATCTCGCATTCCATCCCTAACAGGGCCGCCGCCGTAGCGGTGGCAACGCCGTGCTGGCCCGCTCCCGTCTCCGCTATGATGCGTGTCTTTCCCATTTTTCTTGCCAACAGCGCCTGACCCAGCACATTGTTGATCTTGTGGGATCCGGTGTGGTTTAAGTCTTCCCTCTTTAAATAGATCTTCGCGCCGCCCAGATCCTTTGTCATCTTCTCCGCGTAATATAACAGAGAAGGCCGACCCGCGTACTCGTTCAGGAGGCGGTTCAGTTCTTCCTGAAATTCCGGATCATTCTTATAATGCTCATAACTTTTTTCCAGGTTGTCCAGTTCATTCATCAAAGTTTCCGAAATGTACTGTCCTCCGTGTATTCCATAACGTCCTTTACTCATTTTAATCTCCATTCCGGAGCGTTTACGCGATGGGTGACGAGGAATTCGTGCATACGATTTTTCGTCCGCCATCAGGGATTTTGTGACGCTCCTGCACATATTTCAGAACAAACTTTCTTCGCTCTGTGAAACAATCAGCACATTCGTGTGATCTTTCACGTTTTTCCTTACGGTCAACAGGCCGGGGCATGCCCCGCCGCCTGTGGCTGAGTTATCCGACTTCACGCAGCGCCCGCACCACAGATCTCATCTTTTCCAGGTCCTTCACCCCGTCCGTCTCCACGCCGGAGCTCAGATCGATGGCGTAGGGGTTCAGCGTCCGCGCCGCCTGACTGACATTGTCACTGTTCACGCCGCCCGCCAGAAAGTAGTCCCTGTCAACGTCCGCCAATAGTCCCCAGTCAAAGGCTGCGCCGCTTCCCATACCGCTGTCAAACAGCAGATAATCCGCCGCCGAATCAAGCCACGCTTCCACATCATAACGGTTTCTCACTTTCACTGCTTTCATCACCGGTTTCCCAATCACCGCCTGAAGATACTGAATGTCCTCCTCCGTCTCGTTCCCATGAAGCTGCGCCATATCGATCACGCCATCCTCCAGCATCCGGATGATATCTGTCAGCGGCGCGTCCACAAAAACGCCCACCGTCCGGATCCCCGGATCAAGCATCCCGCGCAGCCTTGCTGCGCGCTCAAAAGAGACGTATCTGCGGCTGGGTTCCCAGAACACAAAGCCGATATAATCCGGCGTGACCTGATTGGCGTAGCAGATGTCTTCCTCTCGGAACAACCCGCATATTTTGATTTTAGGCGCCATCATCCGTCCCTCCTCTCAAGCGCGCTGCGTTCCCCGCAATTTTCTTAACATTTCTGCCTTATCAGCGCTTCTCATGAAAGTTTCGCCGATCAGTACGGCGTTTGTGCCGTTGGCCTCCAGCCTGGCGATATCCTCTCTCGTTTTCATGCCGCTCTCCGACACAAACAAAATCTTCTCCGGCACCAGCCTGCGCAGCCTTACGGAATTGTCGATATCCACCGTAAAATCCTTCAGATTCCTGTTGTTCACGCCAATGATCTTCGCCTTCGCCTTAAGCGCCATCTCCACTTCCGATTCATCATGGGCTTCCACCAAGGCGGACAATCCCAGAGTATCCGCGATTTCCGCATATTCGGAGAGCTGCCCGGAAGAGAGCAGCGCGCAGATTAAGAGTACTGCGTCCGCCCCGATGGTTTTCGCCTCGTACAACATATATTCATCCACCGTGAAATCTTTTCGCAAAAGCGGAATGGATACCTCCCCGCGGATGGCGGAAAGATATTCATTGCTTCCCTGGAAATAAAAAGGCTCCGTCAGGACGGACATGGCGTCCGCCCCGGCTCTCTCATACTCTTTCGCGATCTCCACATACGGAAAATGTTCTGCGATGACGCCTTTGGAAGGCGAAGCTTTTTTTACCTCGCAGATAAAACTCATCCCCGCCTTTGCCAGCGCCTGTCGGAAGGGATACCCTGTATCACGGTCCATATCCAGGGCCCTCGCCTTCATCTCCGCCAGCGGTATCGCGCGCTTCTGCGCCTCTATCCTCTCTTTTGTCTTCGCTGCGATCTCGTCTAATATCATTGTTTCCTCCGTTTTCGCTGTCCTGTGCGCCAAATATCCGTAAAACCGGCTTCTAATCCCTGTTGGAGATTTCCACAAACTTTTCAAGCTGCTTTAACGCCTTGCCGCTGTCGATGGTTTCCTGCGCCAGCTTCACCGCTTCTTTCATACTGGTGGCTTTACCTGCCACAAACAGCGCCGCCGCCGCGTTAATCACCGCCGCGTCTCTCTTCGCTCCTTTTTCCGCGCCTGTTAAGATCGCCTTTGTGATTGCCGCGTTTTCCTCGGGGGTTCCTCCCAGAAGATCTCCTTTTTGTCCCCGTTTCAGTCCCGCTTCCTCAGGAGTGATGATATAGTTTTTAAATTGTCCGTTGTGGAACGCGCATACGCTGGTAGGACCGCAGATAGAAATTTCATCCAGCTTTTCCTGTCCGTAAACGACCATACCCTTTTTCACGCCCAGGTTAGTCAGCACATGGGCCATCGGCTCCAAAAGGCTTTCGTCATATACGCCCATGACCTGCATCGTGGCTTTTGCTGGATTGGTGAGGGGCCCGAGAATATTGAACACGGTACGGATACCCAGTTCCTTGCGGATCGGTCCCACATACTTCATAGCGGTATGATACTTCTGCGCAAACAAAAAACAAATGCCCGCTTCCCGCAGCAGCTCTACCGCTTTCTCAGGCTCTACGGAAATATTCACGCCCAACGCTTCCAGACAGTCCGCCGCGCCGGATTTAGAGCTTGCCGCCCGATTGCCGTGCTTCGCCACGGGAACGCCCGCCGCGGAAATGATCAAAGAGGCTGTGGTGGAAATATTGAAGGAATTGGATCCGTCCCCGCCTGTCCCCACAATCTCCATAACATCCATGCCGTGGTTGACCGCAAGCGCGTGATTCCTCATCTCCTCCGCGGAGCCCGTGATCTCGTCTATGGTCTCCCCTTTCATGGAAAGCGCCGTAAGATACGCGCTCTTTTGCACATCGCTAGCCTGGCCGCTCATGATTTCATTCATAACCGCTTTCGCCATCTCGTATCCGATATCTTCTTTCCGAGACAATTTGATGATCGCTTCACCTATCATTTTCTTACTCTCCTTATACTCTGTTTTTTGGGGGTCCAGACCGGCTGTTTTCTTCTCTCCTGCCCTGTGGGCGCCCCGTAAAAAGTTTTCCATGATTTTCCTTCCATCCGGCGTCAGCACCGATTCCGGATGAAACTGCACCCCATACACAGGATACTCTTTATGCTCAACGGCCATAACCTCGCCGTCCGGCGTCATCGCGGTGACCAGCAGTTCCCCAGGCATTGTGTCCGGATCCGCCGCCAGAGAATGGTATCTTGCGACCGTAATCTCCTTCTCCATCCCCTGAAACAGCGTGCTGTCCGTATCCAGCGCGGCAACCGACTGTTTGCCGTGCATCAGTTGTCTGGCGTAGGTGACAGTGGCGCCGAAGACTTCGCAGACCGCCTGATGTCCCAGGCAGATTCCCAAAATAGGGATCTTTCCCTTGAAAGCGTCAATGACCTCCTCGCAGATCCCAGCGTCCTTCGGCCTGCCGGGTCCCGGAGAAAGAATGATGTGGGAAGGAGAAAGCGCCCGTATCTCATCCACCGTCATCTCATCGTTCCGCACCACTTTTACGTCAGGCATGACGGAAGCGGTCAGCTGGTAAACATTATAGGAAAAGCTGTCGTAATTATCGATTAAAAGTATCATCCTTCCAGTCCCTCCTGTGCGATCTGTATGGCATTTCTGACAGCCGCCGCCTTCTGGATACATTCTTTGTACTCCTTCTGCGGTACGCTGTCCGCAACGATTCCGGCGCCGGAACGGATAAACACTTTTCCGTTCTTGGTAAACGCCAGCCTGATCGCGATACAGGTATCCAGGTTCCCTGTGAAGGAAATATACCCGATAGCGCCGCCGTAAATGCCTCTCTTATTGTTTTCCAGCTCGTTTATGATCTCGCAGGCCCGAAGCTTAGGCGCGCCGGAAAGCGTTCCCGCGGGCAGGATAGCGTCCACAGCGTCCAGCGCGTCTTTGTCTTCCCTGATGATGCCTCCCACGGTGGAACCAATGTGCATCACATGGGAAAATCGCTCAATGGACATGTATTTTTCCACTTCCACAGTTCCCACCCTGCTGATCTTTCCGATATCATTTCTTCCCAGATCCACCAGCATATTATGCTCCGCCCGTTCCTTTTCATCGGCCAGCAGTTCTCTCTCCAGAGCCTGATCCTCTTCCTCCGTTTTTCCTCTCGGCCTGGTTCCCGCCAAAGGGAAAGTATATAGCTTTTCATCCTCCAGCTTTACCAGCGTCTCAGGGCTTGCACCGGCGATCTCACCGTCAGAGCCTGAGAAATAGAACATATACGGGGATGGATTGGTGGTGCGCAGAACTCTGTAGGCATCCAGCAGGCTTCCTTCCATCTCCGCCTCCAGACGGTTGGATAAAACGACCTGAAAAATATCTCCCTCTTTGATATAGTGCTTGCCCTTCTGCACCATCTCACAATACTCCTGCTCGTTAAAAAGCGGCCGGAAATCAGAATGCAGGATCAGAGGCGCGTTCACCGCCATATCTCCGTTTTTGATCAGCTGCTTCATACTTTCCAGTTCCAGAAGCGCTTTGTTAAAGTTTGCCTCAAGGTCATCCGTCTTGATGTTGACGATCAGCACGATCTTCTGCCTGTAATTGTCAAAGGCGATCACTTTGTGGAACAGCATCAGATTCGCGTCCTGAAAGCCGTCCTGATCCTCCGCGTCCAGCTTCAGGGATGGTTCGCTGTATTTAATATAATCGTAGGAGAAATAACCGACCAGCCCGCCGGTAAAGGATGGGAGGTAATCCAGTTTCGGGCTGCGGTTCTCCTCGATGATATTTCTGATGCAGCTTCTGATATCTTCTGTGGTGGTCTGGGTGGTAAGCTGGTTCCGGATTCTGGTCTCCCCGTTATAACAGGTGATTTCCATCAGGGGATCATATCCCAAAAAGGAATATCTGCCCCACCGCTTATCCGCCTCCGCGCTCTCCAATAGATATACATGCCCGCTGACCTTCTTTAAGATCCTCAACACTTCGATGGGTGTGGAAGTGTCGGAGAAGATCTCTGTGCTGACAGGAATCACTCCGTAATCGCCCTGACTTGCGATTTTTTTACATTCTTCCAGAGTCGGCTGTATTTTCATAGTATGGTATGCTCCTTTCTTTTCGTTTTGATCATAGGAAGGATCGCTTTTTGCGCTTCCTGACGAATGTCCGCAGGTAAAATGCGCACCCTGACGGCGGCGCGCTTGTAACCGCGCTTCTTGATGGCGGCTCGCAGGTAAAACGCGCTCCCTGATGGCGGTTCGCAGGTAAAACGCGCTCCCTGATGGCGGTTCGCAGGTAAAACGCGCTCCCAACCGCTGGCCCGCAGGCGGGTCAGCGGTTGATGCGGCATTCGCCGCATACATCCTGTCGGGAAAGCAGTTTTTTGTGAGCGAGCTCCCAAAAGCTGTTTTCCCGACAGGATGCGCGCTGCTCATTGCTTCGCACAAAAAAGTCCCTGACAGGGTTTTAGCCTGTCAAGGACGGGATGTCTCAGGATTCCCGCGGTGCCACCTTGATTCGCTCATACGAGCGCTCTCATAGGATACTATCATATCCTGCGCCTCTCACGCGGGCTTCACGTCACAATATACTCGGGAGAAACATCGGATTCCAAATCCATCGTTCTTCTCCTTTTCCCTGTGCCCTCCGTGGTCCATTTAACAGCCTGCGTTCTGACCTTTCTCAGCCTCCGGTCTCTCTGTAAGTGCACATGCAGCAAACTGTACTTTTATCATACCCGCTGCACACTGTTTTTATCTCCACATCTACGGTTTCGGTTCCGCTATTGATTTTTTATTATATTACTCCTATCCGCAAAAGGTGTCAAGATTTTTTTTCTCTGTGTTCTTTATGAAGCACAAGATGCTGAGGAAGTCCGTTCACCATGAAGGGCTGATAATCTCCCTGGATCAGCGGCTCGATATAGTTGACAAATTCCTCTGTCACATAGTTGCCTTCTTTGTTGACCCACTCCCTGGGAACCAGTTTCTCATTGTTAGCGATGCGGTGCACATCGTAAATACCGGCCGCGCTCATGTAAGGATCATCAGCGACACGGTCAATGACGATCATCTTTCCGGTGTCTCCCTCGTCCGCCGCTTTTACCGCTGCGCCGCCTACCATGAAAGCTTCGTTGATGTCTACCCGCGAAGCCATATGGGAAGCGCTTCTCTGTAAGGTTGAAAACTCAATGCTTCTGGTCTTACAACCGATCTCCGCCCCCAGGAAATTTGCCAGATAGGTAGCCGTTCCCTGCAGCTGCTTATGGCCGAACGCATCCACATAATCCGCTCCGCCGGAAAGTTCGCATACATACCTTCCGTCCGCCAGCTTAATACCTTCCGACACGGCGATCACTACCGATTCTTTCTTTTTGAGCACTTCCTTCGTCTTAGCCAGAAACTTGTCAATATCAAAAGGAATCTCCGGCAGATAGATCATATCCGGTCCTTCGCATTCCTCTGTCTTTGCCAGGGCCGTTGCGCCCGTCAGCCATCCGGCGTTACGCCCCATGACTTCGATAATCGTAATCATCTCTTTGTTGTAAGTCAGACCCAGCGCGTCACGGATCACCTCTTTCGTGGAAGCCGCAATATATTTCGCCGCGCTCCCGAATCCGGGCGTATGGTCCGTCAGGGCCAGATCGTTGTCGATGGTCTTGGGCACGCCCAGGAACTTCTGGGAATGGCCTTTCAGGATCGCATAATCCGAAAGTTTCTTGATCGTGTCCATGGAATCGTTTCCGCCGATATAGATAAAAGCTTCTATCTCCAATTTATCCAGAATCTGGAAAAGCTTCTCGTAAATATCCAGATTTTCGTGGATCTCCGGCAGTTTATAACGGCAGGAGCCCAAAAAAGCCGAAGGCGTCCTCTTTAACAATTCAATATCCATATCAGAATGGATCTGGGTGGACAGATCGACATATTTCTCATCCAAAAGTCCCTGCACGCCGTGCAGCATTCCATAGACTTTATGGAAACCTCTCTCCTTCGCAGTCTTATAAACGCCTGCCAGACTGGAATTGATTACGGAAGTAGGGCCTCCCGACTGTCCAACGATAATATTGCGCTTCTTTTCCAATTTAAAATGCCTCCTTTGACCGATTTACATTCATTCTATTGTTGTGCGCCTGCACATCAATTTAAGATTATACCAAACTTCGACCAAATTGAACAGTTATATTTTAAATTTTATTGCATTATAGTAATGTTCAACACTTTTACCATTTGGATAAATTAGCCAAAAAGGGGATCGTCATTCATTGTAATCCACTATCATCGAATAGCTTTGTCCCTTTTCTCCCAGCACCCAGACATTCTTAATCTGTCCCGCCAATTCCGAAAAACTCCATCTCTTACGGCTCCGCGCCACACAGTTTGGATCGTTTACCAGGAATCCGTCTTCCTCATAGCCGTATATCACGATGAAATGACCCGCTGATGTAAAGTCTCCGGCGCCCATGGAACAGATGATGACACATCCCTGGTCCAACGCCGCTTTCATGGTATATTCCTCTGCTTTGGGCTGGGACACCCCGATATCATACTCTGCCGGCAAATCTGTCATCAGCGCCCAGGCCGTTCCCGTTCCCGAGATATAATATCCGTTTTTCATACTGTAAGCCGCCACTTTATCGGGCGTCAGTTCTTCCCTTCCGGTCAGGTAATATAATGCCATTGACAGACATGTCGGTCCACAGCCGGAAAGACCGATATTGCTGTCATCCCCATACTCCACATATCCCCATCGGGGATCCCACTGTAAAAACAGCGGAAACTCCTGGTCTTTCTCAAGACTGGTCAGCCCGCCGGACGCCTTCTTTTCATTTCCCTGATACCCCGATACAAAATCCGCCATCTCAGGATTGTTCGCCAGAGCCTCCAGCATTTTATCCGGATATTTTGAACTGTCCTGTAATATTTCAGCAATCATATCGCTGTTTACAGCCAGCTCTTCCAATCGCCCGATCACTTGCTGAAACGTGCGCTCTTTTGGCTTGTCCACTTCCTCCAGCCCGCAGAAACTTGCATAATCCTGCTTTTCGCTGTTGAACAGACTGCCGGAAAAGACCTGACTGTCCAACCCCCCCTGACTTCCCGATATACGGCTGTCGTTCCCGCCGTCTTCCGCTCCCAGTCCCTCCGCATAGGATAAAATCTCCCTGACGCTTTCCCTGTTTTGCAGAAGATAACAATATCCCGCCAAAAGACACAAGGCAATGCTCCAGACAAGGATCAGCATTTTTCTTTGTCTCCTTATTCTTCGTTTTTGCAGTTCCCGTTTCCTCTGTATCTGTTGTCTTTGCCAAAGCTGTCTTTGGCGCCCCTGTTCCACCGTCATCATATGGCATTCTTCCTTTCATAACCTGATAGAACCTATTTTCACATGAACTTGTATCGTGTTTGTTAACAAATCCTTAAGCTTTCCATTCCTCTTTATTAATAAAAGCTGAATTTGGAATATTGCAAATGATGACGCTGATATTTTCAGAAAGAAACAAAGAAGCAGTTACTAAGAAGAATATGTTGACAACAGTTAAGGGCATGGCGAAAGCCATGCCCTCACAAAATTCTCTATACTTTTCTCTCAAACTTTTTTAATAAAACGTTCCCTTGGTTGCTTCCGCATCCTGGGATTTCAACCGCTTTACAAAAGCCGCACCGTCTCCCTTGCAATGGCAAGTTCCTCATTGGTAGGGATCACCATAACAGTTGTCCTGCTGTCTGCGGTGGAAATAGTGATATCCTCGCCGCGCTTATGATTCGCATCCTCATCGACCTTCACTCCCAGATAACCAAGGTACTCGCAGATCATGGTGCGCACCAGAGCCGCATTCTCGCCTACGCCTGCGGTAAAGCAGATCACATCCACGCCGTTCATGGCTGCCACATAGGAGCCGATGTATTTTGCCACACGGTAGCAGTATGTCTTCATCGTGCGGATCGCGTTGGCATCACCCTTGTGGAAACCTTCTTCCAGATCACGGAAATCGGAGGAAAGATTATCGGAAAGGCCCAGCACACCGGATTTCTTGTTCAGAATATTCATGATCTCATCGATGCCGAGATTCTCTTTGTGCGCCAGAAATTCGATAATGGCAGGATCCATATCGCCGGAACGGGTGCCCATGATCAGACCTTCCAACGGTGTCAGTCCCATGGAAGTGTCCACACACTTGCCATTCTTTACAGCGGAAACGGATGCGCCGTTGCCAAGGTGACAAACAATAATCTTTAGATCTTCATACTTCCTGCCAAGGACTTCAGCCGCCCTCTTGGAAACATAGGAATGACTGGTACCGTGAAATCCGTATCTTCTGATCTTATATTTCTTATAATACTCGTAAGGAAGTCCGTACATATAAGCTTCCTCCGGCATCGTCTGATGAAAAGCGGTATCAAATACGCCCACCATAGGAGTATTGGGCATCAGTTTTTTGCAGGCATTGATGCCGATCAGATTCGCGGGATTATGAAGAGGCGCGAGATCATTGCACTCTTCGATGGCCGCCATCACCTCATCATTGATCACTACGGATTCCGCGAACTTCTCTCCGCCGTGTACCACACGATGGCCTACCGCCCCGATCTCATCGAGACTTTTTACTACGCCGGTCTTAGGATTGGTCAGCGCCTCTAATACCAGACGGATCGCTTCGGTGTGATCCGGCATAGGAGTTTCCGTCTTTTCCTTATCTCCGCCTTCGGGAGCGTATGTGATCATACTTCCGTCAATACCGATCCTCTCGCAAAGACCTTTTGCCAGACACTTCTCCGACTCGGAGTCGATGAGCTGGAACTTTAACGAGGAAGAACCACAGTTGATTACTAATACTTTCATGTCATCTATTCCTTTCCTTTATGTACTTTCCTTCCAAAACATGAATACACTGTTTGCAGCGCTCCGTCAGACAGGATGGCCGGTTGCCCCGCAACGATGGCGTTCCCGCAGCGCCCGCCGCATTAAACAAGCTGCGCCTGAACAGCAGTCAGCGCAACAACGCCCACGATATCCTCCCAGGAACATCCGCGGGACAGATCGTTGACAGGCTTTGCGATTCCCTGAAGCATAGGGCCGTAAGCTTCCGCCCCGCCCAGTCTCTGTACCAGCTTATAACCGATGTTTCCGGCATCCAGATTAGGGAAGATCAAAACATTGGCCTTGCCGCCCACAGCGCTTCCGGGAGCTTTCGTCTTGGCCACGCCGGGAACCAGCGCCGCATCCAGCTGCAGTTCTCCGTCAACCGTCAGATGAGGATATTCTTCCTTGGCAATCCGCGTAGCCTCTACCACCTTATCTACCAGGGCATGCTTTGCGCTTCCCTTGGTGGAATGGCTCAGCATCGCGATCACAGGCTTAGGACCGATCAGCGCCTTAAAGCTTCTGGAAGAAGAATCCGCAATGGCGGCCAGCTCCTCCGCGGTAGGATCCTGATTCAGGCCGCAGTCGGCAAACAGGAAAGCGCCGTTCTCGCCCTGATCCTTAAACTGGGTATCCATAACGAAAAATGCCGAAACCAGTTTTACGCCCGGAGCCGTCTTCAAAATCTGCAGCGCGGGTCTCAAAGTGTCCGCTGTGGAATGGCACGCTCCTGCAACCATGCCGTCCGCGTCATTCGCCTTTACCATGACGATTCCGAAAGTCAAAGGATCGTTCAGCAAAATCTCCCTTGCCTTCTCTTCCGTCATGCCTTTGGCTTTTCTGGTCTCATAAAGCAGATTTACATATTCATCCAGCTTAGGGGTGGTCTTAGGATTTACAACGGTGATACCGGACAGGTCAACCTCCAGCCAGCCCGCACCATCCATGATCTTCTCTTCATCGCCGATCATAATGATGTTGGCAATATCCTCCTCCATAATTTTTGCCGCTGCTAACAGCGTTCTCTTGTCGTTGGACTCCGGCAATACGATCGTCTTTCTGTCGAGTCTCGCTCTCTCCTTGATCATATCAATATACGACATGTCCATTCTCCTTTCCGGCGGTTTGACCGCTTATCCATGATTCTTTTTCCTAAGATTTGTAAGTTTTTCACTTAACAAACTGAGATATTTATATTATACTAAATAAAAAGACAATGCACAAGGTTGAATATTCATTACATTGTGTATTTTGTAACAGTTCAGCCATACGGCGCCGCTAAGTCAAAAATCCTGTGATGTTTTAATAAATTTCATGTTGCTTTGACAGATACAAGCGCTTACAGATGTGGTTTTTTCATTTTCAATCTGAAATTTTGTCGTTCTATCGTGAACATTGCCTACAGAAAGCAGAAACGAGGTTTCCATGAAAATAAACGGAATAATAGCAGAATACAATCCCTTTCATAACGGGCACAAATATCAGATGGATGTTTCACGACAAAAAACGGGCGCTGATTATACCGTTGTGATCATGAGCGGCGATTTCGTGCAACGCGGCGCTCCTGCCCTGCTGGACAAATACCGCAGGGCTGAGATGGCTTTGCAGTGCGGGGCGGACCTTGTTCTGGAACTGCCTTCCATCTACGCCGCTTCCAGCGCCGAATATTTTTCCATGGGCGCAGTATCCATTCTGGATCATCTGGGAGCAGTGACACACCTGTGCTTCGGCAGCGAATGCGGCGATATCGAGATTCTTACGAAGATCGCCATGATCCTTGTGGAAGAACCCGAGGACTACGCTGCATCCCTGCGCAGTTATCTGAAGCAGGGATATTCCTATCCCAATGCACGCAACTGGGCGCTGTTCAACAACTATCCTTTTCTGGGGCCTTACAAAAATGTGTTTTCCACGCCTAACAATATTCTTGGGATCGAATATATCAAGGCATTGCTGCGCCGGGACAGCGCTATGACGCCACTTACCATCTCCCGCACCGGAGCAGGCTATCATGACCGCATGACGGATACCCAGTACTGCTCCGCCATGGCCCTGCGGCAGGCGCTTTTTGTCGGGCAGTCGCCCGAATGCATGAAAGAGCAGATGCCTGAAAAATCCTGGCAGATCCTGCAGCAGTCTCTGAAAGACTCCGCTCTCATTAGCAGCAATGATTTTTCGGATCTTCTGTATTATAAACTGCTGCTTGAGCGGGATACAGGCTATCGGGAATATCTGGATGTGTCCGCCGAGCTGTCCGACCGCATCCGCAATCAGCTGGACAATTACCGCGATTACGACAGTTTCTGCGACCTGTTAAAGACAAAGAACATGACCTACACCCGCATCAGCCGCTGCCTGCTCCATATCCTGCTGAACTTTAAACAGGACATGCTGCTCGCCTGCAAAGATTTGGACTACGCGCCTTACGCCCGCGTCCTTGGTATGCGAAAAGACGCCGGAGAATTGATGGACATTCTCAGAGAGCGTTCCTCTGTTCCCATCGTGACCAGGCTTGCGGAAGCTCAGGATCTGCTGGATGGCGCAGCTCTTAAGCTTCTTCGGCAGGATATTCTTGTCAGTCAGATTTACCGCAGCATCTCTCTCGGTTCTGACCGTCATTCCGCCGTAAATGAATACTCCATACCTATGGTCACACTGTAGCAGATGACAAATTTCCGGATACGTAAAGCCCCGATCCGCCGACAAATGACGGACCGGGGCTTTTTATCCGCGCTTCGGATCAACCCATTCCCATGGGATTTGTTCCCATGGAGTTCGTTCACATGGATTTCATTCACATAGAATTCGTTCCCATATGATCTGTTCCCATTTGACCTGTTCCCATATGACATGTTCCCATTTGATCTGTTCCCATATGACCTGTTCATATATGATCTGTTCACATTTGATTCATCGTCTGCCCCGGCATCTTCCGCACCGCCATGTAAAGGATGAACAGGGAAAGGCCGAAATTGATGACCCAGAAGAAAGGAACATGAAACGGCAGGAAACTGACCACAGCTTTTATGATCAAAGGCAGCGTCCTGCTGTAGACGCCAAGCTGATATAACTGTCCGAAAGTAAACCGGGAATCTTTTCCCACCGCGATCATTCCCAGCAGTGCGACAAATAAAACGCCGAAGAAAAACAACGCCGTCATACCCAGAAAACAAAGTACCAGCACAATGGCGATTACAACATACAGCATGGGGATGATTCCCATCAGATCTTCCCGGTCAAATCCCTCCAGCCCCATCTGGGACCAGTATGCGATCTGCTCCTGCCCGTTGCTTTTGACAAGCATTTTTTCCGAGTCCGCTATGATCGCCGATGTATAGCCCGTCAGAGACTGTCTCAGTTCCTCGATATCTTCTATGCTGTAATCCGGATTGGTATTAATATACACATATACGGTGTCCAGATCCAGCTCGGCCACATTCTCCGCCCACAGTCTGCCGTCTTCTATCGCGAAGTCCGGCACAGTTTCCCTGATCCTTTCCGCGAGGGCGTTCGGCGTGCCAAGATTTATCATCATAGGCAGCGCCAGTACGATCAGAAAATACAGGAACATGAGGAGCACCCCAAAACCGAACACCTTGCCTTTTCTGTTTTTCAAAAATTCGCCGTAACTCTCATAACTGTATACGGACAACGTCATTTCTTTTAATACGTTCATAGAAACCTCCATTTTTTATAATTTTTTATAATTTTGTGGTGAATATCTTTTTTAGTGACATTTAACATATACTCCTGAAAACTAACGCCTTTTACGATTTGGCCGTCCCACAGGAACAGGTGCCCGTATACGCCTGATTTACCTTCCCGCATTTAGGGCATACCCAGCCTCCTTCAGGGATCCGGGAATCCTGTATCAGCGCCTCCCTCATTTCCATCAGAATCTGATTCGTTTCTTCGCCGTTTGCAACCGCTTCAGCGATCCCAAGGAATATGACCGCCTGTAATCCGGCGGATATCAAAAGAGCGATAATCGCCCCGATCATCGATGTTCCGCCGATACATAAAAGAATCACACTAAGAACCGCCGCGGCGACAGCGAAACCTTTCGCAACTTTCTCGTAAAAGCCGCTTCCTAATTTCATGTTTCTTTCTCCTTTTTAATACACTCTTAATTCTTAAAGCTGTGAATCGGCGCGGGTATCCTTCCGCCCCGGTTGACAAAAGCCTCACAAGAGAAAGGATTGACCGGCATAATGGGCGCATACCCCAAAAGCCCGCCGAATTCCACCGTCTCTCCCACCCCTTTTCCGATCACAGGGATCACCCGCACAGCCGTGGTTTTCTGGTTCACCATGCCGATAGCCATCTCATCCGCAATGATACCGGAAATGGTGGCGGATTTCGTATCTCCCGGGATGGCGATCATATCAAGCCCCACAGAGCAGACGCAGGTCATTGCCTCCAGTTTTTCAAGCGAGAGCGCTCCCGCCCTCACCGCATCGATCATCCCCTGATCCTCGCTGACGGGAATGAACGCGCCGCTCAATCCGCCCACATAGGAAGAAGCCATGACGCCGCCCTTTTTCACCTGATCGTTTAAAAGCGCCAGCGCAGCCGTAGTTCCCGGCGCTCCGGCATACTCAAGGCCCATCTCGCACAAAATATCCGCCACACTGTCTCCCACAGCCGGCGTAGGCGCAAGTGACAGATCCACGATGCCGAAAGGCACATCCAGCATTCTGGAGGCTTCCTTCGCCACCAGCTGCCCCACTCTGGTCACCTTAAAGGCAGTCTTTTTGATGGTCTCGCAGAGCACCTCAAAATTTTCTCCCCGCACTTTTTCCAGCGCAGTCTTTACCACGCCCGGACCGCTGACGCCCACATTGATGACTTTGTCCGTCTCAGTGACTCCGTGAAAAGCCCCTGCCATGAAAGGATTGTCGTCCGGCGCGTTGCAGAACACCACCAGCTTGGCACATCCGAGGGAATCCTGCTCCCTAGTGTATTCCGCGGTAGATTTGATGATCTCACCCATGAGTTTCACCCCGTCCATGTTGATACCGGTCCTGGTGGAACCCAGATTGACGGAACTGCACACCCGCTCCGTGGAGGATAATGCCAGGGGAATGGAACGGATCAGCAATTCGTCCGCTTTGGTCATACCTTTGCTGACCAGCGCGGAATAACCGCCGATAAAATTCACTCCCACCTCGTGGGCCGCCCGATCCAGCGTCTTCGCAATGGACGCAAAATCTTCTTTTGTCCTGCACGCCGCGCCTCCCACAAGCGCGATGGGCGTGACGGAGATCCTTTTATTGACAATGGGGATCCCGAATTCTCTGGAGATCTCTTCCCCCGTCTTTACCAGATCCTTTGCCGCGTTGTAAATTTTTTCGTAAATTTTCCGGTTCAAAGCCTGCAGGTCGGAATCGATGCAGTCTAAGAGGCTGATACCCAGCGTGATCGTCCTCACATCGAGATTTTCCTTCTCAATCATTTTATTGGTCTCTGTCACTTCATATAAATTTATCATAGGACGCAATCTCCATTTCCAAAGGTTTAAATGCGGTGCATCTGATCAAAGATCTCTTCCTTCTGGCATTTGATCACAACGCCGATCTTCTCTCCCAGAGCCGCCATTTCATCCGCCATATCCCCGAAAGATTTCCTGCCGGAATTGGTATCCACGATCATCATCATGTTAAAATATCCCTGCACGATCGTCTGGGATATGTCCAGAATATTGATATTGTTCTCAGCCAGATAAGTGCAAACCTTTGCGATGATACCCACGGTATCCTTTCCCACCACTGTAATAATTGTCTTTTTCATCCTGATCTCCATTCCGGAGCGTATGCGCGGCAGGACAATCAAAAGTTTCCCGTCCGCCGTCAGGGCCGCCTGTGACGCTCCAACACAGACCGCCGGGTCAAAATCCGTTCCAGAAAACGATGCGCCGCATTTTTTTGCAGGCTCCTATACAAACACCACAGGCGACATCTCGCTGCGCTTCGCCACCCGGATATCGAAATCGCCTGCCCTGTACGGATTGTCATCCATATTGATCTCCATGCGCACCGACTCATAAGCCAGCTCCGGCAGGTTGTTTTCCTTACTCAGGTGTCCCAAGAGCACGGTGCGCAGCCCATCGTGCAGGACCCGGCACAGCAGCCTTCCGGAATTTTCATTGGATAGATGACCCCTGTCTCCCAAGATCCGCTGTTTCAGATAATAGGGATACGGCCCTACCTGAAGCATGTTCACATCATGATTTGCCTCCAGCAAAAGGGCGTCCATCCCCTTTAAACATTCCACCGTATACTCGTTATAAACGCCCAGATCGGTACAGACCGCCACCCTTTTCTCCCCGTAAAAGATCCGGTAAGCCACCGGCTGCGCCGCATCGTGGGAAATGTGCATCGGATGGATGGTCAGGTCTTTTAAAATGAATTTTTCATCTTCCTCCACCCGGTGAAACAGCGATTCTTCCACCCTGCCCAGGCTGCCGCTCTGAAACATGGCCCGTATGGTTCCCTCCGTGGCGTAAACGGGTATTTCATATTTTCTGGCCATCACGCCCAGCCCGCTGATATGGTCCGCGTGTTCGTGGGTGATCAGAATACCGTCCAGATCTTTCGGCGTAAGATCCAGTTCCTTTAATCCCTGCTCGATCCTTTTGCCGCTGATCCCCGTATCCACCAAAAGATGCGTGGCTTCAGAACCGACATAGACGCAATTTCCGCTGCTTCCGCTGGCTATACTGCACAATCTCATTTTATTCTCCATTCCCCTTTTGGAACTCCATTTCCTGAACCGGAAGCCTCCTCCCAGTATATGTCGATGACATCGCCGTTTTTCAAGGGTTCCATATATTCCGCGCTCCTGCCGTTTAAGTTGGTCACAATGGCCCGCCCGGCGGAAGCTTTCAGATCAAAATCAATGAAAGAGAACACATCCACAAAGACATAGCTTTCCTTTCCCGTAAGCACCACGGGACGATTATTTACCACCACGGAAAGAACCTGTGGGCCTGTGGAAATACTTTCCTCCTGGACTACTTTAGGCGCCTCCCCGGAACCGTCCTCGGCATGTCCGCCCTCCGCCCCGGATCCGGCGGCAGCGCTCTGTGACGCCGTCTGATGATCCTTTGCTTGCGTAACCGGCCCAACGGCTTCTTCCGGCGAGGTCCCCCCGGACTCCCTGAATCTTCCGCTGATATTGGTGACGGCATCGATAAAATTCTTTTCCGCCTCAGCCGAGGCCGCGGCGGCGGCTGCTTCTTTCGCCGCGCGGCGCTTTTCCAATTCCTCCTCTGTCTCTTCCTCCAGATCCGCGTAAGTGATCATCGCGTTGACATCCCATTCCAAAGTAAAATTCTCGTACACTTTCGTATCCGGTTTTGCCGGAATGTCATTGACTAAAATCTTTCCCCTGAGAGGAACGTCCATAAACCCCGCGATCTCTTTCACGGTATAGTAATTCTGCACCTGAATGTCGTCATTTTCCTTAATCTGGTAAAATTCATTCTCCACAATGCCGTTTACGGAGGCGGTTTTAGGCAGATCGATCTTTCTGCCGTTTACCACCACATGAAGCTGTTCCGCCAGTTCCGGCAGTTTGCCCAGTTCCATGGCGGCAGGTTCTCCCGCCGTAGACGGCGTCACATCCACCCTGTCTCCGTTATGTACCTGGGCATAGATGTCTGCGGGCTCCCCGTTCAGCCGGATCACGGCAGCCTCCCCCTGCTCCCCGCGCAGGATCCTGTTCTTTCCGTTTATGGTAAAGTTCAGCGCCGCGCCCCGCTTAGGGAACAGATCTTCGTTGGTGAATTGGGACTGCACCGCCGCATCCGCAACAGATAATTTCCCATTGTCATATAACTTGACACGATTGTCATTAAACTGCACAAAGATAAAATTATTGCTCTGCTCGTAATAGCTTAAACAGATGCCAATGGGAGTTACCATCATAGAGTCTCTTCGGGGATTCTCGATCTCGAACACAATGTTCTGCAGCACCTCCTGCCCTCTGATGGCCACACGCTCCTTCACGATATCAAGCTCTTTTGCAAGATGTTCCGTATAGCCGGTGATCATGCCGCCGCCGCCCACTACAAAGACGGCGCTGACAGACTTGTCACCGTTTAATTCCCTGATGCACTCCGCCACCATATGGGTCATTTCCCCCACATGATCCTCCAGAATTTTCTCCACTTCCTTGGCCGTGATCGTCTGTGTCAGTCCCATGATATCCTGATACTCCACCGTCTCCTGAGTACCGGTCTGACGTTTGATCCGCTCCGCCGTCTCAAAATCCACCAGACAGTGCTGCACCAGAATATCGGTCAGGCTGTCACCTGCAACGGGAATCATACCGTAAGCGGTAATGGTGCCGTCTTTTGTGATGGAAATATCGCTGGTTCCCGCACCCACATCCACCAAAGCCATATTCAGCATACGAAATTTTTCCGGGATTGCCACCTGAATGGCGGCGATGGGCTCCAATGTCAGATGAGCCACATGCAGCCCCGCGATCTCCACCGCCTTATACAGACCGTCCACCACATCATCCGGCAGAAAGGTCGCGATCAGATCCATGGCCATATTCCTGACCTTATGTCCCTCCAGATTGCCGATCTGATAACCGTTCATATAATAACGCATGGGCGTGTATCCCACACAGTAAAATTTCATGTCCGTATCATTGTCTTTCTGAAATTCCTCGTAGGCCTGCTCCACTCCCAGTGTGGACAAAGAATAGACATCTTCCGCGGTGACTTCGTGGTCCTCCCCGTAATCCTCCTCCACATGAGTCGTCACAGTGCGCAGCACACGGCCTGCCGCGGCGATACACACTTCGGTCAGTTTTCTGTTCAGATCCTGTTCCAGCTGTTCCTTGACGTAATTGATCGTCTGACCTACCTGCGCAATGTCATGGATCTGTCCGTCCAGCATGGACCTGGTCTCATGTTCTTTGGCGCGCTGGGCAAGCACATGAAATCTTCCGCCGCCCAGATATCCCACTGTTCCAACGATACTCCTTGTGCCGATATCAAGTCCAAATACCAGTTGTCCCTGGCCTTCTATCACTCCTGCCATGTAAAAGCCTCCAGTTTCCTCTCTATTTGCCTGCATGTCTCCTCAAAGGATCCACTGTTATCTATGATAAAATCGCTGTTTTTGCGAAATTCCTCCTCCGAAAGCTGACTTTCCATAATATGAGAGATCTTATCCCCGCTGTAGCCTCTGGAATCGCTCAGCCTCTTTCGCCGCACCGATTCGTCCGCATGGACATACCACATTTCATCCACTAATGACCCATAGCCGCACTCAATCAAAAGAGCCGCCTCCACAAAAAATAATTCTACATCCCCGCGCCGCTTTGCCTGCGCATACTTTTCCAACAGAAATTTTCTCACCGCGGGATGAATGATGTTGTTCACTTTTCGCAGCAGATCCGGCTCTCCGAATATTTTATCCGCCATAGCGCCTTTATCAATCTCCCCGCAGGCGTCCAGAATATCTCTTCCCATAAGCTCTACCAGCGCCTGAAAGCATTCCGTACCGGAGCGCTTTACCTGATGCGCCACCTCATCTGCCAGATAAATCTCACAGAGGTAATGCCGCCCGATAAATTCCAGCGCCTTTGATTTGCCCGCGCCAATACCTCCTGTAATGCCTATAAATTTCATCTCTCTATTTTGCTTCATACCAGTTTTTTCCCGTGTGAAGGTCGATCTCCAGTTCCACCGCCAGCTCTGCCGCCGACTTCATCTCGTCCGTGAGGATCCGGCGCACCTGCTCTTCTTCCTCCAGATACGTCTCTATGACCAGCTCATCGTGCACCTGAAGGATCAGTTTCGACTTTAATCCCGCCTCTTTCAGGCTTTTCCAGACGCGGATCATGGCGATCTTGATAATGTCGGCCGCCGTCCCCTGTATGGGGGAATTCATGGCCACGCGTTCCCCGAAAGAACGCTGCATAAAATTAGAGGAAGACAGTTCGGGGACAGGTCTTCTCCTTCCGAACATGGTGGTGACATACCCTTTTTCTTTTGCGCTTCTCACCAATTCATCCAGAAACGATTTGACCTTGGGATAAGTCGCAAAATATTGTTCGATATATTCCGCCGCCTCTTTTCTGCTGATGCTCAGATCCTGACTCAGGCCGAAGGAGCTGATGCCGTAAACGATCCCGAAATTGACCGCCTTGGCGTTGCGCCGCTGCAGACTTGTCACTTCCTCCAAGGGCGTGTGGAACACCTTCGATGCCGTAATGCGGTGGATATCCTGATCCATATGGTAAGCTTCGATCAGCTGCTCATCCCCCGACATGTGGGCCAGTACACGCAGCTCAATCTGGGAATAGTCAGCGTCCATGAACTCACATCCCGGTCCCGGCACAAACACCTTACGGATCCTTCTCCCAAGCTCCATCCGCATGGGAATGTTCTGGAGATTAGGCTCCGTAGAACTGATCCGTCCGGTAGCCGTGATGGTCTGATTAAAATTCGTGTGGATCCGCTGATCCTCCCCGATAAAGACGGACAGACCATCCGCATAGGTGGACTTTAATTTCGTCAATCCCCTGTATTCCAGAATATCCCGGACGATTGGATATTCCCCGGCAAGCTTTTCCAACACATCCGCGGCGGTAGAATATCCTGTCCTGGTCTTTTTACCCCCCGGAAGATGCAGAGTCTCAAACAATACTTCGCCCAGCTGTTTGGGAGAATTGATATTAAACTCCGCTCCGGCCTGACTGTGGATAGAACGCTCCAATTCTTCTATCCGCTCCACCAGGGCATCTCCGTATGCTTTCAGCTCTTCCCTGCGGACCTCCACGCCTTCCCGTTCCATATCATAGAGGACCAGCGAAAGAGGCATTTCCATTTCCCGCATAAGCTTTCCCATACCGGCGTCCGCCAGTTTCTCAGTCAGCACAGGACAGGCTTTTGCCGCCACATAAGCCACATAACAATAGTACTCCGCCGCCTTGTCTGGCTCCGTTTTCAAAAGTTCCTCCGGAGAGTGCTTTCCAAAGACTTCCACCCTGCCGGGGATGACCAGCCCAAGGTGCTCGGAAGCAATCGTCTCGGGGTCGTAATCGCTCTTTAACGGATTTAACAGATAGGCCGCGATCAAAATGTCAAAGTAATTGTCCGTAGTATCCTGTTGCAGACAGCCGTACTGCTTTTTGATATCAAAAAAAGACAGTGACGCTTTCCCGGAAAGCTTTTTAAGAGCCTCCCTGAGAGCCTCCGGATCTTCGCCATCCTGCGCCTCCCCGATGTCGGGCAAAGAAAGCTGCAAACATTGTCTCTCCGGCACAGAATAAAAGAAAGTCTCCTCACCCAGAGAAACCGCCGCTCCCAGAAGATGCTCTCTCTCTTTATCCCAGACTATGTGCAGCCCGACAACACTTCCGTCCTTGACCCGGTCCAGCTGATCCAAAAACGCTTTCTGATCTTTCACTCTGTGGAATGATTTGACCAGTTCTTCGTTTTTGTCCATATCCCCGTTTTCAAAACGGCTCAGCATATTTTTGAATTCCAACTGTTTAAACAGCTCATAAGCTTCTTTGGTATAAAATCCTTCCGCCCTTGCCGCCTCGTAGTCAAGTTCCACATCGCAGTCTGTCCTGATGGTGGCGAGGGTTTTGCTCAGGTCAGCCAGTTTCCTGTTCTCCATAAGGGATTCCCGAATGCTTTTTTTGGAGATCTCCTCCACATGGGCGTAAATATTTTCCAGCGAGCCGTAGGCCGTCATCAGTTCCGAGGCGGTCTTTTGTCCCACCTTTGGCACGCCCGGAATATTGTCCGCCGTATCCCCCATAAGCGCTTTCAGATCGATAAACTGAAGCGGCGTCACCTGATAGGCTCTCTCCACATCCTGCGGGTAATAATCCTCGATTTCCGTCCTGCCCGCCTTCGTCTTCGGGATCCTGATCTTGATTCTGGTATCTGCGATCTGCAAAAGATCCCTGTCGCCGGACACTAAAGACACATCGATGCCCTTCTCCTGCGCCTTCTTTGCCAGCGTTCCAAGAATATCGTCCGCCTCCAGCCCCGCCTGCTCCACAATGACCACACCCATAGCCTTCAGCACATCCTTCATCACAGGAACCTGCTCCCGCAATTCCTCCGGCATAGGCTTTCTGGTGCCTTTGTAAGCCTCGTAGATCTGATGCCGGAAAGTGGGGGCATGGACATCGAACGCAACTGCCAGATAATCCGGTTTTTCCTCCTCCAGAATCTTGAACATGATATTGAGGAAACCATAGATGGCATTGGTGTGCAGGCCCCTGGCATTGCTTAGGTCCGGCACCCCGTAAAATGCCCTGTTCAGGATACTGTGTCCATCTATTAAAACGAGTTTACCGCCATCGGCCATCATAAGCTACGCTCCCATCCGTTCATTCTCTTTCCCATCGCGCCGTCCCTTTTATCCCAGGATCCAGAGGATCAGCCCGAAAACAGCGGATACCGCCACAATCTCCAGGGCCAGTCCCGCCTCCAGGAAAGCGCTGTGAAAACGGATCCTGCGCCGCGCGTCCTCCCTGTGCTGGTCCAGTTCCCGCTGTAAATCAAACGCGCCGTCCTCCTCCAGACGCTGGATGCCCTCTGTGATCAGATACTGAATCGTCAGTTCTTCCCTGCATTCCCCGCACTGTCTCTCGTGTTCGCAAAACCGCTTCAGACTATAATAATCCAGATTCTGGTCGATATAGGCGGGGATTAATTTCTCAAATTCTTTACAATCCATAAAGCACCTACCGGCAATTTGCCAAAGCCTGCTCAATGTCCCCTATCAGGTCATCCGCATCTTCGATGCCGCAGCTGATACGGATGAGCTCCGCAGGAACTCCGGCCTCCTTTAACTGCTCGTCATTCATCTGCCTGTGGGTGGTGGACGCAGGATTCAGACAGCAGGTGCGCGCGTCCGCCACATGCGTTGCGATAGCAGCCATCCGAAGGCTCTTCATAAAGGTATCAGCCGCTTCCCTGCCGCCCTTTAAGCCGAAAGATACCACGCCGCAGCTGCCATTGGGCAGATACTTTTGCGCAAGAGGATAATATTTATCCCCCGGCAGGCTGCAATAGTTGACGTAAGCTACCTTGGGATGATTGGCGAGATACTCTGCCACCGCAAGACCATTCTCGCAGTGCCGCTTCATCCTCACATGCAGACTCTCAAGACCCAGATTCAGGATAAAAGAATTCTGAGGGCTGGGAATGGATCCCAGATCCCGCATCAGCTGCACGGTGCATTTTGTGATAAAGGCACCCTCTTTCCCGAATTTTTCAGCATACGTTACACCGTGATAACTTTCATCCGGCGTACAGAGCCCGGGAAATTTATCGGCATGGGCCATCCAGTCAAACTTACCGCTGTCCACAATGGCGCCTCCCAAAGCCGCCGCGTGTCCATCCATATATTTTGTGGTGGAATGAGTCACGATATCCGCTCCCCACTCAAAAGGCCTGCAGTTGATGGGCGTTGCAAAAGTGTTGTCCACAATCAGCGGCACTCCGTGAGCGTGAGCGCACGCCGCGAACTTTTCAATATCCAAAACGGTCAGGGCAGGATTGGCTATGGTCTCTCCGAACACCAGCTTCGTATTGTCCCGAAATGCCGCGTTGATTTCCTCCTCGGAAGCATCCGGACTGACAAACGTGGCCTCCACGCCCATCTTTTTCATCGTCACCGCGATCAGATTAAAGGTCCCGCCGTAAATGGTGCTGGAAGCCACAATATGATCGCCGCAGCCACAGATATTAAACATTGCCATAAAGTTAGCCGCCTGTCCGCTGCTGGTCAGCATGGCCGCCGTACCGCCCTCTAACCGGGCAATCTTGGCCGCCACATAGTCATGGGTGGGATTCTGCAGCCTGCTGTAAAAATAGCCGGTCGCTTCCAGATCGAAAAGCTTTCCCATATCCTCGCTGGTGTCATATTTAAAAGTGGTGCTCTGTATGATAGGTATCTGTCTGGGCTCGCCGTTCGCCGGTGTGTAACCGCCCTGAACACAAATGCTGTTGATCTTCATAACCGTTCCTCCGTCTCCATCTTTTTTCGCTGCCGTTTTCTTTGCCGCACGGCGCCGGATAAGCATACAAGCTCACTTTCAAGTATACACATTCAGATGGGGAAATTCAACACTTATCAAAAAAAGAATCCCCCGCGGCGCTTTGCCTCATGATTTGCGCCATGGGGATTTCCCCGTGATACAAAAACAGGACAGTACACCCTGCGCATACTGTCCTTCTTCTCTTAAAACACTTTTTCTCAATCTCCGTCCCGAACCACTACTTCTCTGTAAAATTCCGCGTAATCCGTTCTCTTATCCCTGGTGAACTGAATGGCCGTGCGGGGGTGCTGGTTCAAAAGCCCCGTCATCAGGTATTGCAGATCATAGCCCCATACCACGCCGTCCGCTTTCAGCCTGTTCATATAGGAATCGATGAACTGGATGGCGGGATATACATTATACTTGGGATTGCGCAAAAATCCCAAAAGCAGCTCCATCGCGCAGTTTCCGGCGCCGCGGCCCATGGAAGAGTAAGTGGCGTCCAGCCAGTCTACCCCGTCCCCTACAGCCTCGATGGTGTTGGCAAAAGCAAGCTGCTGATTGTTATGGGCATGGATTCCCACCTTCTTGCCGTATTTTGTGGCGATATTCACATACAGATCCGCCAGCCGGGCCACCTGTTCGGGATACATGGCGCCGTAGCTGTCCACAATATACAACACGTCAACGGGAGACTGGGCTAAAATCTCCAGCGCCGCCCGCAGATCTCCCTCCTGCGCGTTGGAGATCGCCATAATGTTGCAGCTGACCTCATATCCCTTGTTCGCCGCATCCTCGATCATCTCCACCGCCGCAGGGATCGTGTTCAGATAAGTGGCAACGCGGATCAGATCGATGGGACTGTCCGCGCGGTTGATGATATCCGTCTTATAATCACATCTTCCCACATCGGCCATGACGGAAATCTTTAAATCCGTGGCATTGTCTCCCACCACCGCCCGGATATCATCATCGTTACAGAATTTCCATTTGCCGAATTTATTCACATCAAACATTTCCCTGGAAGCTTTGTAGCCAAACTCCATATAGTCCACTCCGGCGCGCAGGTTTGTCAGATACAGCGCCTTGACGAACTCATCGGTGAAATAAAAATCATTGACCAGTCCTCCATCGCGCAAAGTGGCATCCACTACTTTTACATCGGGCCGGTAAGCAATCAAATTTGATATTTCTTTCATGACATTTTCTCCTCTTGCATTCACAATACGTATCCGCTTCTTTTGATTTTAGCAGTTTAAAGTGCAAAAGTCAACAAAAATTTATTCCCGCTTCCACTTTTCAGCGGATGCGCTATAAGCTATAATATAAACGGCAGTTTTCATCTTTTATTTTTCGCGGCGGCGTATGGCTGAACCGTTACTTTATTTCTTGTGAGAGGTATCTTACTTATGTTAAAACCAAGCGCATTCAAGTTAAGTGAATTCAAATTAAATGCAACGCAAAAACGCGTGATCCAGCACAATTTTCACCGTATGATCAGCGCTGTCAAATGGGTGGTCTTTTCTATTGTCTCAGGAATCCTGATCGGCGCGGCGGGCACACTGTTCTCCTTCTCCATGACCTTTGTGACCAACACGCGGCTCAATCATCCCTGGCTGATCTGGCTGCTCCCCATCGGAGGCCTTGTCATTGTAGGCTGCTATTATGTCCTGCACGATCAGAACGACACAGGGACCAATCTGGTCATCTCAGCAATCCATTCCGGCGACCATCTGCCGCTCAGGATGGCTCCGCTCATCTTTGTATCCACTCTTCTGACCCATCTTCTGGGCGGCTCCGCAGGCCGCGAAGGCGCCGCGCTGCAGCTGGGAGGAAGTATCGGAAACGGCATCGGACGTTTATTCCGGCTGGATGAAAAAGACAAACATGTGATGATAATGTGCGGTATGAGCGCCGCCTTCTCTTCTCTTTTCGGCACCCCTCTGGCAGCGGCCATCTTCTCCATGGAGGTTGTCACCGTGGGCATCATGCACTATTCCGCGCTGGTGCCCTGCGTCATTGCCGCTTTAGTGGCTCACGGCATCGCCTCCCTGGCGGGGATCGCGCCGGAAACTTTCGTAATCGCGCAGATACCCGATTTTAACGTGATAAACGCCGTAAAGATCTCCCTTCTGGCGATCCTCTGCGCACTGGTCAGCATCCTCTTCTGCATCACACTGCACGGCGCGGAATTTTGTTACAAACATTTTTTTAAAAATTCTTTCCTGCGCATCTTTGTGGGCGGCTGCATCGTGATCCTTCTGACGCTGCTTGTGAAAGATCAGACCTACAACGGAGCGGGAATGGACTTTATCGCCCGCTGCATGGAGGAAGCAACGGTCCGCCCTGAGGCCTTTCTTTTGAAAATTATTTTCACGGCCGCCACGCTGTGCGCCGGATTCAAAGGCGGCGAGATCGTGCCTTCCTTTTTCACGGGTGCGGCTTTCGGATGTCTGTTTGGAAATCTGCTGGGATTTTCTCCCACACTCTGCACGGCGGTTGGCATGATCTCCGTATTCTGCGGTGTCACCAACTGCCCCATCACCTCGCTGTTAATCAGTTTTGAGCTGTTCGGCTATGAGGGCGTTCCTTACTTTTTGCTCTCCGTGGCGTTCAGCTATATGCTCTCCGGCTACTTCGGTCTCTACCACAGCCAGAAAATCATGTACTCAAAATTTAAGACAAACTATATCAACCGGAAAACATTATAGAAACGTGACCCCGATACCCGTTAGCCATACGAAAAAATCCTATCTGTTCCAACCTGGAACAGATAGGATCGATCCTGATTTCCCTATCATGCCGGCAGCGGGACTTGAACCCGCACGTGGTTGCCCACAACAGATTTTGAGTCTGCCTCGTCTGCCATTCCGACACGCCGGCATCCGCAGCGTTTTCCTGCAACAGAACTTATTCTATCATAGAATCCGCTGCTTGACAAGGAGTTTTTCACATTTTTCGCCAACGCAGGCGCTTCAATCCTGCTGTGCCATCCGGTGGATTATGACTTCTAATTTACTCTGAAGCGGCAAAAAGAGCATTTTCCCGGCCACGCCGTAGAAAGCGCCCAGCAGCACAAATGCAAGGACAGGGGCAGAGACTGTCACCAGATATGCAAAGTTCTCCGGAAAAGGTTCCACATCCCATAAGGCCGAGATCATGGAGAGTACCGTTGAGAGAATCCCCGTAAAAAGCCACATGTTTCCCGCCAGTTTCAGGGCAGCGCCGGACTCGTTCACCTCCCACGCGGAGTATTCCCTGCGTGCAAAAAGAATCCCGAAAACACGGAAAAAAGCTTTCCACAATCCGGAGACGCTCAAGGTCAGCGCCACTATCAGGATCATGGGAATCAATAGGGAAAAATCTACCAATATCGCACTGAACTGACCCTTCGACAAGGAATGTCCGTCCACCAGCCATAACCACAGAATTTCTCCAAGCACCACACCCACACTCAGCGCAAGGACCAGCGCCGCATTTAATAGAGCCATTTTGTCCTTTTTTCTGTCCTTTTCTTTCTCCTGCATCAAATTCATAATATTTTCCTCCGCTTTTTTGGAATAGCTGTCACCGGAAAGTCTCTCGCCTGACAACAGCTCGTTGACATTTACCTGAAGCATCTGACACAAAGGCATCAAAATGGAAAGTTCCGGCATACCGTTTCCGCATTCCCACTTTGACACAGCTTTGTCGCTGACGCCCACTTGTTTTGCAAGTTCTTTCTGTGTCATCCCTTTCTCTTTTCTGCAAGCGGCGATAAATCTGCCGATTTTCATCTGGTCCATAAACCTCTTCCACTCCTTCCCGAACCGGCTGCTCCGTTTTCTCCGGCTCTTATATATCCTGTTTACTCCTTTCGCTTTCATGCTATCAAAATCTGTAAAAATGAAAACTACCTGCCCGTAGAATCCTCTCTACTGACAGTGGAATCGTCAAAAAACAAAAAAGAGCCATTGAAAGCGGCTCTTTCTTTTAAGCATATATCATTTCCACAGTCAGATTCTGACCTGTAAACGTCACATTTGCCAGGCTTCCCACCACAAGCGGCATCATAGGCGGCAGATGGCCCAGATCCACGTCCAAAATCACCGGTACATTCTTCCTGCCCGCCGTTTCCAGCACAGCATTGCAGGAATCCAGTCCCATCATTTCCGCACCGTTTAAAGGACGACCGATCAAAAAACCTTTCACATACTGAAACCAGCCCGCCTCTTCCAACTGCCACATGGCGCGGCGGATAGAAAATACATTCAGATCGCAGGCCTCCAGAAACCAGAGGATACCGTCCTGCTTATATTTTTCTATAAACTTACTCGTCCTGTCATATCGGGTGCCAGCAAGATTCGTCAGACAGTCCAGACAGCCGCCCAGCAGTCTCCCCGACATTTTCATTTCCTTTCTCCCCGCACCGCCTTTAGGGAGAGAAATTTCTTCCCTTCCCAAAAACAGGCGCATCCTTAAAGGTTCCGTCACATGATAGGGGGCTAAAGGATCCTCTGTCTGCGCTTTTTCCTTTTCCCACAGTCCATAGCTGTGCACCGTATTCTGACGTCCCGTAAGAATACCGAAAGCGTCTTTTACGGAATCATGCCAGGGCTCCATGCCGAAAGCTTTCGCCCCCGGCCCATAGACCGATGCGGTATCCGCCAGCGTTGCCAAAAGATAAGTCAGGTTAGTATTATCGGAATATCCCATAAACCATTTGGGATCCATTTCCGCCAGTTTTTCAAAATCCACATGGGGAAGGATCTCGCACATCAATTCCCCGCCGCCGCAGGAAATCAGGCAATGGACGTCCTTTCTTGCAAACATTTCCATCACTTCCGCCCCGCATTTTTCAGGCGTATTGCTGATACCAATGCCAGCGTTTTCATAACAGTTAGCGCCTAAGACCACCTGATACCCCAGCTTTTTCCACTTGCTTTGGGCGTTTTTAAAACAACTCAGATACGGCTCTGTGGCGCACCCGAACGCGGGCGCCAGAAAACCTACCGTGCCGCCATCGGGCAGACATTCCGGATATCTCATAACTTACTCTTCCTCAGCCCAGCTTATTTTTGGGGAAACAACTTGTCAAAGATTTCAAACCCATCGAAAGTAGCAAAATAATCCTTAGGCGTCTCCGCACGGCGGATCAGCTCAACGGAATGATCCTCGTGCAGCAAAAGCTCCGCGGATTTCAGCTTGCCGTTGTAATTGTATCCCATGGCAAATCCATGGGCTCCCGTGTCATGGATTGCGATATAATCGCCGATTTCCACTTCGGGAAGCATTCTGTCGATGGCAAATTTGTCGTTGTTCTCGCAGAGGGAGCCTGTCACATCATACTTATGGTCGCAGGGCTTATCCTCCTTCCCCAAAACGGTAATATGATGATACGCTCCATACATGGCAGGCCGCATCAGGTTTACCGCACAGGCATCCACGCCCAGATATTCCTTGTGAGTGTGCTTTTGATGAATCACCTTAGTCACCAGATGACCGTAGGGGCCCATCATGAAACGTCCCAACTCCGTATAAATAGCCACATCTCCCATTCCTGCCGGAACCAGAACCTGCTCGTAAACTTTTCTGACCTCATCTCCGATCACCCCGATATCATTGGGCGTTTGATCGGGACGGTAGGGAATCCCGATACCGCCGGAAAGATTGATAAAGGCAATGTGCGCCCCCGTATCCTCTTTCAGCTTTACAGCTAACTCAAACAACTGTTTCGCCAACGTGGGATAATATTCATTGGTCACAGTGTTGCTGGCGAGAAAAGCGTGAATGCCAAAATGCTTCACACCTTTCTCTTTCAGGATCCGGAATCCCTCGAACATTTGCTCCGTGGTAAAACCGTACTTGGCATCTCCGGGATTATCCATAATATCCGTTCCCAGGGAAAAATATCCGCCGGGATTATAGCGACAGCTTATAGTTTCAGGCAGGCTTCCTAAAATTTGTTCCAAAAAGGCAATGTGCGTAATATCATCCAGATTGATGGTAGCGCCGATCTGCGCCGCCAGCCTGAACTCTTCCTCCGGCGTATCATTGGAGGAAAACATGATATCTTCCCCCTTTAGCCCCATGGCATGACTGAGCATCAGCTCCGTCAGGGAAGAACAGTCACAGCCGCATCCGTATTCTCTCAGAATATTGATCAGAAAAGGATTGGGAGTTGCTTTTACCGCAAAAAATTCTTTGTAACCCCTGTTCCACGCAAACGCTTCTTTCAACGCTTTCGCATTCTCACGGATGCCCTTCTCGTCATAAATGTGAAAAGGCGTGGGATACGTTTTTGTAATTTCCTCGATCATCTCTTTTGTCACAAATGCTTTCTTTTCCATAATGTATCCTCTTTTCTGTCGTATCGTAACCGTTCAGCCTCCGGCAAAACTGTCACGTTGTATCATATGGCGCATTGCAGCAGGTTTGTCTGATCTAACCCGTACAACTTTCCAGTTTACACGTTTTCAATCTGCCAGTCAACAGGCTCAATCCCATGTTCTTCCAGAAAGCGGTTAGTCTTGCTGAAAGGCTTGCTGCCGAAGAAACCGTTATATGCGGAAAGGGGACTGGGGTGGGGCGCCTCAAGGACCAGATGATTAGGATTGTCCAGCATCCGCTTTTTGCTCTGGGCCGGTCTCCCCCACAGAATAAATACAATGGGACGATCCTGTTTGTTCAATGCCCGGATAGCCGCATCGGTAAATTCTTCCCAGCCTCTCCCTCTGTGGGAATTTGCCATGTGGGCGCGCACGGTCAGCACCGTATTCAGCATCAGCACACCCTGTTTCGCCCACTTGACCAGATAGCCGTTGTTTGGGATCTCACACCCCAGGTCATCATGCAGTTCTTTATAAATATTCACTAAAGAAGGAGGAATATCCACTTCCGGTTTCACGGAAAAACAAAGACCGTGAGCCTGTCCCACATTGTGATAAGGATCCTGCCCGAGAATGACCACTTTTACCTCGCTGAGCGGCGTCAGATGAAACGCATTAAAAATGTCGTCCGCAGGAGGAAATACCTGTGTGGTATTATATTCCGTTTTCACAAACTCATACAACTGCTTATAATAAGGCTTACTGAACTCGCTGCCAAGTTCCGTAAGCCAGTCATTGCTTATCATACTCATAATCTTACGCTGACACCTTTCCCACGCAGATACTCTTTCACCTGCCTGATTTCCAACTCTTTATAATGAAACAGCGATGCCGCTAAAACTGCCTCCGCTTTGGCTTTCGTCAGCGCGTCATAAAAATGCTCCAGCCTTCCCGCGCCTCCGGAGGCAATGACAGGTATGCTGACAGCTTCCGCCACCGCCCTGGTCAGTTCCAGATCATAGCCCTCCTTGGTACCGTCCCCATCCATACTGGTCAAAAGGATCTCCCCCGCGCCGAGACGTTCCGCCCTTAAAGCCCATTCCACAGCGTCCATACCCATATCCACACGGCCGCCGTTCTTAAAGATATTCCATCCGCTGCCGTCCGCCCTGCGCTTTGCATCGATGGCTACCACCACGCACTGGCTGCCGAATTTATCCGCCGCATCCGAAATCAACTGTGGATTCATGATCGCCGCGGAATTCACGGAAATTTTGTCCGCCCCCTCCCTGAGAATGGCTTTGAAATCATCAACCGTGCGGATCCCTCCGCCTACCGTAAAGGGAATAAACAATCTGGAGGCTACCTGACGCACCCACTCTAACTGAGTGGCCCGGCTGTCCGAGGAAGCCGTGATATCAAGGAACACCACTTCATCAGCTCCCGCTTTGTCATAGGCGGCGGCCACATCCGCAGGGTCCCCTGCGTCTTTCAGATTTTCAAATTTAATGCCCTTGACCACTCTGCCATCCTTGATATCCAGACAGGGAATCACACGTTTTGTATGCATCTTAACCCTCCACGATCCCGATAAAATTCTGCAAAATACGCATGCCGACATCCGAACTTTTCTCCGGATGGAACTGACAGGCGAACACATTACCCTTTTCCACGGACGCATGAATACAAGCGCCATACTCCGTTGTCGCCGTCACAATCGCCGGATCTGCGGCCTGCAAATAGTAAGAATGCACAAAATACACATATGAGTTCTCCAAAATCCCGCGAAACAGCCTTCCCTCGTTGGGAAAACTTAAACTGTTCCAACCGATATGCGGAATCTTCAATCCCGCCTGTGAAGGAATCCTTTGTATCTTTCCATCCAAAATATGCAAGCCTTCCACTCCCGGACTTTCCTCACTGCTCTCAAACAGAAGCTGCAGCCCGAGGCAGATCCCCAAAAAGGGAATCTGCTTTGCCACACACTGATGAATCACATCCACCAGCCCGTAAGTATGAAGCTTTTCCATGGCATCGCCAAAAGCGCCCACGCCGGGAAGTATCACCCCTTTTGCGTTGAGAATCTTATCGGGATCTCTGGTAATGACAGCTTCCTGTCCCAGATGATGAAGCGCTTTTTCCACACTTTTTATGTTGCCCGCATCATAGTCAATAATCGAAATCATCAGACTGACCTTCCCTTACCTTGCAGTATTGGTATCAATAAAGTTTTCGTCCGGCAGTTCGGATTCCTCAGGGAGCACATCGGTCATAGGCTCCTTTTCAGGTTCCGGTTCCGGCTCGTTCCATGAACCGTAAGCTCCGCCCTGAACGATCGTATTGACCTGCTTGGTATATTGGATATCATCCGGTTCCGCCGCAATGGCTTTCGCCTGGTCCTCCGTCAGGCCGTACTTCTCAGAAAGCAGATTCAAAATCACTGCATACTCGTTTGCAACCTCCTGCGTTGCGTTGCACTGTGACGCTTTCTCGTACAGATCAGGATAATGGTAAACAGATTGGATCAAACTGTCAAGCGCCTCCAGTGAAGAACCTTCCGCCTCAAGGATCTCATATTCACGGATCCACAATCTTACCGTCAAAATACTTTCAGACTTTCCTAACATAACCTGATCGCTGTCATTTAAGTCCTTGCCATAAAGATTCTGGTAACAGGTCTGATAATCGCCGTTATGGTACGCCGTCCGCGCCGCGGCCTTATCAGTATAGTCTGTAAACAAATTCGTAAGAATGATGATGGCCCCTGCCAATGACAGGCAGACCAGCGCTATCGGCAGTATCTTTTTAAATGTCAGCCGCTTCTTAGGGTCAACGGGTTCTGTTTCCTTGGGTGCCTTTTCTTTTTTAGGCTTTTTGTCTTTCTTTTTCTTCCCCTCTTTCTTATCCTTTTCCTCCTCGGATTCTTCCTCGTCCCCGTCAGGAGTTTCCCCTTTCTTTTCCGCCTTGTCCTTCTTGTTGTCCTTCTTGTCCTTCTTCTTGCCTTTTTTGCCTTTCTTTTGTTTCTTATCTTTTTCCTGATCCAGTTCCTCTATGATCTCCTGATTCTCATCAGACAACTGAATATTTTCATTCTCTTCCTCTTCTTCCTCATCCTCTTGTGTTAAAAATTCCAGGAATCTGGAGAAAAACCCTTTTTTCTTAGGCTTATCTTCTTCCTCGCCCTCATCTGTCAATTCTGCGATTCCCGCGATGTCATCCGCATCCAATGCGACAAAATCAGGAA
The DNA here is from genome assembly GCA_947629645.1 of uncultured Acetatifactor sp. Classification (GTDB taxonomy): domain Bacteria; phylum Bacillota; class Clostridia; order Lachnospirales; family Lachnospiraceae; genus Acetatifactor. The sequence continues at coordinate 4,203 of CANREV010000003.1, read as the reverse complement.
AATCTGAATTCTCCCCGCCTTCTGCTATACCGGCATCCTCACCATCACTTCCGTTTAGCAGGCTTCCCAAATCTATCCCAAAATCGTCCCCCTCCTGGACATTTTCGGATTCTTCCTTCAGCCCCGGAAGATCCGCATCATCCCCAAGCTGCTCCTGCAGATCACCATCTACTTCCGCATTATAATTTCCCGTAAAGCCCGTAACTTTATCATCACCGCTGATCTTTCCGGCTTCCGAAAGAATGGAATCCAAAAGTGTGGTATCGATCGGCTCATCCGGTTTCGCAGTCCCCTGTTCAGAAATACTGCCTTCTTCCGCTGTGCCAGCCTTATCCCTTTTTCTGGCTTCTTTTTCCGCTTTCTTCGCTGCCTTTCTTGCTTCCTTCTCCGCCTTCTTTTCTGCGGCTTTTGCCTTTTTTGCCGCGGCAGCCTCCTCTTTCAAACGTTTCTTTTCCAAGGCTTTTTGTTCCTTGGGAGACAATTGTTCCTTTTGGGCATCCGGATTTTCATCCGGATCAGGCAGATCTTCAGGAAGTAATTGAGCTTCCTCTTTTTCACTTTCAATCAGAGATTCAATTTCCTCTCCCACTGCTTCGTTATTGTCAGACTTCTCCAGCAGATCATGAATTTCCTGTAAATCGCTGTCATCACTGTCTGCCAGCAATTCCGCAATATCACCATGAAACTCAGCCGCCGCATCGTCCTGACTTTCCTCCTGCGTTTCTCTTCCCTGCGCCAAAAGTCTGTCAATATCCTCTTCCGTCATGGAAGATATTTCCGAGATATCTGTTTCTGACTCTTTTGCTGTAAGATCAGACAGATCCTCAGACCTGTCCTCCGACAATCCCAATTCCGCCTGTAATGATTCTATATCAGCATCTGTAGGAGTTTCCGCTTCTCCCTCCGCTGACCCTGAATCCGGATCTTCCCCAAGGATTCCCAACTCTTCCTGCAATGCCTTCAGATCATCATCCAAAGACGAAGACAATGTTTCCTCAGGCTTCCCTTGAGATTCTTCTGAAAGTCCTGCATCTGGTTCCGAAACACTTAAGTCTCCTTCCGCCGCAGATTCTGAAAGTTCCTCCGAAAGTCCCATATCTGCATCCGCAAAATCCAAGTCCTTCATTGCGGATTCCATGGGGTCCTCCGAAAGTCCCATATCCGAATCTCCCCCTGTGATTCCCAGCTCTTCCTGCAATGCTTTTAAATCATCATCCAAAGACGGAGACAGCGTTTCCTCAGGCTTACCTTGAGATTCTTCTGAAAGCCCTGCATCTGTTTCCGAAACACTTAAGTTTCCTTCTGCTGCAGATTCTGAAAGGTCCTCCGAAAGTCCCATATCTGCATCCGCGAAATCCAGGTCCTTCATTGCGGATTCTGAGGGGGCATCCGAGAGTCCCAGATCTGCGTCCGCAAAATCCAGGTCCTTCATTGCGGATTCCGAGGGGTCCTCCGAAAGTCCCATATCCGAATCTCCCCCCGTGATTCCCAACTCTTCCTGCAATGCCTTTAAATCATCATCCAAAGACAATGTTTCCTCAGACTTCTCTTGAGATTCTTCTGAAAGTCCTGCATCTGTTTCCGAAACACTTAAGTCTCCTTCCGCTGCAGAATCTGAAAGGTCCTCCGAAAGTCCCATATCTGCATCCGCAAAATCCAGGTCCTTCATTGCGGATTCCGAGGGTTCCTCCGAAAGTCCCAGATCTGCGTCCGCAAAATCCAGGCTCTCAATTGCGGATTCCAAGGGTTCCTCCGAAAGTCCCAGGTCCGGATCTTCCCCCGTGATTCCTGCCTCTTCCTGCAATGCTTTCAAATCTTCATTCATAGAAGACGTTTCTTCTTCAGATCCTACATGATCTGTATTGGAGAGATTCTGTTCATCCAAATCCAACTCTTCCAAATCGTTTTGTGATATAACATTTAACAATTTGTCTAAGTAATCTTCTTGTGAAGGCATAATTCAACCTCTGCTTTCCTATGACTTATCGTATGGATATACAACTATTTATAGTTTATCACAGGTTTCTCAAGCAATCAATCGCATTCTGCGACAAACCAAATGCTTTCCCTTTTAATTCTTCTGCTATTTGATACAGCTTCTCATGAATCCGGTACATTTCCGCCTTTTGATTAAAATATGCTATCTTTTCAAAAGGAAATCTTATAACAGAAGGAAATTGCATTCCAACGCCAAACTCCAAAATCAGCACTCTCCGGTTCAACGTCCCCTGCAGCCACTTTGTATACAGATTCCATTGCTCTAAATATCCGTTCTCGTTGTATTTTTTTGCATAAATATTGTTCAAAATCATAGGCGCATGACAGTGCTCACAAATTCCAAGTCCTTTCAGGTTATCCGGCTCAAAGCTGCCATGAAACAATTGTTCCATTGTATCAAACAACAACTTTTTATCCTTCTTTTGCAGAGCAACCGGATCCGCTCCGCATCCGTCCGCACATTGAAGTTTCCGGGATGAGCCACAGGGCATAACCAGCCGCCCCTTCGCCCACGGCGTTTGCGCGATCGCATCATTCATTGCAACCGACACCACAAAATAATTCTTCCCTGTCAACATGCCTGCCAGCTTTGCCAGAACCTTCGCCGTGTCAGTTTTCAAAATACTTTCACAGTAATCATACCACACAGGAAGCAACCACTTCATTTCCGCCTGTTGAAGTATTTCACTTCCCTTCTCATATTCGTCCGTCTTTCTGACATTTGCTAAATGATCAAATTCCTCGCCCAAACCAACTAAAATCATTTCTGCAGACGCGATTTTTCCCCGGATGTCATCTAAAATCATATCCTGACTTACACTCCGTTTCCTATTTTGAAATCTACAAAAAAAGCTGGGAAGATCCCAGCTTTTACTGTCTTATTACCGGATGTCATAACAAACAACATCCCCCTCTGTCAATCCGCCAGATGATTTTCTTCCACAAGTCGGTCTACTATCCTTACCAGATTACCAATCTCAGGTTTGGAAAGCTGCGCGTCTGCTCCCAGCGCCTCGCCCTTTCTCTTCATATCATCATTTACCAGAGATGAGAAAATAATGATAGGTATATCCGCTGTTGCCTCATCTGATTTTACAAGCTTTGTAAGCCTGTGCCCATCCATCTCAGGCATTTCAATATCCGTTACAATGATACGGACATGATCCTTCAATGTACCATCTGCCTTGCACTGGCAAATCACATCGTATGCTTTCTGACCGTTTTCAGTATGAATCAAATTGTCATAACCTGCTCTTTTCAGGGAATCAACAATCAATTTATTCAGCAAAGGCGAATCCTCAGCGATCAAAATAGGAACATTGCTTCTGTGTCTTTCGCCCAGTTCAACGATCTCCGACATCTTAAGTCCCGTCTCAGGATTAATATCCGCCACGATTTTCTCAAAATCAACTATGATAATGAGTTTACCGTCTTTTTTGATGATACCGGTAGATACACTTTCATCCGTTGTGGAAATCGTAGCATCTGGTTTGATAATGTCTCTCCAGGATACTCTGTGAATTCCCAAAACTTCCTCAACATGAAACGCAATATCAAGTTTATTAAAATTAGTGATGATAAATAACCCGCTCGGCTTCGATTCACCGCGGCCAAGGCAGTTCTTCAGATCAATCGCCGTTATCATAGTATCACGCGGCATAAAAATTCCTTCAATACTGGGATGAGAGTTGGGTACAGGCGTAACAGGCTCATATCTGATAATTTCTCTGATTTTCGCTACATTAATGCCATATGAATTGCCCGCCAGAGTAAATTCAAGGATTTCTAATTCGTTCGTTCCATTTTCAAGTAATATTTTTGTATCCATCTTTCCACCTCGTTGTTTTCACCAGTAAGAGCTTAAACTACCCTTTTAGGACATTATAACAAACTTGAACAGAAAATGAAACTATTATCTGATAATTTTGTTAAAAATTTTTGGATTTTTTCGTCTTCTTCCTCTGCAGCGTACTGCGCCAACAATTTTTACCTTTTCTCCCCGGCAGCCTTCTGCGAAACACTGTGAAATTCATGAAAATTTTTTACTTGTCAGCTTGGTTCATTGCTTGCGTAAATTTAAAAAAAGAGTAGCAAAACTACTCTTTTAAAGCGAAATATGCGCCTGAAGGTTGTACCCTCAGAACCGGACACCGAACATCCACCTTACGACTCCGTCTCTTCCCTGGTTAAGCTTATGACCTATTA
>CANREV010000002.1 GCA_947629645.1 uncultured Acetatifactor sp. | reverse complement strand
GGCATCGGAAAAGGGGACCGGATTTTCTATTTCACAAAATCTGCCCTGGAAAAAGAAATAAAGCGTGCCTCCCAAAAAGTGGGCTTGCAGCCAATAAGGGTACACGATCTGAGGCACAGCCACGCAAGTATGCTGATAGAGCTCGGCTTTTCACCATTGGAGATAGCGGACCGGTTGGGGCATGAATCGGTAAAGACAACGCTTGACACTTATTCACACCTATACCCTGACAAGGATACGAAGCTGGCCGACAGGTTAAACCAGTTCCGCCAAATGCCGCAGGAAAAAGAAATCACTTGAAACTCTGCACTGGATATGGTATATTGAACATAAAGAAGGGCACCTGCTGGTAACAGATGCCCCTGGGCTCTACCGATAGACGGTTAGTCCGAAATATGTTAGACTAAAATAGTCGCTCAGTTTTCCAGACCGGGGCGGCTATTTTTGTGTCTTGTTACTATCTTTACCAAAAGAGTATCCGATTCCAAAGCAGGTCAAGCCGAAGCTCAGCACTGCAATCAGTCCCAAAATATCCATATGGCTCAGCCCTCCTTTCCCAGATTCCCTTGCGGGTTTCTATGTAAACGGAGGGTCACAGTCCCTCCGGAGAGGGCTAACCGCCTACCATCCTGGTAGTCCCAAAGAAATACTAACACACTTCGACAGGAATTTCAATCGGATCCTCTTTTTGCGGAATATGTGGAAAGTGCTTCAAAATCAATCTCAAAACAATCTCACAAAGCAAAAAGAAGGACTGAAAAATGCCAATTTTACGCACTTTCCAGTCCAAATGTCCGCTATTCGAACTCTATCGTCCCAGGCGGTTTGCTCGTGCAATCATACACCACCCGATTCACATGCGCCACCTCATTGATGATTCTGCTTGTCACTTTCTTAAGCACTTCCCAAGGGATCTCCGCCGCTTCCGCCGTCATGAAATCTATGGTATTGACAGCCCGGAGTGCAATGGCGTAGTCATAGGTTCTCTCGTCTCCCATCACGCCCACAGAACGCATATTTGTCAGCGCCGCAAAATACTGATTGATACTTTTGTCCAGTCCGGCTTTGGCAATCTCCTCGCGGTAGATAGCGTCCGCTTCCTGAACAATCTTCACCTTCTCCTCTGTGACTTCCCCGATAATGCGGATACCCAGTCCGGGACCGGGGAAAGGCTGGCGATACACCAGATGTTCCGGAATGCCGAGTTCCAATCCGACTTTTCGCACTTCGTCTTTGAACAAATTGCTGAGAGGCTCTATGATCTCCTTAAAGTCAACGCAGTCCGGCAGTCCGCCGACATTATGGTGGGACTTGATCACAGCGGACTCACCGCCCAGACCGCTCTCCACGACATCGGGATAAATCGTTCCCTGTACCAGGAAATCCACCGCGCCAATCTTTTTTGCCTCTTCTTCAAACACCCGGATAAACTCTTCTCCAATGATCTTACGCTTTCTCTCCGGTTCCTCCACGCCCTTTAGTCTGGCATAAAAACGCTCCTGTGCATTGACGCGGATAAAATTCAGATCATAACTGCCGTTGGGGCCGAAAACAGCTTCTACCTCATCTCCCTCATTTTTTCTGAGCAATCCCTGATCCACAAAAACACAGGTTAACTGATTGCCAACCGCTTTCGATAACAGCACTGCTGCCACAGAAGAATCCACTCCGCCGGACAAGGCGCAGAGCACTTTGCCATCTCCCACTTTTTGCCGGATGGCCCTGACATTCTCCTCCACAAAGGAATCCATACGCCAGTCGCCGCTGCAGCCGCAGATATTTCTCACAAAGTTATAGAGCATCTTAGAGCCCTCTGTGGTATGTAAAACTTCCGGATGGAACTGGATCGCATACAGACGCTTCTCTCTGCACTCTGCAGCCGCCACAGGGCAGTTTGCCGTAACAGCCACCGCCTGAAAGCCCGGCGCCAGTTCTGCGATGTAATCAAAATGACTCATCCAGCAGATGGTATGCGGGGTGACGCCTGCAAAAAGCTCCGATGCGGTATCAACATCCACTTCCGTTTTCCCATACTCCCGCACGGCCGCTCTGGCCACTTTTCCGCCCAGCACATGGATCATGAGCTGTGCGCCATAGCAGAGTCCCAGCACGGGAATCCCCAGTTCAAACAGCTCGGGAGAACAGGACGCCGCTCCCTCTTCGTAGCAGCTGTTGGGCCCCCCCGTCAGAATGATTCCCTTGGGATGCATTGCCTTGATCTTTGTCAGATCAGTCTTATAAGAATATATTTCACAGTATACATTGCATTCTCTGACGCGCCTTGCAACCAACTGGTTATACTGGCCGCCGAAATCAATGACAATTACCAGTTCTTTCTCCATCCCGTCCTCCTCGGTATATCTCGCTTATTCTGCTTTTAAGTATATAATAGCGTTTCCTCTAAGTCAAAAGAAATTGATTGCATTTCCATTTGAACAGCATTATAATGATTCTGGCGTTGGTTTCGGGAGAAGTGCGGAATATTCCGTATTGCCGGTGTCTAGGTTCAAACAAATTGATTATCCCGTAGAACACGCGGCAGCCAGCGCTTATTTTAATATCACAATTCTGACGCGATGGACAGTATATGATTGTTTTCCGCTGTATTCAGATCAGTCGTTGCCCCCTGCTGTTCCAAAAAATCAGACAGCGGCCTGAAGGTATAACCCATCTCCTCCCACTTTGTCAGTATTTCATCCATGATCTCCCCATTAGTCTTTGAAGTGCTGTGCAATAACACAATGGCTCCGGGATGGACTCTGGATGTCAGCTTCTTAATTGCCTCTTCGTGACTGGGCTGATTATTCTGATCCCAATCCACATAGGCAAGACTCCAAAAAAACGTAGTGTATCCCAGATCTTTTGCCATCTGCAGATTGGCAATATTGTATTTCCCCTGAGGCGGCCGGTAATACATGGCAAGCCTGCTTCCGGTAATCTCCTCGAAAAGGGAAGCCACCTCATCCATCTCTTTCTGAAAAGACGCCTGATCCGAAATTTTGGACATATCCGGATGATGATATGTATGATTACCTACAGTGTGCCCGTCAGTCACCATGCGCCGCGCGATTTCCGGCGCCGATTCCAAAAAGTGGCCCACCACAAAGAAAGTAGCCGGTGCATTATGCTTTTTCAAAGCGTCCAGGATAGGCTCCGTATTCCCGTTCTCATAACCGCAGTCGAAGGTCAGATACAAAACTTTCTCTTCTCCCTCCGCCATATAGTAAGCATTGTATTGTTTCATCTCCGAAACGGTGGCGTTTCCCTTGGGCTTTTCACCTTCTTTGCCAAAGCCCAGCCCCCAGTTTGCCGTATCCTGTTCGATCACGCCAGTGCTCAGGGCTGCGCCCACTTTTTCATTTTGCGCCGCAAACGTGGCGGCCAGTTCTCTTCCCAGGAAAAACATGGCGCATAAGAGAAGCGCCGCCATAACGGTTCCTTCCCAATTTTTCTTCTTTTTGCCCGCAATTTTCCCTTTGGCTTCTTTCAATATCTCCTTTACAAAAATTGTTTTCACAAAGCATCCATCCAAACAGTTTTTTCCCTACAATATATGAGTATGCCGTTTTTTTCATACTTTCCTCAGGCAAAAACAACCGCTTTTTCTGTTTGTCATTTTTCCTAACTGTCTGATGGAGCTTTGCCGGTCATATCAATCCGCTGCATTAATTTTTCACATATTTAGCAAACGCTTCCTGAATCATTTCGGTCACAGTCTGCGCCTCATCCTGAGAAATCTCTCCGGATGCTACTTTATCCCAGAAGTCCTCCATGTAATCCATAAACTGCTGATAGGCTTCCGAGTGATACAGCCGCTGCCAGCCGGGTTTCGGCGTATTGACATACTTATCATATTCGGCCACATACGCCTCCAGCAACGAACCGATCTCACTCTGTATCTTCGCCTTTTCGCGGGATTCTTCTTCCACTCTGTTCAGATAGGCGATAAAGGACTCCGCCTCCCTGCCTTCGGCCTGTCCCAACAGCTTATAATGCTCATACAGCTTTTCCACATCATAGCCGTAGGCCTCCTTCAGATCTTCATAACGATTCGCATAGGTAACGGCATCAAAAGCTCCGCAGCCGTCCCTGCCTTCCTTAACGCCCACGGTGAAATAATGGTTCACATAAGCTTCCCAGTCATCTCCGAACGCTTCTTCCAGGTCAGGATACTGCTCACGGTAAAGCTTTACATTAAAGACCTCGCTGCAGTTTCTTCCTTCCTTAATGCCATATGTCATATAATGCTGATAGAGCGCTTCCTCATCTGTTCCGCAGGCAGCAGCCACATCCGGATTTTGCTCTGCGTAATACTCAGCGTCAAAAAACGTGCTGATATCTGCGGCGGAAACGTTCAAAGTATTGACAGCGATCATAATTGCGGCCACGCCGCTCATGAATGTCGCACGCATTCCCCTTTTCATAAACTCTCTCCTTTCATAACGTCAAACTGCTTCCTCACAATACTCATACCCTACTATCCATAGTTTCAAAAGTCAAGAGAGTTCATAAAAACATAAGAAAACTTTCATTTTTTTAACTTTTAAAGAGAATCTTCCCATGCGTTCAGAATCTCTTCACATTTTTCCGTGTCAATATCATCCACAGCATTTTTCAAGTCGTCAAAATATTTCTTCTGGTTTTCACTGTAAGAATACTCACTCATACTCTTGACTACTGCTTCCATGGCATCCATATCCAGATTGTCCAAAGCCTCTTTCATCTGCACAAAAAGCTTCAACAGTTCATCCTTATCCACCGGCCTGCCATTCTGCTGATCAGTCTGCTCCTCAAAATACGGCGCCAGTATGCCTTTATAGCGGATATAAGATTCCAGCATTGCGGGAGTGGTTTCATGAATCAGCTCAGCGTCTTTCGCGTTTCCGGCCGCTTCCATACGCTCCGCCACAGCGGCCAGCTCCAGTGCGCCAATCTGCCTGGAAGAACTTTTCAAAGCATGTACTTCTATTGTATATTCTTTCCATTGTTCCTTCCGTTCATACTCCCGGATCAAATTATATTTTTTATCGATGACACGGTAATATTCTTTCAGAACCGCCCAGAAAAGCTTTTCATTGCCTAAAAGCCTCAAGGCTGTCTCTACGTTCAGACCGCCGATCGAAATATTCTGCTGCGGCTTGACAATCTGCTTCGCCGCCTGCGCGCCTTCTCCGAATTTATTTTTATTCTTTTGGATCTTCTCTTCCGGCAGCCATCTTTTGAGTTTGGAAATAATGACCTTCAACTCAATAGGTTTTGCCACAAAATCATTCATGCCCTCGCTGAGAAACAGCTCTTTTGTACCGTCCACCGCGTTAGCCGTCAGAGCGATAATGGGTACCTGCCCGTTCTCCCCCAGCAGGCGGCGGATGACTCTGGTAGTCTCTATGCCATCCATCTCCGGCATCATGTGGTCCATAAAGATAACATCGTATTTCTTGTCAGTGATCTTTCCAACGGCTTCCTTCCCGCTTAAAGCCGTATCAATCTTCATGTTTAAAGGCTCCAGCAGGCCTCGGGCAACCGTCAGGTTGATGGCGTTGTCATCCACGATCAGAATTTCCGCCTCCGGCGCGATGAAATCGAAATCATCCACCTCCATCTGCGCAAAATTGGCATACACGTCCTCTCCGTTAAAGACGCCCGCAAGGCTTAAGGACCACAACGGTTTTTTGACCACGCGCACATTGGGCAGATCATAAGAACGCATGGCACGGAAATTGACCAGAACAATTCCAAGCATATCCGGATGGGCTCGAAGGAAATCCTGTACTGCGTCTGTGAACAGCGGCTGCTCTACAAAGAGATATTTCACGCCTTCCTCCGCCAGACTCTGCAGTTCTTTTTCCGAAGCGATCCTTCTATACTCCGCTCCCATCCTTGGCATATCGATCTCCATTTCTTCGGCAATGTACCTGCTCTGGACCAGACCTGCGGCGGTAGTCTTTTCCGCCACTTTTTCAATGGAAGGTTTATCCTTCGTCACTCTCTGAGGTATGACGAAAGAAAAGGTGCTGCCTTTGCCGTATTCGCTTTCCACATGGATCTTTCCGTCCATCAAAGCCACCAGCTGCTTACAGATGGCAAGTCCCAGCCCGGTACCCTCAATATTGCGGTTTCGCTTGCTGTCCACCTGTTGGAAAGATTTAAACAGTTTATCCATATCCTGCTCTTTGATACCGCTTCCCGTGTCGGATACGGCTACCTGAAGCTCTATCATGTCCTCGGAAGTCTTCCAGAAGTCTACTTTCAGATGAACGCAGCCCTGCTTGGTAAATTTCACCGCGTTGTTGGACAGGTTGATCAGGATCTGCTTGATACGGATATTATCCCCGTACAGTTCATGGGGCAGATCCGGATTCACATCCATCGTCAGATCCAGATTCTTATTGCCGATACGGGTCATGATGATATTTACCATATCATTGATCAGAGACATCGGCTCATATTCCACCGCGCTGATATCCATCTTGCCGGATTCGATCTTGGAAAAGTCCAGAATGTCATTGATGATAGTGAGCAGCGACTGTCCGGAAGACTTGATCTGCCCTATGTAGTCTCTGGCCGCAGGGGAAATTTCCTCCCGCAGCGCCATCTCCGCCATACCGATCACGGCATTCATGGGAGTACGGATCTCATGGCTCATATTGGCGAGGAAATCCGACTTCATGTTGGACGCTTTCTGCAGCTCCAGGTTCTTCAGATAAAGCTGATGTTTTCCGTATGCGATCTCGGAAAACACATTGGCAATGGTATAAAGGGAAGCCGTGGCTCTGTCTATGGTCTGCCTCCCGACGATATTGACCTTAAAAGACGCCTCCACCAAATCGTCCGGATCGATGTCAAGCTCCTCCGCAGTTGCGCGAACTTTCTCCTCCTCCATTTCCGTGGTCAGGACCTGGCCGCCGATAAAGCAGCCGATCATGTGCCCTCCCGCCATGATCGGCGCGGCGAAATCCACCAGTCCGGCATGGCAATAATACGCGGAAGACACTCCCATCCGCAACGCTCTTTCCGCTCCCATCCTGTCGCATTTTTCACAGCGCTGGCGTCCGAGTTCCGATTTGCGGCAATACTTCATGCAAAATTCCGTAAAACCGGATCCCTGGGTGATAGCCACTCCGTCTTTATCTGTGATCAGCGCCGCAAGACCCGTCATCATGGAAAAGGCATCCTGTATCTTCTGAAGCATTTCCACATCAATGAGATCTGTCAAACACATTTCATCTTCTATGATAGCCATAATCCTACTTCTCCTCTCAGCCTAAGATTCCCTTAATGGTAGAGGATAACTTCTCCATATCAACGGGCTTTAACAGATAGCCCTGCGGTTTCATGGACAGTACCTCTGTAATCTTATTCCTGTCGGTGACACCCGTGAGAAATACAACCGGCAGATGCTTCGTCTTCTCATTTTCGCGAATCTTCCCCAGCACTTCGGGTCCGTTCTCCGTTGGCATCTCATAATCCAGCAGCACCAGATCCGTCCCCTTCGTCTCCAGAAATTTCATCGCCACTTTGCCGCTGATGGCCGTGGCCACATCATAGCGCTCTGCCAGGTAGCCTTTCAAAAGCTTCAGCACGCTGCTGTCGTCATCCACCACCAGAATATGCCTTCTCCGGTCCGGTTCCGGCTTATGCGCTTCCTGATTCTTAAGCCCTGCCGCATTCGCCCCCCCTGCCTGGTTATTCTCTTTTTCTGCATTCTGGGCCGCTTCTCTCTCCGCCTTTGCCTTCTCCTCCGCCGCTTTTAAGTTTTTCTCCATCTCCTGTTTCTTCTCTGTCAGGAATTTGGTGATGGAAGCCTCAATCTTTTGGGAACTGATGGGCTTTTGCAGCACCAGCGCGCGTGACACCGGCACAATCCGCGCAAACTCCTCACAGTCCTCCGGGCTGCCTATGACGACCAGCGGAATATTCCTTGCCGAAATTTTCTCTTCCATATTGGCAAAACGTTTCAGTTCATCGTATTCTTCTTCATAAAGACAATATACAAACACATCCGGTTCGACATACTTGATATGACTTATGATATCATCATAACGGGATGAAGTACTGATACTTTCAAAACTAAAATCCATATAAGTGAAAAACTCGTTTATGATGGTTTTATTGTTTCCGGTAAGCAATGCCTTATACTTCATATTGATCCCTCCTTGGTGCTCCCATATGACTTTTTTTCATTATATCAAATCTCATCAATCAATGCACTAGTAAATTTGAATTTTCACACTCCGATCAGCGCGTCAAAGGTCCCCACCATATTCAGCCTTCCATAGCCCCACTCACGATTGGGATATGTCATGTCAAAGCTTCTGGCAGCCCCGCGGATAAAATAGTTTTTGATCTCGCGGCTCTCCACCACTATATTATTGCCTTCCACAACGGCCCACTGCATAAACTGAGCCACCGCGCCCACGGTAATGGCCGCTGCCATAGAACTTTCCGAACGCTTTCCGTTGACGGTGGACACGTCAACTCCCGGCGCGGCGAAATCCGGCCTGATGGCGCCGCAGCGGGAAAATCCTCTCCCTGACTCAATATAAAAACTGTTGTTCAAAGCATCATAAGTGGACACGCAAATCACGCTGGATGCCATGGAAGGCTCAGTCAGGGTGATATAAGGGGAAGACTCCAGAAAATAAACCGGGGCTGACAAAAACTGGCGGATGGGAAGCCACATATTGAATTCACCATTGTGAATTTCCCCCGATGCCTCCACCTGAAACGTCCAGATCCCGGGAGTGGGATTTTGTACTTTCATCAGGATCAGTTCCTCCCCTGACGCCGGTTCCACAAGGAATCCGGCAATGGTCACTCTGGATCTCTCATAGATAAAACTGTAAGTAAGACTGTCCTGCAGGCCCAGCCTGACGGGGGGAATGGTCTCTCCTCCGGGAGTGCGGACGGACACCGTGAAAATATCCGGCAGACTTCCCCATAATTCCAGGAAAAACCCTTCCGCGCCCTGCTCTACCCGCACTTCTACCGCTCTGCTGTTCAGTCCCCCCGTCCCCTGATTATTCAGCCGTCCCTGAAAATGGTGAGCGGCATTTCCTTCGTTTCCTCCCGCAACCACCACCGCCCGATTTCTTCTCACTGCAATGGCGTTCAAATATCTTCCCAGAGGAGAACTGCCGGTGTGATCCCCATAGTTTGTGCCCATACCCAGGCAGATCACCACCGGCCTGCTGAAAGGTTCGGTGAAACTATCCGCATATTGGACACCCAGCATGATATCATTTTCCTGATAGGCGGGGACCGTCTGGGGCAGCAGATAAAAATCCCGAAGATACTGCTTACAATCTTTGAGTTTTACTACCACGATATCCGCCTCCGGCGCCCCGCCCAGAAACGTCAGGCCGCCGTTCAGCCTGCTGCCCGCCGCCACCGATGCCAGGGAAGTGCCGTGGCCGATCTCGTCCCTGCTGGGGACCACGGAATAGGGATCCTCCGCCTGCAGCGCTCTGTTGATATCTTCCCTGCGGTATTCCGTGCCATACAAAAAACCTTCCGGCGGCGTCCCGGTCTGGATCGTCTGATCCCAGATCGCAAGAATCCGGCTGGTTCCGTCTTCATTTCGGAAAACGGGATTCGTATAGTCGATGCCCGTATCAATGATACAGACCACCACGCCTCTTCCGGTGAGCGCCAAAGGCTCTCTCTGAACCTGAGGAATGCCGCTGGCGATCAGACTGTTTGGATCAAACCCTCCGGCGCCGCCGCCCTCCTGCATCAATCCATACAATTTTGGCACACTGCGGTAGGAAGAAAAATAGATTTGGGAATCTCCTATATCTTCTCTGGGATAGTAGATAAAATGATACAAATTCTCAATACTGACATGACATTGTCTCTCCGCATAATCTCCTAAAACCCATATGGGAAAATCGATAATCACATCATAATAATCGTTGGATAATATCTTTTCCTTGCAGTCAACAGGCATAAAAATCCCTCCCTTTACTGTGTACCTTATGCAAAAGGGAGGGACAATGTTCATAAATTTTTTCAGGAATTCCTTTAATCGTGCCTGTCCGGACTGTCAAAAGTCTCGCAGAATCTGGCAGCAAAGGACGGCTCCTCCCCGCCCGCGTAAAGATGGGAAATATCCCCAAAGCTGCTCATGCGAAAGACCGCTCTGCCTTCCCTGCGCTCCTCCGTACAGATTGTGGTAACGGAAGAAGGAGCGGCACACATATGATGCCACAGAATCATAGGCGATGCATTCATCAGATGACTTAAAAGTACGCACTCCACCCCAAAATGGCAGAAAAACACAAGCATGTCCTGATTACCTTTCTCTGTGCGGTAATAGGCGCCTTCCCTGTAATAACCGTGATCCGCAAGGATCTTGTCCAATCCCCGCACCACCGTCTGATACTGTTCTTTGACATGGCCTTCTTTCATAATTTCTGTGTCCGCCCACGCATCTTTGTCGAAATAGGCAGGTTCCGCCGTCCAATCCTGAGGCAGCCAATCCCACGCGTTGATCCTCTCCGGCGCCACATCCGGCCGCCTGATCCCTGGCGGGAATTCCCGAAGCCAGTCATATTCCACCGCGGTCCGTCCCAGCTTCTCCAAAGTCAAAGAAGCGGTATCCTTCGCTCTCCCCAGGGGTGACACATAAAAATCCGTCACCTGCAATTTACACAGTCTCTCCGCCAGCAATTCCGCCTCCCGCCAGCCTTTTTTTGTCAGGGAATCCTTTTCGTAATCGGGATCTCCGTGCCGTACAATCAAAATCTTCATCCGCGTTTTCTGCCTTTCTGCGTTTTATCTTGTAAGAATGTTATAAAAAAGAAATCAGGAAAACACCACATCCAGCACCATCATCAGTACAAAGCCTGCTGCCGCGCCGATGGTACCGATATTGGTATGATCACCCGACTGGGATTCCGGAATCAGCTCCTCCACCACCACATAGATCATGGCCCCCGCCGCAAACGCCAACAGATAGGGCAGGACAGGTACTATATGTTCCGCCAGCAATATAGTGATAATCGCGCCCACCGGTTCCACCACGCCCGATAAGACGCCGTAGAGGAAGGCTTTCCCACGGGACGCTCCGGCGCTTCTTAAGGGCATGGAAATAATGGCGCCCTCAGGAAAATTCTGTATGGCAATCCCTACAGCCAGCGCCAGCGCCCCTGCCATAGTGATGCCGGTATTTCCCATCATGGCTCCCGCCGCCGTGACGCCCACCGCCATACCTTCCGGCAAATTGTGCAACGTCACCGCCAATACCAGCATAGTGGTTTTCTGAAAGCCGGACTCCACCCCTTCCGGTTTCTCGCTGTCAATATGCAGATGAGGCACCACACTGTCCAAGAAAAGCAAAAAGCCCACTCCCAGCATAAAACCGGCAGCCGCGGGAAGCCACACGCTGCCTCCCTGTTCTCTGGCCATATCGATAGCCGGAATCAGTAAAGACCACACGGAAGCCGCGATCATAACCCCCGCCGCGAATCCTAAAAGCAATTTTTCCAGCTTTCGGTTCATCTTCTTTTTCATGAAAAAAACCATTGCCGCGCCCAGTCCGGTACCCAGAAACGGAATTAACAGTATCAAATATACATTCATCATATCAAATCGCCCGCCTTTTTATCATACTACAAGGTATATGTGACACCGGTTGTTCAAAATGCAACAGCATATGAAAAATCTGAACTGTTTACTGTTTCTTAATACTCAATTCCGCGCCGCGCGCCGACTCCCTTTTCATAAGGGTGACGCAATGCTTTCATCTCTGTGATATAGTCCGCATATTCCTGAAGGAAATCTGCCGGAGAACGGCCTGTCATGACAATCTCCAAGAGCCTTCCCCGCCTTTCTTCCTCTGCGGCTTTTCCCTGTTCCAGCAGAGCTTTTAACTGATCGGTATCAAGCAAGTTCCAATTCACCGGATAGGTAATTTCATCCAGAACGCAGACTAACGGTTCCTGCGTCCGGACTGCCCGGAGAAGATAGTCCAGAATCGAGTTGTGGATGGCTGTCAGCTGTTCCTTGTCCGACTTTGACATGGCGCTGTAAAAGCCGAAATCTTTTTCGCTTCTTAAGATCGTCACCTGCGGCAGCCTTTCCAGACTGTTCAGCTCCCCCGTCTCACGGCCCTTCATAAACTGGGCAAAACATACCGTTATCCCATTACCGGCAGCACGCACAGCCTGTCCGATGGCGGCCGTTGTCTTTCCTTTTCCGTCTCCTGTATACAAATGGATCATTTTACTAACCATACCTTTCTGAGACCCGCGGACTTTAATGGAAGATTTCACCCACACGATTTGGACAGCTCAGGCTGTAACATCCCATGCAGATCCCCTGACAACGGACATTTGCCTCCCGCGTCAGTTCCGCCGTGAAAGCCACGCTCTTTTTGGGGATCATACAAAATGCAGCGTTACATCTCACCGGCATTCCAAGCCTCTCTAAAAGCGCCTCCAGACTTTCGATGGGATATTTTTCCCCGCTGCCCGGAAAATGATACCGCTTCACATGATAGGGCGTCTCCTGTTCTACCGCACGATTGTATGCGCCGTAGCCCTGCAGCAGCAGCTCGCCTGCCAGTACTTCCACCATGTAGCCCTCGCTCAAAAGCCCCTGAGACAGATAATGTTCCTGCAGCGCGTCAATACCCTCTCCCAACGTCATGGCGGTTTCCGTCTCCCAATGATCCTCCGCGAAAACAAGCCTGTGCTCCCAGCCGGCCTCTTTCCCCAAGGTGGAAAGCATGGCCTTTGCTACGCCGCACAGGCTCTCAAGATCTTCTTCCCGATAATGATATTTTTTGCACACCGCCCTCGCAAAATCAGGGCTTTGAAATTTTTCAAGCAGATCCGCAAAATAAGCGCGCACACCCTTCACCTCTCATGCTTATTCTGCCTTATTTTTTCTCCTGCGTCAACTAAAAATACACAGCCGCAGGCAACCCGTTTTAACGCTTTACCCTCAGGCATCGGATGGCGTTCAACACCGCCAGCACCATCACGCCCACATCCGCAAAGATGGCCATCCACATGCCGGCATATCCGAGCGCGCCCAGGATCAGGCAGACCGCTTTGACAGCCAGCGCAAACACGATATTTTCATAAACGATACGCAGACATTTCCTGGAAATCCGCATGGCAAGAGCAATTTTCAGCGGATCGTCATCCATCAGCACAATATCCGCCGCTTCGATAGCTGCGTCAGAGCCAAAAGCTCCCATGGCGATACCGATATCCGCTCTGGAGAGCACCGGCGCATCATTGATGCCATCCCCTACAAAGGCCAGCATTTCCCCAGGCTTTTTTGCCGCGATCAGCGCTTCCACTGCTTCTACTTTATTGGCGGGAAGCAGTTCGCTCTTTACTTCATCTATCCCTAGCAGCGCCGCCGTATGTTCCGCAACCGCTTTACTGTCTCCGGTAAGCATCACCGTCTTTTTAACGCCAAAGGCTTTTAAAGATGTGATGGCCTGGGCTGAGTGTTCCTTCACCACATCGGAAATCAAAATATATCCCGCATATTTGCCATCCACCGAGAGGTGCACCACCGTACCGGTCTTTGCGGCCTCCCCGCAGGATACCCCCAATTGTTCCATCAGCCTGCTGTTTCCGGCGGCCACCACGCTGCCCTGCACCAGAGCTGTAACCCCGTGACCGCCAGTTTCTTTCACATCCGTCACTTTCAACGGGTCTATTTCCCCTCCGTAGGCTTCCTTTAAACTATTGCTGATAGGGTGGGTAGAATAGCTTTCCGCCCAGGCTGCGTACTCCAACAGCTTCTTTGCAGGATCCAGTCCGGCTTCCTGCCATTTCTTTGCAAATTCCTGAGAAGGGCAGATATCGGTCACCTGAAAAATGCCCTTTGTCAGGGTGCCCGTCTTATCAAACACCACATATTTTGTCCGCGCCAAAGCTTCCAGATAATTGGAGCCCTTTACCAGGATCCCGCAGGAAGAAGCTCCGCCGATGCCTCCGAAAAAGCTTAAGGGGATGGAAATCACCAAGGCGCACGGGCAGCTGATGACGAGGAATGTCAATGCCCTGATCACCCACACGGTCCAATTTGTGGAATGTCCTGAAATCAGACTTACAACATTGGGGATGACGGCCAGCGCCAGCGCGCTGCAGCACACCGCAGGAGTGTAATACCTGGCAAATTTGGTGATAAAATTTTCAGTTTTCGCCTTTTTCATGCTGGAATTTTCCACCAGGTCAAGAATCTTTGACACAGTGGATTCCCCAAACTCTTTCGTGGTACGGATCTTAAGCAGCCCGGTGAGATTGACACAGCCGCTGACAACTTCCTCTCCCTGTCCCACTTCCCGGGGAATACTCTCTCCTGTCAGCGCGCTGGTATTCAGGGAAGAACTTCCCTCCACCACCACGCCATCGATGGGGATCTTCTCTCCCGCCCGCACTACAATGACGGTGCCCACTTCCACATCATCCGGGTCCGTCTGCACAAGGCTGCCGTCCTCTGCCTCGATATTGGCATAATCCGGCCTGATATCCATCAAAGCGGTAATGTTCCTGCGGCTCTTTCCCACAGCCACCGCCTGAAACAGTTCTCCCACCTGATAGAAGAGCATAACAGCCACGCCCTCGGCAAATTCGCCTTCCAGCCCCTGAGATTCCTGATAAACTCCCAGCAGCATGGCCCCCACAGTGGCCACAGCCATGAGAAAATTTTCATCGAAAACTTCCCCGTGAAAAATGCCAAGCGCCGCCTTTCGCAGAATGTCATATCCAATCACAAGATAGGGGATCAGATACAGCGCAAATCTCCCATACCCCTGCACGGGCACAAAATGCAGCGCCAGCATAAGAACCGCGGCGATCAGGATGCGGACCAGCGTCTTTTTTTGCTTTTTTGTCATAGCGGCAACCCGCCTTTCTCCTTTATTTTGATCAGCTTAATACCATCACAGATACTCTCAGTCCAGAAAAATCTCACAATCGTCCTCCACTTTTCTGCAGGCTTTCCGCACGGACTGCATAACTGCCTTTTCATCGGCGTTCTCGGCAAACTCCACCTTCATCTTCTGGGTCATAAAACTGACAACGGCATCCTGAACGCCCTCCACTTTCTTTGCTGCCTCCTCCATTTTCAGAGCGCAATTTGCACAATCCACTTCGATTTTGTAAGTCTTTTTCACCTTAACCTCCATTCCGGATTCCATCTTACCCCTGTCTCATTCTATCTGAATAATAGGCGTAAAAATGAACCGCTTTCGTTCATTTGAATCAATGTTCATATGTTTATATTACCATACTTTATCTATTTGTCAAGACATTTTAAAAAAAGAGCTGCCCTCCGGCGATCGGTATCATCCGGTGAACAGCTCGTAAAGCCGCAATCAGCATCTGTGCATATTTCTTTTTTTTAATCCGTTACAGGTAATCAGTTTTCACGCAGCAGTCCCGCCCCGGGACCGTTACCTTTCCGCGTCATTCCTGACCTCCGGCAATTGACTATTGCGGATATCGATGACGGGGCCTCCGGTACCTTCGATGTATTCTCTGGTAATAGTTACCTTCCCGATATTGTCGTCCTTGGGGATCTCGTACATGATATCCAGCATAAACTCCTCGATAATGGACCGCAGCGCCCGGGCTCCCGTCTCGCGCTTCAGCGCCTTCTCCGCGATGGCTTCCAGCGCCTCGTCCGTAAATTCCAGCCTGACCTCGTCCAGTTCCAAAAGCTTCTGGTACTGTTTCAGAATAGCGTTCTTCGGCTCCTTTAAGATCTTGACCATCATCTCTCTGGTCAGTCCCTCCAGCGTGAAGATCACAGGCAGACGGCCGATAAATTCAGGTATCATGCCAAACTTCCTGATGTCTTCCACCGTCACTTTGGAAAGAATATTTTTATCCTTGTCATATTTATCCTTCAATTCCGAATTAAATCCGATGGAAGCAGTCTTGGTCAGACGCTCTTTGATAATCTCTTCCAGGTCAGGAAACGCGCCGCCGCATATAAATAAAATATTGCGGGTATTCACCGTTGCCAGAGGCACCATGGCATTTTTGCTGTTGGCTCCCACAGGGACCTCCACCTCCGCGCCCTCTAAGAGTTTCAGCATTCCCTGCTGAACGCTCTCGCCGCTGACATCCCTCGTGTTGGTATTCTTCTTTTTTGCGATCTTGTCAATCTCATCTATAAAGATAATGCCGCGTTCCGCTTTCTCCACGTCATTGTCCGCCGCCGCCAGCAGCTTGGAGACCACGCTCTCGATATCATCGCCGATATAGCCCGCTTCCGTCAGAGAAGTGGCGTCCGCAATGGCCAGGGGCACATCCAGAAGCCTTGCCAGCGTTTTCACCAGATAAGTCTTTCCACAGCCTGTAGGACCGATCATCAGCATATTGGATTTCTCGATCTCGATCTCGTCCATGGTATTGGTAGCCACCCGTTTATAATGGTTGTATACAGCCACTGAAATCACTTTCTTGGCATGTTCCTGACCTACCACATATTCGTCCAGGCTGGCCTTGATCTTATGCGGGGCGGGGATATCCTTGATATTCAGCGCCGGCTGTCCTTCTTCCTGCTTCTTTTTGCGCTTTAATTTCTGCTTGTTGGGAATTCCGCCATCCCCTTGAAGGTCCGCCAGATTGACGAAACTGATGTTGGGAATTCCCCCCTGTTTCGTCAGTTGATCCAGTTCGTTCTGAAATCGCGGGTCGTGAAGCATCCCCTGATAATCAAACTGACTTACCGCCTCCATAGTCTTATGCATACAGTCGTTGCAGACGCAGATATTATTAGGCAGTTTAAACATCTTGCCCGCCTTGCTCTCAGGTCTGCGGCAGACAAAACACACATCCTCGTACTCGCTGTTTCGGTTCTCTTCCTCGGAGATGATCTTCTTTTCCTTTGTGTCCCTGTCTTTGTCCTCTGAATTTATATCTTCGTTTTCATTTATGTTATCCGACATATTTTCCCTCATTTCTACACTGATCTGCGCCTGATTCGCTCCACTCCCTATTCCCCGGGCTGTGCCGCTTATTCCTGACGCACAACCCTGATATGAGTATACTTGAAAATCGCGACTTGCACAAGTGAACTTTTTCTAAATCAGAAAATCTGCGCAAGTCAAATCCTCCACAGCAAGCCAACGGGACATCAAATTGCCATCTGGGAAAAATGGAAAATACCGTCCAATCGGCAGCGAGGATTGCAGGAACCGCTAACGGCGTACGATGGCGGGCGTTATTACCGAGGCTGCTGAAAAAAGATGCCTGAGCGAAGTAATTCCAAAGAATTACTGACAAAAGTAAGGCCGATAACATGCACAGCCAAAAAAATTTCATTATGTCTGGTAAATACTTGACACATATATTCTATCGTAGTAGAATTTCTATCAAGATAGAATATGATTGATAAAAAAATTACGATGTTAAGGAGAAAATTACAAAGATGGAACTAAAGTTATTTGATTCTGAGCTTAAAGTGATGGAAGTTCTCTGGAAAGGAGGCGATACTACTGCAAAGGATATTGCTGCAATACTCAGGGAACAGGTAGGTTGGAGCAAAACTACCACATATACAGTGATAAAGAAATGTATAGAAAAAGGCATTATCAGCAGACGGAAAGAGCCATATTTTGTTTGCAGTCCTCTGGTGACAAGAGAACAAGTAAGAGAATTTGAAACAACTGAACTGATAAACAAGATGTATGATGGAACTGCCGATAATCTTGTTGCTTCTATTTTGGAAAATAAAAAACTTTCCAAGGAAGAAATACAAAGGCTTAAACAACTTGTAGAAAATCTTGAATAGGAAAATTTTATGACAATACTAAAAATTAGTTTATCTGCAAGCATATTAATTATTGTAATTATGACGATACGCAGGATAATGCTTCACAGGCTGCCTAAAAAGACATTTCTGATCCTTTGGTGTGCAGCGTCATTACGTTTATTGAACTCTCTTTCTATACCATCGCATTTTAGCATCTATACATTATTCGATGAATTTACAAGAAAGGATTTTGGTTCGAGCCATGCTTCTGGCGCGACTTTTGTCATGGACATGGCCGATTTCACAACCTTAAGCGGTGCATCTGCCACAGCCTTGGATTATAAAATAATATTCAGGGGGATTTGGCTGATTGGTTTGACAGCCTGTGTATTCCTGATTCTGACTAAGCATTTTCGCAGCTTAATGGATTATAAAGCATCCTTGCCTGTTGACAGTAGCTGCGTAAAGCTGTGGGAAAAGGAAAAACGCATGGTGCGTAAAGTAGAAATACGACAGTCAGATAAAATTAATTCGGCATTGACATATGGGCTATTTCATCCCGTGATACTTTTACCTAAAACTACAGATTGGGAAGATGAAAGAAAACTCAGGTACATTCTGGCACATGAATATGCGCATATCCGAAGATTTGATATTGTTTATAAGTGGTTGTTCGCTGCCGTTTTATGTATTCACTGGTTCAATCCTTTGGTATGGATAATGTATACACTGGCGAACCGAGACATTGAATTGGCGTGTGATGAGGCGGTTTTACAGATATTTGGTTCGATTGCAAGATCTTCTTATGCAAAGATGCTGATAGAACTGCAAGAAAGAAAAGACATGCCGGCACCACTAACAAATTATTTCAGTAAAAGTGCTATCGAAGAAAGGACGGTATCGATTATGAAAGCAAAGAAGATGACATTTGTCAGCGTAACTGCCGCATTTGCTGTTGTCATATGCACAGTAATTGTATTTGCTTCGGACCCCACTTCATCGGTTGCTGAAGAAATTTCAGTTGCAGGGCAGGAAATTTCTCTTGATGAAGGCAATGCTGCCGATGGTTCGGCGGACATGATTGATTTGAACAATATTAGTATGATAACTAACGGTTCAACAGTTCATGAAATAAAAAACGGGCATATGGTGATTTATAATGATGGAGAGAACAGTTGGAATTTAACGCAAGGTGAAATCGTAAATTTACAGGTAAAGATCGACAATGTGCTGAAAGACGGACAGACGGCTGTGATTGGATATGTTGTCGATAATATATATACAGATATTTTTATTGGAAAGATTAAAGAGAACAAAACAGTTGAATTTACTGTTCCTGATGATGGAGAGTATACGTTCTACATGATCGGAGCGTCCTCAGATACAATGAATGTTCAATCTTTTGAGGTAAACAAATTTTTGTAAATTTTACCTGATTATAATTTGCAGGATATCATTAACAGGACATTGAATATCCAGAATCTGTTTATGAAAATGGGAATGCTTTCGAGTATCACATAGCAAAATAACGGTTTTATCGTTTTACATTATTACCTCCATTCCACTTCCTTAAAAACGAAAATGACCGCACTCATGGTGCGGCCACTTTCTGTGATATTTATTGTTAGGATCAAAGAGTAAAGCTAAATTATTGGTCGGAAGGACGTTCACCCAATGTAATCTCCAGATCGTAGGAAACGTACTCTCCCCTCTCCTGCCGCATGACGGTGACTGTGGCCGTCTCGCCTGCCTTATAATACTGCAGAGCGTTCTGCAAATCCGTAGCGCTGGTAATCTTCCTGCCGTCAAATTTTACAATGATATCCCATTTCATGATTCCGGCATCATCTGCCGCGGAACCTTCCTGCACTTCATCCACCAGTACGCCTTCCGGCATATAATACATCATGGCGTTCTGGCTCATGGTGATACCCATGTAACCGCTCTCGCCGTCCGCCACCTTGGTTCTCGTCTCCTTCTGCATCAGATCGGCAATGATGGGGCTGGCGGAACTGATGGGGATCGCGTAGCCCATACCTTCCACCGTGGTACCGGCGATCTTGTTGGAATTGATACCGATGACCTCGCCGTTGATATTTAACAGCGCGCCGCCGGAGTTACCCTCGTTGATAGCGGCATTGGTCTGAATGAAAACGCCTTTGGAACCGTCCTCCATAGTCACTTCACGGTCCAGCGCGCTGACAATACCGTTTGTAACAGACTGGCCGATGCCCAGCGCGTTTCCGATCGCGATCACAGGCTCACCCAGCTTCAAGGACTGGCTGTCGCCCAGTTTGGCAACGGTAATACTGCCTTTCGTCTCTTCGCTTAAACTATCCAAAGGAACTGCGATCACCGCCAGATCCATATCCGCGTCCAATCCCTTGATATCCGCCTGCGCGGTGGTTCCATCGATAAAGGAAACTTCCAGCGTATCCGTGCCCGCCACCACATGGTTGTTGGTCACGATCAAAAGTTCGCTGTCATTCTCCGCCACTATGATGCCGGAACCGCTTGCGGCTCTCTGTTCGCTGTAAACCTGTCCGAAAAAGCTTCTTCCGGTCTCGGTATAGTTGTTGACGATGCTCACCATAGCCGGCATCACGTTCTCCACCACACCGGAAATGTCGTCATGGATGTAAACAACCTGACTGGCTTTCGTGTCATCCGCATCCTCCGTCTCCTCCCGATTCTTAACCTCATCGGATCGGACCTCCGTGACTTCCTCCGTCCGGAAATGCTCTACGCCCAGCCTGACGCCGTAAAATCCCGCTCCCGCAAAAAGTCCGAAACAAAGGCCCAGCCCCGCGCTGAATACTGCTTTGCGGAATTTTCCCTTAGCCCGTGCAGGCTTTTCTGCCTCAGGCTTCGGCCCAAATGACGCCTGCGCCTTTTTATTCAGTTCTTCTGCAGGATAGGATGTATAATCAAAATAAGGGCTTCTTCTCTCGTCATCATTCATTTTTCTCTCCTCCGTTCCAAGATGTTAAATCATCTCGATGGTAATTCATCTCGATGTTAAATCATCTCAATGTTTTAACATTTTGATGCTGCTTACACCTCAATGTTGCTAATATCACGATGTTTCCTGCATCTCAATGTTATTAGTCTTTTGATGTTTCCTACATCTTTATGAACAAAGTATAATCCGAATTTGTGAAGAAATTGTGTTTTTCTTATGAAGTAGTTGTGTCCTATTCCACTGTGACGGATTTTGCCAGATTTCTCGGTTTATCCACATCACATCCTCTGCCCACCGCCACATAATAGGCAAAAAGCTGCAGCGGTATAATAGCGAGGGAATTGGCAAAGCAGGGAGTAATATCGGGAATATAGATCACATAATCAGATGCTTTCTCAATGGCCTTGTTCTGTTCGCTTGTCACCGCCATGACGAAAGCGCCTCTGGCTTTGACCTCCACAATATTGCTAATGGTCTTCTGGAACAATTCCGGCTGGGTAGCAAGAGCCACCACCAGCGTTCCCTCCTCGATCAGCGAAATGGTTCCGTGCTTTAATTCTCCCGCCGCATATGCCTCAGAATGGATGTAAGAAATTTCCTTCAGCTTCAGGGAACCCTCCAGAGAAATGGCATAATCGATTCCGCGCCCGATGAAGAAAATGTCTCTGGCACCCAGATAACGGTTCGCAAAGTGCTGTATTTTTTCTTTCTGTCCCAACAACAGCTCTATTTGGTCCGGCAGACAGCGCAGATCGTTCAAAAGGCCTAAAAAAGTCCTTTCATCTAAAAGTCCCCGCACTTTGGCCATTTTCATAGCTAACAGATACAGCGCGATCAGCTGTGCGCTGTAAGCCTTGGTGGTAGCAACGGCAATCTCCGGCCCCGCCCAGGTATACAGGCAGGCGTCCGACTCTCTGGCGATAGAGCTGCCAACCACATTCACAATACCCAGAACTTTGTGTCCTCTCGCTTTGGATTCCCGCAGCGCTGCCAGCGTATCCGCCGTCTCTCCCGACTGACTGATGACGATGACCATGGTGCCTTCCTCCAAAATAGGATCGCGATAACGGAACTCGCTGGCTACATCCACCTCCACAGGGATGCGCGCCAGACTTTCCAGCACATATTTCCCCGTAACGCCGGCATGGTACGCGGAACCGCAGGCGACAATATAGATCTTTTTCACCGCCTTTAGCTCTGCATCGGTCATATTCAACTCGTCAATCACAATGTCGTTATCTTTCATCCTCGGCAACATGGTATCAGCGACTGTCTTGGGCTGTTCGTACATTTCTTTTAACATGAAATGCTCATATCCCGACTTTTCCGCCGCCTCCGCATCCCAGTCGATCTGTACGGACTCCTTGTCAATCTCTTCCTCGTCTACCGTGAAGAAACGCAGACTGTCCCGTTTCAGTTCGGCGACCTGCTGATTCTCCAGATAATAGACTGTTCTGGTATATTTGAGGATTGCAGGCACATCAGACGCAATAAAGCAGCCGTCATCATTGCGGCCCACAATCAGAGGACTGTCTTTTCTTGCCGCATAAACCACATCCGGATGATCCGCAAACAGGATGCCCAGGGCATAAGATCCTTCCACACGATGCAGCACTTTGGTAATCGCCTCCAAAGGATTTCCTTTGTAGTAGTAGTCAATCAGGTGTGCCAGTACCTCCGTGTCTGTCTCGGACACAAACTGGTATCCTTTGTCCTTCATCTTTTTTTTCAGGGAAATATAATTTTCAATAATGCCATTATGTACCACAGCGATAGTTCCCGCCGCATTGGTATGGGGATGGGCATTCATATCGCTGGGCGCGCCGTGGGTAGCCCAGCGGGTGTGTCCGATACCGGAACAGCCGGGCATAGTCTCCCCCCCTTTGGTAAGATTCTCCAACACCTTCAGCCGGCCAATAGCCTTCCTTGTCTGAATCTTTTCACCGTCAAAAACCGCCATCCCGGCAGAATCATACCCGCGGTACTCCAATTTAGACAATCCCTCTAAAATGATGGGCGCCGCCTGTGCATTTCCAATGTAACCTACGATACCACACATAGCAAACTCTCCTTATCTCCAGTATTCACGGTTGTTCGTAATTTTCAGGATCCATTTCCGGGGCAGCTTTCTGTATCGTTTCCCCAAAAGATATCCTGCATATTTAAAACAACACTGTACGCAAAATTGAGGAAACAGATAAAGCTTTTTCTTCTCCTTTAAATAATGATATGTGTCTTTTATCAGTTTCTTTCCTTCTGACTCTGAAGGAACCCCGGCAAACACCTCAGGATGGTCCGCCTGGGACACTCCCAGATCAAAATTTCGCCTGAATTGCTGCAGATTGGTATAATGATGGGAATGATACACTCTGGCCTCCGCCTCATAGGCGATCCCATATCCTGACCTGATCACCGCCGCAGCATAGATCATATCCTCATTAAAAATAGTATGGCGGATAAATCCTCCCAGTTTGTCATAAATGTCCCGCCTGTACGCGGCACAGACATTGGAACAAAAATATGTCTTTACTCCAAGTCTTTCCAGGTCCGCCGCAGTTTTGAGCCGGGATGCGGCAGGGTAGTTGAAGATTCTGGAGGCTTTTTCCAGTTCCCCGCAATCTTCCCTGGGAAGCTGTCTGGCGTAGGCTGCCGCTACCTGATCCGACAGACGGGCCGTAAGCTTTTCAATCAGGTATGTATCCGCAGGAAGCGCATCCTGCGTCATGGTGACAAAAACCTCCGCATCCGATTGTTCCACGCCCCGATGTCTGGTTCCGCCATGGTCAAATTCTCTTTTGGACAGATGGCAGACTTTCACATCAGGATATTGTTCCGCAAACCTTGTACCGTATGTGAGCCGCTGAAAGTACTTTTCCTCTGTATTCATTAAAATGATCTTCCCTACAGGCACCGTCTGACGCTCCAATCGGTCAAGCAACGTAAAAAGCCCCTTATCCGGTTTATATATCGGTATGATTACATCCACTGTCACCACTGCTACCGTCCTTCACCATACTTTTCAACATTTGACATACTTTATCAGACACTTTGTTTATTATACCCGAAACCCTGTCAGAACACAAGCGTGCCTTCCTCCGAATTACTACGGTCAAACTGTTTCGGCCAGGCAGATCAAAAGGGGAGCCACATGCTCCCCCTTTAAAGCTTGTCAGACTTCCTGTCTTTATTTGTTAATGTAAGGCGCCGTGTCCGAAGCGATCTTCTTACTGTATTCGCGGACGCTGTCCGTGACGGAATAATTCCCATCCTCAAACAAAAACTGATGCAGCCACACTACATTGGACTCCAGATCCAGCGGGATGACGCTGCTTCCTTTTGCACCGATATTGGCAACGGTACGCATGTTTTCCTCGGGGAATCCGCCCTCATCAATGATCTTATACTTTGTAATGGAACCCAAAAAATCCATGATCACGTCTGTATCTACATTTGTGTAGATATCATCAATAGCATCGTTAAACACCTTTGTCAGAGTGACCAGATCCGCTTTCTTCGCCTGCTCTTCTATCGCCTTGATCACTTCTCTCTGTCGGCTGGTACGTTTAAAATCGTCCCCGCCGCCGTAACGGATACGGCAATATGCGGTAGCCTGAATACCGTTTAGCAGCTGATATCCTGTATTCTGCACGGGAATATAATCACATTTTAGCGTTTCGGCAATGCCGTGCTGATAATTATTGATATGTTTTAACTCCGTCTCGTCAACATCAATATAGACGCCCCCCAGACCATCGATCACCTCACTCAGTCCTTTATATCCCACGGTGACAAAATGCTCGATATCCATATCCAGATTCATATTCAGCATTTTCACTGCCTGTTC
This sequence comes from uncultured Acetatifactor sp., assembly GCA_947629645.1. Lineage (GTDB taxonomy): Bacteria > Bacillota > Clostridia > Lachnospirales > Lachnospiraceae > Acetatifactor. The sequence goes on along the minus strand of CANREV010000002.1, from coordinate 112,791 downwards.
GGCTCCGCCATAAGAATAGGCCGCATTGCACTTAATGTATTTATCCGTGCCGATATTCAGATAAGTATCCCGATATACGCTGACAAGTTTGATGTCGCCGGTATCCAGATTAATGCTGGCTATCATTATACTATCGCTGCGGCTGTTCTTATACAGCTGACTGTCCGTCTCCGCGTCCACGCCGAACAACGCCACGTTGAGATAGCCCTGCATCGCGCCGCCCTCTTCCTTCTGCTGTTTAACTTCCTCATGGATCTCAAGTTCTTTCGGATCCAATACCGTCACTTTAGGGCCATCGCTGGTCTTGTGCATGACCAGCCAGAGTACCGCGATCATAATCAGTATAATAAAGATCTCCACTGCAAAAATAATGATCTTGCGTTTTCTCTTTGCCTCCATCTGCTTTGCGGACATTTTCTTGCCGTTTTCTTGTGTTGTCATAATACCTTCTCCTTAATCAATATGCATTTTTATTTACAAAACCTGTAAAAAAGGTCATAAATATTATCTTAATGTCAAATCCCAAAGTCCAGTTTTCAATATAGTAAATATCATATTCTATGCGTTTCTTGATGGAAGTGTCCCCGCGAAGCCCGTTCACCTGAGCCCAGCCTGTAAGTCCGGGACGGACCTGATGCTTCACCATATATCTGGGAATCTCTTCCTTAAATTTTTCTACAAAGAGCGGTCGTTCCGGCCTTGGCCCTACCAGACTCATATCGCCTTTGAGTATATTGAACAGCTGAGGCAGTTCGTCCAGGCTTGTCCTGCGCAGCAATTTACCCACCTTGGTTACACGGGGATCATTTTTCACTGTCCATGCTTTTGTTTCCTCTTTGGGAGACTGCAATTCCATACTGCGGAATTTATACATATTAAATTTTTTACTGTGAAGGCCAACCCTTTCCTGTTTAAAAATGACAGGTCCCGGACTGGAACACTTCACCGCGGCCGCCGCCACCAGCATAATAGGCGAAGTGATAATAATCCCAAGCAGAGATCCGATAATATCGATCAGCCTCTTCAGTATGATATTGGCTGTATTGGTTAATGGCACATACCGGATGTTGATGACCGGAAGTCCCATCAGATCTTCCGTATAGGGTCTTCCTGGTATCAGACTGTTGTAATCGGGAATGAACTTTGTGTGTACGCCGGATTTCTCACAGAAACGGACAATCTGCTCCAGATTATCATAATCCCGCAAAGGAAGCGTGATGGCTATTTCATCCAGCTTATTTTCCGGCAGAATGATCTCCAGATTCCCCAGCGTTCCCAGCACTTTGACGCCCTTATACATCGTTCCCGCGGGCACATGATCGTCCAGGATGCCGCAGGCCACATAACCCCACTGGGGATTGTCCCGCAGACGATCCAGATATTCCTCCGTGGCCCTGGAATATCCTACCAGGAGCATATGTTTCAAATTATGACCTTTTCTGCGGATCGTCTGCAGGCTTCTTCTGAGCACCAGCCTGCCACATGTGGTAAGCCCTATATTGAAAAAATAGAATAACCCCATGACGGAACGGGAGAAGTTGATCTCCTTGACGATCATATACAGGATCACGATCAGCACCACCAGACCTACGGTGTTCGCCTGCACGATCCCGTATGTTTCATACTTAAGACGCACCGTCCGCTTCGGGGTATACACGCCGTTTGCATAGTACAGGAAAAGATAGATGGGCACAATGAAGCTCAGCAGAACGACATAGTCGCCCAAAGGGAGCACGCCTTCGCCGGGGCCGTTCTGAAAGACATAAAACTTGACCAGATACGCCAGGATCAGAGATCCCGCCGTGACTAAGGCATCGATCATTACCAATATTCGGTTGAATATTTTCTGGTTGTCCTTAATCATACGCTTCACCCAAAATACATGTTACACCACTATTATAAAAAGAACAATTTAGGAATTTATGAAGCTATTTCTTAAGATTTCTTAAGAAATCGGAACAGATTGACATATAATTGCCCCTGTATGGCAAGATAAGCCGGAAGACGGCGCCATTGAAAATGCAGTTTCTGCCGGCTGCCAGCCTCTGAAAACAGCTTTTTTATTCCTTGTCCCAATCCTTTTAAATACAGGAATCCCATTTTTTTTCTGCCAAAAAAGAAGAATTTAACCAAAAAACCTATCAACAGGAAAGGCAGATTCCAGACCCACTGAAGCAGCGGCATATTTTTCCCGATCAGATACACGTTGTTTGCCGCCGCCAGAAGCGTCTTAAATTCATTATAACGGGAACCGCTGGAAGCGCTGCCATAGTGAACCACCTCCGCAGACGGTTCGTAATAATTCCGATAGCCGTAAATTCTGGCGCGATAACCGATATCGATATCCTCCAGATAGGCGAAATGCTGCTCATCAAAGAGACCGATCTCTTCCAGCACGGCTCTGCGATAAATTGCAGCGCCGCCGCAGGCGGCAAAGATTTCAACAGACTGATCGTAATCCGCGGCCGATTTTCCTTTCCCCCTTGCAAATGCCCACCCCAGAACACAGTATCGGTCTCCCGCATCATCGATCAGATCCGGCCTGTCCCACATCAGCATCTTTGCGCTGACCGAGAATCCCGCCGGATAGCGCTCAATCGCCTCAACCAGGGCGCGGACGAACGAAGGCGATACTTTTGTGTCATTGTTCAACAGGAGGACGTAAGGCGCCCGGGAGGCCTTAATTCCCGCGTTCACCGCATGGCAGAATCCCGTATTTTCAGGCAGCGTGATCACCCTCACCCGAGGGAATTCCTGTTCCAATAATTCCAAACTGCCATCGGTGGAGCCGTTGTCCACCACCAGAATTTCATAGGGAGGCGTATCGGGCGCCTGGCGCTCCAGGGAACCCAGGCATTCCGGCAGGAAACGGATGCCGTTATAATTTGGTATAACAACTGTTACTTTAATCATTGTCCTCTCCATTCCAGAGCGATTGCGCGGCTGGCCATCTCCGGCTTACCGCGGTATCGTGATCTTTTCTCTTTCCGGCAGATACACAAGGCGATATCCTTTCTTTCGCAAAACCGCTCCCAGTTCCGCGCTTTTCCCCAATATATCCAGATCAGGCGGCAGGGTTGAAGCGTCAAAGATCCCAGTTCCCGAAACAGCAACGTACGGCACTCCCACTACCTGTTCAAACACCCCTCTGAGCTCTTTACGCACCTCAATATTTCTGATATCCAGCGCCTCCGCCTCCTGCTGGAGAACCGCCCTGTGGAGATAGCCGCTGTAGGAGAGCGGAAGTCCTTCATAAAAAATCTTTCCCTCCTCATTCAGCCTGCCCCCTGCAATCTTTCCTTTTTGCACCACTGTTCCGCCTAATGCGCCAAGCTGTGGACGCATCCGGAAAATGTCTCCCTCATATATCAGCCGATAGAAGCCTAAATGCTCTGTTTCCACAACACAGGCTTTCCAGCCTCTGCTATCCACAAAGTCCTGAACCGCCCTGCGCCCCGCGTCATAAGCATAGCGTTTACTTTGAGGGTTTTGAGCAGTAGAACCGCTGTGGCAGCGCCAATGATACAACACTTTGGGAACATGGGCGATCTGTCTCTCTTCCCCCTCATTCAAAATATGCCCCGCAGCCCGCAGAACCAGGTCAAAGTCCTGCGCTCCTTCATATTCGCTTCTAAGCCTGAGTTTCTGGATCAATTCCCGCCGCATTACCATAAAATGACAGATGTAATTATTCGACAATAATAAATCCAGATTAAATTTTTCTTTTATATTTGGATCATAATACTTTTGACCACTCTCATCCCATTTATCTTCATCGGAATAGAGAACCTGCAGTTCCACGCCCTTTTCCCTTTCCTGTGAGATCCTGAGCGCCATTTCATAAAGCGCGTCTTCGGTGAGAAGATCGTCATGGTCCAAGAGCCCCACATAATCTCCCCCAGCCATGGCAATCCCCCGATTGGTATTGCCGGAGATGCCTTCATTGGAGGAAAGATGAAAATAACGAATACGGGAATCGTTGTAACATTCCACAATATTTCCCAGCTCAGTATCCTCCGTTGCATCCGCCAGTATCAGTTCCCATTTGGAATAAGTCTGTTTAATAACTGATGTTATCATATCGCTCAGATATTCCCTGGGCGTGCAGTATAAAGGCACAACAATACTGAAGCAAATCCGGTCAAAACCAGCCTGCACATGCTCTTGCTGCCGTTTTCTCTCCTCCTCGGGAAGAGGTGTCCAATCATAAGAAGGCTGCCCGATAGGGCAAAGACGTTCTTTTACGGCTGACAAAGTCTTTCTCATTCCGTTGCGTCTCAAATAGTATATGGATTTTTTGAAATTCGAGCTGTTAAAAACGCTCATGGAAACAATTACTCCTTCACCCAGAAATTCCCTACCGCCCCTTCACAGGATCCGGTAGGGAATTTTTCATAATCATTTTTTTATGGCCGATTTTCCATCGTTTGCGGGATCACAGTCCTGTAATGCCCGCAAAGCAGGAAAGATACACGGCTTTTGCAGATACGAGCCGCGGGCCATCGGCCGCCTGATTACAACAGCGCCTTGATCGCCTCCGTCAGGCGGTCCACCCTTTCCTGCGCATCATCGAGGCTGGTACCCTTTACGCCCATATAGAATTTAATCTTAGGCTCCGTGCCGGAAGGGCGGGCACAGCACCAGGCATCGTCAGGCAGTTCAAAATAGAGCACGTTGGATTTCGGCAGGCCGGTCTTCGTCTCCGCTCCGGTCTCCATATCCACCACTTTGTCAACCTCGTAATCCCTAAACTTCAACACCTTTAAATCGCCAAAAGCCTTAGGCGGATTCTTGCGCAGTTTATCCATGATCTCGGCAATCTGTCTTGCGCCGTCAATACCTTTCATGGTAATCGTGTACTGCGTCTCCTTGAAATATCCATACTTTTCATAAGTTTCCAGCATCATATCCCACAGCGTCCTGCCCTGCTTCTTGCAAAACGCGGCGACTTCACAGAGACACATCACAGCCACAACGGCATCCTTGTCTCTGGCATGAGTACCGGCAAGACAGCCGTAACTTTCCTCCAGACCAAACACATAATTGTTGCTTCCCGTCTGCTCAAACAGCTTGATCTGCTCGCCGATAAACTTAAATCCTGTCAGCACTTCGATCAGTTTCACATGATATGCCGCGGTGATAGACTTTGTCATATTGGTAGTAACGATCGTAGTAACCAGCGCAGGGTTCTCGGGCATGGTCCCAGTCGCCGTCTTCTCTCTCAGGATGTACTCTGCGATCAGCATGCCGGACATATTTCCGGTAAAGGGAACGTATTCTCCGGTCTTGGTATCCTTTGCGTAAACGCCAAGGCGGTCCGCATCGGGATCGGTAGCCAGCACGATATCCGCGTCCTTCTCCTTCGCAAGGCGCAACGCGTAAGTAAATGCCTTGGGATCCTCGGGATTAGGATAATCCAGCGTGGTGAACTTAGGATCAGGATTCTCCTGTTCAGGTACCACATAAACATGTTTGAATCCCAGCTCTGAAAGGATCCGCCTCACGGGAACATTGCCGGTTCCGCACAGAGGAGTGTATACAATCTTCATATCATCCGCAACTTCTGCGATCACATCAGGATGGATAATCTGCTTTTTGAGCTCAGCCATGTATTTATCATCGATCTCTTTGCCGATCACCTCGTAAAGCCCCTTAGACTGCGCGTCCGCTTTGGACATGGTCTTTACCGTATGATAATCTTTGATGCTCTGCACTTCCTCAATGATCTGCTTATCCTTGGGCGCGGTAACCTGGGCGCCGTCCTCCCAGTAAACTTTATAACCGTTATACTCGGGCGGATTGTGGCTGGCAGTCACGACAATGCCCGCGGTGCATCCTAATGTGCGCAGCGCAAAAGAAAGCTCCGGCGTAGGTCTTAAAGATTCAAAAACATAAGCTTTGATGCCGTTTGCCGCAAGACACAGGGCCGCCTCATCGGCGAATTCGGGAGACATGTTTCTGGAATCGTACGCGATGGCCACACCCTTTGACTGGGTTCCCTGCTTTATGATAAAGTTAGCAAGGCCCTGCGTTGCTTTCCGCACGGTATAGATATTCATGCGATTGGTGCCTGCACCGATGATACCCCGCAGACCGCCGGTACCAAACTCCAGCTCCTTGTAAAAACGCTCCTCGATCTCGCTTTCATTATTGCGGATCGAAAGCAGCTCATCCTTAGTGGCCTGATCAAAGTAATCATCGTTCAGCCAGAAATTAAATTCTTCCATAAATCCCATCTTCTCATACCCCATTTCTGCACGGTTTTTCCTTCCCGTCTGCGGAAACCATGCTAACGCAGACCTGCCAGATGGCTTGGCCCCCACTCATGATACAGATGGCCATTCGGCCTCCATCTGCCTGGAATATGGTTTATTATATCATGAATGCTTCCCATCCATGATAAAGATGGCCATTCGGCCTCCATCTGTCTGGAATATGGTTTATTATACCATAGTCACCCATAGATTGCCAATGAAATATTGGGACTTATTGCCTATATCCCTCGCAAGATCGCATAGCGATGCGATTTTAAGTTTGTGTCAAATGATATAGTTAAACGGATTGATATAGTAGGTTCCGTTAAAGAGCGCGAGCATCAAAAGCGCCCATCCCCCGAGGACACTCAGATTCCGCCAAACGCTCTGCTTCGTATCGTACGTCACTTCCACCAGTTTTGCGGCCGCCACAACCCACACCAGCAGCATACCCGAGGTCATCTCCCAGGCAAAGCTGCAATATTCCAGTTTGCTGCCCGTCTCCACTAAAAACGCATACTCCGTGAATCCTACCAGATAGCCCAGCATCGCCAGCCTGGATTCCACGCTCTTCCAGAAATATTTCGGGTTGGTGATCACCATCCAGATCGGGAACGTCATGGAAAACACCCAGGATTTAAAGATATTGGGGGAAAAGATCTTCCATACGGTAAAGGGCGGATAAATCGCCACTTTGCTGTCCGAATTAGTCCCTCCCCAGAGATAAAACGCCGCGTAGGAAAGGAGCAGGTAAACAACGGCCGGAATGCTGGCGCAGCCGATCCTCCACATAAAACTCCAGACTTTCTTCCAGCTTCCGTCCTTTTTAAGCAGCGCCCTCACCAGATCGATCAAAAGCCAGATCACGCCCGCCGGAAGCAGCATAAACATAAAGGTCGGTTTTGCCAGTGCCGACACAAACAGCGCCGCGCCGAAAAGCGCATAAAGCCACTTTCTGGTCCTCAGTCCTCTGAAAAACACGGGATCCTCCCCGCGATAGATCAGCAGCAGATCCACCGCAAGCAAAAAGGCCAGCAGGCCAAAGGGCTTCGCCGCCGTATGCGTCGGGTTAAAAAATGCGTTGATCGCGTACTGACCCTCATAATGGTACGCGTTGAACCACTTTACGTACCAGGGCATGGAAAAACTCAGCAGCCCGCTGACCGCGGCGGCGGCCACGCCGCTATGATTCTTCGCGTATCTGTCCGCCAGCCTGTCCACCGCGAAGAAAGTGACCAGACAATTCAGCGCGCAAAACCCGCCCTGGACCAGGGCTCCCGCCTCCTCCAGCGGCATTTTCAGGTACTTTACGCTGGCCTTTACACAGACATGCCACAGCATGTAGGGTCTCTGGATCCATATTTTTTTCCAGGTTGTCAGATAAATATCCCGTGCCTGCCACAAATGTTCCTGCAGGTCCACCACATGATCTTCCTTAAATTCGTTCAGACTGTATTTATACATGATGACGAACACAATGATCGATAAAACTCCCGCCACCGCGTATTTTACTCTGTTTTGTTCTTTCGTTGTCTCCATTTCTTTTTACGTTTGTCCTTTCCACGATCTGTGCTTTATTTTTCTATCTATCTATACCATGTTATGGGGGATAACGCAAGAGCTGACGCTATTCTTTGATTCCCGGAGAATAACAGTTTTGCCATGCGGTACTTAGGATGCAGGCGTCAAAACGCGTTTTCCCGCGTTTTGTGCGCATCAGCGCAACATTTCAGCCTCCGGCTTACCCGCCACTCTCAGGGAAAAATCGCTCCTGTCCAGGGAAAAATTGGGATTGTAATAGGGATCGCCGGCATGAAGCGCTTCCCGCCACTTTTGCCGGAAATGTTCCGACTCCCTGTTGTATCTCTCCGCGTTTTCCCCTCCATCATCCAACCCTCTGGAGACAGATTCGTAATGAAAAAGCTCCGCAAACGGCGTAAACACGTTAAGAAGCCCCTTTTCCCTCAGCTTCAGGCAAAAATCCACATCGTTTAAAGAAACAGCAAAACTCTCATCCAGACCACCCACCGCTTCATACAGGCTCTTTTTTACCAGCAGACAGGCTCCCGTGACCGCCGTTACGTTCTGAGCATAGCACAATCTTCCCATATATCCGAGATTCTGGCGATGCTGCTTATAATGGGTATGCCCCGCCGTCCTGTGCGCTCCCAGACCGATCACCACTCCCGCGTGCTGGATGGTCTTATCCCCGTAATAGAGCTTTGCGCCCGCCGCGCCCACATCCTCTCTCTGGGCGTACATCAGCAGTTCCTCCATCCAGTTGACGGTGATCACTTCCGTATCATTGTTTAACAGCAGGATATAGTCGCCCGCGGCGTATTTTACTCCCAGGTTATTGACGGCGGAATAATTGAATTCTCCTTTATAAGTAACGACCGATATTTTATTGTCAGCGCTGCGCTGGATCCCGTCTCCCTGCCAGGGGGCGCCCAGAAGCTGCGCGTAATAATCTTTGATTTCCCGCGTCCGGCTGTTGTTCTCCACAAGGATGATCTCATAATTATCATAGGTGGATTTTTCCATTATGGATGTCACGCATCTGCGCAGATCCGGTTCATGATCCCTGTTCGCGATGACAATGGAGATTTTGGGGTTTCCCAGAATCTGGTAACGGATGCGGAATATAGTTTCAAAAGCTCTGGTACTCTCAATTTTAAAATGTGCAAATCCATGTTTCTTCAGATGCTCCGCCACCGCACCCTTGGCGGCCTCGATGGCGTAGGGCTTGGCCTCGATGCCGGAGGCAACGCTTCCCGCATGGCTGCGCCAGTAATACATCAGCCTCGGCACATGGACCACCTTTTTGGCATTATCTGTCAGACGCAGGATCATATCGTGGTCCTGACTGCCGTCAAACCTGGGCCGGAACAGTTCATCGCCGTCCAGTAATTCTCTCGCAAACACGCTGAAATGGCAGATATAATTGTTGGCGCGAAGATTGTCCGGCGAAAAATCCGGTTTAAAGTGCATAGTCAGCATCTTATTGATATCACCGTTGTGAAAGGTAGTCTCGTCACAGTACAGATAATCCGCGCCCTGCTCGTTGATCGCCTTCACATACTCGTAAAGCACGCTGGGATGCAGGATATCATCCTGATCTAAAAGCCCGATATACTCCCCCGTGGCCATGGCCAGGCAGGCGTTTGTGTTGCCCGCAATACCGCCGTTCTTCTCCAGTTTCCGGTACAGAATCCTGCCGCCGGACTTTTCCGCATACTGCATACAGATCTGGCCGATATCCTGATGAGCCTCATCGGAACCATCCGCCAGACACAGTTCCCAGTTCTGATAGGTCTGGTTCATCACAGAATCCAGCATCTCTGTCTGATATTCTCTTTTGTTGTTCCAGAGAGGCACCAGTATGCTGATCTTAGGCATCCGCGGAAATACAGCGGCCCGCTCTGCAGCGGCCCGCTCCGGAGAGGGAAAGCTTTCCGTGCCAAACTGCTTCATGGCTTCTCTCTCCTGTTTCTTATAATTCAGTTTATGGATTACTCCCTTTATACTGCCGCAGTGAACCAAGCGGTCCTTCTGGCGGATCAGCCAGTGCACAAAACCGCGCAGAGGCCTGCTCATCTTCCACAGAGGATTCTTTTTGATCCGGCCCAGTTTCCACTCCAGTTCCTCATTTTTTGCTTCCAGATCCGCTATGCGGGCCGCGAGATCGGCACATTTCAAGTGCTCATTCTCATATGCCTCTTTGTAATCCATCTCGTCCATAGGTTCATCTCCCGTCTTCTGTTTTTTCATTCTTACAGCTCCACATGCCGGTTACTCCAGTTCATCAGGCATGCCCCGGTAATCCGATGTCTCACCGCGGCGCCGATCCGATATCTTCCCGCCGGAAGCAGGCCGCTTTCCAGACAGATATGGAAACCGCAAAGCGCCACATTTTCCTGATCCGGCATGTTTTCCTGAAGATCGGGCCTGTACTGCTCCCAAAGCGGTATCCGATATACGCCGTCAGAATCCGGAGAACACTCCGCAGTTTTCCCCGAAAGAGAAGGATCCGCTTTTTTCAGTACAAGCTCTCTTTTATAACACGCGTTATTGTCTCCCAGAACAGCACACCAGCCCAAAATTTCTCCCGACCTCACCGACTCTATGCGCAAAGCAACGCACTCATCCTTTCGGTAATGCCGCAGGCTTTTCTCCCTCGGCGCTTTCTTCTCCTTCTGCAGCAAATTGCCCGCCGTCTCGTAGGCCGGGCGAATACAGGTATCCAGCCCTTCCCTGTTCAGATGAATCGAATAATAAGGGTCCACTCCTTCCAACCCCGGGTGCCTTTCATAGAGTTTGTCCCGCTCCACGAGCAATCGTTCCAGTTTATCCGCAGCTTCATCATCCCCTCTGCTGAGAGATTCATAATGATAAGCGTAAATTCCGTTCATACAGACATTCTGATAACCGGACTCATACAAAGTAAAACAAAGGTCCACATCATTAAATGCCACCTGTAATTCTTCCGCAAATCCGCCTGCCTCCAGAAACTTTTTTCGCTGAACCATCAGACAGGCCGCCGTCACCGCCAGATAATTCACATTTCCCCCGCGGGCAGATCCGAAAGTGCGCCCTTCTTCCAGAAACTGCAGCTTATGCACCGGCCCCATAGGCAGATTAGTGATCCCCGCATGCTGAATCCTTTGAGATCCGGGGTAATACAGCTTTAATCCCACGGCTCCGGTATAAGGTCTGACAGCCAGCGCAGCCATCTGCTTCATACACCCCTGCACCACCAGTTCCACATCATCATTTAAAAACAACAGGATGTCTCCCGCGGCGTTTTGAGCGCCCAGATTGCACATCCGTGAAAAATTGAAATCCATAGGACGATAAATCAGGAAAACCGCGATGTCATTCTGTGTTAAATTCTGAATTAATTTTTCTGTTTTCCCTTTGTTTTCCTGTGTACTGCCATTATCCACTACAAAAATTTCCAGCCTGATTCCCATTGCCGCAGCAATGACAGCCCGAATACACTTTTCTAAAAGTTCAGGATGATCCCTGGAAGGTATCACCACTGAGACCAGAGGCATTTTTTTTGTTCCTGTCTGAAAGGCCCGCTCCAGATCATTCTCGTATTCCTGGCAGCGTTCCCCGAAACAGAGAGGGACCCGATATCGCGACTGATCCTCCAACGATTCACAGTGAAACAAAATCTGAGGCACATGTCCTATCCCGCGAGCGCCTTTTTGGTATCCGCCCGCCATCTGAACACATTGATACATCCAGTGCACATATTGGAAATAATCTGTCACACTGTATTCATTTTTTTCTGTTTTACGCAAAAATAAATGCAGCGATGCGTTCTTCTGCAGCTTATCAAAAAATTCACTGCGCACAGCCACAAGGCTTCCAAAATAGAAACAGCTGTCCAATACATCCGGCGACCAGTCGGGTTTAAAAACAGGACAGCGCTTTTTTCCATCCGCCTCCTGCACATCCTCATCTCCATACAAAATCTCTGTTTGCGGATGCTGCATAAAATAACGCATGATACTTTCTCTGGCATATCCCGGTATACTTCCCGATGCAGCGCGGATAAGCACAAATCCAACATCAATTTTTTCGTCCCGCAGGCCGCTCGCGTTTTCCTGCCGCCAGAGAACTTCCTGCCCTGCCAGCCATTGGTCGTAACTGCCCTTTTTCTTTGCAAGGAAACGATGGTACCGATGATTTTCTTTCTCACAAAGCACTTGTTTTATCAGCGCTTTTACGTTCTGTTTCTCTTTGCCCAATTCCACTCTCCCAAACGGCACTGACCGCTATAAAATCCTTTTGACAGATCCTGCCATATCCTGTGCCATATCGTGAGGCAGCCGGACGATCTCCATGCGGATATATAGCGTATTTTCCGCATTGCGCTGCAGATTGGACATGGCAATATTAATATTGGGATCTTCCGTGGGGAAAATATAGGTCCCCGCTTTAGCCGCCCTGCCATTTACCGATATTGTCTTTTTCTTATCAGGCGGCACAGTCTCTCCGTTACAGGTTATCTCCAGAATCTTCACCGCACAGGCATCCATGGCAGGGTCAATGCGAAGCGTTTGCACATCGCCGCTGACCTTCAGCTGCAGTTCGATCATATTCTCCCCCTGATACGCTTCCTGCACAAAATAAGATTCTTCCTCACTAAAGCCATTTCCCTTGTCCTCATAAATCTGGACACGGTTTACTTCCTCAAAATCCCGGCATTTGTCTATCCACTTTTCGGGGACGATCAGGCGGTTTCCGATACGGTCGCGCATTTCAGCCATGGCCAGGTGATTTCCGGTGACAAATTTCTGAAAGTCGCGTTCCTGCTCCCTGTAAGATTCCGCATCGGCCTGAGTGATCCCCAGTTCCTCAAGTATCAAATCAAGATTTAACTTATTGCGTCTTTCATCTTCCAGCAGATAACAATAAATGGCTCGAAAAGCCAGTTCTTTCGTATCGATAGACTTCCCGAACGTCCATTCATAATCGATCAGCGTCCAGACATCCTTGCGCACAAGAATGTTGGAAAAAATCAGATCAAAATCGGCTACCGGACAATCGCTGTTATAGCCGATACGCTCCACATACTCTTTGAAATATTTGTGAAAACCATCCAGATCGCCTTTTGCCAGACAATCGTCCATCAGCTCAGACAAGGGTACTCCCTGCACAAACTCAAACTGCGCGTACATTTCCGCATCCTGTTCCACCAGTTTACACTGGTTAATCTCCAGCCGGCTTCCCTTATATTTGTCTTTCAGATTCTCGCAGGCTACAGCCATCTCCCGGACATGCTCTTTGGCAGCCTCTCCCAAAGGATATTTTCTGACATTGACTATCGACTTATCATCCCTGCTGATCACAGTCTTAATAGCGTATTCCGGCGCCCGGTCATTGGAATATTTTACATATTTACTATCGAAAGTTCCTCCCAGCACCACAAGATACGAATTCGCAAAAAACGGGAACAATCCTTCTTCCACTACACCGTCAAAGGCTTCTTTTTCATCAAAAAGCACCATCCTGTCCCTGTCAAAATTGCGTATGTTATTTGACAATTCTCCCCTGCCCGGAAGATAAGCATCGCTATACAGCGTGGTCATAAACTTATAGTCCGGATAGGGATAATAAAAATGATACTCCGGTATTTTTAAGCTGCGGAAGATTTTCTCCAACCCTTTGCGCCCAAACGTCCGCGCTCCGCCGCCATCGGCATAATTTTCAATCCCCGCAAAGTATGCGCCCGAATGATCCTCCCTGCAGCCCGCAAAATATTTCATACCATATTTATTTTCTATCGCGATAATGATCCTGCCTCCGTCCTTTAAATGAGGAAGGAGCAGCTTTAAAAAATCATGATACGGTTTTTTACCGCCTATATAGCTTTGTCCGTACTCAAAAACTCCGATAAGGCAGATATAATCGAAATCTTTTGGCAGCTGCGGCTCAATATCTTTAAAATTTCCCACATGGATCGTCACATTGTCGCATTCACTGTGACGATATGCATTGATCATGCTGCGCTTTTTGGAAAGCTCCACACAGGAAACGCTTCCCGCTTTTTTTGACAAAACACCCGTTATTGCTCCGCAGCCGCTCCCTACCTCCAGAACTTTATCGCTCTTTAAAATCGGGATCCACTCGACAATATTTTCACGCAGGGGAGATAAATGATACAGGATCGGCCAGCTTTTGCGTTCCTCGATCACTTTGGCATACTCCACGGCGGACAGATCTTTTACAATATGCAGCAATTCATCCTCTACCGCGCCATCGCAGTAAAGGTCTTCCCCGGAGTATTTACTGTAATCTAATCTGACCTTGCCAATTTCTTCTACCATCTTATACCTCTCAGATCAATTCTCTTATTCTACAGAACTTACCGTCACCGTAGAATCCATATCGTAATATCCTACCGTATCCTTGTCCGAAACTACTGTAATATTCAAAGCGTCATAAAGCCTGTGGTACACTTCAAAAACATCGCCGTCATAACCTGTGACACCCAAAGACAGCAGATATTCTCCTCCCTGCAGGCTCATCTTCTGCGTAAAGGCAATCTCCTTGACCTGTCCTGCCTCCGCGCTGTCCAGATACGCTTTTTCGATCATCGTATTGGTTCCCGTAATTTCCGTCCCCTTTACATTTTTAACGGAAAACGCAAAGATCGGCGCCGGAACATGCTCATGAAACCGCACCCGCATACGCACCGTAAAACTGCTTCCCTTGATTACAGCAGCCGTCCTGATTCCTCTGTTGTCCTCGATCATATAATCCTCGATCACAGCTTGTCTCGTTCCGTATTCCAACACATCCGGATTGACGCCGGAAGCCTTTCCCGCCGCGGAACGGATCTGAGCATCTTCCAACAGATCGTTCTCCTCGCCGCTTTCGGGGATCTCATATTGTCCCACCAATACACGTTTGTAGGCATCTATCATCTCCTTGGGAGATCCCTCCCCCAAAAGCTTTCCCCTGTTCAACAAAAACACTCTGTCACAATATTTGCTGATACTGCTCAAATCGTGGCTGACAAAGACAATGGTCTTTCCCAATTTCTTAAATTCTTCAAATTTGTGATAACACTTTGCCTGAAAAAAAACGTCTCCCACAGACAATGCCTCGTCCACGATCAAAATTTCCGGTTCAATATTGATTGCCACCGCAAAAGCCAGACGCACAAACATACCGCTGGAATACGTTTTGACAGGCTGATACACATAGTCGCCTATATCCGCGAATTCTAAGATCTCCGGCAGCTTCCGGTCAATCTCTTTCTCGGAAAAACCCATCATGGTGCCATTGAGATAAACATTTTCGATCCCGTTGTACTCCATGTTGAAGCCCGCTCCTAATTCCAACAATGCGGAAATACGTCCCTCTACATGCACTTCACCGGAAGTTGGATTAAGAACGCCCGTTATTATTTTTAATATCGTTGATTTCCCCGAGCCGTTCGTTCCGATGATCCCTACGGTCTCCCCTTTGCGGATTTCCAGGCTGACATCATTTAACGCGTAGTGCAGCTTATGCGCCTGCTTTCTTCCAAATCCGAAAGCTTCCTTAATGCGGTCCTTGGGACTGTCATACAATTTATAAATTTTTTTCAGATTTTTCACCTGTATGGCAGGACTCTGCTCGCCTGACGCCCTGTCGCACATCACTTCCTGCGCGCCAGCCTGCGGTTGCCTTTGTCTTTGTTTTCTCTGCTCTTTTTGTATCCGCTTCACCTTCATCACCGTTTTGCACTCATTCTTCTCTCACTATAATGGAATCCTTGTCATACCATGCGGCCATCGCCCTGTTAGGTTCCGCAGATGGCTCCGAGGAAAGGTCCTCTACGCTCAATACTCTGGGATAATAATGAAAAGGTTCCAAAACCACATCTCTTTCAACGCTATTTAAAGTCTCCAGCCGTTCCTGATACTCCTGATAAAATCCTCCGGCATCTCCTGACTGCAGATAGGACCACGCCCCATAGGATGAATATTGTGATGCTTTGTAAGGCGTCAGTATGAAACTTACAGCCATCAGTCCCAGCACTAACGTATAATACCACCAATATCCGGTAATTTTCAGGCCTGTTTTCCCCTTTTTCTCCAGACGTCTGTTCAGCCATCCCAACAGATAACCTTCCGTCATAACCAAGAGGATATGATATGTGATCTTTATGGCATTCACCGTTCTCTCCGGACCTGCCTCCCCCAGAGAATACATCGAAGGCGCAAAACCGGCGGAATAGATACAAAATGCCCATCCGCACCAAAGCAGCGGATATCGAAAAGAAAAATCACACGTTTGCACCATCCGCCATATGACCGGTGCCGCCAGCAGCAGCATCCCTATGGTAAAAAAGCCTGAGAAAGCCCACAACTGTACGCAGCCTTCCCGCAGCGCCTGCAAAACAGCTTCCACCGGCCCCATCCCCAGACCGAGGGCCGCCAATTCCTGTTCCCGATAATGGTTTCCGGGAGCTGCGATGCTGCACCCAAAGCCTGTCAGATAAACCGCCATAGGCACAAGCAGCTGAAACGTCCCTCTGTTGCGAAGCAGAGCGCCCAAACAGATCAGTGATGCCATAATCAGCAATCCCTGCAGCGCAGTCACATAGTTTGCGCCTCCAAGGATAAAGCACAGCATTGTCAAAAGAAGCATCCATAAAATTCTTTTTTTTCTGCTGCCCTCTAAGAGCAGACGTATCTGTACCGCCGCCGCAAACAGCAATACGGAGGACATACCCACATAGTATATGCCGCTGTTATACCAAAAAAAAGCCGTTCTCACAGAATGGATCAAAAAAACCGTAAGCGTTGCACAAAAAATCTGCAGGATCAGACAGGTTTCCCTGTCTGCATGAAGCAGATCCCTCACCAGTACTTTCACCAAAGCAAAAACCGCCGTTATCAGCAGAAGGATCAGAAACCAGCATCCCAAAAAGTAATACTCTTCTCCCCACACGGAGGGCACAAACGCCATCAAAAATATGGAAGAGTAGGTTCCCTGCCAGGTATGCCACTTGCTGGCGGCCGCCTCCGCTGCGCCTCTCACGGCCCCAAAAACAGTGGGATCCTGCGCAACACTCCTCTTCACAAATATGCCATAGACATAGTCGTCATACCAGGGGACAGCATACCGGGCGATCCAAAACAGCGGGACCATCAAAAGGACGAAAGCAAAAAAGGAAACAATGCACAGCGTCCTTCTGTCCGGTTCCCATTTCAGGCAATTTTTCATCCTTTTTTCCTTTCCCGAAAGTTCCTACAGCACATCGGCAAAATGGACCTTCAACCGTTTAAACACTAATGCGCCGATGCCGAACAGCACCACCGTCACAATCCAAAAATACATAGTGGAATAAAAATCCTGAAAGAACCATTCTTTTTCATAGATAGCGCTTCGGTATCCGTTGACAATATACACCAGCGGATTGATCTTCAATATTACCGCCCAGTCGCTGTCAATTTTATTGATGTCCCAAAGAATAGGCGTTGCCCACATGCCGATCTGCAGCAGGATATTGATGATCTGAGACAGATCCCTGAAAAAGACTACGATGGCACAGGTAGTATAGCACAGCGCCAGCACAAAAACGAACATACAAATACTATAATAGAAGATCTGTATGGTATACACGGTAGGATAATACCCGTAAAAAGCCGCAATGACAAGTAAGACCAGCACAAAGAATCCGTGGATAAACGTGGCCGCAATCACCTTGATAATGGGCAGGATACTGATCTTGAAGACCACTTTCTTCACCAGATAATTGTACTCTGTCAGAGCGTTTGTCCCATTATTCAACGCCTCGTTGAAAAAGAACCAGGGTACCAGCCCCGCGGTCAGAAACAATACATATGGCACATCATCGGACCCTCTTCCAGGATTCCCCATAATGATCTCAAACACCACATAATACATTGCCACAGTGACCACAGGCTGAATCATAGCCCACACAGCGCCCATATAGGATCCGGCGTATCGCTTTTTGAAATCATTCTTTGCAAGCTTCCAGATCAAATGCCTGTTCTGAAACAATTCTACAGGAAGCGTCGTAAATTTATCGTACCACTTTGCAAAAATCAGACAGGATACTGCGATAATCACACAGGATATAATTTTTTTGACCAGTTCCTCCTGCGGGTCGGCATAGGGATTGTGATGTACTGCTATGATCAACGCCATAAGCAGCATCACCGCGGAGAAAATGGCGATTCCCACCTTCTTGCTTATCTTCATGTCGGTCGTTACCCCTTGCGCTTACTTATTCAAACTGTCGATACCGCCCCAGTTTTTATCTCTCTGTGCCATAATGAGTTCCATCCCCTCAGGCACAGGCCACTTGATACCGATCGCCGGATCGTTATAGATGATCCCTCCCTCGTCATTGGGATGATAAAACTCTGTGACCTTATATAAAAACTCCGCATAATCAGACAGTACCAGAAATCCATGAGCAAAGTTTTTGGGAATAAAAAGCTGCTTTTTATTCTCTGCGGACAAGGTCACTCCAAACCATTTTCCATAAGTTTTTGAGCCTGCTCTCAGATCCACCGCCACATCAAAAACTTCTCCCTGTATCACCCGCACCAGCTTGTCCTGAGGAAATTCCTTCTGAAAATGCAATCCCCTTAATACGCCCTTTCTGGAAGCAGATTGATTATCCTGCACAAATACCGCAGATATCCCTGCCGCCTTGTAATCTTCATACTGGTAAGACTCGTAAAAATAACCTCTTTCATCCCCGAAAACAGTGGGGGTAATAACCTTTAAGCCTTCAATATCACAAGTTTCCACAGTAATCTTTCCCATCGTCTCTTCCTCGCTCTTCCTTTAATCTGTCAAAAATAACTGATACTCATATCCACATTTCCCTCAATGCCATCTACCGCGCCTTTGGAGGTATACTGCCACATCTGGTAATAGCCCTGATAGAGAGGTGCGCTCCTGTATTCAGCCAGCCAGATACAGTAGTTTTCCAATCGATTCGTATACAGGTTATTGTTGTACCAGTTGCGGCTTGCATATACGCCGGACCGATAACCGGCATTCTCGATCGTCCGGCAGAACGCCTCGCATACCTGCGTCCTGGTCTCCGGGTCCAGTGCGTCTGCCCGTCCGTTCCCTCCGGCGCCTTCCGTATCGATAAAGATCGGATAACTGATGTCATATTTTTTTACCAGTTCCAGTACTGCGGAGGCCTCTTCCACCGCCTCCACCTCATTGACCGCCTGGGTAAAGAAATAGATACCCACAGGGATCCCGCTGGCGGACGCTCCTTTTATATTAGCTTCAAAATAGGGATCCACAACCAGGCTGCCGGTAACGGAACCGCGATATCCCGCACGGATGATCGCATATTCTATACCTGCATTTTTGACCTTGTCCCAATCGATCTCCTTATTCCACTTAGAGACGTCAATACCCAGATGGGAATTGCCGGACGTGCTCTGAAAATTTTTGATCTCAGTCTTGTCCGCATCCGCCAGCGCGCCCGCCACCGCCGTATCCTCCGCTTCCGCATCAATCTCCGCCTCAGTTTTAATCAAAAGCGAGATATCCTCTATGGGAACGAATTCCACTTTGTCTTTTACCTGAACGCGGGTCCCGTTGCTGGGGACATGATAGCCCGCTATAGGTAACAGTTCCACATAATACTCTCCCGCGTCCAGATCACCGATATAAATGATGCCGTCTTTGTCAAGGTCTTTATATTCCCCCATATCCTGCAGGGATACATAAAAGCTCTCCCCCGTGACAGGCACCCCTTCATTGTCAACGATCTGGATCCGCAGATCTTTCTCTACGGAAGTAACCATCAAAGACAGCCTGTTAGTCTGGTCCATGGCCGCCTCCAGAACAGGATTGATCTCCGGATCAAAGAATGTCTCATCCTCTAAAAAAGCGGACAAATCATCTCCGATCTGCCCTGCCGGGCGCTCGGGAATCTGCTCCTTAATCTCCTCATTGCCCTGGTCCGTCCCCCGGGCAGTATCATTACCACCGCGGCTGCCCGATCTGTCGCTGTCATTGCTATACAACACCAGAATGGACACCAGAAGGATCACCGCCATGGATCCCAGGATTGCCAATCTCCTCAGCTTAGAGTCCATTTGCTACCTCAACCATGTATTTCCCATAATTCGTCTTCATCAAAGGCTCCGCCAGCTTCAAGAGCTGTTCCTTGTCGATAAACCCTCTTTTGTACGCTATCTCCTCAATACAGGAAATATAAAGTCCCTGCCTTTTTTGAAAAGCCGCGACAAAATCCGAAGCATCCAACAGGGCATCGTGATTGCCCGTATCCAGCCACGCAAACCCTCTTCCAAGGGTTTCCACATGGAGCGTTCCTCTCCGCAAATACTCGTTGTTCACACTGGTGATCTCTATTTCGCCCCGGGCCGACGGCTTCACATTCCTGGCGATCTCCACCACGTCATTGTCATAAAAATACAATCCCGGAACCGCGTAATTGCTCTTTGGCATCGCAGGCTTTTCCTCGATGGACAACGCCTTTCCGTTTTCGTCAAACTCCACTACCCCGTACTCTCTGGGATCGCGCACATAATAACCAAATATGGTAGCGCCCTTCTCTCTTGCGGCAACTTCCCTCAACACTCTCGAAAAGCTTTGCCCGTAAAAGATATTGTCGCCTAGTACCAACGCCACCCTGTCATTACCTATAAATTTTTCCCCAATGATAAAAGCATCGGCTAACCCTCTGGGAGATTCCTGCACCGCATAGGAAAAAGCCATCCCCAGCTGACGTCCGTCTCCCAACAGTTCCTCAAAGACAGGAAGATCTCTGGGAGTAGAGATAATCAGGATCTCACGAATTCCCGCCAGCATCAGCGTGGACAGCGGATAATAGATCATGGGCTTGTCATACACGGGCATTATCTGCTTGGAAACCGCTTTTGTCAAAGGATACAGCCTTGTTCCCGACCCGCCCGCCAATATAATTCCTTTCATATAACCTCCTTGCCTCCCCACAGGGGAAAAACGTTGTTCCTCTTTGCACACCGAATGGGAACGATGCGTATCGTCCCCATTTTATCGTTCCGGCTCTATTTTTCATACATTTCCTGATAGTATTTCTGATAGTCCCCGCTGGTTACATTTTTCATCCAATCCTCGTGCTCAAAGAACCAGGCAATCGTTTTCTTAATGCCTTCCCGAAACATGGTCTCAGGCTCCCAGCCAATCTCTTTTTTTATCTTATCCGGCGCAATTGCATATCTGCGGTCATGGCCCTTGCGGTCTTCCACATAAGTGATCAGGTCCGTTGTCACAAACGCCTTTCTGGGATCCTTGTCCGGCAGCATTTCCTGCAATGTCTCTATGATGATATGGATAATCTCAATATTCTGCTTTTCATTATGCCCGCCTATATTGTATGTTTCAAATAATCTGCCCTGCTCCTGCACCATATCAATGGCTTTGGCATGGTCTTCCACAAACAGCCAGTCACGGACGTTTTTGCCGTCTCCGTACACCGGCAGTTTTTTCCCCTGCAACGCATTGTTGATGATCAACGGAATCAGTTTTTCCGGAAACTGATAAGGGCCGTAATTATTAGAACAGTTTGTAATGTTTGCCGGGAAATGATAAGTATCCATATACGCTTTCACCAGCATATCCGAACCGGCCTTGCTGGCGGAATAGGGACTGTGGGGATCATAAG
Source organism: uncultured Acetatifactor sp. (assembly GCA_947629645.1). Taxonomy (GTDB): domain Bacteria; phylum Bacillota; class Clostridia; order Lachnospirales; family Lachnospiraceae; genus Acetatifactor. Next base: position 91,356 of record CANREV010000002.1, on the reverse strand, counting down.
GCGTAGTTTCGTAAAAGAACGCAGTATCATCATCCGGCAGCGAACCATACACCTCGTCCGTGGATACATGAAGAAACTTTTTCCCTTCCTTAAAGCTGCCATCCGGAAGCTCCCACGCGGCTTTCGCGCAGTTTAACATGACCGCAGTCCCCAGAACATTGGTCTGCACAAAGATTTCCGGATTCCTGATGCTTCTGTCCACATGGCTCTCCGCGGCAAAATGCACCACCCTGTCGATATCATTTTCCGCAAAAATCTTAGCGATAGCTTCCTTATCGCAGATATCCGCTTTGACAAAGGTATAATTGGACCTGTTTTCAACATCCTTCAGATTTTCCAGATTTCCTGCATAAGTCAGAGCATCCACATTGATAATGCGAATCTCATTATCATATTTCCGAAACATATAATGAATGTAATTGGATCCGATAAATCCCGCTCCTCCGGTAACCAGATAAGTCCTCATAAATTCCTCTCATTCCGCTGCGAAAACCACTCTTTCATGGTCATCCAGCCACTTTCTGTCTTGTATCGCGCTCCGCATGTCCCGGGCATACTCTAAAGCCGCGGGCTGCAAAGTTCACTTCATCCGCCAAATGCGAACAAGCACAGCAGCTCAAACAAGCTCAGCCGCCGTGCTCATTTGCACCAGACTCTGCTCTTTGCAGATATTGTACCATGTATGATGGTATGGATGGCCATTCGGCCGTCCCCGACCTTGAATAAGGTCATTATACCATGTTTGCTTCGCATTCATGGTATGGATGGCCATTCGGCCTCTATCTGCCTCGAATAAGGTCATTATACCATATTACTCCATATTATGGCTACCTCTTTTTTAATATCCGAGGTAACTCAGATTCATATCCACATTTCCTTTGATCCCGGTTACTTTTCCGCTGGATTTATACTGCCATAGATCATATTTCCCATTATAAGTGGGCTCGGCGGCATATTGTGCCAGCCAGATTTTATACGCATTCAGTTCTCCCGCATTCAGTTTTCCCGTCAGCCATGTCTTGTTCGCGTAGATGCCGGCCGTATAGCCTGCGCCGTTTATCGTCTCGCAGAACGCCTTGCATACCGCCGTTCTGGTAGCCCTGTCAATGGAATCAGCACGGCCTCCGCTTGGCTCGACATCCAGGAAAACAGGATAGGATATCTTGTATCCCTTGATCTGTTCCAATACCATGGATGCCTCCTCCACAGCTTCTATCTCGTCTACAGCCTGTGTAAAGAAATAAATTCCCACTTTCAGCCCCGCCGATGTAGCGCCCTTTATATTGGCGGCAAACTTAGGATCCTCAATCAATTTCCCCTCTGAGGAACCTCTGTAACCGCATCGGATGATAACATAGGAAACTCCTGAATTGCTGACGGCCTCCCAGTCAATATTTCCATTCCACTTGGACACATCGATCCCCATAGTGCCGGAACCTGTCACCAGCGAGCCATCGCTGGCGAAATTATATTTGGCTCCCTGTATAATCTGCTCACCCGTGACTTTTTCACCACGTGCGTCAAAATAGTAAACCTTTCCATCAAGCGTCTGCCAGCCGGAGTATTTGGAGGTTGCTCTCACAAAAAAGCGCTCCGCCGTATAGTAATCAGCATAAACCGCTTCCCGGTAGACATTATTTTCCAATACATAAAGCTGATTGCCGTCTGCATCTTTCAGCTTGGTAACAGTATCTTCTCTGGGATTACTCTTGACAACGACAGAAAAGTTTTCAAAAACCGTTATCCCGTTTTCCGTGTAACTCACCGTTATCTGCGTACTTCCCACACTGACGCCGGTAACAGTCACCGTAGTACCGTCTGCCGACACCGTTGCGATATTTGCATCCGCAGAAACCGCGGACACCAAAGGTGCGGCGGCAGACGCCCCGCTCAACGTAGCGTTGACCGCTGCCGTTCCCGTAACAGCAAGCGTCACTTCCGATTTGTCCAACGTGATGCCCTGCGAGGCCGAACCATTGCCTCCGGATACGGTCAGGCTTGTTTCTGCCACACGCGTCAGCGTTCCCATGCCGTTTCCCGCGATCAGTGTCGCAGGATCGGGGATAGAACTTTTGGGCACCTCATTGTAAACGGCATCAACGACTTTACTTTCCACCCAGTCAACCGTGTCCGTCAGGGAAGATTCCACTACCGTTGCATTCTGCCTGGTATCTTCCTTTGCCGCATTGACTTCAGACTCTTTCTTAATCTCATTTGTCACATCTACCTTTTTATAGTCAATATCCTTCTTTACATCCACTTTCCGGGATTCGGCAGAAAGACTGTAGTTGGAATACTGTTCTCCCTCCAACGCCATCACAGACACGGTATACGTTCCCGGTGTGATATCCTTTTTATAAATGATACCGTCCATATCGTCATCGGACCAGACAGAGCTCTTTCCGCCGGAATCCGTCACCGTCACGGTAAAAGGCACATTGGGAATCAATTTGTTATTGGACTGGTTAATAAACTTTATTTTTAAATCTTTCTGAACAGATGTGAGGTTCAGGGAAACTGTAATATTTCTCGCATACTCCGCCTCCTGATATACCTTGGGCGCTTCAGGTTCCTCCTGCACAGCCTCAGCTGCAGCCAGCCGCGCAAGCTCCGCGTCCGCCACTGCGAGAAGCCCTCTCTCACCAATCATATCAATGCCGTCCAGCTGACTGCCCACATCCGCCAGCCGGGCCACTTGTCCCTCTGTAACACGCGAACTGATAAACATGCCTACGATCACCAGCGCCAACACCAACACTGCCGCGCCCGTACCCATAATAACTTTATCCAGCGCGCCCATGTTATTCAGATGCTGCGCCAGCCGAAGCCAGAGGTTTCCCCGAAGGCGTTGTCCGCCTCCCGGTTGTTCTGACTCGCCGTATGGCGCTTCTTCATAGTAAGGATCCTCTTCCGCTTCTATGCCTTCTTCCTCGTAATAAAATGTCTCTTCTTCCCCTGTGATTTCTTCCTCGTAAAAGAATTCCTCTTCCTCTCCCTGAACTTCTTCTTCGTAAAAGAATTCCTCTTCTTCTCCCTGGGCCTCTTCCTCGTAAGAGAACTCCTCTTCTTCCCCTGTGATTTCTTCCTCGTAAGAGAATTCCTCTTCTTCCCCTTGGACTTCTTCCTCGTAATAAAATTCTTCTTCCCCGGTGCTTTCTTCTTCGTACCAGGGCTCTTCTTCTATGCTTTCTCCCTCAGAGTAATTTTCATCCTCTAGGGAATCCCAATCATACGCTTCCTCGTCATAATTCTTCCAGTTTTCCACCGGCCGTTTCGTGTGGTTAAACAATTTTTTCATCTTAATCTCCATTCCGGAGCGTTTACGCGACAAGCGATGCGAATATCAGATCTGCACCGCCTTAAGGGCTATTCGGGACGCTCCGATACAAATAGCAAAAAAATCAAATTTTAACAATTCTGTAACATTATAGCATTGCGGACAATACACTTCAAGCAAATAAAAAATTTCTTCATAATTTCTTAAATCTTATTAAAACTTCTTAATATTGTAGACTTCCCGCCCACATAATAGTAAAATAATATCCATGAAATAACAAAAGAGCAATTATATATTATCGTTTTGAAACGGAGAATTTCATGAAAAAAGAACGAGAAGAACATATCCATAAGTTTCCCGATCTGGAAATCATTGATCTGGACAAAAACAACGTTGCGGAAGCAGACGGAGATTCCCAATCAAAAAAGAGTGATCCGGATATGCATTCCGGACAATCCGCAGGGAAACGCTTTGTCCCCCGCATAAATATACACATCCTGTTTTTAACCGTATTTGTGATCTTTATTTTCTGTATTGCATATAAAATCATGAATTTTGGGGAATTTGTGGATCTGGACGAGATCTTTAAGGACGGAAAAGGTACCTATGAAGATACGCTGGATGAAATCATTCCTTTGTTAGATGCCGATGGAAACCGCACGGATATGAATTACGAGGACGGACTGACCATCGTTGCTTTCGGCAACGCGCCATTTGCAGACGACAGGGATTCCAAGGACAATCTCGCCAATATCATCGCGGAAATGACAGGGGCCCAGGTTTATAACTGCTCTGTCAGCGGCAGTTATCTGGCTGCCCAGTCTCCGCACATTGATACAGCGAATTACCCCATGGATGTCTATACCTTCTACTGGCTCGCCACACTTGCCACAGGAAATGACATCACACTCAGCTACAGGGAAGCAAAGGAAACACTGGGCGAAGATCTGCCCCCGGAGGCAGATGAAGTGATCAATACTCTGCTCACTCTCGATTTCAGTAAAGTGGATGTAATCACTATTTTGTATGACGCTACCGATTACCTTCAGGGCCATGAAATGTATAGCGATCAAAACTCTACTGACATTCAGCAGTTTACGGGGAATCTGGAGGCAGGCATCGAATATTTCCAGAGCGTGTACCCGCATATCCGCATTATTGTCCTGTCACCGCCCTACGCTTATTCCGACCAGCTTGATGAAAAAGGCAAATATATCAGCAGCGACATTGTCAGATACGGTCAGGATGTGCTCTCCACTTATGTGATCAAAGAGTATAGTTCCTGCACCACCCAGAGCGTCACTTTTGTAGACAACCTCTACGGCACCATCACGGAAGACAACGCAGACAAATATTTGATTGACAATCTGCATTTAAATGTGGCTGGGCGCAGGGAAATTGCCAAACGTTTTGTATACGCTCTTGAGTACTATGACCAAAAGGAACCGGATGACCTGAATCAGGAATGATCAGCAGGGATCTCCAGGATGATCTCCGTATCCCTGTAAATCACATATCCATCCATCCGCTCAAACACTTCCCACCCGTATTTTTCAGGGCTGCCATTCATTTTCTTATCCTCAGACAGGATGATGTAATGACAGCCTTTTTCTTTTGCCAGAGGCGCCAGACGATCCAGGTTGATGACATCTCTTTCCATTTCATTCAAAAGATCACTTTGAAAATAGTACCAGCTTTCCACTGTCATCTCTCTCCCGTAGGGCATACATATGGTAGGTTCATACTGTCTTACATACTGCACCAGCTCCAGCGGGAACACCGCCATCACTTCTCTTCCGGGCGCCACAATAGCATCGCAGATATGCACCACGCAGTCTGGAACATGGTAAAAATTCTCCGCTTTCTGAAAATAGGGATTTCTATAGATAAAGCTTCCCGATGCCATGATCATTCCAGCCGCAGCCAGCGCAAATACAATCTTCCTCTTTCCCGACAGCCGCAGATAAAGCGTAACTGCCGCAAAGGCAATCGTCACCGTGACGGGCAAAAGCCACAGCAGCCGGTAATAAATTTCCCTCCCCGCCGTATTATACACCAGTTTTGCAAACAAGGGCTGAAAAAAAAGGCACAGCAGAATAACCGGCACATAGACAAACAGGATCCTGATATATTTTCTTTTTTCCTGTACCCAAAGATAGATCAGTGATATCACAAAAAAAATCACGATCAATCCGGTACCCATATACTCGTCAAAAAGATTCCGCAATGTCTCCCACATATGGCCTCCCAGTCACTCCAATACAAAATAAAGAACAGTATAGCAAACATTTGGCAGACAGCACAACGCCAGAGGGATCAGAATCTTCCACCTTCTGTAGACGATCGCCGCGCAAAGTCCTGCAACCCCCGCCAACACACAAATCAGCATAGCTCCAAGCGTGCTGCAAAGGCAGCCTGTGAGAGCCGTTGCCACAAACAATACATAATAACCAAGCGGTATCTTCTTACCCTGTTTCAGCCTGCGAAACAAAAGCAGCAGCAACAGCCACAGCATCGGAATCACAATGTTACCCAATGCCGCTTTCCCCTGTCTGCTTCTGGCAATCATAAAATTCTCAGGGGTGTAAAAGGAATAATCCCCAAACAATACCAGCAATTCCGTAAAGATTAAAAAAAGCGGCAGTCCCTCTTCCTTTTCCGGTATCAGAACATCTCCCAAAAGATAAAAAATGCCGTAAGTCATGGCGATCAGTACCACCGGAAGTATCACATGCGCCATGGATACCGCCCTGACATCTGTCATTTCCGCCAGATACGCGATCCAGATGGGAAAAGGCGCCAGTCCGTGTCTGACATCCAGCTCTGTCGTAAACCCGGTATAGGGCAGTTTCCGGTACATCGTCTGCGCATCCTGCGTAATAGAGGAGACAGCCACATAAAAAGCATCGTCTCCGTCCCGGTAAGTCATACGCACCGCCTGCACAAGCTGCAGAAGCAGAAGCGCGAAAAAGATCACCCACAAAATATAACCTGCCGCGTTCTTCCTGTCAAATCCCCTGATGGGAGTCACGGCAACCACCCTTTTTTTCTTGCGCCTTACCCTTAACACCACCGCCAGCGCCATCACCAGCGCCAGAAATACGCTGTAACACACCCGGACCCAGGCAAAGTCAGCCTCCAGCAAAATCATGGGGACGCACAGCAGCTGGAAGCAGGCCCACAGAAAAATCTGCCCGCCAACCCACTGAAAAACCAGATTGCCCGTCCTGCTGCTTTCCCTTACGCGAAAGATACTGCCCGCCGCCACAGGCATTACCAACAGGTAAAATGCTGATATCAAAAGTTTTACCGCGATCAATTTTGATGTTCCTTTCCCACAATAAAAATCATATCGCCATATGCGCTGGGAGAATATTCCACTTCCCGCTCCAGATGGAATCCGTAGTCGTCCGACAAAAGGATCTGCAATACCTTTAACGGGTCCACATTCGCTTTGACCAGGACCAGAACTTCATCCAGTTGTGCAATGCTTTCCTTGTCTTTCCGTTCCTCCAGCTGCTCCAGCGTCAAAAGCAGAGACTTGTCATAACAGGCAAACTCCTGCAGATTTTCATAATATCCCACGCCATCATAAAGACAGATACAGGGATAGCCCGCATACTCTGCCGCCGTTTTTTTCTGTTCCGCGTATCCCCGGTACAGATAGCTGCCGTCATAACAGACCAGATGGCCAACCTGCAGCAAAATCAGAGCGCAGCACACTACCCATTGCAGACCTTTCCGCTGTTGCTCACTATAAAGCTGCCGCAGCTTTGCAATCAGTCCAAAGACCGTCAGCATCAGGACCAGCGCCGCGAAGGGAAACAGAGGCATGAGATAACGGTCCACCAGATACGGAGACATTCTGGCCGCCAACAGGAAATAGCCGACCGGCGGAAATAACAGCATCCACAGCACTTCCCCATGTCCGGTACGATCTGTGCCGTCCGTCCTGCCTGCACCGTCCGCCCTTCCCGCACTCTTTTTTTTCCATAATCCGTTCGCCACAAAAGAAGCTAAGAGCGCCGGGATAATGAGAACGTGCCCCGAGATTTCCCTTCCGGCAAGAATCTGTCCAAAGCTTTTTAAGCGGGTCCCGTATCCCGCAAGTCCGACAGCCAGATTCCCAAGGGCTTCCACTCCCCGTTCACTGGAAAACACATCGGAAATGGCAAAGGGGAAAACCGCCAGCCCTATTGCCGCGGCCACCGCCATAGAACGGATAAACCCGGTCAGTTCTTTCACTCTTTTATTTTTGGCCAGACACACAACGACAACAAACGCCAGACACAGGCAATAAAACAGGAAAAAATACTGTGTCCAGAATCCCAGCATGGTTACGACTATCAATCCCGCGTTTTTTTTATCAAAAGATGTTTCCCGCCATTTTTTAAGGATCAGATAAAAATAAAGCACACACCACAGCGTCACCATGCCATACATCCTAATCAGCAGCACAGTAGCCACAGCGCCTGTAGACAAACCATAAAACAGCGCCGCCATCATTCCGGTTTTCCGTCCCGGATCCCCCAATCCAAGATCCCAGGCCAGCATATCTCCCAGCTTCCAAAGCAGCATCTGTACGCACAGAACCGCCGCCAGATTGATGACGCAGCCCATCCAGGGCGAGATTTTGTTCTGAAACAGAGAGGAAACCGTATGCAGCAGCATAAAATGCAGGGGAGGATGGTTGTCGTCCTTTACGTTGAAATACACAGAAAAGTAATTGAAGGCATCTTTTCCGTCCACCAGAATGTACTCTGCGAACTGTTCCCCGCTGATCCATACCGGTTCCTCATAGACATCCGCCTTATAGCTTAACAGCTTACTATCGCCGCGGTTTTGTATGACATCCTGAATCACCGCGACCAGATTTTTCACAGTTTCTCCAAAGTTTTCTCCATCGATCTCATTGTGCACGAACTTTGCCAGACGTCCCTGCGGCTGGGTAGTAACGATCCAGGGATTAAATTCCGCGTTGGCCAGTTCAAAACTCAGCAGTTCGTCCATATGGAATCCCTCTTTTTGAGAGATAAAGAAACAAAAGATCAACGCGCAGATCAGCAGAATCAGAATCTCATGTGCTTTTCCCCTTACTATTTTTTGTAATTTCTCCTTCATGGAGCCACCTCGTAGATATAGATTCGGTAATAACTGTCTTTCGTTTCCAATGGTTCTTCGTTCATCAGGACCAGACCCTGCTCTTCCGCGTTGGCTATATACGCCGCCGACAAAAGATAATCGCCTCCCATTTCCCTGAGCGCCTGTGCGTCCAGCCGGTAATCCTGAAAGTAAAAACCGCCTTTTTCTATAGTATAATATCCGGGGCACTCGGAGCTGAAAAGATAACACCTGTTCCCCCAATTATCAAAATATTCCCGCAGATAATCGCTTCGTTCCAATTCCGGCGCCAATATCCGGCGAAAACTATGCTTGTACTCCAGGGGATAATTGTTGGAATACCCATCCAGGCAGTAAAATCCATGACAGAGCGCAGCCGCGGGATCTATCCCCAGACTCACGACTCTGTACTGCTCTGGCTCCATCCCCGTAACCGTCCGCAAATAATCCTCCACCCGGATCATCACATCTTCCGCATAATAGTCGCGATAACTTAGTAAGCCATACTCCGGATTTTGCAGTTTCCGGACATTGGATTTCACATCTCCCGCAAGGAAGATCTGCATTCCCGCCACTGCCGCGGCACAGCATGCGGCCAAGGCGAGAATGATCCCTGCGGGCTTTCCCGCTTCACAGCGGATCAATTCCAGGCAGAGCATCCCTGCGCAGGCAAAGGCAAGATACCAGAAAGTCGGCGCGATCCAAAGCAGACGGTCCGCCTGAAAAGCGCCAAACGCCGCCCAGTTTTTCCTAAAATGCACTCCCGCAGCGCTATCCCAGAAAGCCGCCGCAAATGAGAAAAAACAGTTCCACAGCAGGCACACTCCGATGACACGGCGCAGCCGCCCCGCTCTCTCTCCCTGCATTTTTTTCCGGAAAAACATAACTGTCGTCAAAATGACCAGAGTCACTGCCAGCGGAAACAATTGATAGCATTCACTGTGCTGGCCGCCTTTCGTAACGTTCCTTAAGAAAGCAGGCAAAAAACTCTCCGCCGTCAGCTGATACTCCGCTTTATGTGAGATCTGCGAGGCATCACCGCCCAGCAATTGCCGGAACAGTCTGATATTTTCCGCGATATAGATTCCCGCCAGCAATATCCACGCTCCCAGAAAAAGAAGAACATTTTTTTTCTCTTTTCCCAAAAGCCAAAACAGCCAGACCACCCCTGCTCCCAACAGGCCAAAGCCTATCAGCACAAAGGAAGAAGTCAGGGCATAACAAGCCACATACAGATATGCAAGCATTATATGACGCCCGTTCTTTAATTGCAGAACACACCAGATCAGCAATGGAATTCCGTACTGAGATAAGCCGTATACAGGCAGAAATGGCAGATAAGCAAACATAACGCCCGCTATTGCAGAAATTCCCCTATGGACTCCGGCTTCTCCTGCCAAAAGATACATCCCCAGATATCCGATAAGACTACCCGAAATCTGCATGAACAGCAATGCGGCGAAATAATTTCCCGCACAAAACAGAAGTACGAATGCCGGCGCCGGAGGCGTCAGCGCAGTCTTGGCCATTCCTCCCATAAACTCCGGCAGAAAATCCCCCTGAAACAAATGCCTTGCCTGCAAAATATAGGCAATCATCTCTCCGTCCAGCTGGTCATGATAAGTGAAGATGGCATTTTCTCCCAGTATCAGATAGGGGATTACCATTGCCGCCACTGCCGTAAGTCCCAGAAAGAACCATACATTATGCAATTTTTTCCCAGTCTTATACAGGCCGTCCACCATCCGGAGCCCTCTCTTTTTGTTGCGCCGTTTCAGGCGTCATGGGTCTGCACCGGCCAGACAGAACGATTGCCCAGGCCATCCAAAGCAGACTGATAACCGCCGTATTCTTATAATCCATCATGCCTGCTCCCCGCATGGTATACCAGCCAATCATTGCTGCTATCGTGATCAGACAGCAGGCCAGCCAATGAAATGTCCTTTTCTTTTCCAAAATAGTGCTGTATGGCAGAGAAAGCAGCTGCAGAACAGCCGAAACCGGCAGCATCAGTCCAAACCACCAGCTGCCCAGATCCATATAGCGCTTGGACAGTTCGGGAGTGTATTCCAGAAACACCTCATAATTCCTGCCATTATAGGAATCATAGCCTTCCCCTTTGAGTGATTCCTGCAAAAACAGGGGAGAAGCCCCATAGCTTAACATATCCCATGCAATCTCGCGCAGGATCACGATTTTATGCCATCTCCACGCCGTATCAATCATAGTCTTATAATATTCTTCAGGCAGTATCCCTGCCTCCGGCTGCTCCACCGCAGCCTGTTCTATCGCGGGAAAGAGCAGCCGTTCCATCCCGTCCGCACTCATAGCCGCATCTCTGATGGTATATTCATTGGCATACAAGATCATCTGCCACGGCCAGTCCTCGTAATCCTCCAACAGGTTTGTCCAGGAGATCCTCTGGACCAGGGTCTTTAATAGCGTTCTGTCCCCTTTCCCATATAATCCCTCCCGCTGCGTTAAACTGTTGATTCCCAGGATCATCCCCAGAAACGCCGCCGTAAGCAGCAGGCCGTAAACTGCCCCTCGCCCCGCCGCTTTCCACCGGGAAAGAAAACAGAGCCAATACAATAATACGGGAACCGCTCCCAGGAAAAGATATTCCGGTAAAAGCAGCGCTTCCGCAAGCCAGCACAAACAGACCATCGCCAGACGTTTCAGGGAACGCCTCTCCCTGGTTTTCACCGCTTCTATCAGCCAGGTAAGCGCAAGCAGCATAAGAGAAGACACAAAGGAACAGGGGAGCAGCGCCATATGGCACTGCATCACCACAGGCATAGTCAGTAATCCGAGGCATCCCCAGATACGCCATCCTTTTTTCATCCGCCCGAAGCTTCTCAGAAAACGATCCGCTGCCCCGCAGGCCGCGGCAAGCTGCAGTAAATAGACGATGCTCTGATGCGCCCCCGTCAGGCGCAGAATCAGAGGATATAAGATTCCCGTGTATTCATCGCACTTTAACGTCTCACTCACCTGAAAGTAAAAAAGACTGTCTCCAAACGAAGGGATGTTGGCGAAATTGCAGCACATCCAGACAATCCCTAAGATTGTCTGGATGCTTATGCCTATAAAAAGAATTCCCTTTAATATCACACAAACATATCCCGCTGCTTTTTGCATATCACGACTCACTACATCTAACATGTTTTGCTTTCAGAAGCATAAAACTTTTTCACAGCCTCGCAGATCTCATCCACCTGTTCTAATTTCAGCCCATAATACATAGGCAGACGGGCAAGACGTTCGCTTTCTCTGGTAGTATATCTGTCTTCCCCATGAAAACGTCCGAATTTCTGTCCCGCAGGCGCCGTATGAAGAGGGATATAATGAAATACTGACAGAATCCCGTTCTGTTTCAGATGTTGAATCAGCGCGGTTCTCTCTTCAATATCCTTTGCCTTAATGTAAAACATGTGGGCATTATGCACGCACTCTTTGGGCACTGTGGGCAGATCGATCTTTCCTTTCTCCGCCAGAGGCGTCAGATTTTCCCGATAGCGGTTCCACAGCGCCATCCTCGCTTCATTGATCTGGTCCGCGATCTCCAGCTGAGCGTAGAGGTAAGCCGCGTTCATATCGCTGGGCAGATAGGAGGAGCCGAAATTGACCCAGGTATACTTATCGATCTGCCCGCGGTAATACTTGCTGCGGTTGGTTCCCTTTTCGCGGATGATCTCCGCGGCATCCACGTCTTTTTCATCCCGTATCAGCAGCGCGCCGCCCTCGCCCATACTATAATTTTTCGTCTCATGAAAACTGTAGCAGCCGAAATTTCCTATGGTACCCAGCGGCCTGCCTTTGTAGGTGGACAGGATCGCCTGCGCCGCATCCTCGATGACAGACAGATTATGACGCGCCGCGATATCCATAATGGTATCCATCTCACAGGCCACTCCCGCATAATGTACCGGCACAATGGCTCTGGTCCGATCCGTAACCGCCGCTTCGATCAGCTTCTCGTCAATATTCATGGTATCCGGCCTGATGTCCACAAACACAGGCACGGCGCCTCTTAACACAAAGGCATCCGCAGTAGATACAAAAGTATATGCCGGCATAATAACCTCATCCCCCGGCTTGATATCGGACAAAAGCGCGGCCAGTTCCGTAGCGTGGGTACAGGATGTGGTGAGAAGACACTTTGCGGTCCCCGTCCGCTCCTCAATCCACTCACTGCACTTTTTGGTGTAGGCGCCGTCACCGCATATCTTTTGATTTTTCGCACATTCCTCAATGTAATCCAATGCCTTTTCTACATAAGGCGGCACATTAAAATTTATCATTTTTTATCCTCCCCGCTTACCGCGTTCTGTCCTTTTTCCAGCTTCCCACCACAGAGCCCCTGACATTATCCGTGACCCTGCTGATAATATATTTAGGTCTGCCTTTTACTTCCTCATAAATCCTTGCAATATAGTGGCCAATGATCCCAAGGCTCAGCATCAGAAATCCCCCTATAATCAGGATCAGCAGGATGACTGTGGTGAAACCTTCCACCGCTGTGCCCGTCAAAAACTTTACCAGTGTCTGAACGGCCAGTATCAGACTGAATAAGATAGAAATGATTCCCATGACCGTCACCAGCTGCAGGGGCAGCGTACTGAAGGAAGTTGCATTGGCGATTGCATACTTCATCAGGCTCCAAAAGGACCACTTGCTCTCTCCGTATTGCCTTTCTTGCACTTCATACTCCACTGTCTCCGTGCGAAATCCTGACCAAAAAGTAAGCGCTCTGAAAAAGGTATTACGCTCCGGCAATTCCAGTAAAACATTCACTACTTTGCGGTCCAGAAGCTTATAGTCGGAGGAAGAATTCATGTCCATTTTGATCAATCTGCTCATGATACTGTAAAAAAGTCCGGCCGACAGCCTGTGCATCAGGCTTTCCTTCCCGCGGCTGATCTTGATGCCCTCCACGATCTCCGCTCCCTCCTGCCACTTCTTCCACATCTGCGGCAGGACTTCCGGCGGATGCTGCAGATCACAATCCATCACCACTACCGCATCACCCGCAGTCAGTTCCAATCCTGCAAAGATGCCTGCTTCCTTGCCAAAGTTACGACTGAATTCCGCTCCTTTGATCCTGGGATTTCTCTTTGCCGCTTTCAGGATCTCATCATAGGTTCCATCCCTTGACCCATCGCTGACAAAAACCAGCTCATAGTCAATCTGCTCTCCCTCCAGCAGGCCTGACAATGTCTTTGCCGTATTCTCAATATTCTGTTCCTCATTGTAAGCTGGCAGCACAATGGACAATAGCGCCATTTTTCTCCTCCTTGTCATCTGCCCAGATTTTCCGTTTTTACATACATTACCCCGTCAATGATACAGACAGAGTTTTTTCCCGGAAAACTGTCCATAGCTTCGTATTCCTCGGAATAATATGCTTCCGCCATGGCCTCCGCGGGCAGTATGTTCAGCGTAGCCCCCAGATAGTGCCTGATAAATTCCCGGTAATTATCCCCCGTATACAGCAGACTGTCTCCATAAAGGCCGATCATATTAGAGGTCACTGGCAAAGAAATATCCGTATCGGGATATTGCACATCGCTGACTTGTCCCACCATAGCAATGGGGATCCCGGGGTAATACCCTTCCGTCTGTTCAATACGGTCCAGCAGCCGGATACAATAGGCATATGTCTTTTCATACCGCTTCGCCAGATTGGAGTAGGCGATATTATCCACTACCGCGTAATGGAACACAAGTACAAAAGCCGCTCCCAGGGTCAGCCATTCCAGCCATGCCGAACTCTTTTTGTCCCCGCGGCCCCTTGTGGCAAAACACAAAAGCCCGATGGGAAGCAAAACATATTGAAAACGCATCAGTAAATGATAATTCACATTGGGGGAAACCACCAATATTACATTGACGATTGGCGGCAAAACCGCCAAGGTCAATACTATTATAGCGAAAAAGGATATTTTCTTCCACCATTTTCTGGCAAACATCAGTTGAACCCCCGCCCACAGCGCCGCCAACGCCAGCCCGCAGCAGGCCAGCGCAGAGATCACATTCTGAAAGACAACGTTGCCTCTGAAAACAAAAGCGAAAAAATCGTGGTACAGGCTTTTGAGAAGCGTTCCCGCTCCACTGGCGCTAACGCCGGTCCCCAGCGTATTGATTCCCTGATAAGTATCCAGTTCTTTTCCTTCTATTTTTAACAAAATCTGCAGCAGAAGGTAATAAAGAGTCACTCCTATAACACCCATATATAAATAACGAACGCTTCTTTTTGCTTTTTCCTTCGGTTTTGCATCGTCCATCATGAGAAGCAATATGCTATACAGAGACAAAACCATGGCAAAAGATAAATAAGCCTGATAAGTTCCCATGCTGAATGCCAGGCAGACCCCTCCGGCGGCAAATCCCCATCTGTATTTCTTTGTCACCAGGACCGCCAGCACTGCTAACAGAAGCGCCAACATATACCCATCCATGGTAAAGACATAGGCAAACGTGGATGCCAGCGCAGGGAACGACACCAAAAGTCCTCCCACAAGCGCCGCAGCCCAGGTTTTTTGAACCTCCAGCAATTCCACCAGCGCTGCTGCCGCAAAGGACAAAAACAACAGTCCCAGCAATCCGATCAGCCAGGGTATCGTATAAAACGAACTAAAACCGCATGCCACCGCAAGGAACCATCTGCCGGAAGTGATCATATTCTGGTTAAAGTACAGGCTGTCCAGTCCATCGTGATTAGGGATATCCGACAAAAGCACAGGCATATGCACCATCAACCCAATCAAAAAAGTCGCAAGGAAAGATACTTTCCACTCTTTTTTGATCCTATCCCGATTCAGTTTTCCAAACAGCCCTTCTGGTGTCATTTGAACCTCCATTGTGCCCTTCCAAAATTTAACAAAACCCTCATTTGTTCAAATAGGAGGCGATCGTCTCCGCCAACAGCTTTCTTCCCGCATCATTGGGATGCAGCCCGTCTCTGGTATAAAGCGCCTCGTCCTCCCAGCTCTCATGAGGATACAGGTCATGATACAGATCCACGATCTCAATATCAAGTTCTTCGGCGACCCGCAGCTGGGCGTTGACATAATCCTCTAAAATACCGCCGCCCTCGTCTTTTTCTTCGCAGGTGAGATGCGTGTAATCATACCAGCTGTAAGTAGAAGTCAGCAAAATGATCCGCAGATCCGGATAGGTTTTTCTCCAGAAAGAGATTGCGCTGCGCAGCGCGCCGCAAAAAGTATATTCATCATACGGATCCTGCTCGTTTTCCAGGGCGATCCCGGAGTGATAATCGTTGACCCCGTATTGCACCAGAAGGATTTCCACTTTGGAAAAATCAATTTTCTCCAGGTCGTCTATGACCTCCGGAAAATAATCCGTTGCGTTCTCTCGGACAACGGTAGCCTGCTGACACCCGAAATCATCCAGCGCCACGGCACGGGACAACTCCACAAAAGAAAGGCTGTCCTTTGTATAAGTACTGCTTCCTTCGGTATTGATACGGCTGAGACAGGTACCGCCCAACGCTCCGTTAAAGATCTCTTTTCCCGTCAGAGCAGACAACTGACGGCTGACGGCGGTCTCATCTCTCACCTGGCCAAAAAGGCTGTCCCCAAACACCACGATCTGGGGTTCATAAATTTTCCCGCTTCTTCTGGGAGGAAAAGTGAAATAGAAAAGAATTCCCAAAAGAACCGCCCCTGTCAGCCAGCATATAATATACTTTACGTTTCTTTGCAGGTTTTGCTTTCTCTCCATTCCGCCCTTTCCGCCAAAAGCTTTGCGATCCTCTCTGCGCCTGACCCATCGGTCAGTGTTCTCTCCTTTAGATAACATCTGTATCTTTTATCGTAATCCTTCAAAAGTTCCATCGCCTGTTCTGCGATCCGCCGCAGCACAACTTTTCCCTCTCTGTGGAAAGCTCCCGCAAAAGAAGCTATTCCCTCTCTGCCCAGATACTCTGTGACCGGCTCCTGATTCTCCGCGTAGGAAAAACAGATAAACGGCACTCCTATGGCCGCCAGTTCATATACCGTAGACCCTCCCGCAGTGATGGCAAGGTCGCAGCGTTCCATCAGAGACGCCATGTCCGCCACATCGTGATGGATATGCACATGGGGAAAAACCTTCGCCAAATTTTCCATCTCCTGAAAATGAGGGTTAAATGTCCCGATTACCAAATGATAATTTAACATTCCGTCTGTTATTTTATTTGCCCCCGCTGTTTCCCCGCTGCTGTCTGTCGATACAGGCCCTTTTCCAGACGTTTTACTCTCCCTGCCGGGCCCACTCTCTCCCCGGCACGCTTCCAGTTCTTTCAGAATCTGCGCGGCGATATTATCAATGTCGCCCCCTCCGGTGGTGATCAGAATCTCCCCGGCACGCTTCCTCACTTCGTAATTTTTCCCCCGAAACTGCGGCCTGAGCGGCACATATCCGCTTCCTAAAAACAATTCCGTATTTCCCTCTTTATATAACTTTTGATAGCGGTTCGGGTCAGCAAAAACATTATAATTGAGGATCCCGTCCGCGCTAAAACGCCCGGCGCCCAGATCATCCATCAACAAGACATACCCATACTTGCGGATCCCGCGAAGATAGGCGTTTGTGACGAAATAACTGTCCACGACAATAACATTCGTTTTTTTATTAATATCCGGCACTTTCTCCCATGCGGAGAGTTCCTCTTCCATCTCCTTCGGATCGCTCTCCAGAACAAACGTCCGGTATCCCCGATCCCGGGCAGGCTGTGCCGACTGACCATCCGCACAGAGAAACAGGATATCTTCATTGTCATTCACAAGTTTTTTCAGTTCATCCGCAATGGTCAGGCAGCGCATCAGATGTCCCGCGCCGATCGTTGCATTGCCGTCTGCACGAATCAGAAACATATCCGCCTCACTATTTAGACCCCACCAAATCCCAGCTCATCGGCGTTCCGAGTCTGGCATCCCGCGTGATCCTCTTTCCAAGGATCTCCTCATAATACATTGTGTGAAGTCCGCACCCCGGCCTCACCGAGCGAAGATTTTCCGGCGTGAAGACCTCCCCCGCCTTCATATCTTTTGCCACAAACAATGAGCGGGAATGCTCTCTTGTTTTCTTTTGTTTCTCAGTGAGCTCATAAGTCACTTTCCCGAGAGCTTTCTCGATCATACGGATATGATCCGCCATCTCCTTAAACTCCTCGGGCTCCATGGAAAAAGCCGCGTCCGCTCCGCCGTCCTTTCGCCTTAAGGTCAGATGTTTTTCCACCACCTTTGCCCCCAGCGCCACGCCCGCGCCTGCCACAGCGCTTCCCAACGTATGGTCTGACAATCCGATGAGGCAGTCAAATGTTTCCTTCATGGAAGGAATGGTCTTCAGGTTTACGTCCTCATAGGGAGCGGGATAGGCGGAAGTGCACTTTAACAGGATAACCTGGTCGTTCCCCTCCTCCCTGCAGACCCGCAAAGCCAGTTCAATATCCGCCAGACAGGCTATTCCTGTGGAAATGATGACAGGCTTTCCCGTCCGCGCAATCTTTTTGATAAAAGGAATATCCGTGATCTCCGGGCTCGCCACTTTATAAGCCGGCACGCCCATCTCCTCCAGAAAATCTATGCTGCTTAAGTCAAACGGGGAAGAGAAGAACACCAGCCCCATTTCTTCCGCGATCCTTTTTAATTTTGGCTGCCACTCCCAGGGCGTGTACGCAGACTGGTAAAGCTTGTAGAGGGTAGTGCCGTCCCAAATTGTCCCCTGTGTGATCTGAAAGCATGGGTCATCGCAGTTTAATGTGATACTGTCCGGCGTATAAGTCTGTATTTTGACGGCGTCCGCCCCCGCTGCCTTAGCCGCCTTTATGATCTCCACCGCGCGGTCAAAATCCATCAGATGATTGGCGGACATCTCCGCTATGATAAATGTGGGCGATTCCTCACAGATCAGGTGATTTCCGATAAAGATCTCCTTATTCATAAGACACCTCTTCCTATTTTCCTTCAAATAAAATCTTAGCCGTTCCCTGAATAACGCATTGTCCCTCTCTGCCGTAGACATTGGTCTCTAACAGGATGATCTTTTTTTCCGGCAGGATCTCTGTAATCTTCACCCGCGCCGTCACCTGATCTCCCACAAAAACCGGCTTTCTAAAAGACAGATTCTGCTCCAGATAAATGCTGCCCTCCCCCGGAAGCTGTGTGCCCAGCACTTTGGAGATCAGCCCGGACACTAAAATCCCATGCACAACGCAGGCGCCGAACTTTCCCTCTTTGGCGTACTCCTCATCCACATGCAGCGGATTGTCATCCCCCGAGAGTTCTGCAAACTGCCGTACTTCTTCCTGTGTAAAACACTTGGCGGCCTCCGCCTCCTGTCCCACATAAAATCTATCCATGCATTCTATCCTCCAGAAACCGCTTTTCCAACTCCAGGATATCCCGTTTCCGCTCACTCTTTTTTCGGGCAGGAATCCCCACATACATGGACCACTCCTCCGTGCTCCTGTTGCAGAGCGACAGACTGCCCACCGCCGTGCCTTCCGCCACGGTAACTCCCGGCAGCACCACGCTGTTGCAGCCGATGATGGCATGTTTTCCGATCCGTACAGGCATACTGACGCTGTGCGGTTTATATTTGGCCGGCACCGTAGGATTCGTCATGGATGCTCCCGTGTAATCGTCCGAGACCGCATAGATGGAACATTTTGAGGAAAGTCCCGAAAAATCTTCCATCACAATACCCGCATCTCCGCCGTACAATCCGCAGAATTGAGAAATATGAATATAATCCCCCAGCGTAACATTTCCGCTTATAACCGTAAAGTCATCGATCCGCACATGGTTTCCAAGCCGCAGTTTTTCAGGGCTGTAGAGCACAGCATATCTTCCGATCAGCACATCCTCCCCGCATTCCCCTAACCCGAGGGCCTCCAATTCCTTCCGGGATAAAAAATTTTCCATCTATTTCTCCCTCCCGCCGGATTCCAGCATCATACGATATTTCATCTCCGCGATCTTCCAGTCCGTCATGTCATCAATGTCCTGGACTTCCAGCTCCGACACAATAAGCGGCATCACGTTGCCCCCCATGATCTTCTTCGTCCTCAAAAAAGTATCCGTGCGGAACATGTAAAACTGTCCCGCGTCATGGTACCAGGGCTTAAGATCCTGCGATCTGCTGTTGAGGTACTCAGGATATTGAAACACCAGCCCATCGTCCTCCAGGATCATCGCTCTCTGGGGCGGATAGGAGAAGCGCGTCACCGGGATCAGCGCGTCCCTGGCGCTGTCTTTGAACATCTCCATGGCTTTTTTCAGTTTTTCTCCTGTCACGAAAGGCGCCGTAGGATAGATACAGCAGCCTATGTCAAAAAATTCGCCCTTCCTCTGGTATTCCCCTAAAACCTCCAGCAGCACATCGCTGGTGGTGGAATAGTCGTCCGCTGTTTCCGCGCTTCTGAAGAAAGGCACCTCCGCGCCGTGTTTCTTTGCGGTGGACGCGATCTCCAGACTGTCCGTTGATACCATGACCTTGTCAAAAACGCCGGAGCCAAGCGCCGCTTCAATGGAATAGACCAATATGGGCTTCCCGCAGAACTCCTTCATATTTTTGCGGGGAATCCGTTTACTCCCGCCTCTCGCCGTGATGATCGCTATCGTTTTCATTGATTCCACACCTCACAATCCGTTATCGTTTTCCTTCTCCCGTCCCCGCTGCCCGATGTTTTCTCACAAGCAGCTTAAACCGATACCACAGATAAAATCCCAGATTCCATCTCTGCTGCAGACAGATCAGCCTTTGTTCCTCTTTCCCGGTATACTCCAGATAATAGGGATTCCATTGAAAATCCGGGAAACGCTTTCTGACTCCCTCCCCCATCTTTCTTACGAAGGACGGCTTCGGGCGCTCCGTCCCCGACATATAGGAAAAAAGAGTATTCACATAATAAAGCTCCGTAAACCGATATTCTATCTCCTTTTCAAACGGCTGTAAAAAGCCTCTTTCCTTGCACTGGTCATATAAAAGCTTCGCCGCTTTCATCCGGTCCCTGCATCTGTCCTCCGTGATATGGTGGACCGTGGATACCGGATGCTGGTAATAATAATAAAGAGGCTCCTCCACTTTCTCAAAGCGGGTAAAATACAGCGACCACAACGGACCCGCACAGTTGTCTTCGTAAAAGATCCCCTCGGGAAAATCCAGCCCGTTTTCTGCAATGACATTTCTCCGGTAGATCTTGACGACCATGCTCCCCATGCGCAGCAGCAGTTTCTTATGTCTCTCCTCATCCAGCACGCCGATCTGATCTATAGTATTGTTTTGTACGACTTTCCCCACCTCATAGGTGTGTTCCGTCACCAGATTGTAATCGCATCCCACCAGATCCGCGCCGGTCTCTTCTCCTTTCCGGATCAGCTTTTCATAAAAATCAGGCGTCACCCAGTCATCGCTGTCGATAAACCCCACCCATCGGCCGCGGGCGGCTTTTAATCCCTCATTCTTTGCCCCGCCCTGCCGTTTGTTTTGCGCATAGGTGATGACCTTTACTTTCCGGGGGTACTTTCTCTCATACTCCCGCAGAATTTCCAGCGAACGGTCGGTGGAAGCATCGTTCACCGCCAGAATCTCATAATCCTCTATGGTCTGTTTCACCAGGGAATCCATACAATAATTTAACTTTCCGTCCGCCGCCATATTATACACCGGAACAATGACGCTCAGTTTCATAAGCTGCCTCTTTCCAGGACCGCCCTGCCCTCTTCCACACGATAGACCAGATCGCACTTCTCGATGGTCTGAAGCCTGTGTGCGATAATGATCAGGGTCTTTCTGCCATGCAGCCTGTTGATGGAATCCATAATCGCCTTCTCCGTATCGTTATCCAGCGCGGAAGTAGCCTCATCCAGCACCAGCACCTCCGGATCGTGATACAGCGCTCTGGCAATACCGATACGCTGTCTCTGCCCGCCGGAAAGCCGGATACCCCTCTCTCCGATCCCTGTGTCAGCTCCTTTGGGCAGCGACTTTACAAACTCGTCCAGCTGCGCTTCCCTGAGCACTTCCCACAGCCGTTTTTCATCGATCTTATCATCCGGCACGCCGAACGCGATATTACGGCGTATCGTATCATCCAGCATAAAGATCATCTGGGGAATGTAGCCGATATTTTTCAGCCATTTTCTGTAATGAAGCCTTACATCCATGCCATCCGCGAAAACAGTACCGCTTTTTGTCTCCAAAAGGCCCAGCAGGATATCCACCACCGTACTCTTTCCCGCGCCGGAAGTTCCCACAATGCCCACGGATTTTCCGATGGGGATGGTCATCCGGGCATGGTCAAAGATCAGCTTATCTGTATTGGGATAGGCATAAGTGATGTCCCGAAGCTCGATCGAATCCCGCACAGGCAGCTTTTCCTCCTCGTCCGTTGCAAAGGACAGATCCACCTTATCTCTCCGGATCTCATCCTGCAGATTATCGCTAACTCCCATAAAAAAGGGCTCGTAATAGGCGATGGAATTGATCTGATTGTTGATGCGGTTCACCGCGGGCAGCAGCACGATAGCCGCCGCGGCCAGCGTAGCCATAGCGCTGACCAGATCCTGGGCGGGCACGCCGGAAAGCACCTGAAAGATCATATATCCCATCATGGCCGCCACGCAGGCGGTTTCGATCAGCAGTTTGGGGATATTGTTGTAAAGGCTGTACTTCTGTACTGCGTCCACATACCCTTTGCCGCATTTTTTATACTCGGATACAAAATACTGTTCCTTCCCATTGATCTTGACCTCCTTGATACCCTGCACCGTCTGGGAAATCCACTTAAACAGGCCGCTGTAATAATCCTGATTGTCTTTGCCCGCCTGATACATGACAGGCTTTAAGACCTTTTTGATCACCAGCATCAGGACAATCAGCACCACCGCCAGCATCAGGGTCATGGAACCGTTGTTCATAAAGCAGTATAGCACGATAAACAGCGACACTACCCCATCGGACAGAAGCTGCAGAAGCGCCAGTATCAGCGCGTACATATTATTCACATCTGATGTGATGCTGCGCTGCACAACCGCCGTGTCCGCATTGAGATAAAATTCATATCCCCTGCGCAGATAATTGCGCATCAAACGTTCCGAGGTCCTGAACTGATTCGTATAGACAAAGGAAAAAGTCCATTTCTGCTGAAAAAACACAAACAGATTCTTGACCACAAACACAGCGACTAACAGCGCCATCACCGTCACGGAAAAACGCTCGTAACTGCCGCCGCCCAGCATGCGGTACAAAGCGCCCACAGCGGCGTTTTTCTCCACCGCATCAACGTCAATGACCACATTGACCACCTGAACCAGCATTCCCACGCCTGCCGTCTGTAAAAAGGCGCCGATGATCATCAAAAACATCAGGCCGCCCATGGCCCGTTTCTGTTGTTTATCCAGTAAAACTCGTAATTTCTGAATGATTTTCAGCATGATCTCTTTCCTTATATCTGTTCATTCTGCCTGTGAATGAGCGGATCCTCATAGGCATCCATAAAATCCGCCCCCAGACAGACCGTCTCGTCCGCAAAGGGCAGCCCTGTGATCTCCGTAAACACCCCCACCACTTTCTGAAAGCGGACATTGGGGAAAAATTGGAGCATCTCCATGGGGACGGAACCGTCAAACTGAGGATATTCGCTGAATTTTTCCCGATAATCCAGCTCGTCCCTGGGATGAGGCTTTAAAAAGATCTTTCCCTCCGGCTCATACATTTTAATAATATCTCTGAAGATTTGCTCCCTGACCTTGAGTGTGCACAAAGGTTCCGTCAGGATCAGGATTTTATTCTCCCCATCCCGGCCCGTGGACAGTTGTTTTTTCATTTCTTCCATGTCGCGTATGAAGACTTTCAATATTATTTCCTTGTCTTCCTCCGTCAGCCTGTCCACCAATTCCTTTCTGGGCGCTTCTATATATTGAGGACAGGGATATCGTATCGCGGAGATATCGTTGACTTCCATATCCAGACAGTACTTGCCGTAACCGTTCTGCACAAAGATCAGATTCAGCTTTCGGGACAAAAAAACCTTTAGCTTAAAGTGTCCTCTGTTGTCGTATCTGGCAGCGTCAAAATTCTTCAGACAGTTTAGCCCGTCCTCCACAGCGTGATAATAAATCTTGTTCTGATTCAGATAATATCCGATGGGATCGGAATCGCAGTATACATAAATATCCCGATAATCCCTGAAATCCACCGGCACATAGGGAGCTTCCAGCTTCGCATAGAGCTTTGTAAAACGCACGCGGCAGTATAGATTCCCCAGAAAACCCGATCCTCCCTTTCTCCACTTTTCCAGTTCCGGAAAGAAGTCTTCCCGCTTTTCATCAAAGTCCAGAACTTCCCGGAAGATCCCCGCCGCTTCCACCCTGCCTTTGAGATCCCCGAAATCATTGGACATAAGGGAGAGCAGCAGCACCGCCTGTCCCTGTTTCTCTTTGGGAAGCGCCAGCTCCTTCAAAATAGTCACATATACATGATAAAACGTATGGCACACATAGATCCGCGGCCTCCCGGCCCTGCCTCTCTTTTTCATTCTTACTCCGCTTCGCGCTTTGCCCCGCGCATCCCTCCGCACATCACAACTGTTTTTTATTTTAACACACTTTCAGGATATAGTAAAATAAACCAAAGATTTTAAAAAATAATTAAGGAAAACATCAAAATTTCCTCATAATTGATACAGCCATACGCCCCAATAGCTCGTATCCGTCTCGTAATACCCCAGAAAATCCAGCCCCATCTTAGTACTGTCCAGAATTTCCCCCGCGGAAAAGATGTACTCGCATCCCAGTTTTCGCAGCGCGTCCAGATCAAACTGCAGACCCTCATAGCTGATATTCTGGTCTTTTCCCAGCATCCACGCGTTTCCTGTAACCCCGTTAAACAAATAACATCTGCTGCCCCACTCGTCAAAATACAGACGTGTCTGCTCGTTTTTGACCAGTTCTTTTTCAATCACCCGCCGGAAACGATGTTTATATTCCAACGGATAATTGTTGGAGTAGCCGTCCACGGTATAAAATCCGTACATCAGCGCAGGAGCGGGGCTCATTCCAAGATGTGCCACCCGGTAGTCCGAAAGGTCCCTGCCAATAGCCTGGTCCAGCTGTTCCATCAGATCTTTCGCGTAATAGCTTTCCCATGTGATGTATCCGGTGACTGCGGATCCATTGTTGATCTGGTTTACATTCAGATAAAAGTCAGATTCCAATCCGATTTCTCTCATGGTCGGAAACAGCAATAAAACAAGCGCGCAAAGCTTCACAACAGGCTGTACTTCCCAGCGCCCGCCCGCCCCGTCCGTTTTCTCCTGTCCGCTCTCTTCTTTGCCGTATTGCCACCAGATGGAAAAGCTAAGAGAAAACTCCAGATACCAGCCTGCGGGATACAGCCAGTAAAAGCGCTCCAGCTGAAAATATCTCAAAAACCCGCTGCACCCGTTTTTAAATGATGCCACCGGACCGGACAGGCATATGCCGTACAATAACGCAATTCCCGCCAGCACCGCCATCCCCAGCCACGCGGCAAGCAGTCTCGTCCGCTCCTTCCCATTCAGTTTCCGGTAAAACAAAAGCCCCAGGATCAGCATCACCAGGATCGGCCAGATCAGCCCTCTGTGCAAAGAAGGCGCGTGCTGGGCGCTGTCCAGAAATACGCTCTTTACCGTCTCCCAGAACGGGGCCCCGTGATTGACCAGTTCTTCCCTGTGGCTGACGTAGCTGCCTTTTCCTAACACCAGCTCCCCAAACAGGTTTGCGTTCACGCCAACGTAGATTCCCACCAGCCACACAAACCCCAGACAGATCCAAAGATTATTCCGCTTCCGGAAAAATTCCCACAGGATTTCCACGAACCAAAAAAACAGCGCCACATACCCGATCAGTACCAGATGCGTAGTAAGTCCGAAAAACAGAATACCAAGGAAGCTCCCAACCGGATGCTTTTTTTGATATAAACACAGGAAACAATATAAGAGAAGCGGAACACCCAGCACAGACAGGCCGTAGACAGGCTGGATAGGCAGCATACAAAAGCAGCCGGCCATGGCCGTTGCCAGAATGCTGCTGTCCGTAATCTCCTTCACACTTGCGTACATTCCCAGAAAACCCGTCAGACTGACAATGAAATAC
Organism: uncultured Acetatifactor sp.; assembly: GCA_947629645.1. Lineage (GTDB taxonomy): Bacteria > Bacillota > Clostridia > Lachnospirales > Lachnospiraceae > Acetatifactor. The sequence continues at coordinate 65,814 of CANREV010000002.1, read as the reverse complement.
TGCGTCACAAAAGCGGCAAACACAGGCAGGAAACGGTAGAGCGGAATAAACAGGACGGCGGAAGGCTGCATGCCGCTGGCACGGATGCCTCCCAGCGGTTCCGGAAAGAAATCCGTTCCCCAGTGTCTTGCATTCAGCACATAGGTCATCAACGTCTCGTCCAGCTGGTCATGGATGGGAAACACGCTGCCTTCCCCTAAAATCAGATAAGGCGCGAAGGTGACTCCCAAAAGCAAAAGGCCGACCCACCAAAGCGGCATCCTGTCCAGGAAGCAAATACATCGATTCAGTTTTAACCGCAATTTTACCCGCAATCTCGTAACCCCCGCTAAAAATGCCAGACCAGATAAGAGCCTCCGTGAGATACCGTGATCCGGTCTGCCAGTATCGGCGCGTTCCCCGATTTCTCCTCAAAATACCTTATCACCGCCTTTTGGCTCTGCTCCTCTATACCGCCTCCATCGTCATAGATGATCAGATAGACATCCTCCCAGCTTTCCTTCGTATATGCGCTCCAATATTCCCTGAGCACAGGAGTATTGGCATTCCAGCCGCCGGTATACATCCCGTTTGTCGGCAGATAGAGTTTCGTTTCCAAAGCGCTGCCCTTGTAAAAGCTGAAGGATCCGGTTTCCAAAAAATACCGTCTGTCCGGCTCTCGCATACAATAATCCCTTATTTCCCGCAGTCCTTCCATATAAAGCGCCTGACCCTCATTTTCGGACCGCACATACCTGTACTGCGTTTTTCCCGCCTGATACCCCTGCAGGAAAAAAACGCATAAAAGACAGCAGGCCAGCCATCTGCCCCTCCTGCTTTCCCGCGCCTTCTCATAGGAACAAAGGAAAAGAACAATCAAAAACAGACTTTCACAAAACAGCAGAGGGTAAGTCACCCTCGGCAGTACTCTGTCCTTATAAATGATATAACTCCACACAGCCGTCCGGGCCGCTCCCAGTCCCAAGAGAGGCAGAAACAGTCCGGGCCGTCCGGAAACGGCAATCCAAACCGCCATGCCGATCCACAAAGCGCCCGATACGCTGCCGCCGGACAAAGGGTCGCGGTACACGTTGTTTACAAGAGAATGGCTTACAACGGAAAGGAGATCCGGAGAGCCTTTCTTTTCCTTTGCGTAGGCGGCCAGTTCCTCCGCACATTCCGAACTGATGTCATTGTCTATCATCACATAATTGCAATACGCCTGGTATTCTGTCTTGCTGACCCCATAGCGGTCCAATATATCCTTTACCTCTTCATAAACAGGCGTGCCGTAGTAATCAAACATGGCGATGCGCGCCTGATTATACCTGTCGTAGTCGCGCCACCCGGCGCCGTGATATCCCAGCATATTGCCCAGCGCCCCGATTCCGAGTATGACAAGGAGCGCCGCGCCCCAGCCAAAAAAGGCTCTCGTTGCATCTTCGCGAAATTCTTTCCCCCGGCTGCACAGCAAACTCAGGTATACTGCCGCGCCCAAGGGCTGGACCATCAGCATGGCGTCCCTTCTCAGCAAAAAGGCCAAAAGTTCCAAAACCGAAAACCAGACAAACCCTTTCTTATCCCGCCTCAGGCAGAAGGACGCATACCCTGACGCCGCCAGCAGCACGGCGGTGGAGGTAAATTGAATCAACCCTGCCGAATATACCTGGATCAGAAAACAGCAGCATCCTACTCCCACTCCGGCCACAATTTCAAACCGTTTGCCGACACGGCACAGGATCCCGTCAAAGATCACAAACCAGGACAGAAATTGAAACAATAATAAACACAAACCATACCATGGCATCTCTTGCGCAACGCCGTACAAAAGACACAGAGGCGCGGCCAGCAGCCAGTTTACGATCTTCACATGCGGATCCGGCTTCTGCAGGATCGTCCCCGCCAGCATTTCCGTGATCACCCTGTCATCGTTGGTACCGAAAAAAATCCCCGTTTTAAACCAGACCGCCCCGATCAGAGAGAACGCCGCAATGGCCGCAATCCATGTTTTTCTGTTTTTCTCCCGTCCTGTTTCTCTCACTCAGTGAACTCCCAAACCAAATATTCCCTGCCGTCTGACACGCTAAACCGATCCGCGGCCCTCATCGTTTAAAAATGGACAATAATATAGTCCCCCATATCCACAATAGAACCTTCCGCCGGAAATTCGGGCAGTCCCAGAGAATACGCTTCCGCTTCCCCATACTTTCCGCTATCTTCACAGGGCAGTATATTATGCCCGTGCATATACAGGAACCGGACCAGTTCCTTGTCGTCCCCAAAGGCATATCTGCCCCACTCAATCACCGAAAGAGAGGGGGTCTGGGCCACCCACACGCCGTAATCCCTGTAAAATTTCTCCAGCAAATGCTCATCTATGGGATCCGTCCAGCGTTTCATGCGGTAAAAAGTCTCCGTGTTATATTCCACATAAGCATCCTGTATCAATTCCCCGGGGATCTGGTAAGTTCCGGTAAAGATCACCGGCTTTTCCTCCACATCAAAGCGGCTTTCCAGCTCACAGGCCACTCTGCCCATGATCTCCTTCGCGGCCTCGTATTTTGTATCATCCACATAGAACCATCGGTTCATATCCGTACACTGATTCCATAAAACGGCGCTCAGTCCGAACGTTGCCGCGCCCATACACACTTGCCGCAGCCTGTCCCGTTTACGAAACAGCGCGCATCCGCAGATTTTCCGCACAGCCACACACAACAAAAGGGCGCCGTATCCGCAGATCACCGGAACGAACTGGGCGGACCTATACAGCGTAGTCTTTCCTTCCACCAGCACCAGCAAAAAAGAGACCCCGATGCTGCCCGCCGTCAACGCTATGGCCCATCCGTTTTTCTTTTGGACGCTTTCCCACATCCCGTAAAAAAGCATCAAAAATACTGCCAATACAAAAATTCTGATAGGAAGATAGGCGAAAGCAAAGACACCGTACATGACGTAAATACGTTTCAGCATCATGGCGAATTCCGCGCCTGCTCCCGGCTCAAACATCCATGACGCCATCTCCGCCACGGAACGCTGCACCGCATCGTCCTTTAAATATTCCAGCCCGAAGATTCCCGTCACCGCCGCGATCATGAGACTGCGCAGCGCTATCGCGCACAGCGCCGCCAAAATAACCGCTGCAAAATCCGAAAATTTCTTTCGCCCAATGCCCGCATAGCTTTCGGACAAAAGCACCAGAAACGCCCCCAGCAGCCAGACCACCATAAAAGACTCATAACAGCCTAACGCCACCCACAGAAAACAGACCGTCCCCGCAGCCAACGCAGCTTTTTTCGGCTTTTCCCACCATTCCCTGAGAAAACACAGACTGATTCCCGTACACAGATAACCGATGGAAATCCCATTGTGAAGATAATAAGTATATACCTCGCTGATCAGCGGGCAGGATAAAAAAACGGCGGCAAAGAAAAGATACCCCCAATCCGGCGCCGCCTCCTGTAAGATCGTGCGGAACAATGCGGCCCAAACCGTCACCGCCGCCATTAAGATCAGCACTCCCGCCAGATCTGTCACAAAGGGCGCAAACTCGCCGATAAACAATATTTTATTCAGAAGATACAGCACCCAGCGTCCTACGATTGCCGCCAGCCCCTCCTCAAAATAGTAAGCGTAAGGCGTATCGTCAATACCCACCGTCTGATGCGTCACCATAAACCCATAGGCCAGAACCGCCGTTAAAATCAGCGACAACAGATATATCTTTTTTTTACACAGAGCGAAAAAAGCAGCTTTATATTTCTCCATGACCCCATTCCTTTAAAAGTGTGTTTCCACAAAAAAGAACCGCCTATTTCCCGATCCGGTACAGAACCATATCCTCATCCCGGTTCAGCGCTTCATACCCCGCCTCCCTGCACCTTATATCGATATCCCCATCTGATAAAGTAGCGATGTAACGGCTTTTCAGGTCGTCAAAATGGTCCATTACAAACTCATTTTCACAGCAGCTGATCCCAAAACCCTCCGGGAGAGCGTACAAAAGCTGCCATTTCACATTCTGGCGTCCGTCCGCTTTCTGATCCCAATGAACCCATATCACGGAATTTTCATAGTTCGGAACCGCCTCTCTGTCCAGCGTCATCTGTTCCCCCAGAACCTCCCGCCATTGTTCTATCTGCGCCACCCGTTCCTCCTGGGCGAAAGGCACCTGATAATCATAGGGATCAAGCGCCATATAAGAATAAAAATAAGCAAACGCGGCCCCCAGGACTACCGCCTTCTTATAAAATCTTGTCTCCATCCTGCCGATGACAAAAATTCCCGCCGCCATAAAAGTGAGCAGATGCTTGCTGCCTTCCGTCAGCTTATACATCAGAAGCAGCGCAAATAACATGGCAACAAAGCTGCCAGCCAGATGAAGCTCGACAATGAGCTGCTTCTTCAGCGCTTCTAATCGCGGCGTATCGCTCTGGGTCCGCCTTAACGCGCGCCGGGACGCATAGTCTTTCGCGCTCTGTGCCGCCAGGATAAACAGCATCACAAGATATCCTGCGAAAATGGCTCCGGAAGCCAGCCCTGTACGGAATCCCTCTATCGTATGGGCTTTGAAAGAAACGCCCATATAGTACAATTTGCCGAGCGTGTAACGGATCCCGCCAAAGAGTCCCTGTTCAAAGAAAGCGTCTACCCAGTCCGTAAAAAAGAGCGGGGCAAAGTACTCAGCGCCCAGATAATGCTTGATGGCTCCATAGATCCCCAGGACCGCGGCAAACACCGTCACGGAACCCAAAAGCCCTCTCCACCGGCTTTTGCGGATCCAGAAATAAGCCGGCAGCAGCATAAATAAAAGCATATAAGGGCGCATCAGCGTAAGCAGCCCTGACAGGCAAAACAGGAAAAACAGTTTATAGCCTTTCTCCCTGTTCAGATAATTGACCACAAGGCTGTAGAAAATGATCAGCAGACTGAAACAGATCACCTCAGGCATGACCGACAGCATGTATCTGACAAAAGGCGTATACAGGCAAAACAGCAACGTTGTGACTCCAAGCTGTTTCCAGTCCGGTCCCGCCAGCCACACAAACAAAAAGCAGGCCAGCGTCATCAGAAAAATATTGCAGAAGACAGGGGACATCAGATTCCAGCCAAACAAAAGGCCCCAAAGGATCCATGGAGACACCAGCACAGGGCTCCACGCCGCAAAGGACAGTTTCAAAGCGTGGCTTTCGTTAAACCCGAAATATCCCTGGGGATAACCGTAATGTATGATCCCTTCCACCTGCTTATAATAAAACAATTCATCGTTCCACTCAGACCCTGGCAGATACACCTCCCCGATACTCTTTCCCTGAACGGCGCAGTACACAAGACAGCATACCAATGGTAAAAGCGCAAATAAGACAGCCTTTGTCATAGTCAGATATCTTTTGTCCTGTTTCCACCAATTTTTAAACTTTTCCATTTCCAAATCCTTCCGGCTCTCCCTAAAAAACGACAGCCGATGCGTCCCTGTCCTGCGCACCTTCCCGGTCATCCGCAGGAAACCCTCTGATCCGTTACTTAAAATTAACCTTCTCCCTGATCACATACTGGGGAGAGTTGTTCAGACTGATGTAAATGCGCCCGATATATTCTCCGATCATTCCCAGAAGCAGCATGATCATACCGCCGAAAAACACAATAGCCGCCATAGTGGAACTAAAGCCCATAGGCACAGCGGGATTTACCAGTCTCTTTATGATGGTGTAAATTCCATACAGAAATCCCCCGGCGGCGCTGACTGCGCCGATCCCCGTTGCGATCCGCAGCGGTTTTACGGAAAAAGCCGTAAAACCGTTAAGCCACAATCCCAGCAGCTTGCTCAGCGTATAGCCGGAAGTTCCTTCCTCCCGGTCCCTGTGGTTCACCACCACGTTGGCGATGTTCCCGGTAGCGCGAAGCACCAGCCCGATCACATACGGATACGAATTTTCATAACGGATCATATCATCTGCCACAAACCGCTTTACCGCAAAATAGCTGGATACATACAGATCCGCAGGCTTTCCCAGCATCATGCGGGCCATCAGTTCATTCACTTTACTGCCCATATTCCGAAAAGCGGAATGATGCTTATGTTCATATTTCGCATAAACCGCGTCATACCCTTCTTCCAGCTTGTCCAGCAGCTTATCCACTTCGTTGGCCGGCGTCTGCCCGTCATCGTCCAGACATACTACATAATCTCCCGCAGAATGCCTCAGCCCCGCCATCAACGCAGAGTGCTGTCCGAAATTTCTGGCGAAACCGATGCCTCTGACCAACGCCTGTTCCTCGCAAAGTTTCCGTATCGTCTCCATGGTAGCGTCCGGAGAACAGTCGTTGACCAGAATGATCTCATACTCATACCGGTTCATATCCTTCATTTTTTCATTGATCTCCGCCACCACATGAGGAAGCGTATGCTCCGAACGGTAACAGGGGATCACAAAGCTGATCTTTTTCATCTGTTTTCAATCCTTTTGTTTCTTGATTATAATTCCCGCATTAACGCATCTGTGCGCGTTTCATTCTGCAACTGCCGCCATCCACAGAATATCCCGGTACTGTCCCCGGATACACACATCGTCTTTGAGCAGTCCTTCCCTGACAAAACCCGCTTTCTCATAGCTGCGGATGGCCTGCAGATTATCGGCAAACGCACGCAGATAGACGCGGTGAAGCCCTTCCTCCTCGAAACAGTATCGCAGCATCAGCCTGGCCGCCGCCGTACCGACTCCCCGCCCTCTCGCATCGTCTTCACCGATGAAGATACCGTATTCCGCCTTGTTATGTTCTCTGTCAATATCGCGGATATAAACAGAGCCAAGGGGTCTTTGGGAACCACAGTCACAGATGATCATCTGCACTACCTGTCCGGTCTGCACCTTCTCTCTGATCCAGGCTTCATGGCCCTCTCTGGTAAATAATTTCTGATAGATAAAGTTTTTGCGCACGGCGTCTTTGTTTCGCCAGGTCACAATCAAATCCGTATCCTGCGGTCCCATAAGCCGCAGATAAATGCCCGTTCTATCGTCCCGGTATTCTCTCACGAAGCAGCCTCCCTCTTTTTGGAAGTTCTCAACCTCTCCATCGGTTGCAGAGTTCGATGACTCTCTCGATCTCGTCCTCCCGCATTTCCGGAAACAGCGGCAGCGTCACACAGTGATCCGCCAGATATTCCGCGTTAGGGCAATCACCCTTCCCATACCCTAATCCCGCGTAAGCTTTCTGCAGATGGCAGGGAACGGGATAGTGCAGATTACATTCCACATCCTCTTTTGCCATATAGTTTAAGAACTCCTCCCGATCTTCCACCGTAATCACAAAGAGATGGAAGACAGGTTCCGTATTGTCCGGATGCTTCTGCATCGTGATCAGAGGATTGGTGATCTCACGCAAATACCGTCTGCCGATCTCCTGCCTTCTGGCAGTCCACTGAGGCAGATATTTTAAACTGACGCTGAGCACTGCTCCCTGGATTCCTTCCATTCGGTAATTGTACCCCACCTCATCATGATAATATCTCACATCGCATCCCTGATTTTTCAGCCTGTTGATCCGCTTAAAGTATGCCTCGCCATCGCAGGTGACACTGCCTCCCTCGCCGAAGGCGTACAGGTTCTTGCCCGGATAAAAGCTAAAGCATCCTATTTCGCCCAAAGTGCCCACATTCCGGCCTTCAAATTTAGCGCCATGAGCCTGGGCGCAATCTTCTGCCACGAACAGTCCATGACGGTCTGCCACTTTCTTCACACCGGAGTAATCAAAAGGCTGTCCGTAAAGATGAACTCCCAAAATTCCTTTGGTTCTGGGCGTAATCTTTTCTTCCAGCGCTTCGGGATCGATCTCCCACGTGTCTGCGGTACAGTCTGCAAACACCGGCGTTGCGCCCGCATAAGTGACGCCCCACGCCGTGGCAATGTAAGTATTTGCCGGAACAATGACCTCGTCTCCTGTCCCCACGCCCAACGCCAGCATGGCAAGATGCAGGGCAGAAGTGCCGTTGTTTACGCCGCTTGCATACTTCGTCCCCACAAAAGACGCAAACTCTCTGTCAAATTCATCCGCGTACTTTCCGCCGGAAAAAGCGGTTTCCCGGCAGACTTTTTCAATAGCGTCCAGATATTCCTTCCGGTGCGCCTCATAATCTCTGGAAAGGTCGATCCTCTTAATATGCGCGCTCATAGCCATTCCCTCCCTGTCGTTTCTCATTCCGCCCGATGCAGCCCGCGGATTCAGATGTTTTTCCTGATATAAAATTCTCGGAACAGTCTGGCGATCTGTACTATATAATCGCAGATCGTCCGAAAGATTTTAACGGTAGTGTTGTAGTCCTCCTGCCACTCCACGGGATAATCCAATATATTGACACCGCGTTTTTCCGCCCGAAGCAAAAACTCTATCATATAAAACCATCCATTGTCCTGACTGCAGCCTTCTATCAGCGACAGAGCCGTCTCTCTGCGTACAAAAGTAAAACCGCATATGGCGTCTGTAGACTTCATCCGCAAAAAAAGCTTCAACAGGATCAAAAGTCCCCGGGAAGTGATTTTACGGTACCACTTTCTCCCTTTTGTATCAGACTCCTTCGCAAAGCGGCTTCCATTAATATACGCTATTTCGGGTCGAGTCATAAAAATATGAATGGCCTCCCCCAGGTGTTTAATGTTGGCAGACAGATCAATGTCCATATAGCCCGTCACTTCGCCGCGGCTTAACTCTACGCCCCTTCTGAAAGCGGCTCCCACGCCCCGTACCTCAATGCGCTCATACCGCACGCGGTCATATTTCTGACAAAGCGCCTGCGCGATATCGGGCGTCTCATCCTCAGACCCGTTATCCACGATCAGAATCTCATAATCCGAAAAATCGATCTTCTCCAAATACTCCACCGTTCTGGTCACACCGCTCTCAAGGCGCAGGCGTTCATTCAGCACGGGAAAAATAATCGTAACCATCATTATGTCAGTTTTTCTACTCCTTCTATCACATATCTCTGCCTCTTAAAACTCATGTTCAACAAAACGGACAGATACTTTAAGATCAGCGTCAGCATCACGGACATCATAAAGAAACCGAACGCCATCAGCGCCATGATGGACAGCCAGCCTTCCACCGGACGCACCTTGCTGAAAATAGACCAGATCAGATAGACAAACATAATGACCAGCGCCCCCAGCAGCACGGCGCTGACCGTCATGGACAGCTTTTCCAGCACATTGGTAAAAATGATGATGGTATTCACAGCCAACGTATTGCGGCTGCCCCGCTCTTCGCGGTTTCTGCTTCTCGGCCCGGTTTCTTTTTTATTATCATATATAATGGTGTCTGTCCTCAAACCGCTGTTCATATACATGACTTTACGATAGGGAACGTACGCGTTCATTTGATTGACACGGTTCACCGCCCGTCTGGAAACCACGCGAAAACGCTCCTGCCGAATCTTTGCCCGATATCTGCTGCTCCAGTTGTAGATCAGATAAAACAGCCTGGAACTGAAAGGGACGCCATACCGGGGAGCCGCGGCCACCACGTCATAGCCCTGGAGCGCCCGATGATACACCTCCATGACCAGATCAATCTCAAAATCCAGCCTGCAGCTGTCAAACTCAAACAGGAAATCTCCCACCGCCAGATCACAGCCTGCATTCATGGCGCTCTCCACACCCTGGTAATAACTCAGGGTCACAAGACTGACTACCGGTTTCATTGTACTCTGCGCCAGAAAAGTTTTCAACTGTTCTACTGTGTCGTCCATGCAGCCGTCATTGACACAGACGATCTCGTATTTTTCAAAATTTTCCTGCATGATCCGGCTGATCTGCTCCAGAAAATGTTTCACTCTTTCGCCTTCATTATGCAGATAGACTACACAAGAGACAAAATTTTTTTCTTTATTTTGTACCATGCTGTTCTCCAATCCTTTTGTTTCAGGCATCCGCCATAAACGGCCCTAATCCAGAAATTCATCCAGATCGTATACCGTGTTGATCTTACCGGAAAGGACACTGACGAACGTGGGGTCCCAGGACGCATACTTGATCACGGTAGGACGGGAATCATCGATCTCTGACGCTTTCAGGATAGGTTTCATGGAAAACAGGGACCTTTCATAGGAAAACCCATACTCCTCCCGCACATACTTGCGCGCCAAAGCCGACATATATTCCCACGCACTTTCAGGCCTGTTCACACAATCATTACAGTTTCCCAGCCAGCGTTTCGTGCAGCTGCCGCCCGAAGCGCAGGGGAATGCGGGCACCGCGTTGTAACTGGTCTCATGGGGAGTAAACGTAACGGAAGTCAGGGAATGCAAACCCGTCTTTCCAAAAGGCATGATGGAGAAAAAAGGACCGTCCATCACCGTAAGCCCGATGTCCTTCAGGCTCTCTTCCACCCGGCAGAGAATAATCTCGCATAGCTCGTATTTGATTTGAAACAGCTCTGCATCCACACCCTGAATATGCTCCAAAACCTGATTTACGGAAGCATAGGACGCATTGAGGACAAAAGGCGCCTGATACGTTTCTTCCCTATCCTCATACAACGCTCTGATTTCGTAGCGGTCGGACAACTTTGTAATACTTTGAATCTCTCTGCCACAGCAGATTTCAACATGGGGATATTTCTTTAATTCCTCCAGAAAATAATCCCGGAGGATATGGGCGTCATAAGTATATTCCCTGGTCAAAAACGCCCCGTCGCAGCTTCCTTCTTTAAAATAACGCTCCACTGCCAGGGGCTCGCAGGGAATACGCGCGTCCTGACAAAATTTACGAAATTCCGCCGCGTCCGTCCATGAAAAATGCTTTGAGGTGGCATAAATCTGCTGGAAATCAAATAAAATGCAGAATCTGTAATCCTCCACAAAGCGTCTGAAATATCCCGCAGATTTCATGGCTGTGGAAAGAGAGCGGGGATAATGATACCCCATATGCACTCTCGCCTGATTAATGTAAGTGGCTCTGCCAAAAGGTTTCTGATCGATCTCAAGCACCCTTACCTGCTGCCCTTTTTTTGCGCAATACAGCGCAGCGTACAAACCATATAACCCCGCGCCGATGATCAGTTTATCTAACATTTCCGTCTCCGTTCCAAATCACACATTTTCCCGCCTCTTCTTTAAAGTCCCCATCAGAGCCGCAAAAGGAAATGCCGCCATCATGGGATAGATGTAGCGAAGCTGCACCGTCGGTCCCAACAGCAGCGTCCCATAATATCCCAGGATCAATGTAAGGGGCAGACAAAGTTCAAATCTATTGTTGAGAAACAGCCATCCAAAAAGCAGCAGATAAAGCCATACCCAGATCCCCGGCATAAACAGATACCGAAGTACCGGGATCCTCAGGTAAGCGTTATCATCCGCCCACCGCTCCATATGTTCATGCAGCCATTCCCATTTGGAATCTTTGTAAATGCCATAGTTGGCGAAAACTTCCTCATTCCATCTGGTCTGCACATACCCCATACCGGCCTCCTGCCCTGCATTCACAAAAGCATGGCTCACATCTTCCGGATACAGATAACCCGCATCTACCGCCAGGGCCGCATTGATAAAATCTCCCGCATACCGGGTGAGCAGATGGAAATAAGTCTGGGCAAACTCTTTCGGACGGTACCGCACCACATAAGTATTGACGTGCCGTTTCACAGGATCGGAAATGGCCGGATCATACTCCCGGTACCCTTCCCCTAAAATAAAATCCCGGATCAGCGCCTTGTCCGTCTCATCCATGGTATCATCGTCCTCCGCCAGCACACCAACTCCGCCGTGATAGATCATACAGCGCGCAAGCTGTTGAATCGGCATACTCAGCATCTCTCTCTTATCCCCCTGTCCGGCCCGCGTCAGGTGAAAAAGCGCCGTCAGAGAAAGCAGTCCCGCCAACAGACCCGCAAGGGAAAAAAGAAACAGTTTTCTCCATTTTACTTTCTGCTCTTTCCCGAACAAGGCGCAAAAAAATGTAAAGATCAGAAATACCAGGAAAGCATATTTCCCGTTGTTGCGAAACAGGATCATCCCCACAGTGGAAGTAAAAAACAACAGCTCCCTCCATGTGACTCTTTTCCCCGCCGGTTCCTGATATAGCAGCTCATAAGCCGCCAACATTTGCAGAATAAAAAAAGCGCTGAAAATGATATCTTTCGTGACGGTAATGCTAAGATAAGCATGAAAAGGATAACACATCAGACCAGCCTGCAGCATGGCCAGCAGAACTTTGCCGCATCCATGGCGGTACAGCCTTGCAATGCCAAACGCGAAAGAAAATGCCAGCAGCATAAGCTGCAGCAAAGCATAAAGCCCCATCCCCGCATTGGCGCTTTGAAACACCTTTTCCCCAAAAGTTACCGCCCCTTCCATGAGCAGCGTGTGGGCGAGGGGATGATGATCAATGTAAGAATGTTCCGCGATCTGGCCCATCTGGATGGGCGAATCATAAGAACAGATCGCCGGATAATAAGCAAGATATGCCGGAAGCCACGCCAGGATTAGCAGCAGAAAGCTTCCCGCAGACACAGCGCTTAACGGAAACCGCTTCTTATCAGAAAGCAGATGCTTTTCTTCCGACAGGGAAGGCTTTGCCGCCAGACGTTTCTTCCGCGCTGCTTTATAAAATGCCGCGCATATGAGCGCCCCCAGCGCGCCGCCTGCCAACAAACTGACGGACAGGGTACGAAATGTGTAGCCGCCCGTCCATAAGATATTTCCCCGCTCAGCCAGATCTTTTTCCGTGATCTGGAAAAAAACGAATGCTATTCCTGTGACAATAAAAATAACATATGCAATTGGTTTTCGCAACAATCCGCCCTGATCCATACAAAAACTATCCCAGTTTTTCTCTCTTCTCTTCGTTGATCTTGGCCAGCCGATACTCAAAATCGCGCCGATCCTTGGCAGCCAGGACCTGTAAGATCATTCCCGAAAAAAAGGCCTGTATCCCCGCAAGAGCAATAAAGCCGCTCACAATCAGCGTGGGGAATCTGGGCACCAGCCCTGTCTTTAAATAGACGTTGACAATGGGAATCATGAGCACCAATGCCAGCAGGACCAGCAAAGCGCAAAGCGCCCCGAAAAAGTGCATGGGTTTATAATTCTTATAAAGCTGTATCATTTTGTGAATCACTTTCATACCATCGCTGTAAGTATTGAGCTTTGAAATGCTTCCCGCGGGGCGGTCCCTGTACTCCACCACCACATTTTCCACCTGCATATTATAATTGACCGCATGTATGGTCATCTCCGTCTCAATCTCAAATCCTTTGGAAAATACGGGAAAGGTCTTGACAAATTCATAGCTGAACGCTCTGTAACCCGTCATGATATCCTTGATATCGGCGTGAAATAATCTGTTAATGCCTGTGCGCATGAGACTGTTGCCGAAATTGTGGAAAGGACGCTTATTCTCCCTGAAATAGGTGGATGACAGCCTGTCCCCTACCACCATGTCGGCGCTTCGCGTCAACACCTTGTCCACCAGTTCTCTGGCGCAATTCAAAGGATAGGTATCATCGCCATCAATCATCAGATAACACTCCGCATCGATCTCCCGAAACATCCGGCGGATCACATTTCCCTTTCCCTGCTTGTATTCATGCCGCACCACCGCTCCCGCAGCCCTTGCAAGCTCTGCTGTGCCATCCGTGGAATTATTGTCATAGACATAGACCACCGCCTCCGGCAGCGCCTGCTTTACATCCGTCACTACCTTCTTTATCGTCTGCGCTTCATTATAGCAGGGAATCAAAACCGCTATCTTGTCCATCCTGTAGTCCTTTCGCACATATTTCTTTTATTTTACCACGATTATTTTTTATGAGCCACTATTTTTACTAAATTAATTATGATATAATGATTTTATCTATCATTTTGATACGAGGACTTCGCCATGCATGCTATCACAACAAGACTATACTCGTTTTCCTGCAGATTTATACAGGCCTGCGGGCTGATCCTGTCCCTGATCCTGTTTGCGGGGGCTTTTGTATGTACCTGCTACAGCAGCGACATGACCACCCAGCAAGTGCTCGTCAAATGGGACAATCCTTTGCGGGGGCTCTTTTTTTTAGCTGTTTTTCTCCTGATCGCATCCGGTATTGTGCGCCTGCTTTTTCAAGTGTCGCCCTCTCCTGCAAAAATCCTTCTCATCCTGACGCTGCTCTGGTGCGCAGCTCTCGGCGGCCTTTTGATCGTATACGGCAGAAGCGTTCCCGCGGCGGATGCGCTCTCAGTGTATTCCATCGCCGAATCTCTGGCTGCGGGAGATACCTCCGTAATTCATCCCACGGACTCCTATCTGTCCTATTATCCCCAGCAGATCGGACTCGTCTCTTTTTATGAGGGCCTGATCCGTCTCTGGAATTTGCTGCCCTTTCAGGTCCCTGCCTACCACTTTATCAAGTGCATTTACGTCTGCCTGCTCTGTGTCATTCTGGTTTTCCAGAAGCGAACCGTACATCTTTTGTGGCAGAACGACCATGCGGACTGCCTCTATCTCGTGCTGGCCGGAGCCGATCTTCCCTTCATCATGTATAGTTCTTTCGTCTACGGGGAGATCCCTTCCTTTGCCGCGGCTTCTGTCGGATACTATTACCTGCTGCGGCTCTTGAAACGCCTCCCGGCTGCGCCTGCGCCGGATACTCCCGGACAGGGGATTGATCAAAAGCGTCTGCCTGACGCCCTTCTGACAGTCTTAGCGCTTTCCGCCAGCGTCATGCTGCGCAAAAATAATCTGATTCTGCTCATTGCCGCCCTGATCATATTATTTCTGGAAACCGTCAAAAACAGACGCGGCGGTCTGCTGCTCCTTGGCCTGTGTATCGCCGTCTGCGGCGCGGGGATTCTGCCCGCGGTACAAAAAGGCTACGAACTGCGGGCCGGAAACGAACTGCGCACCGGCGTCACCGCCTCCTCCTATCTTGCTATGGGGATGCAGGAATCCTCACGGGGAAAGGGCTGGTACAACGGCTTTAATTTCACGGTCTATCAGGAGGCGGGGATGGACAGCCTGACGGCGGACGCAGTCAGCAAAGCGGCCATCCGCGACCGACTGCAATACTTTAAAGAGCATCCCGCATATGCCGCGGACTTCTATCTGCAAAAGCATCTGTCCCAG
Source organism: uncultured Acetatifactor sp. (assembly GCA_947629645.1). GTDB lineage: Bacteria > Bacillota > Clostridia > Lachnospirales > Lachnospiraceae > Acetatifactor. The sequence goes on along the minus strand of CANREV010000002.1, from coordinate 50,737 downwards.
TGGGCGGACGGCACTTACGCCAGCCGCCAGGCCACCCTCGCTACCTACGGCGGCAGAAACAGCTTTTTCCGCTCTCTCTACGAGGGACCTCTCAGCCGCTTCTACATCGGCTACTGCAACGTCTGGCAGAACGCTCTCTACCTGGGAACGCTTGGCTGCTTCTTCCTTTTGGAAAAAGAACGCCGTCAAAAAGGAAGCGCACCCCCGCTGTTTTTGTACCTCGGTTTTACAGCCGTATTGGGAGGCTTCCTGTTCCACATCCTATGGGAGGCAAACTCCCGCTATATTTTTCTCTACAGTCTGCTTTTGCTTCCTTATGCAGCCAGAGGGCTCTGCCCCCTAATAATACATTCCCCCGCGGGAAAGATCGAGAAAGTATAAAAGCCCGCATAGCAAATGGCACAGATACACAAGCCACTGCATTACGATCAGCAGCGGCTTTTTCTTTTGCTCCGCCATAGACTTTAACAAGACCAGAAGCGCTCCCATATGACAGAAAAAAATGCCGTACATGTATCCCCAGGAAAAATTGAAATCAGGTTTGCGGAATCCTTTTTCATACAAAAAGAACGCCATAGCAAAACTCATCAGATAAATCTGCCAGGAAAAACGGTATAACACGTTTTCCTTCAATTCTTTAAAATTGATGACTAACACCAAAAGCGGAAAGCACACCGCAAGACACACTGCAAGCGGCAGATTCGTGCAATAATACCGCCATACCTCGCCAAAGCAGAAACCGATCCCGCCTTCCGCCCCGGCCTCTGGCACAAACACTCCTTTAAACTGATACAGTAAATCCGCAAAAGTAGGGAGAAAACAAAGCCCCAGCAAAACGGTGGGCACTAACGTTTTGAATTTGGAGCGCAGCAGCCGGTACAGCATGATAAACCCCGCAGTTCCCACCAGTACGATGGTGAAGCTTGGCTTGGTCATGGTGGCAAGAAGCAGGAACAGAGAAAAGAAAAAATAGTCTGAAAGCTTCTTCCGATCCCCCCTGATTCCCTCTTCATACACGGGTAAAAGCCTGACAAACCAGAGGAAAGAAAGAATGGCAAAAGGCCTTGCCGCCATATAAGTAGCGTTGTGAAAAGGATTCGCCGTGAACACTCCCAGATACCGGAACTGAATCCCCGGCAGATAAATCCCCTCCGGCAGAAACAGCATGGAAATGAAAAACAGGGACACAGACAGCACGCTCAAAACAACGCGTGAAACCAAGCCCCCTTCTCCTTTCGGAAGCGCCAGTCTGTTGAAACTGAGTTTTGTGATCAGAATTGCCAGACTGTTTAACAGCATAGTCGCCAAGGCTACCGCCATAGGCGGCGATACAAACAGATGAAATAGCGCCGCCAGTTTGAAAAATACAGGATAAGGAAAACTGTAACCGCTGTCCAGTCCCTGCATCTCCAGAATATAAGCCGCCATATCCGAGTGATACAGCTCAGTCTCCGCCGCAGCCTGACGGTAAAACAGCCTCAGAGTGACGGCGGACACCGCCAGCAGTAACACCGCGAAAAAAATCCAATCTATGGTACGGTTCTTCTTTTCAGCTTTCACGTTTCTTCTCCGTTTCAAACTATTTTTGAGAAGGTCTGCGGTAATGATTCACAATCTTCTTTACAGCGCGGATCACATCGTCCACATCCTCATTCGTCAGGGAATAATACAACGGAATACTCATGACTTCCTCATAGTAGGCTTCCGCATTGGGACAAAGCCCCGCCTGGTATCCCAGTTTTTCATAGTAAGAATGGCGATAGACAGGCAGATAATGCACCTGCGCGTGGATATTCTCCGCCCAAAGCGCGTCAAAAAACTGCCTTCTGTCACAGGTAAGCCTGCTCAAATTCAGGCGCAAAATGTAAAGATGCCTGGTAGTATCCGATTCCGGTATCTGCTTTTGGACGATGATCTCCGGCATATCCGCAAAAGCTTTGTCATACTGTCCGGCGATTTCTTTTCTGCGTTCGGAAAACAAAGACAATTTATTCAGCTGGCTGGAGACCAGCGCAGCCTGGAAATCGGTCATGCGGTAATTGTAGCCCAGCTCCACCTGTTCGTTATACCAGCGCGCGTCCGTGGGATGAACCATCTCTTCCTGCTTTCTTGTAATGCCATGGGCGCGCAATCTCTTTAATTTACGATACAGCTGCTCATTATCGGTAGTGACAGCGCCCCCCTCCCCTCCGGTCACGGTTTTTACAGGGTGAAAACTGAAGCAGGTCATATCTGCAATGCTTCCCACCGGCCTTCCCTTATATTTTGTGCCGATGGCGTGAGCCGCGTCCTCGATCAGCAAAAGATGATGTTCCCCGCAGATCTTGCGGATCTCGTCATGTTCCACCGACTGTCCCGTGAAGTCCACCGCTATGATCCCTTTGGTCCTGGGCGTGACCAGACGCCGGACCGATGCCGGGTCGATATTGTAAGTATCCGGCCTGATATCGGCAAATACAGGCTTCGCTCCGCAGTACAGGATACAGTTTGCGGAAGCCGCAAACGTCATGGAGCTGACGATCACTTCATCCCCCTCGCCAAATCCTGCCGCCATCGCCGCCAGGTGAAGCGCCGCGGTGCCGTTTGCCACCGCTACCGCGTATTTTGCGCCTGTAACCTGACAAAGTTTTTCTTCCAGCGCATTGATTTCGGGTCCCCCCGTAAGATAATCGCTTTTCAAAGTCTTTACCACAGCCTCGATATCTTCATCGTCAAGAAATTGCTTTCCATAAGAAACAGGCTGCTCCCGTACAGGTTCTCCGCCTGCGATTGCCAGTTTTTCCATCATGATCTCCATTCCTCGCGGACACGCCGTACAGCCGGCATGTCCGCTTTTTATACTATCAGCAGCACAATATGATCCGTTCCACAGACTGCTTATAGTTTATCAGGAATCCTTGTCACTTACAAGCACAATTAATATACGCGCCCAAAAAGTACCGCATTTAATAAAAGCAGAACCAATTGCTCTAAAAGAGCGGCCTCTGTGGCATCTACCGGAATCTGAAGCCTTGCCACATCAAATATTTTATGGATACCGGCATAATAAAATTTGGGAATGGCGTTGAGATTGTAAGAATTTTTGATATAAACATACAGAGCGTATAAGAGTGAAATCTTGGCCTTTTGATTATTATCATCTACCGTGCTATAAGCATTCAGCAAACTCACAGGATAACTCATCAATGGGACGTCCTGATTTTGCAAGATAAAAGTCTGCATTTCAGTAAATGGATATTTTTCTAACTCATCCATTAATATATGGCAGAGAATGTGGCCGCAGATACTGTAAATCCCGGATTCTTCCTTCGTCTCATAATACATCATCCGCGTGAAATATTGCCATTTCTGCGGCAGTTCCTGAGGCCTTATGCCATATAGGACCGGAAATATCCTGATGCTTTTATTTTGATATCTGATGGAAAGTTGGTGGATTTCTTCCTGAACACAGGTTGATAAAACAGAACTTTGAGTAATTAAAACGATTGCATATCTGGCTTTGTTAAGCCTGCTTTTTAGCCCCTTAGGATCGTAATCCGTTTCTTCCGGAAAACTCTCCGGATCGTATAGGACTGGTATTTCAAACCTCTCCATGTAACGCAGCAGTTCTCTGGATGGTTCCTGTCCGTCCTCAGACGAAAAACATAATAATATCATACTATCTTCCTTTTCTTTTGTATTTTCCCCCTATCGCGTTTCCGTTCTTCTCTTACATTTTCCCTCTATGTTTTTTCTTTCCGCATCGTATCTCCCCCTTTCTTTTCATGTGAAGTTTTTATATTATCACATTTAGCTTTTATTATGATACTTTTTCATTGATATGTCAACACAATAATATCATTTTACAGTCAGAGCGGCGCTCCTTACACAAATTTTTGGATCCAGACGCCCTTTTTTACCAGCACAAAACCGATCATGCATTTAATCCCGTCCAACAGCTGGCAGCACAGATACAGCGGCACCATGGGAAGCTTTGTAAAACGGCTCAGCACATAGGCCACAGGAATGCTGACACACCACAAAAACAGACTGTCGAACAAAAATGTGACGATGGTCCTGCCGCCGGATCTCAGCGTAAAGTAGGAAGCGTGGATAAAGGCGGCAAGCGGCATACAGCCTGCGGCAACCCGCAGCAGAGACTGGGCCAGTGTTTTGACGGCATCGGTGGTATTATACATTCTGGGAAACAGCGGTGCGACCAGAATCAGCAATCCTCCGATTCCAACACAGGAAAACACGGAGAAGGCGATCAGCTTCACATCCGTTTCCTTTGCCTCATCCATTTTGCCCGCCCCCAGCAGCTGTCCTACAATGATCGCTATGGCGCTTCCCATAGCGATATAGATTACGCTGAACAGATTTGTGATAGTGGTGGAAATGTTCAGGGCAGCCACGGCATCCAGTCCCCGCATAGAATAGCACTGTGTCAGGGACGCCATGCCAATAGCCCACAGGATCTCATTTGCCATCAGCGGAAGCCCTTTCTTGAAAATATTTCCCGCAAGCTGCGGCGGGATTCTGAAATCTCTGTAAGCTCCTATAATAAACGGCATTCTCCCGGTATGTCTGTGCGTCCATATCATAACGATCCCCGCCTGCACATATCTGGAAATCACCGTTGCCACGGCAGCTCCCGCCACACCCATACGAGGCAGACCCAGATGGCCGAAAATCAGGAGATAATTCAGGAAGAGGTTCACAAATACCGCTGCCACGCCGGCCGCCATAGGCACTTTGGTCTCCCCGCACTCCCGCAAAGTACTGGTATAGATCTGTTCCACTGAAAAGGGCAGCAGTCCGAACAACATAACCAGCAGATATGTTTTTCCGTATCCCAGCGTAGCCTCTAACGCCCCATCGTTTCCCTCCCCGTGAAGATACAGCAAAATCAACCGGTCTCCGCCCGCCAAAAAGATCAAGATCCCCACTAGCACAATCAGAAGGCAGGCATATATTTTAAACCGGAACGTGTGCCGGACACCCTTGTGATCCCCGCAGCCGTAAAACTGTGCGCCAAAGATGCCCACACCGGAAATAGCCCCGAAGATAGCCAGATTGAACACCAAAAGGAGCTGATTGACAATGGCGATGCCGGACATCTGTTCCGTACCGATGCGCCCCACCATGATATTGTCCAAAAGCCCCACAAAATTAGTGATACCGTTCTGCACCATAATGGGCACCGCCACTCCCAGAACCATTTTATAAAACGCTTTATCTCCAAATAACTTTTTCCGAATGCTCATCGTCAGCCTCCATGTGAATACAGTGTATCGTTTGCTATTCTACACCACGAAGTACTACTTTGTCTATGTATTTTCCCGCCAACGCCGCCATTTCTTCCATTTCCTGTCTGGAAAACGCCCCCATAGACAGCTTGCGCGCTTTCCCCGAAGCATCGGCGTATCCCAGAATATCCCCACTGTCCCGAAACTGCTGCAGATAATACAGCGGACTGCCCGCAAGCATTTCCCCGATCTGCGCAAATTCCTCCACCGTATGGATGCCTTTTACCACGGTAGTCCTAAACTCATAACCGACCCGCGCGGACTGAAGCAGCCTGACGCTCTCCCTGATTTTTTCCACATCCAGATTCGGACAGCCCGCCGCCTCCCCATAGTGGGATAAGGACGCCTTAATGTCCATAGCCACATAATCCAAAAGTCCTTCCCGAAGCAGTTTTTCAAGCGTTTCCGGCCGATATCCGTTGGTGTCCAGTTTCACTGCGTACCCCAAATTTCTGCACCGCAGGATAAATCTTTTCAGATCCGGCTCCAGAGTAGGTTCTCCTCCGGTAATGCAGACTCCCTCCAGAATACCTCTTCTCTTTTCAAGGCAGGAAAAGATTTCTTCCTCCGAAACCACAGGCTGTCCTGCAGGTTTTAAAACCAGAGAACCGTTATGACAAAAAGGACAGCGAAAATTGCAGCCTCCCGTGAAAACGGTGGCTGCTACATGTTCCGGATAATCCAATAATGTTGTTTTCTGAAAACCGTAAATCCTCATATCATATTACTCTCGCACCGCCTCCCGCAGCGCGCCCGCAATTTCCACTGTCAGCTTTCTCTGGGGAGCCTTCCGTACAAACCGGTCATATTCCGCATTCTCAATGCCAGTTCCCCGGTAAAACAATCTTTCCCCATACGCCACTTCCAGTTCTTTCCCAATGTGGAAGGCGTGTTGATGCGCGCCTCAGACCCCAGCCCCAGATAATCCTGGATCGGGACCACCGCCAGATCCGCCACGCTGGCCAGCACGGCGCGAATGAATTCCCAATGAAGCTCCTGCTGATCACAGTTTGCAAGATTCAGATAGCGGTCGCAGAATGCTCTATCGGTACTTTCCAGTTCCTCATACCAGCCCAACACCGTATCATTGTCATGGGTTCCGGTATAAACCACGCAATTACGATCGTAATTGTGTGGAAGATAGTCACTTTCCTCCCTGGAATCAAAGGCAAACTGCAATACCTTCATGCCGGGATACCCCGATTTCTTTACCAGTTCTATCACAGAAGGGGTCAAAAATCCAAGATCTTCCGCAATGATCTCTTTTTCCCCAAGTTTTTCTTTCATAGCCGCGAACAACTCATATCCCGGCCCCGCTTTCCAAACGCCGTGCTCCGCTGTCTTAGCTCCTGCAGGGATAGAATAATATTCATCAAACGCTCTGAAATGATCGATACGGACCACATCGTACAACCGATAGCAGGATGCCAGCCGTTTGATCCACCATGCAAAACCCGTCCGCCGATGATATTCCCAATCATACAAGGGATTCCCCCAAAGCTGCCCTGTTGCCGAAAAAGCATCCGGCGGACAGCCCGCCACAGCCACCGGATTACACCCTTCATCAAACTGAAACAGCTCCGGATTCGCCCAGGCATCAGCGCTGTCGAAAGCCACATAGATGGGAATATCGCCAATAATGCGGATCCCCTTTTGATTGGCATAGGACTTTAACCGCTCCCACTGGCACCGGAACAGATACTGCTGGAATTGATAAAACTCCTTTTGACGGGCAAATTTTTTATTATATTTTTTTAACGCCTCAGGTTTCCTGGTCTTAATATCTTCATCCCATTCCACCCAGCAAACGCTGTCAAAAGAATCCTTGACCGCCATATATAAAGAATAGTCCTCCAGCCAGTAACTGTTTTCCTTCACAAATTTGCGAAAATCCGGCTGGGACGCTATGCCGCTGTTCTGCCAGGCCGTCCGAAGCAGTTTGAAACGATTTTGGTAAATTTTCCCGTAATCAACGGATTCTTCATCACTTCCAAAATCATAGCCATCGCATTCCCGCCGCGTGATCCAGCCTCGCTCGATCAGATCTTCCGGGTCGATAAAATAGGGATTGCCTGCGAAAGTGGAAAACGACTGATAAGGGGAATCCCCATAACTGGTAGGCCCTAACGGCAGAATCTGCCAGAAGGACTGTCCGGCCTCTTTCAATCTGTCTACAAACCGGTACGCTTCTTTAGAAAAACAGCCGATCCCGTAATTGGAAGGCAGACTCGCCACCGGCAGAAGCACTCCACTTTTTCTCATAACCCGACTCCGTTTCTTTTTGTATCCTCTTATTGATCAACCTAAATATAATATTACCATACCAGCCGGATTATTCAAGCGAAATATATTCTTTCGTTTCGCGTCACTCGCTAAATGGCGCAGAGACTTCGATTACAGTTATATTTTCTCCCTGATAATGGACTTGCCGCAGAGGTAAGTGATCAGGAAATATCCTCCATAAATCAGAAGGATAATGCCGGAGGTGATCAGAATCGATTCCAGCATTTTTTCGGTGCCAAAGATCTCTAAGAACACCATGGCGAACCTGATGCCGAATACCGAGTGAACGCAGGCAAGCAGCAAAGGCAGCAAGAAGAAAAGACCTGTCTGGCGAAACAGCGATCTGGAAATGTCCCTTTCCTCCGCGCCGATCTTTCGGAGCATACTGTATCTGCGCTGGCTGTCAATACTCTCGGAAAGCTGTTTTAACGCCAGAATCACACCGCAGGATATGAGGAACACAAGTCCGATATACAATCCCAGCAGCGCTACCAGCGCCCCTAAGCCGATGGTGGCTTCGGAGATATCCATCTTGGTATCGATCGTTAAGAAATACCTGATCCGGCTGTCGGGGTCTGCCTGTTCCGCTTGTCCCGCCACATAGCCGTAAGTTTCCCGTACCTTTTCTTCCACAGCGGCTTTCTCCGCCGCGGATTCCGCCGCGTAATTGCCGATAAAAAAGCTCTGCATGGGCTCTATGCCCTCCACCGTTTCGTCCGGAACAATGAAAATCCCTGTGTTGAGATGCTGTGAGGAAATCTGAATAAAACCATCCAGACAGTGATCGTACGCGGGCTGTAAGCAATGACCGAACACCGTGATTTCGGCGCCTCCGGCGAGCCCTATGTCGCGCACCTCCTTCATGGACTGGAAATCGCAGAGCAGAATGTACTCATCTTTCCCAAGCTTTAGCTGCTCTCTTCCATAGAGTTCCATCAGTCTGTTGTAATCGCTGACCGTTACGATATCTTCCAATGTGGCATAAGCTAAAAAAGGATACTGCGTCATAATCTCCTCCGCTTTATCTCCGAAGGAATCCGCCCAGGAAAACTCAGCCGAATGATAGACGGAAAGCTGCACATACTCCGAAAAATTTTCCGCTATGTCGCAGCCGTACCGCTCATACATCGCTCCAATATCCAGCCCGTCCTGCCCTTTAACCGAAACGGAATTTCCGCTGTCCCTGTCATAACCTTCATAGTAAAGCGCCGCGTCCGCCGGACAGAGCGCATCAAGATTGGCGTTCATCGAATTTCGGATCGAAAAGGCGGCGGACAAGGTACAGATGGCCACAAACAGCATCAGACAGATCACTGTCATGGAACAGACCATAGTGTTGATCCTGCTGCTGATCTGCCGAAACGTAAAACAGTTCAGGCTCTTGAAGTACATCCTTTTCATTGAGGCAATGATATGGAGCAAAAGTCCGGAAACCGACCAGAAGATCAGAAACGTGGACGCCGCTCCCATCAGAATGAACCTGGGAACCAGTTTCTCCGAGAGGCCGGTCGGCTTAAATCCCACCCGGTAATAGGCGTACCCCAGCATCCCTGCGGCAAGCGCAAAGACCACGATACAGAGGATTGGATTTTTCAGCCGCTGTTTCTCTGACTTTCTGTCCGACTGCATCAGATCAAGGAGCTTGTATTTGCTGACCATAACGCTGTCAAAAAGCATCACTACCACATACATGATGCCAAAATAAACTATAGTCTTTAAAACAGCCTCCCCGGACAGGACAAACCGATAGGACGACATATTCGCTTCAAACAGATCCGCTACCAGCGCGCTCATCACCTGAGATAAGCCGACTCCGACAAACAGTCCAGCCGCCAGCGAGCCGATGCCGATGAGAAGCGTTTCCGTCAGAAGGATTGCCGAGAGTTTTCCTTTCCCCATCCCAAGCAGCAGATACAACGCAAATTCCCGATTTCTGCGCTTCATGAGAAAACGGCTTGCATAGACGATCAAAAACCCCAGCACCAGGGATACAAAGACGCTCACTCCCGACAGCATGGAAGTCAAGAGGCGGATGATCTCCTTTGTGCCTGAAGAAACTTCCAGATAAACCGACTGCTCTTCAATGGCGTTGAACACATAAAAGACAGAAACGCCTATAATCAACGTAAAAAAGTAAATGGCATAGTCCCGCAGGCTTTTCCGGATATTTTGAAATGAGATTTTAAAGAGCATCGCTGACGTCACCTCCCAGAAGCGTAACCACGCTGATGATCTTATTGAAAAACTGTTTGCGGCTGTCCGCTCCCCTGCCGATCTCATCGAACACTCTGCCGTCTTTGATAAACAAAACTCTCGAGGCGTAACTTGCGGTAAAGGAATCATGAGTCACCATCATAATGGTGGCGCCCTGCTCCCTGTTCAGATAGTTGAACCGCTCCAAAAGCAGTTTCGCAGACCTGGAGTCCAGGGCTCCGGTAGGTTCATCCGCCAGAATGAGCCTGGGATTTGTGACAATGGCTCTTGCCGAAGCCACCCGCTGTTTCTGCCCTCCCGACATCTGATAGGGGTATTTTGACAGAACGTCCTCCACATCCAGCTGCCTTGCCACTGTTCTTACCTCTTCCTCTATCTTTTTGGCGGGAAGCTTTTGAATGGACAGGGCAAGAGAGATATTCTCATAAGCCGTCAGCGTATCCAGAAGATTGAAATCCTGAAAGATAAAACCAAGCTTTTCCCGCCGGAACCTGTTCAGTTCTCTGCTTTTCAGCGTGGTGATATCCGTATCTTCCAGCCAGATGTGTCCGGCCGTCACTCTGTCGATGGTGGAAATACAATTTAACAGCGTTGTCTTGCCGCTTCCGGACGCTCCCATGATCGCCACAAATTCCTTCTCGTCCACCGTAAACGAAATGTCATCGATCGCTTTCGTCAGGCTGGACCTGTTTCCATAATACTTTTCGATCTGCTGTATTCTGAGCAGTTCCATTTTAACCTCCATACCGCGGCTGTTCTGGAGCTTCTGTTCTCCGGCAGCTTACGCTGCAGGCTTCGGCGCGGTTCAAAACCTGACTTTATTATAAACAGATCAAATTCGTCAGTCCTGCGTTCAATCTTACAGTTTCGTAAGGTCAGTCGAAACGATAGAAGTCGTTTTTAGCAAAAGTGATGGTAAATTCCGTGTATTCCCCCCGCTGGGAACGGGCCTCGATCACATGTCCCAGCCTGCTGCAGAGATTTTTTACGATATAAAGTCCCATGCCTGTAGATCTGGCCTGGGATCTGCCGTTTTTCCCCGTAAAAGATTTCTCAAAAATATAGGGCAGATCGCTTTCGGGAATGCCTATGCCATTATCCCGGAAACGAAGAATTGTCCTGTCGGAAAAATCCTGTGCAGACACGGTAATGCCGGCCTGTCTGTCTTTCGCGGTATATTTCATGCTGTTGGAAAAAAGCTGTCCCAGAATAAATTCCAGCCATTTCCCGTCCGTCATCACCGTGACGTCCAGATTCTCTGTGCCAAGCTCCACATGGTGCAGCAGAAGATCCTCCCGATTCTTGACCGCCGCGTTGGATACCGCCCGCCTTAGGGATACTTCTTTGATCAGATAATCTTTCTCCGCATTTTCGGACCGGGCGTAATAGAGCACCGTATCGGTATATCCATCGATACGGCGGGTCTGTTCCAGCACTTTATCCGCAAATTCGTTTTTATGGTTGTGCGCCATCAATGACAGACTGGATACGGGCAGCTTCACTTCATGGACCCACATCTCGATAAATTCCCGAAAGTCGGACGCGCTTTTGCGGTATCCGGCAATATTCTCGCACATAGACCTGTTGGATTCCTGCAGCACCTCGCAAAGCAGTTTCCCTTCGTAAAAGGACGGCGTTCCCAGCATTTCGGAGATCAGGTATTTGCGATCCAGTCCTTCCAGCTTTTCCTTCAGATCATTATAAAAATTTTTCCTGCGCATATAATTCCAGATTTCAGTCGTTGCTGTGTAAAGAGCGAAGATCACCGCCACAACTGCCGTAAGCTTTGCCGGTACGCGAAAGGCTCTCAGAAACAGTTGCAGCAGGCCGACTGACAACAAAAGCATCAGATAAACAAAAATCCTGTCTCTCAGATAATCTCTCAGTTTCATTTCAGTACATACCCCTGTTTCTTTCTGGTCACAATGGCGTCCTGATATCCGAAATCGGCAAGTTTTGCGCGCAGCCTGCTGATATTGACAGTCAGGGCATTGTCGTTGACAAACTCCTCGTTATCCCACAGCGCCGTCATCAGTTCATCCCGAGTGACAATCTGTCCCTGCCTGTCCAATAGCAGCAGGAAAATGATCATTTCGTTTTTTGTCAGAATCAGCTCTCTGTCCTCCAGACTAAGGCTCCCCCTCGCCACATTGACCTGCAGATTCCGGTAGGTCTGTCCCCTGTTGGCCTTTGCGGTACGCTTTAAAAGGGCGGAGATCCTTAGCAGCAGAATCGTGGGATTGTAAGGCTTTGCCACATAGTCGTCCGCTCCGATATTCAGGCTCAGCAGTTCATCGAAATCTGTATCCCGGCTGGTCAGCACGATAACAGGGACGTCCGATTCCTTTCTCAGTTCCCTGCACACTTCATATCCATCCTGATAGGGCAGATTGATATCCAGCAGCACCAGATCCGGCCGGGCTTCCAGAATACGGGCGGTAATATTTCTGAAATCATCGCTGCTGGCACAGGCATAACCATACTTGTCCAGCAAAAGAGTCAATTCCTTTCGTATCTCTTTTTCGTCTTCTACAATAAAAATTTTCATGCTCGCACCCCTGATCTTTCAAGTATAGATATTATGACACCGCCAGTCTTTTTTCAACTTACATTTTTGTAACGTTGCGCACAAAATCCTAAGACACAGCAAAACCCCTCTCCTCACAGGGAGAGGGGTTCGCAAATTGCTTTTTACTTTAATTTCCAGATGTCTCTATTGTATTCCGCTATGGTACGGTCCGAAGAGAAGAATCCCGCTTTGGCGATATTTACCAGCATTTTCTTTTTCCACGCTGCACGGTTCTCATAATCCGCAAATGCCTGATCCTTTACTTTAATATAATCCTCCAGATCCAAAAGCGTCATGAACCAGTCTTTGTTTAACAGTTCATGGTAAAGCCTCTCCAGATTCTCTTTACTGCCCGCTTTCAGAGCCTGCGGCCCCACAATAAAGTCAACCGCTTCCCGTATCACAGGGCTCTTCTTATAATAGTCCCCGGACACATAGTCCCCTTTTGCATAATGTGCAATGACCGTATCGCTGTCTTCGCCGAAAATGTAGATATTGTCATCCCCTACCAGATCATGTATCTCCACATTGGCTCCATCGCTGGTCCCCAGGGTGACCGCTCCGTTTAACATGAATTTCATATTTCCGGTGCCGGAAGCCTCCTTGGAGGCAAGCGAGATCTGCTCGGAGATATCGCAGGCGGGGATCAGTTTTTCCGCATAGCTTACGTTGTAATTTTCTACCATGACGACTTTCATATACGGGCTGACCTGAGGGTCGTGATTCACGATATCGGACAGCACCAGCAGAAGATGAATGATATCCTGCGCAATGATATAAGCGGGAGCCGCCTTTGCGCCGAAAATGAAAGTGACGGGCCGGACAGGCTTTTTACCCCGTTTGATCTCCAGGTATTTATGGATGATATACAGCGCGTTCATCTGCTGACGTTTGTACTCGTGCAGCCGCTTGATCTGAATATCAAAGATGGAATCCGGATCTACCGCAATACCTTCTTTTTCCCGCAGATATGTCACCAGCGCGGCTTTCTTGCGCTGTTTGATACTGTCGATGGCATCCAGGACGGCGGTATCATCCGCTCTTGTCAACAGTCTCTCCAGCAAAGCCGCATCTTTCTTGTAACCATCCCCGATGGTTTCGGTCAAAAACTCCGCCAGTTCCCTGTTGCAGGACAAAAGCCAGCGGCGGAAGGTAATTCCGTTGGTCTTATTGTTAAATTTCTCAGGATACAGTTTATAAAAATGGTTCAGTTCCGTTTCCTTCAGAATATCCGTATGGATAGCCGCCACTCCGTTTACGCTGAAGCCGTAATGGATATCAATATGAGCCATATGCACTTTTTTATCCTGATCTATGATCTGTACCTTGGGATCCGTATATTTTTTCGCCACGCGGGCGCTCAGCTCCTTGATGATCGGGACAAGCTGGGGCACAACTCTCTCGATATAGCTCAAAGGCCATGTCTCCAGCGCCTCCGCCAGAATCGTATGGTTGGTATAAGCGCAGGTCTTGCTGACTACCTGAACCGCGTCCTCTATGGTAAATCCCTCATCCCAGGTCAGAATGCGGATCAGTTCGGGAATGACCAGCGTAGGGTGGGTGTCGTTGATCTGGATGACGGCATATTCATTCATCCGGTGCAGATCGCATCCTCTTTCCTTCAGTTCTTTGACGATCAGCTGGGCGCCGTTGCTGACCATAAAGTACTCCTGATAAATGCGCAGCAGATTGCCTGCCTCATCGGAATCATCAGGGTACAAAAACAGCGTCAGATTCTTTTCGATTGCCGTCTTGTCAAAGTCAATGCCCTCTTTCACCAGGCTCTCGTCTACCGAGCTTACATCGAAAAGATGCAGTTTATTGCATCCGTTGTCATATCCCGCCACATCAATGTCATACAGTACGGAAACCACCTTCCGATTGCCGAAAGATACCGTAAAGCTGGTGTCCGTTTTATTCAGCCAGGAATCTTTCTGAATCCAGTCGTTTTTCTCCGCCTGCTGCAGCTTGTTGCGGAATACCTGCTTAAACAAGCCGTAATGATAATTCAGTCCGATGCCATCGCCGGGCAGTCCCAGCGTAGCGATAGAGTCCAGAAAGCAGGCGGCCAGGCGGCCCAATCCGCCGTTGCCCAGCGAAGGCTCCGGCTCCACTTCCTCGATCGATGACAGCTTTTTCCCATACTTTTTCAGGATCTGCTCCATCTCCTCGTACAGATTCAGATTGATCAGATTGTTGGATAACAATTTGCCGATTAAAAATTCCATGGAAATATAATATACTTTCTTGCTGCCGGAAATCCTGGGTTTATCCGCCATCTCTTCCTTGGTCAGCTGCAGAATACAATGATACAGCTGGGCGTCCGTGCAGCCTCCGATATTCTTTCCATACAGTTTTTCTGTCAGTTCGTTGAAACGCTTTTCCAGATTCATAGGGCCCTCCTTACAACGTGTTATTGCCAGATATGTCCTGAATTGTCAAATTATCTCTCACCTTTTGTAGAATATCACAGGAAAGCGTTTTCCGCAACTTGTTTCCTGACAAATCCTCTTTGCCCCGGACTTTCCCGGATTGACGCGCCGCCTTTTTCATTTTATACTTTTATACTGTAGAAACAATACACCCTGCCCGTCATAAAAGCCTAAGAGCCGGAACACGGCCCGGGCCGAACATTCCGCCGCATGAAAACCGGAACACAGGGGAAAAAACGAGGGGAGCGTCATGACCCGCATAAAAAGCATTCAGGAAAAATATATGAAAGAAGCCTTGAAACAGGCGAAAAAAGCGTATGCCCTGGGAGAAGTGCCCATCGGCTGCGTCATTGTCCATGAGGGAAAGATCATCGGGCGGGGCTATAACCGCCGCAATACAGATAAAAACACGCTTTCCCACGCGGAGATCACGGCGATCCGCAGGGCCAGCAAATATATTGGGGACTGGCGGTTGGAGGAGTGCACCCTCTACGTCACCTTAGAGCCCTGTCAGATGTGCGCCGGAGCCGTCATCCAGGCCAGAATCCCTGAAGTCGTCATCGGCTGCATGAACCCGAAGGCCGGATGCGCGGGCTCTGTTCTGAATATACTGGAGACGCCAAAATTCAATCATCAGGCGTCTGTTACCAGAGGTATCCTGGAGCAGGAATGCAGCGATCTTTTGAAGAATTTTTTTGCCGAGCTGCGGATCAGGAATAAAAACACTTCATCCCTTGACAAATCGCCCGGAAACAGCTAAACTGTAAAAGCCGTACATTTCGGTGTCGTGCGATGATGAAATTCGGTCTCACGCAATGGGAATCCGCGAACCGTGTCAGGTTGGGAACAAAGCAGCACTAAACGGAAGCTCCCATGTGCCGTGAGGACCCCGGGTGGAGTCGCGCGCGCCGGATGTACGGTATTTTTATGGCACCCCGTTGTAACCCCTTGCAATCTGCTAAAATCCATTCAAAACCGGTGAAACGCAATGTCTGTATCTATAGAAGAAATCGATCGATATATGGCGGACTGTACTTTATGTCCCCGCAAATGCCATGCCAACCGGCTTTCGGAACAATGCGGCTTCTGCGGGCAGACGGCACAGCTGATGGCCGCCAGGGCTGCGCTCCACTATTGGGAAGAACCCTGCATCTGCGGTGATGCCGGGTCCGGCGCCGTCTTTTTTTCCGGCTGCAATCTGCAGTGCGTCTATTGCCAAAATCACAATATCGCTCTTGGGAAGACCGGAAGAAAGATATCGCTGGAGCGCCTGACGGAAATCTTCCTGGAATTGCAGGAAAAGGGCGCCGTCAACATCAATCTGGTTACCGGCACCCATTTTCTTCCCCAGATCGCCCGGGCACTCTTAGATGCGAAACACCGCGGTCTGCGCATCCCTGTTGTCTATAATACAAGCGCCTACGAGGAAGTATCTTCCCTGAGACTGTTAGAAGGGCTTGTTGATATTTATCTGCCGGATTTAAAATATATTTCTCCCGAACGTTCCGCCGCCTTCTCCCACGCGCCAAACTATTTTGAAAAAGCGGCTGCGGCCATAATGGAAATGGTGCGGCAGGCAGGTTCCCCTGTCTTGGACCCCGACACCGGCCTGATGAAAAAAGGCGTTATTGTCCGCCATCTGCTGCTGCCGGAAGGGGTTGGAGAAGCCAAGCGGATCCTGCGTTATCTCCATGAGACTTACGGAAACGACATTTATGTCAGTATTTTGAACCAATATACTCCCATGCCGTCCGCGGCCGGGCTTTCCCCTTTGAACCGCCGCGTTACCGGGGAGGAATATGACCGCGTGCTGGCTTTCGCGGAACGCATCGGCATAGAACAGGGATACCGTCAGGAAGGCGGTGCCGCCGATGAGAGCTTTATCCCCGAATTTGACGGGGAAGGCTTATAGCTGGGTGCGCATCATGTAATATCCGAAATCTCCTGCCTGAGCGGGCTCTGTACCGCATTCAAAACTCTCAAAACCAAACATGACGGCAATCTGTTTCTCTCTCTCGTAATAATTTCCGGGAACTCCTATGTAATACAGAACTTCTCCCTTCTGCTCCATCCTTGCCAATATCAGGTGACCGTAATTGTAATATCCGTGCAGCAGAAAGCTGTTGTTCGCCAGCCTGTACGCACTGCTTGTAAGAAGCACAAAGTCCGCGGGACTGATGGACATATATTCCCGCTCGTCCCGAAAGGGATGGACATGAGGATAGATCGCGCTGATCTGCTGCCACTTATCCTCCATCAGCCGGACGGCTTTCCTTCTGCGCACCGCATCGCTTTTTGAGGAACGAGCAGGCGCCTGCATACCGGTATCTAATCTTTTTTGCGATAGTCTGCGCGTATCCTGTATCCGGCTTTCACCCGCTGCAGTAGAGATATCCGATGTTTCCCGCAACTCATCAGGATCTGAAGACATGCAGACAGGGCCGGAAACGCTGATGTCTGATTTATCCTGCGGCGGCTCTCGAAAATCGGATGACCCACGAATATCATCGGGAGTGTTGTCTTCCGCTGTTTCCTGTGACAATCTGCGAATATCCGGCTCTTCATGAAAAGGAACCGTATCAGAAACGTTTCTGTCCAAAGCGATCCTGTCTGATGCCATAAGTTCCTGCTCAGGCTCCGCAGAGCCATATGCCTTTGATGTCAGGATCTGTCCCCGCTTTTTTTCAAAACGCTTCCCCTTAGAACTGTTTTCTTCATCCTGCCACTGACAACCGATCTCCCTTGCTCCTCCCAGCGCGATCTTTATTCCGCACAGCTCGGAGAGAGCCAGATCGGAACGATACATCAATTGTCCCTGGCCTTTGATCAGACTGATCTGACCGATATTGATCTCTCGGTCTTTGGTCTGCAAAATCACATCGCGGTCAAAGGTATCCGTAGGATGCAGGCCTTTTACATTAACGGCAATACTGGTGTCCCTTCCCCATGCCTCAGTCTTAAGAAATCCCGCGCCTCCTATCCTTTCCCCCTGCTCCCATAAATCAAGATATCTGATTTTTCTTGCGTAATATCTGTTTTCATCCATAAAAATACCCCCATATATCACTGTTGGCAGTCTGATCATCTACCTTAAGTATATTCAGGGGGTTGTCCGCTAATGCCGACTTGTTTGCGTTTAATATTCGTTATGATCCAGATAGTTCATATAATTTACCACCATCAACGCGATCTTAAAGGTAAGGGCGTCATCAAAATTTCTCAAGTCCAGGCCGGTGCTCTTCTGGATTTTTTCAATCCGGTAAACCAGTGTGTTTCTGTGCACGAAGAGCTGTCTGGAAGTCTCAGACACATTTAGGTTGTTCTCAAAAAACTTGTTGATGGTAGTCAGCGCCTCTTCGTCCAATTCACTGGGAATATTCTCGCCAAAGATCTCATCCACAAAAAGCTTGCACAAATTCACCGGTAACTGGTAGATCAGACGGCCGATCCCCAGTATGCTGTAAGCCACTACATTTTTTTCCGCGTAGAAGATCTTGCCTACATCCAAAGCCATCTTAGCTTCTTTATACGACTTTGACACGTCTTTCAGCTCCTGGACAACTGTGCCGAAAGCTACTCTCACATTCAGCATAGCCTCCGCATTCATCATAGCTACGATCGTATCGGCCACCGCCATCATATCCTCATGGGTGCTCCCCGGCGCTAAAGACTTGATCAGGATTACGCTGCTCTCATCCACGGCAGTGATAAAATCTCCCGCCTGACTGGAAAACATGCCTTTTAGAAGTTCCGTCACAATGCCATCCTTCTCCAGCTTTGCCTCCACCAGATACACCACTCTGGGCGCCGTGACCTCAATGTGCAGCTTCTTGGCTCTGTTATAAATGTCCACCAACAAAAGATTATCCAAAATCAGATTTTGGAAGAAATTATTTCTGTCAAATCTCTCTTTATATGCGATCGCCAGATTCTGGATCTCACATACCGCGATTTTCCCAATCATATAAGCGTCTTCACCGGCGCCCATAGCCACCAGAATGTATAGTAGTTCGCCCTCATCCCATATCTTTAAAAGATGATGCACTCCGATCACCTGACTGTCTGCGGGAGAATTCGCAAATCCGCTAATCAAATCAGCAGCGATTTCCGTCCTGTTCATTGTTGAAGCAACCATCATACCTGTCGTATCGTAAACGCCAAGATCTACTTTTGTAATTGCTTTCAGTTCGTCAATACTGGTTTGAATCGTCTGACTTGTAATCATAGCTCCTCCTAAAAGATAGATTGTCCGTTAAAAAAAAGGAGTGCTGTCACCAGCACCCCTTTATTACTATTCACTAGTTTGTAATAGTCTGCTCGGTTTCCTTATCAAATACATGAATCTTCTCGATATCGAATGCAAACTTGATGGAATCACCCGGTCTTGCAGTGGTACGAGGATCAACCCTTGCAGTGATGGGGAACTCCTCCAGATCAAAGTACAAGTTAACTTCCGCACCAAGCAGCTCGTACACCTTAACGTTGGACTCGAACACGCTCTGAGGAGAAGTCTCGATGAACATCTCGGAATCATATACATCCTCAGGACGGATACCAAATGTAACAACCTTTCCGTCATAACCGCCATCAATCAGCTTCTTGGACTTTGCAGGAGGCAAAGGAATGCTGTGGCCGGCAATCTCCAGATTAGCGGTCTCACCCGTAACCTTTACCTTTGCATCAAGGAAGTTCATCTGAGGAGATCCCATGAATCCTGCTACAAACAGGTTCTGAGGCTTCTCATACAGATTCTGAGGGGTATCAACCTGCTGGATCACGCCATCCTTCATAACTACGATTCTGGTACCAAGGGTCATAGCCTCTACCTGGTCATGGGTAACGTAGATGATGGTGGTGCCCAGTCTCTGATGCAGCTTAGCGATCTCAATACGCATCTGCACACGCAGCTTAGCGTCCAGGTTGGACAGCGGCTCATCCATCAGGAACACCTTAGGGTTACGCACGATCGCACGTCCCATGGCAACACGCTGTCTCTGACCACCGGAAAGAGCCTTCGGCTTACGGTCAAGGAGAGGAGTCAGATCCAGGATCTTAGCGGCTTCCTTTACCATCTTATCGATCTGATCCTTGGGAACTTTTCTCAGTTTCAGACCAAATGCCATATTGTCATATACAGACATATGAGGATACAGAGCGTAGTTCTGGAATACCATCGCAATATCGCGGTCCTTAGGCTCTACATCGTTCACTACTCTGTCGCCGATCTTCAGCTCGCCGGAAGAGATATCCTCCAGACCTGCGATCATACGAAGGGTTGTAGACTTACCGCAGCCGGAGGGACCAACGAAGATGATAAACTCCTGATCTGCAATCTCAAGGTTGAAATCCTTAACAGCTTCAAAACCGTTAGGATATACCTTGCAGACATTTGTTAAAGATAAACTTGCCATAATAGAAAACTCCTTTCATATTACATAATTTCTTTTCTTTGCTTTAATTAATGTTAATGTTAAACGATGCACTAACACTACCTGTAGAACAGTATACCGAAAAAAAGTTCTGAACGCCATAACATAATTTCACAAAGATTTTTAATCTGATTGTATGAATT
Organism: uncultured Acetatifactor sp.; assembly: GCA_947629645.1. GTDB lineage: Bacteria > Bacillota > Clostridia > Lachnospirales > Lachnospiraceae > Acetatifactor. The sequence goes on along the minus strand of CANREV010000002.1, from coordinate 30,379 downwards.
GCTTATAAACTTTGTTTTTTTACCGAAAGCTTGTCATGTTGAACAAATTTTCTGAGATTTCTTAGTCATTTTCTACAATTTCTGATTTCCCGCTTCCTGATTGTCTATAAGACTCTCATCCAGTTCATCGCTGAAAATATGTTCATCCTCATCCGAGGGATCCTGAGGCGGATTTTCCGCCAGCACCCGGTCTTCCAGCTTTTTGAAAAATTTATTATATAAGTGGGCACAGATCCAGGCCGGGCCGGACAGGCCAAAGAGGAAGACAATGGGCACCGTCCTCAGGGAGATCAGCAACAGCAGCGCAGGCACCGCCCAGATCACCACCATGACCAGTGTCTTCGGAAACTGCATGATGCTCATCAGAAAAGCGTTCTTTATCGTCCGCCAGGTAGAATTGGCAAATTTTGCCAGCACAGGATACACATACAATACGGTAAATATAAACAACACCGCGATGATCGTGATCACAATCTGGAGAAACCTGCTGAAATGCAACTCCGGATTTCTCAGCAGGATAAAATCTCCAACCAAAAGCAGCATCACCAAAAGCATCAGTATTCCGATCAGCATTCCCTGCCAGAAATTTTCCTTAAAAGACTTGAAAAATCCTCTGGTGATATAACACTCTTCATTTCTCACAATTTTTAACGCCATATAATGCATGGCGGTAAGGGAAGGCCCTATCGTCACAATAGGGATGCAGCAGATCATGGTCAGCACATTGAGCCACATCAGATCCGCCACCTTTCCCAACGCCTGCATAACAGGTCCGTCTAAATTAAAAATACCACCCATACTATTCTCCATTCCGGAGCGTTCTCGCAACGGGGCAACGCGAATCTCAAATTCGCGTCTGCCATCAGGGGAGTTTGTGACGCTCCGGCACAAACTCCCAAACGAACAAGGTTCGTTTTGTGAAACAAACAGCACATCAGTGTGATTTTTCACACTGTTCCTCCTGCATTTCCGCTCAAAATTCTTTTTCCATGGCTGTCACGCGTATACCCGAATACTCTTCCTCTGGTCTGACGGCGCGAAAGCCCATCTTGTGGTAAAATCCCACCGCATAGGGGGCCGCTTTCAAAGACATATAGCACTCTCCCGCCTCCTCTTTAAGATACCTGCACAATCCGTTGATGATCGCCCTTCCTACGCCTCTGTGGTGATATTCCTCATCCACAAACAGCAGAGAGAGGTGATTCACATTCCGGATGGTCCCCGCTCCGATGATCCTGCTGCCATCCACAGCCACCATCATCTGATAATCCCCCTTCAAAAAAGACAGATACAGATCATCATCAGTGATGAAATCATAAAAGTTGCGGATACCCTCTCTGGTATAATCCTTCCCTTCATATTTCAAAAAGGTCCGCCAGATCATCTTCATGGCAGGCGCCCACTCGCTCTCGTGAGCCCACCTGACCTGGTACGCCTTTACCGCCCCTGCTTCCATAGCCAGTCTCCAATGTTCCTACCGATTCCTATACTGCCTTTTCATGCAGCACTTTCTCCTCTATCCATGCATAAATGTCTTCCATGACATCCTGACGGTTGATCTCATTAAGCAGTTCGTGCCGCGCCCCTTCATACAGCTTGACCTTGATATCCTCCAGTCCCACTGCCCTCAGGGAAATGTACGTCTTTCTGACACCCCGCCCGTAGTCCCCCACGGGATCCGAGTCTCCCGAGATCAGAAATACGGGCATTTTCTTGGGAATACGCTCCAGATTTTCCGGATGATAGAGACGGCCGACCAGTTCAAACAGCGTCTGAAAACCATTGACAGTAAAGACAAATCCGCACAGGGGATCGTTCTTGTATTCATCCACCCGCTGCGCGTCCCGGCTGAGCCAGTCAAAGGATGTTTCAGGATGGTCGATCCGCCTGTTGTATTGTCCGAAAGCCAGCCTGTCTATCAGCCTTCCCTTTTTCCCCGATCCAAAGATCATTCTCTGGATCCCGGACAGAGTTCTGGCAAATACCGTAAGAGCCTTGGGCGGCATACCGGTTCCCATGACCACCGCGGCATTAATGCCCGTGCCGTAGCGGAACATATAATTCCTTGTTATGAAGGAACCCATGCTGTGCCCCAGCATAACATAGGGAATGTTCGGGTACATTTCCATCGTCATCTTCTTGAGCCGATGCACATCCCTGACCAGAACAGTAGCGGGATCCTGTTCACAGAAATAGCCGAATTTCCCGTCTTTTCCCACAGATTTTCCATGTCCCATATGATCCTCTCCGGTGACCACAAAGCCTCTGTCTGTCAAAAATTCGGCAAACTCTTCATAACGTTCCACATACTCGGCCATACCATGCACGATCTGTACGATGCATCGAATACTGTCTTTGTCCTGCGGTGTATAACGGACTGCGTGCAGCTTGCTCTTTCCATCGCGTGAATCATAATAGAATTCTTCTTTTACCATACCACACCTGTGCCTTTCATCCCGAAACCACCTATTGACAGTATATCGCATTTTACGTCAAAATTTAAGTGGTTTATAAAAATTTAACGGGTTAGCAGATTTGGGCGCCGGAGGGCATTTCCTTCTCAGGCTGCATCAGCGCCAGGTTCCCTTCCCCATCCTCCGCGCACAGCAGCATGCCTTCCGAGACTACGCCCGCCAGCGTGGCAGGCTTCAGATTCACCAGTACCATAACTTTCCTGCCCACCATTTCTTCCGGGCTGTAATGGGCCTTGATGCCGGATACGATCTGCTTTACCTGACTGCCGATCTTCACCTTACTGCACAACAGCTTTCTGGACTTGGGAACCGCCTCGCAGGCGATGATCTCACCCACCTGAAACTGCAGTTTCGCAAAGTCGTCATAGGTGATCTCAGGCTTAGGCTCCATATCAATAGCATCCTGTTCTTTTTTAGTATCTCCGCTCTCCGCATCCGGAGCGCCATCATCGGACGCCGCCATAGCCGCCGCCAGTTCTTCCTCGCGCTTCTCCACTTCTTTCATATCCAGACGCGCAAACAGGATTTCCGGCTGGTCCGTCACCCTGCGGCCGCTTTCGTAAAGCCCAAACTCCTCCAGTTGGTCAAAATCTCTCAGAGAAGTGTTTAACTGCCTTGCGATCTTCTGCGCCGTTTCGGGCATATAGGGCTCCAGCAGGGAAGCGCCGATGACAATCCCCTCAACCAGATTGTAAAGCACTGTGGAAAGGCGATCCGCCTTTGTCTCATCTTTGGCCAGCACCCAGGGCTCCGTTTCATCAATATATTTATTGCAGCGCCTGAAGATGCCGAAAATCTCCGTCAGGGCGTCCGCCACCCGCAGCGCGGACATTTTCTCCGCCACCCCGGCGTAAGTTCCCGTCACCACGCTTTTCAGGTCTTCGTCCACAGCCTCGCTAACGCCCTTGTCTGCCACTACGCCGCCGAAGTACTTATTGCTCATGGATATGGTGCGGTTCACCAGGTTTCCCAGCGTGTTGGCCAGATCAGAGTTGGTCCGCTCGGCGATCAGCTCCCAGGTAGCGTTCCCGTCATTGTCAAAGGGCATCTCGTGGATCATGTAGTAACGCACCGCGTCCACGCCGAAAAAGTCAATCAGATCATCCACATAGATCACATTGCCCTTGGACTTGCTCATCTTGCCGCCGCCCATCAGCAGCCAGGGGTGGCCGAAAACCTGCTTAGGCAGCGGCTCCCCCAGCGCCATCAGGAAAATAGGCCAGTAGATCGTGTGAAACCGGATAATGTCCTTGCCGATCAGGTGCAGATCCGCGGGCCAGAATTTCCGGTACTGCTCCGTGCTGTTTCCCTCCGCATCGTAACCGATGCCTGTAATGTAGTTGGTCAGGGCATCCAGCCACACATAGACCACATGCTTGTCATCAAAGTCCACGGGAATGCCCCATTTAAAAGAAGTTCTGGACACACACAGATCCTGCAGTCCGGGCAGCAGGAAGTTATTCATCATCTCATTCTTTCTGGACACCGGCTGGATAAATTCCGGATGTTCATTGATATGCCTGATCAGTCTGTCCGCGTATTTGCTCATGCGGAAGAAATACGCTTCCTCCTTGGCGGGCTTTACTTCCCTGCCGCAGTCGGGACATTTGCCGTTCACCAGCTGGGATTCCGTCCAGAATGACTCGCAGGGAGTACAGTACAGACCCTCATAAGCGCCCTTATAGATATCTCCCTGATCGTACAATCTTCTGAAAATCTTCTGCACCTGTTTTTCATGATAAGCGTCCGTGGTGCGGATAAACTTATCGTAGGAAATATTCAGCATATCGCACATGCCGCGGATCACTCCCGCAACATTGTCCACAAACTCTTTGGGCGTGACCCCTGCCTCCTGCGCTTTCAGCTCGATCTTCTGTCCATGCTCGTCCGTTCCCGTCTGAAAAAAGACTTCATAGCCTTCCTTTCTCTTATAACGGGCGATGCTGTCCGCCAGCACGATTTCATAATTGTTGCCGATATGCGGCTTGCCCGATGTATAGGCGATAGCCGTTGTCAAATAATAAGGTCCTTTGTTCTGCATTCCGCATTCTCCTTTCCTGACCGGCCCGCGCAGGCGCCGCAAAGCCCCCGGACCGGTGATCTGACTTTCCAAAGCAATCTTTCATAAAACGATATCCCAAAGCGGACATTAAAAAACGCCTTCTTTATGCTTATGCACAACAGAAGACGAGTTTATACCCGCGGTACCACTTCTTTTCGCCAGCTTCTCACGAAACCAGCCTCTTCGGGTCACGGACGTTCGCCTCTCCCTAACCCTATCCGCTATAACAGGCGGAACCCGTCGCAGCCTGATCGGTACACGACTCGGTGCGCTGCTCGGAAGCCATCTTCCATCTGCCCTGTTCCGCTCCTCTCAGCACCGGAGCGCTCTCTGTAAAACAACGGTGCAGATGTACTCTCTTCGTCACTGCGTTTACATTGTTGATAAATGACAGTTTAACACAAAGGCGGCGATGCTGTCAATCCGGCCGCTTCACTTTTTATGGTATTATGTGGTAACAGTTAAGCCATACGGCACCGCGCGTCTCTATGTGATTTTATTTCTTATGCGTTTTGTGTGCATCAGCGCAACTGTTTAGCCGAAGGCTGATCTGTTACGGTAAGGGTGGTATACTCACCCTTCCGGTCATAAGAATCCATCAGATAACTGTCATCCGTCAGCACACAGTCGATTTCCATATCATTCTCCCGGTATCTGCTGCGTTTGCGCAGATCCTGTCCGGGCTTTTCCCTCTTTGCCTGAAAAGAATTCTTCGCCTGAAAGCCGAAAGACTTCCCGGGAAGTCTGCCGCTTAACTGGCCGGATATATTGTGGAAGCGCACCCTGATTTTCTGCCAGAGAGTCCTCCCCTTCTCTCCCGTATCCTCAATCGCTGAAAAATAAGGGTTGTTATGAATATTTTTCACAGCATTCTGGGGCGGTACCGCCGCTGAGGCAGATAAGATCACGCTCATATCCTCCGCCAAAGACGAGGCAGAGCCGGAATGTACGCCGCTCTCCTTCCCCGCCGCGGACGCGGCATCAGAAAACGTTCCTTGGGACACGTCCGTTTTTCCCGCCTCCTCGCTTCCCCAGAAACGTTTCAAAAGATTCCTGCCGTTTCCCAGCATATTTTTCAGCCACAGCTTCAGGGAAAACTGACCCTGCCGCAAAGAGGCGTTTCCCGCTGCCGCCCTATTGGAGGAAGCGGACGCCCCCGCGGATGCTCCCCCCGCCTTCTTACTGATGGTAACATGTTCGTGCATACAGTCGGTCACATGATGATCACTGGCGCTGTGGCTGTTGTCAACCCCTCCGATACGCATGGCTTCCCTCCTTCGATGAACCGATACGCTTCCAACCGATTTTATCGATCACTTTTTTTTTCATTCACTTTTTTGTATCATTCATTATAGTCAGAAACTTTTTTACGCTGGCGCTGATATTTTTTTCAAATATGGCGGAGCCTGATACAATGACATTGGCGCCCGCCGCCAGAACTTGTCCCAGGTTCTCTTCCTTGACGCCTCCATCGATCTCTATATTTACATGGTCAATTCCTCTATCCGACAAAATTTGACGGATTTCCTTCACTTTCTCCAGACATTGAGGCATGAGCTGCTGTCCCCCGAATCCCGGTTCCACGGTCATCACCAAAACCATGTCCACCGCTTCCAGATAGGGTTCCACCGCTTTCACCGGAGTTCCGGGCTTTATTGTAACGCCTGCTTTTTTATTCAGCGCATGAATTGTCTCAATAACATCTGCTACATTTTCCGTTGCCTCTATATGAAAATTGATGAGATCGGCCCCGCATTCCGCAAATTCTTTGAGATATCTCTCGGGTCTGTCGATCATAAGATGTACGTCAAAAAACAGATCCGTACACTTGCGGATAGATCGGATCACAGACATGCCAAAAGAGATGGAAGGCACAAAGATGCCGTCCATCACATCTATATGCAGATACTGCGCTCCCGCCGTTTCCACCTGCCTGATCTGTTCTCCCAATCTGCAAAAATCCGCTGCCAAAATAGACGGCGCCAAAATGTTCATGTCGAAATTCCTCCTGACCCACTAAACCACCGCCTATTTTATCAAAGATTTAACTTTGCTGCAACATCACTTTTCAGCTTTTTCCAAGCGTCTTCATGTTCCGTGTAATAAAGGGGGCACTTCTTGCCTCCGCAATCATAATGTCGCAATATGTCGTCCGTATCCAGATCATACGCCTCCGTAAGCCATGCCAGCAGATCGATCAGGGAATCGTACGTTTCCTGTGTAAATGCCCCGTTCTCCGATTTATAACAGCATTCGATGGAAACAGAATCAAAATTTCTGGTCTGCACCGCATAAGCGATCTCGTCCAAAGGAATACACTGAATAATCTCCCCATTGTAACCGATAATAAAATGCGCCGAGGCGCTGCGATCATGAGTATCCTTCAACTGTTCAAAATAACTTCTGTTCTGAGCCGCGCTGGTATTGATATTTGCGGTATAATGCACAAAGATACTCTTCACCTCCGGCAGCGCATCTCCGGGGCGGGAATACTCATTGAGCGTCAGAAAATTTTCCTCCCAATCGGGATGTTTCGCAAATTCCTCTGCGGGAAGTCCCTGTACTGTACGCTGGGCATCACTTTGCGCCGCAGCGCTGCCCGTCTGTGCCTGCTGCTGTGTCTGATCGGATCCCGTTGCCCTGATCCTGTGAAATGTCCGAACAAAGAGGATGCAAAGTAACGCTATAGTGACCACTCCGGCCCCTAAGGCAAGCCTCTGCATCCGGACAATGCGCCTCCTTCGCGCCGCCGCCTGCTGCCTTGCCGCGCTGTTTAAAACTCTCCGGGGCTTTTCCTGCGCCTCTGTTTTTCTTCCGCCGCGGCGGGTTTTTCCATAACGCTCTGTCCGGCGCGGCTTACGGTTCCTCTCCATCCGGTTCTGCGCCGCTAACTGCTGCTCATAGTCCACCAGATAAGGATTGCGCTTTCCCGAGATCACCTGAATCTCTTCCCGTTCTTCTTTGATATTCCTGCCTTTAGCGTTTCCATATCTGATATTCCTGTATTCAGCTTTTCCATATTCACCAGAAGCGGTGCCTGTTTTGCGGTATCCCGCATTCTCATATGCCGTTTCATCCGATTCCATTCCCCCGTATGCTCCCGCGTTCATATGTATACTTCACCCCACTGTATCGTTGATTCACAAGAATAACACTTGTCCTTTATATGAGATACAGTATAATACGAAAATGTATCATCTTTGTTTATTTTTTTCTTAATTTTTTTGTCTTTTTCTTTTTTTCCACTTTAATTTACAATAACAGTTCGGCAAATTGCGGCAATAATCCAACCTTCGGCTGAACCGTTGCCAATTACACGATCACAACAAACTTTGATATTGACATTGTAGTCTAATCATGTTAGACTAAATTTGTCTAAAGTTATTAGACTTTTATTACATGCGGTACTCACAGATCCGCCACTCCAAATGTGACTGCGGTTATCGCTTGTTATGACTTACAGACAACAGAAATGATACAAGGAGGAAAGATGTCAATGGAACAATACAGACTGGGAGAAATGGAGCAGCATTTTGCAGACCTGATCTGGGAACACGCCCCCATCCGTTCAAGGGAATTGACCGCGCTGTGCGAAGATGCCTTCACATGGAAGCGCACCACGACCTATACTATGCTAAAACGTTTGTGCGACAGAGGACTTTTCGTGAATGACAAAGGTACGGTGAAACCTTTGATGACAAAGGAAGAATTTCAGGCGGCTCAGGGAGAACAGTTTATCAACGAAACTTTCGATGGCTCTCTGCCGCGGTTTTTGGCAGCCTTCTCCAGAAGGAAGAAATTAAGCGACAGGGAAATTCTGGAGTTAAAAGAACTGATCGACTCTTACGAGGAGGAAAACCATGACTGAGAAATTGTTTGTTGGTATCTTAAATATGAGCCTGACCGGCAGTTTCGCCATTGCAGCCGTGCTGCTGCTGCGCCTGTTTTTGCGAAGACTGCCCCGCATCTTTTCCTATTGCCTGTGGGCGGTCGTTCTCTTCAGGCTGTTGTGCCCAATCTCTTTTACGGCAATATTTTCCCCTTTCAATGCGCTGCAGCCGTCCTTTGCTTCCCACGGAAGGATGGAATATATCTCCGAAGACCTTTCCGGCCTTAAACCGATCGCGGAGATACCAGGATCAGAAGGAGCAGCTATCGCCGATGTCTCCCCTGACAGAGCGCAGGACTCTCCCGACCCTGATGAAACTTCCGAAAAAACGCAGTTTACCATCGGCATCGCGTCAAAGATCTGGCTCGCCGGAATCACCGTCATGCTTCTCTACAGCGTTTTGTCTCTGATACTGCTAAAACAGAAATTGAAGAGCGCCGCGCAGGAGAAAGACAATATTTATCTTACGGATCAGGTCTCCACTCCTTTTGTAATCGGTATACTCAGGCCAAGGATCTATCTTCCCTGCAGCCTGAAAGAACAGGAACGAGAATATATCCTGATGCATGAGCAGATCCACATCAAAAGGCTGGATCATATCGTTAAAATCGTATCCTTTCTGACACTCTGCATCCACTGGTTTAACCCTTTTGTATGGGCGGCTTTTTTCCTCAGCGGCAAGGATATGGAAATGTCCTGCGATGAGGCGGTCATCCGAAAAATCGGCAGCGAAGTCAAAAAACAATACTCCACATCTCTTCTTTACATGGCAACGGGAAAGCGCATTGTAAACGGCATCCCTCTGGCCTTTGGAGAGGGCGATACGGGCAGCCGTATCCGGAATATTCTGCGCTACCGCAGGCCCACCATAGGGATCCTCTGCCTGGCAGCCCTTATGTGCATCGCGGCGGCAGTGGTTTTGCTGGCTAACCCCAAAAGCGTTGAAGAGAATCCCGAAACCGATTCCCCCAACGTAATCTACGGCGTGGTCACGGATCTGGTCATGGATCCTGCCTCCGATGAGGTTCCACGAAAACTGCTGGTAGTCCCCGACTACGGAGAACTGGATATCCCGCAGGCGGAAACGATCTCTACCTATTTTGAGAGAGACGAGCAGACGCTTCTGGCAGGAGACATGGTAGCCGTCACCTTTCCGCCGGATGCAGAAATCTCCATACTGGAGACATGGCCCGGCAGATTTTCCCAAAGTGCGGAAAGCATCACAGTGATGTGGTCCGGCATTGATTTGCAGAAGCTGGAAAGCGACCGCTTTCTGCTTACATTTCCGGCCGGAGTGGTACCTGATTCCGAAAGGGCAAAGGCCTCGGATCCTCTGTCCGTCTACTGGGAGGAATCGGAAAATGACGCTTATCTGACATATGTTCCCGAAAGCGAAACGTCCCGCCTGCTTTTTACTACCCCGATCTCTGCCGTAGAAATCCATGATGACGGTCTGCGCTATTTTACCATTGAAGCCACGGGAACAGAGATTCAACAGTTATTTTCCGGCTTCGGTTTCCACATCCGCTTTGCACTGGAGACGGACGATAGCGACAATAACGCAACGGACGATCCTGCGGACGTCCCAGGCGCGGCGGAATCTACAGATACCTACCGTGTTTATGTCCGCAGCGTATCGAGAAGCGCAAACGTCATTGACATTTTTTCGACCCAGTCTCCTGATTTCCCATATAAAGATCAGGAGTCTCTGGCTTTCGCGCAGGATTGCGTCTTTAAGGTCAATGAAAGCATGGAATCCGAACAATACAAAACCATCTCCCCGGAGGATTTTGCGGACTTGATTGCCGCAGGTCCCCAGGACCTCGGCGAACCGTGGCTTCTGACTTTTAAAAATGATTTGATCGTGGAGGCTTTGCTGGAAAGCCCTTGGGCATATTACGGCATCACTTTCGACCAATTCATACCTACGGATTTTTACTATGAAAATCTGATAAGCCTGGAGGGAGAAGACGCCTTTGACCGGTATTATACACTGGCAGACACGCAGACGCTGGATATTTCGGATCGTGAAGGCCGGGAGCAGATTGAAGTCTATACCGGCAATGCAGGGGACGGCGACAGCGGTATTGTCCTGTTTAAAGATGCGGATGGCAATCTTCTCTGTACCCAGGACGCGCACATTGCCCGCGCGGGGTGGAACAACATCTATCTGGGAGAGGCGGACGGGCTTGCCTTTATCATGAATGTTTATGTGGAAGACCGGGACGACTATGGCGGATACGGCTACTGGGTATATCGGCTGGACCAGGACGGCGCGGTCAGACAGATCGCGGGCTCCAGATATGATTTCACTCTGGGAGACGGCTTCTATTTTGAATATGATGACGATCTCTTCCGGCAATGGGCGGACAATATGACAGGCTGGCTGGAAAAATGCCATCTGATTCTGAGCACACAGGAGGGGGAAGTTCGGACAGAACAAGTATGCGAAGCGGATAAGTACAATTACGAGACACTGAATTTACGCTCTCGCACGAATTAATTCTGACTTGCCGCAAACCACATCTTTCCATCCGCCGTGGCGCATTTAATCTTATGAGACAGGATTCCCTGTAAAACGTGAAAGAGCCCGCATTTCTGCAGGCTCTTTCTAATATGCAGACGCTCCGCTGTTTCACGGCCGTCCGGCTTTTTATAAAAACTCCTTCACAGACTGATAAACGCCCTCCGCGTCCAATCCGTATTTGTGTACCAGTTCCGCCGCGGAACCGGATTCGCCGAACACATCCTGCATACCAAGCTTCTTCACCCTGGTAGGCAGTTTTGCGCTGAGGCAGTCGCATACGGCGCTCCCCAGACCGCCGATCACGGAATGTTCTTCCACCGTGACCACCCTGCCGGTCTTCTTTGCGCTGTTTACAATGATATCTTCATCCAGCGGCTTGATGGTACAGATGCTGATCACTTCCGCGCTTACGCCGTCCGCCGCCAGTTTTTCAGCCGCTCCCAGAGCGGAATCCACGCAGATTCCAGTGGCAACGATGGTAACGTCCCTGCCCTCTCGGACAACAGAGCCTTTCCCGATCTCAAATTGATAATCCGGCCTGTCATTGATCACCGGCACCGCGGCCCGGCCAAAACGGATATAAACAGGGCCTTTGTATTCCAAAGCAGCGCGCACCGCCGCTTTCGCTTCCACATCGTCCGCGGGACACATAACCACCATGCCGGGGATGGTCCTCATCAGGGCGATATCCTCGTTGCATTGATGGGTGGCGCCGTCCTCGCCCACTGTGATCCCCGCATGGGTAGCCCCGATCTTTACGTTCAGATGGGGATATCCGATGGAGTTGCGCACCTGTTCAAAGGCGCGACCCGCCGCAAACATGGCAAAGGAGCTGACGAAAGGTATCTTACCCATCAGCGACAATCCCGCCGCCACACCCATCATATTTGCCTCAGCGATGCCGCAGTCAATGTGACGGTCCGGATATGCTTTTCGGAAAATGCTGGTCTTGGTAGCCGCCGCAAGATCCGCATCCAGCACCACCAGTTCAGGGAACTCCTCCGCAAGATCTTTCAGAGCGTTGCCGTAGCTTTCACGGGTTGCAATCTTCTTCACTGTAGTCTCTGCCATTATGCTTCACCTGCTTTCTCTAATTCTGCATCGATCTTCTCCAGATCCGCCATTGCCACTGCATACTCCTCATCGTTAGGCGCTTTGCCGTGCCAGTCGATACTGTTCTCCATAAAGGAAACGCCCTTGCCCTTCAAACTGTGCAGTATGATGCAGGAAGGCATCCCCTTGGTCTGTCTGGCCTCCCCGAAAGCTGCCCTGAGGGCATCAAAATCATGAGCGTCCACATTGATCACATGAAAATTGAACGCCTCAAATTTCCTGTCAATGGGGTAGGGGGAACACACCTGATCAATCGGCCCGTCGATCTGAAGGTTATTGTTGTCCACGATGACGCAAAGATTGTCCAGTTTGCGGTGTCCGGCAAACATGGACGCCTCCCAGACCTGGCCTTCCTCCAGCTCGCCGTCCCCCAACAGTGTATAGATACGGAAACTTTCCTGATTCATCTTCGCGCCCAGCGCCATACCCACGGCTGCGGAAATACCCTGTCCCAGCGATCCGGAAGACATATCCACTCCGGGAATATGGATGCAGGGATGCCCCTGCAGATAAGAGCCGAGATGACGCAGCGTCTTTAAATCTTCCACGGGGAAAAAACCTCTGTTCGCCAAAACGGAATATAACCCGGGAGCAGTGTGGCCTTTGGACAATACAAAACGGTCCCGGTCCGGCTTATCGGGATTTCCGGGATCAATGTTCATTTCTTCAAAATAAAGAAATGTAAAGACGTCCGCCGCGGAAAGAGCACCGCCGGGATGTCCCGCCTTCGCGCTGTGAACTGCGGTAACAATGCCTTTTCGCACTTCATTCGCGTGCTTTTGCAGTTCTAAATTGTTCATGGTCTCCTCCATTCTGCCCAGGCCCCTTGCCTGAAGCTTCCTTATTCTTTGAGCTTATACTAACACAGATTCCCTTTGCCGTCCAGTATTTTTGTCCAAAAAACGCCCAATGTGCACGAGCACAAGGCACTTATCCCCATCACTTTTCCCGCTGCCCGTAGTAGGCATTCGCGCCGTGCTTGCGGTAATAATGTTTATCCTGCAGCTCCTGGGGAGCGGGCTGGATCTGGGAATTGATCAGTTCCGCACGGTAAGCCATCTTGGCCACCTCCTCCAGAACTACCGCGTTGTGCACCGCCTCCTTGGCGTCCTTCCCCCAGGCAAAAGGTCCGTGATTTTTACACAAAACCGCAGGGACCGCCACAGGATCCTTCCCCAGGCGGTGAAATTCATTGACGATCAGATGTCCCGTGTTTTCCTCGTAGGCTTCTTCGATCTCCTGTGCGGTGAGGCATCTGACGCAAGGTACTTCCCCGTAAATATAGTCGGCGTGCGTAGTGCCGTAGCAGGGGATATTCCTTCCCGCCTGCGCCCAGCTTGTAGCGTATGAGGAATGCGTATGCACAATGCCTCCGATGGAGGAAAAAGCTTTATATAGTTCCAGATGCGTAGCGGTGTCGGAGGAAGGGTTATAACGGCCTTCCACCTTTTTCCCGTCCAAATCCACCACCACCATGTCCTCCGGCCGCAGCCTGTCATACTCCACGCCGCTGGGCTTAATGACAAACAAGCCGCTCTCCCTGTCAATGGCGCTGACATTACCCCAGGTAAACGTCACCAGCCCGTACTTGGGGAGATCCATATTCGCTTCATACACCAGATTTTTTAATTCTTCCAACATATTGATCCCGACTCTCCTTTCCGCCTCCATGAGGCCGTCTATTCAGCCTCGTACCGCCGCTTTGCGGTTTTTTATCACACATTGTCATACCAATGAAAAGCGATGGCGTCAAACGCGGGACGCCCCGCATCCCGGCCTTATTTGAGGCTCTCCACGGCAGCTTTCTCCGCCGCCAGAGCGCTTTTGTATCTCTCGATATACGCGTCAAATCCCGCCACATCCTCCGGGTCGGGCTGGATCGTGGCGCCGCTTTGCCCCGCGAAAATCTTATCACTCAGGTAATCCGGCAGGCTTTCCCCGTCTTCTTTTTCCCGCATGTAGCAGGCAAGCACCGCCATCCCCCACGCGCCGCCCTCGCTGGCGGTGTCCATGACCGTCACCGGCGCGTTCATAGCCGCCGCCATGAGTCTCTGCCCCACCACGGGAGTTTTGAACAGGCCGCCGTGTCCCGTAAGGGAATCCACTTTCACCTGTTCCTCCTTCAGCAGAATATCGTTGCCGATCTTTAAAGCGGCCATAGCGCTGTAAAGATTGCTCCGCATAAAGTTTGCAAGGCTGAATCGGGCGTCCGGCATACGGACAAACAACGGGCGCCCCTCGTTTAACCCTGTCACCGGTTCCCCCGAGAAATAATTGTAGGAAATCAGACCGCCGCAGTCTGCATCCGCTTTGAGAGCCTCCCGGTAGAGCACGCCATAGAGATCATTCATGGAAATCTTTGTTCCCGTCAGATCCGCGAACTGCTGAAACAATCCCACCCACGCGTTGAGATCGGAGGTACAGTTATTACAATGCACCATAGCCACAGGACTTCCGTCCGGCGTAGTTACCATGTCGATTTCTTCATGTACTCTGGACATAGGCTTTTCCGTTACCACCATGGAAAAGATGGATGTCCCTGCGGAGATATTTCCCGTGCGCACTTTTACGGAGTTCGTAGCGGTCATGCCGGTACCGGCATCCCCCTCGGGAGGACACATGGGAACGCCGGCCTGCAGATTGCCGGAAGGATCCAGCAGCTTCGCCCCTTCCTCTGTCAGTACTCCGGCGCTCTCCCCCGCCCGCAGCACTCCGGGCAGAATATCTCTTAACTTCCAGTTTACATTTTCCGATGCAGCCAGTTTGTCAAACTGATCCAGCATTTTTTCATCGTAATCGCAGATACGGGAATCGATGGGGAACATGCCGGAGGCCTCTCCCACGCCCAGCACCTTTTCACCGGACAGCTGCCAGTGAATATATCCCGCCAGGGTGGTGAGAAAAGCGATCGCGTTCACATGAGGCTCTTTATTTAAGATGGCCTGATAGAGATGCGCGATGCTCCATCTCTGGGGAATATTAAATTGAAACTCCGGCGTCAGCTTTCTGCACGCCTCCTCCGTCATAGTATTGCGCCATGTGCGGAAAGGCACCAAAAGCTCTCCTTTGCCGTCAAAAGGCATATACCCGTGCATCATACCCGAAATACCCAGCGCGCCCAGCTTTGTCAGTTTTACGCCGTACTTTTCCCGGACGTCTCCCGCCAGACTCTTGTAACAAGCCTGAAGCCCGTTCCGGATATCCTCCAGGCGATAAGTCCAGATATTGTTCTCCAGGCGATTCTCCCAATCGTAAGTCCCCAGGGCAATGGGAGCGTGCGTCTCATCCACAAGCACCGCTTTGATCCTGGTGGAGCCAAACTCAATGCCAAGCGCCGTCCTGCCCTCTTCGATCGCTTTTTTTGCTGTCTCGCTCATTGCGCTAACCCTCCGTTCCGCCGTATCCGGCATTTACTATTATCCTATCAATTCCCAGAGTATTCGTCAATCACTTCATGAGCAAAGTGACGCCCTTAAGCATTCCCGCAGACCGCTTCAGCATATCGCCTGACAATGCGGCGCAGACAGACAATGCCTTCATACCTTTTCCCACGTCTGCATATATTGAATCAATCTTGAAATCCGGTGGTGTATACCGACTTGAAACATAGAAATCCTCTTTCCGGGAAACAGCTGACTCTCGCCGTAAGCGTGTTTCTGGCCTTTTTTGCCACTACCGCCTTTTTATTTACCTACCGGCAGGACGAAAAACGCTTTTCCCACATCACATCCGCGCTTTTCACGGAAAGCATGACTTCCAACACACTGAACATGCACTATACGCTGGCCTTTCCTGAAAATTACGGCATCAGCAGCTATGAGCCCGTCCTCCCCTGCTACAACAGCCAGGCCTCCCAAAAAAGCCGCTCTGAAACGGAACATACCCTGGCGGCATTGCAGACCATACATACACAGAATCTTTCCGGGGAGGATGCCTATCTTTATAAACTGCTGACACGCTCCCTGCAAAATTCTCTCGCGATGTCAGAATATCCCTATTACAGGGAGCCTCTCTCTCCCTCTTCCGGCATGCAGTCCCAGCTTCCGATCCTTCTGGCGGAATATACCTTCCGCTCCAGACAGGATATCACCGATTATCTGGCTCTGCTGGACCAGACGGACGAATATTTCTCTTCCCTTCTGACTTTTGAACAGGAAAAGGCAAAAGCAGGGCTTTTGATGTCCGCATCTTCTTTACAAGCCGTGCGGGAGCAATGTGACACCATTGTCACAAAGGAAGCTTTGGAAGCTCACTCCCATTTTTTGCAGACCACTTTCCAGGAGCGTCTTACACCTCTCTTAAAGACAGGCGTGATCACCGAGAAAGAAGCGGATGCCTACACGGTGCAGAATGACCGTCTCCTGAAAACAGTGCTGCTTCCCGCCTATCAGGCTCTGGGGGACGGATTAATTCTGCTGGAAGATGAAGAGATCCCTCTGACCGGCCTGGGAAGCACAAAGGAGGGAAAAGAGTATTATCAATATCTGCTCATCTCCGAAACCGGCTCTTACCGCCCTGTGGGAGAGATCCAGAAAATGCTCGCCAGACAGTTTACAGAGGAATATAAAGCCATACATAATCTTGTGTCCGCCCATCCGGAACTTTTCACAAAAGACAAACAGGCCGCCCGCGGCAATTTCCCCTGCACGGACGCCACCCAGATGCTGGCGGACTTACAGCAGCGCATGCGGGGACAATTCCCCCCTATTACCGGGGAAAGCACCACCGTCACGGTAAAACCCGTATCTCCCAGTCTGGAGCCATACACCGCTCCGGCCTACTATCTCACCGCGCCATTGGATGACACCATACAAAATGACATTCACGTCAACCAGAGCAAGACACCCAATGGGCTGGAGCTCTATACCACCCTGGCCCATGAGGGCTATCCCGGCCATCTCTATCAGACGGTCTACCACAACCGGAAAGCTGTGGCGGACGATTCCGCACCTGTGAGAGAACTGTTATGGTACGGCGGCTACCTGGAAGGCTGGGCGCTCTATGTGGAATTTTTATCCTACGACTATGCGGGCGAACTGATGCGGGAGCAAAACCGCAATGAAGATGCCGTGATTGCGGAACTGGAAAAGCACAACCGCAGTCTGCAGTTGTGCCTTTATTCCATGCTGGATATCATGATTCATTATGAAGGAGCTTCCTATAATCAGATCGCAAAGCTTCTGGAAGGCTTCGGCATCACAAACAGTAACGCCTGCCGCGCGATATACGCTTATATCGCACAGGAACCCTGCAACTACCTGAAATACTACCTGGGATATCTGGAGATCCTGTCCTTAAAAGAACAGGCGCAGAGTCTCTGGGGAAGCGAATACTCCGATTACCGCTTCCACTGTTTCTACCTTGACTGCGGTCCCTCCGATTTCCTGTCCCTGCAGGAACGGCTGGCAGAAGAGGGCTGAGCGATCCGGTGCGCTGCGTCTTGCGGCAGGTCTTTCCTCTGCCGTAAAGCGCAGATAGTTCCGGACAAAGTAACCATCTGCAATCTTTTGTTACAGAAAGGTCTCTCTCATAGGGTGGAACACATCTACCAGTTTCCCCGCTTTCAGGCATTTCACTCCGTGCACAGAGTCCGCGGGCATCAGGATACTGTCGCCCTTTTTCACCAGGCGCGTCTCTCCGTCCACCGTAAACTCAAATTCTCCCTCCGCCACATAAGTGACCTGCAGGTGCGGATGGGTGTGCACGTTGCCCTCCGCACCTTTCTCAAAGGTAATCTCGCACATCATCAGTTCTTCGCAGTAAACCATCACCTTTCTGGTAACGCCCGGCTCACAGGGCGTGATCCTGCAATCTTCATTTTTAACAAACATTTCCATACCTCTCTCATAACCGGATCGCTTTCATCCGGATGCGGACATAATCCGCGTACCAGTCCCCGTTTTGATACAAACTGTTCCTCAGCCTGTCCACCGCCTCGTCTTTGATGCATTCTCTCTCGCTTTCTTTTTCTACCGCGTCAAAAGGCGTCTGCACAAACATTTCGATCCACTCCTTTAGCCCATTTTCCCCTCTCAGCTTTGTGGGTCTGTCGAAAAGGGCCGCAAAAGTCACCTGAAATCCCGCGTTTTCCAACAGGGCGGAATATTCCCCCACAGTCGGAAAATAAAAAGGCATTTTATAGGCGTATCCATGCCGCCTGAAACTTTCCGCCAAGGCCTCGTGGATCATAAAGTTATTCCCATGACCGCCGAACTCGAACACAAACTGCCCCCGCTCCTTTAACGCGTTATAGACACATCGCAGCATTTCAGGCTGCCGCTCTTTATCGATCCAGTGAAACACCGCGTTGGAAAATACCACGTCCACAGGCTCCGGCAGGGAAAAATCGGTGGCGTCCGCCCGTATGAACGGGATATTCGGAAAATTTTTCTCAGCCACCGCCAGAAGATCTTTAGAATCGTCCATCCCCGTTACGATATAGCCCTTATCCCGCAATATCTCCGACAGAGCGCCGTTGCCGCAGCCAAGGTCAAGTACGGTGCTGCCCTCTTTAGCATCGATCAATTCTGTCACGCTGTTTCCGTATTGATGCACAAAAGAAAAGTCGGACGTGTATTTATCCGCGTTCCATGTAATATTCATGTTTCCCTCTTTTCCGCTTCATGCCTATGTCCCTTTTCGTCTCCATTTAGGGCCGTTTCATCCGCGCAGGCAAAATCTCAGTATGAAGCATGGTTTTGGTTTTGCGCCAGCATGGCGCTGTAGATCCGGCACATCATGTGGGACGGCTCGATCGCGGCTGCCTCCTTCAGGAAACCGGCGGCTTTCTCTTCATCCCCCAGCCCGATATTGCCCAGCGCCATCAGATAATAACAGTGGGCGCGGTTTCTCGCCGTGTAGTCTTCATCGAAGATCAGAAATTCCGGAAGAGACACGGCAAAATATTCTATCTTCACCTGATCCTCCAGATGACGCTCGCCATAGTCGATCAGACGATAGAAGCGGGCTCTTGCCTCCCTTACCTTTCCCAGTTTCAGATACGCCAGACCCTGATAAAGGATCATGTCCGCCGGCTGGTCGTTGTAGTACATGGCGCCGGCAGGCTCGTCCGTGCCCACGGTGGCAGTCCGGTAACATTCCGCCGCTTCCTCTGTCCTGCCCTGACCCTCCAGAGCAAGCCCCAGATGATAGTACAGATGATTATCCTTGGTGCCTTCCAGCTTTCCTTCCCCCAGATTCTCCGGATAGACCAATGCCGTCCGCAGCAGGCTTTCCGCCTTTTCAAACGCTTTCTCCCGCAGAGCTTTCTTTGCCATTTCCAGCAGAGCGATGGTGTACTGGGTCGTGACTTTGCCTTCTCCGCCCTCCCATGGATGGAATTTTCTCCCCATAATGCAGCGATAGGCTTTCTCGTGATTGCCGCACATATTGACCAGCGTGATGTATTCAATATAGAGATCGTCCCGTCCGCTTATGAGCTCCGGGTGCGCCTCGTAACCTGCAAGCCGCTCCTCAAAAGTCCGCCCCAGTTTCTTGTAAAGCTGATCCAGCTCCAAAAAAATACGGGCATCGGAAGGATTGAGGGCAAACGCCTTTTCCATAGCCTCTCTGGCCTTTTCAGGTTCTTTGCACCTGTTATAATAAACCAAAGACAGATTCCGGAAAACAGCGGGGAAGGTATCGTCCGCCGCCGCGGAAGCCTCCCATAGCGCCAGCGCCTCCTCCCACTGCAGCCTGTCATAGAACAGGTTGCCCAGGTAATATCCCGCTTTCGCCGTACAGCCCCGGCTGATGGCAAAACGAAGCGTTGGAATATCTTCCGGTTTATTGGGGAAGCAGTAATCCCACGGCTGTCTCTCCGCTTTCTTAAGAAGGTCCGACACTTCCTCTCCCAGCAAGGCGCGGTAATACGCTTCATAATAAGTGAGCATCGGATATTCCCTGCGGCACTCCCCCAGAATCCCGACCGCCTCCCGGTATGCGCCAAACTCCGCATAGTCTCTGGCAGTCATCAGGTAATTTTCCTGGAAGTTCCGCATTTTACCGTTTAACTGCGCGCGCATAGCCGCCTGGTCCTGCGCCGGGCCATCCGCTTCCGCGGCCAATAAGATTTTTTCATTGCAGGAAACGAAGTCAAAGGGATCCAGCGCCAGGTTTTCTTCCACCCATCCGCCAGCCTGCGCACGTTTTCCCAGTTTCCTCAAAAGACAGGCCTTCAATCCTCTGGCTTTAATATTGTGGGCGTTCTTTACCAGCGCCCTCTCCGCAAAGTCAAGCGCCCTGGAAAATTGTCCCTCTCTGGCGGATATTGCCGCCAGATAATAGAAAGACATTTCCTGCTGCTCATTGCTCCACGCAGCCTTATAAAAGGCATCATAGCTTTCCGCCTCGCGCTTTTGATAAAACAGATCAAGCCCCAGCAGATAGTAGGTCTCACTGTTGTAAGGATTGGGATTTTTCCAGGTCAGACGCTCCAGGGCTTTGCGGAAGTATTTCTCCGCCTGCTTCACACAGCCCCTCCGCATTAAAAGCGCCCCGTATGCGTTGTTGATCCTGATATCTCCGGGATCCCGCTTTAAGCCCTCCAGATAATAAGGGTCGGGCAGATAAGTAGCGTGACGGTACTGCTCAATGTGCTGCCCGGTGAGATACAGTTCCTCGTTGGTCATGATCTCCTCCGGCTCTTTCGCCGCCTGGGCGGGCTCTGGCATCTTAGGGAGCTTTGGCGCTTCCGGCTGATACTCCGCAAGGCAGTTTCCATCCGCATATACAGCCAGATGCAGTTCTTCCTCCTTCACATTTCCAACTGTCAGTTCCTTTTCATAAATATCCACCGGGGAAAGTTTTGCCGATTCCCTCAGAACAGTCTCTCCCCTGACTGTCAGCTCAATTTCAGCGTTCCCATATTCGGAAGTGGCATATACGATTACCTTTGCCTTCCCATTCTCCAGAGACAGATGCACCGCCGCCTCCCTGGTGGCGTTCTTCACCTGCCCCACCGCCTTGTATGGCATAAAGTATTGGGTAAACACCTTCTCTTCAAAGGGCTTTAACCAGGTAAAATCAGGCTGATTATCGGTAAACACGCCTGTCATCAGTTCGATATAAGGGCCGTCCTCATCTGTCAGATTCCGGTCCCACGCCCTGCCAAAATCACCGCATCCCCATGTCCACTGCTTTTTGCCGGGGGATATATGATGATCCGCCACATGAAGTACGCCAGCGCCAACGCCATAATCATATCCGCCCACGAAGTCATACTCGGACTGCTCCGCCATGTAGGAGGTGGGCACGGGAATATTCTTGTATCTGGAGATATCCACGCCCTCGCTGTAGTCCTTCTTGTAATACACACCGGTGGCGATGGGGAACCGGGACACATCTCTCTTGCCGTGATCCATCACCGCATGCACATCCGGCGGGAAGACGGACTGGGTGTTGTCATTGACAGCCACCGCCGGATTGGCCCACCAGAGAAAAGTCTGGGGAAGAGACGTCCGGTTATAGAGCTGTCCGGTAATCTCAATATAGGCCTTCCCCGGGTACAAAGTAATCTTCATCAGGCCCTTTGTGCCGTACATCTGGTCCACATCATGCAGCAGAACCGACCTGCTGCCGTCCTCATTCTCTGAAAGGATGTAATCTACCGGAAGGAACGTTGTGGGCCTGTGATGCTGGGGCCAGTTAAATTCAATGCCCCCTGAGATCCAAGGCCCTGTCAGTCCTACCAGCGCGGGCTTGATCACATGGTTGTAATATACAAAATCATAACCGTTGGTCTTGTCGTAGGCTCTCTGAATCCTTCCGCCCAGCTGGGGCAGCACCATAACCTTAATGTATTCGTTTTCCAGATATACCGCCTCATACTCCTTATCCCGCTTCTCATCGCTGATCTTCTCGATCACAGGATAAGGATAGACCTTTCCGCTGCTTCCCTGATAGACGCGCTTGTCCAGGAAAATGGGATTCTTTTCCGCTTCCCCGATCTCGTAAGTGGGTATCAGGACCTTTTCCATCCATACTTTCGCTCCGCTCATTTTTCCTCTCTTTCCGCCGGCCGGAATATCCCGGCATCTTTGTAATGAAATTACCGCAAGGGGCATTTTTTTGCCTTATTACCTGTTCTGCCTCTATCAATGCCGTTCTTCTTATAAATTCACTATATGAGGCATATGCCTCCAACCTTGCCGCCTCTTTAAATTTATCCAATTCTTCTTCACTGACTCTTATGCTGATTGAAATAGACTTTTTCATCCCATCTGTCCTCCGCTCCTACATTTAACCATACAATCATTGTATGTCAATGTCAATACTTTGTTGCACGAACAAATGTTTTTGTCGCAGCGCGTTATATCATCCTCCCGGCAAGCACCACGCTCGCCGCTGTACCTGCCAGAGTGGCAAGCAGAGCGCCCGTCAGGGTATGGCGGGTCCTGGTGACTTTGGCGGCAAGAAAATAGACGCTCATGGTGTAAAAGATCGTCTCCGTACAGCTCATCAGGATAGAAGTCACCAGACCGGCGTAAGAATCCGGCCCCGATGTCTTAAAAATGTCCAGCACCAGACCCGTGGCGGCGGAGGAGGAAAACATCTTGACGACCAAAAGCGGCAGAAGCTGTGCCGGAAGCCCTGCTTTTTCCGTGACGGGCGCCAGCACTTTTTCCAAAAGATCAAAAAAACCGGAAGCTCTCAGCATGCCTACCGCCACCAGCAGGCCGATCAGGGTAGGCACAATATCTACAACGATCTTTAAGCCTTCCTTCGCCCCCTTTAAAAAAGATTCATATACCTTTACGCCGGATACCACGCCGTAACCCACGATAAAAAAAATGAGTATAGGAATGATAATATCCGACATGTGCGCTAAAACTTTCACCGCTTCACACTTTCCTGTTATCATTTCTATACTCTATGACTCGTTTCATAAAAAGATGAGTTAGATCCGCCGTCAACTTACTATCCTTTTGCCAGTTTCGCGTCTTTTATCTTACAGTAAATGACCGCCACAACGGAACTGAACAGGGTAGCCGCCACGGCGGGCGCTATGATGGAGGCAGGATTTACACTGCCGTACTGGCTCCTGTACGCGATCATATTGACAGGGATCAGCTGCAGGGAGGATATGTTCAGAATGAGAAAAGTGCACATTTCATTGCTGGCCCTGCGGTCCTTACCTTCTGTCATGTACTGGATATTTCCCCTCTCCCGCTCCAGATCGGCAAGCGCTTCCATAGCCTTTAACCCCGCCGGGGTGCAGGCCCAGCCAAGCCCCAGCACATTGGCTATGATATTGGCGGCAATATATTCTCCCGCGGGATGCCCCTCGGGAATCTTGGGAAACATAAATCTGAGAAAAGGCGAAATCCCTTTTGTGAGTTTCTGCACCAAGCCCGCCTTGCCCGCGATCTCCATCAGGCCCATCCACAGGGCTACCACGCCCGCCATGGTAAAGCACAGGGACAGCGCTTCCCCCGCGCTGTCCAAAGCGGCATTCGTCACATCGCTCATATGTCCCGTAAAGGCTGCGTACAGCACCGCGATCATAATCATCACGGCCCAGATTGCATTCAGCATTTTGCGGCCTCCCGACCTTATCTTTTCTTTATTCTATGCCAAAAGACACGCAAAAAGCACCGCCTTTTCTGATAAGATATCAGTCTGGGCGGCGCCTTGCTTTTTTCGTATAATACCTACAGAGTGCCCTGTGTGAACAGCTCCTTCACATGAGCCACTTCTTCCTCAGTCGCCTTGCTGGCAGGCACATAATAAGACTTCTCACGGGCGATCTGGTAGAGTTCTTCCTGGGACTGCTCACAGGCGTTGCGCAGTTGTTTCAAAGTCTGCTTCAACTCCTTGTTTTCCGACTGTGCGATCATGCCCGCATAGCGGGTCAGTTCACCGTTGATACCGGCCAGTGTATCGGCCACCATAATCTTTTCCTGCATATTTTCCTCTTTTCCGCGCAGCTTTTGCGCGTCTTCCGGGCATGCGGGCGCTGCGCAGACACAAGCCCGGCGCTTTTTCAGTTCAGAAACTTCATCAACTGCTGCTTGTTGTCCATTGCGGACTTAGCGCCTTTCTCAAAAAACTGTTTGATCTGGGGATCTGTAGTCTCCTGGGCGTAAGCCTGCATCTTGCAATGGGTGGTGTCAAAACCGCCGATCAGATGACGAAGATTCTGAAGATCCAGTTCTGAAATGTTGCTCATGTCTGTAACCTCCTTGAAATTTTTCCGGCCCCGCGCTGATACAACGGGCGTCCTTCAAGGATAGTGTGGCACATAAAAGGAAAAATATACATGAAAATCCCTTAATATCTCTCGTCCAGATAAAGCTGGATCCTGTTCTGAATGATCGCTGCGGCTTCCCCCGCCGATTTCTGCCCCTGGAAATAAGCCTCCGCTTCCTCCTCTATGATATTCAGTATCTCAACGTGGTACTCATACTTTCCCACGGCCTTTTCCACAAGCTCCCGGATCGTTGCCGCATCCGCCTCATCCGCTTTTTCCACCAGAATGTTCACATCGTTTTCCGGCTCTCGGTAAGAGATCCTGCAAATGGGACTTTCGCTGCCGTCTTCGTTTTTTGTCATTTCTTCCTCCATAGACCTTTCCAGGACTTCTTCAAACCGCGCTCTCTCAACCGGAAAGCCTGCGCCATCGTATCCGTTTAACAGACAATATCTGACAAATTCCCACGCCTCATCCGGATACTCTGTCTCAGCGCAGACTGACAGCTGCGCGCCGTTCCAAAACACTCTGGAGCCGGAACCGTTCGCGGTGGGATAACCGATGAACTGTATTTTTTCGCCGTACAGTTCCGACTGCAGCCTGCAGCTTTCCACGGAATCCATCACTCCCAACGTAAGCAGGATCTTCCCGCTGCGAATCGCCCCGTAAAGACTTTCAAAATGCGTTCCCCCGTACCCCTTCGCAAATTCCAGCAGATCCAGGAAACCCTTTGACGTAAAGCTGCATGTTCCCTGTTCCCAGTCGATAAATTCATCCATGGACTGTATGCAGAGGGTCCGCAACACACTTTCATCGGCAGAAAAACCGTAAAGACTGTTGATATCCCCGCCGTTATCGCGGAGGATCTCTATCAGCTCTTCCATATTTACGCCGTCCCTGCCCCGCACCAGACTGCTCCCGCCCCAGACAGTAGCTACGCTGAAAGCGGGCGCGATGGTATATAAATGTCCCCCAGTCTCGTAAGCTTTCAGCACTTCGGACATCATTTTATCCCGGCTGCACAATGGATCGCGGTCCATAAATTCATACAGATCCAGAAAGACCCCTTTGTCCGCCAGAATCTCGTAGTCAATCCCGCCCGTGTCGAAAAGATCCGGCGCGCTGCCTTTGAGTATCTCCAGCTTCAGCTTTTCATAAGCCGACTCATAATCGTAATCTTCCACATACGTCACGGGATCGATCCTCACCTTATCCTGAATCCTGTTAAAGTCCGTGACCGTTTTGCGCAGCGCAGGATCCAGCGTCATCACCCCAAGAGAAAGCACCGTCTGCCCGCTTTCTCCAACCTCGAATCTGGTGTATTCAGACTGTCCGTCCCCCGGAACGTTATCTATGATTTCAACCGTTTCTCCCCGCATCCCGAGATAAATGATATCTTCCTGATAAATGCCGCCCAGAGCAAGCTCCAGGAGTTTTTCGTCTTTTTCTTCTCCCGAAGCGGACAT
This sequence comes from uncultured Acetatifactor sp., assembly GCA_947629645.1. Lineage (GTDB taxonomy): Bacteria > Bacillota > Clostridia > Lachnospirales > Lachnospiraceae > Acetatifactor. The sequence goes on along the minus strand of CANREV010000002.1, from coordinate 4,658 downwards.
ATGATAAAGATGCAGCGCGCCGTCCGCCTCATACAGCAGTCCGTCTTCTGTAAGCGCGATCTTTCCTCCCGTTTCCAGCCGGTACATTGTATCCCCGTCCACCTCATCCAGGCGGCTGATCCCATATTCTTCCTGTTCTCCGGTCCTGACCCTGCGCGTGTAATAGCCTTCCTCGTCCCTGGCTAAGAGCACCGGGTCGCCCCCTTCGTCAAAAAGCAGGCTCACCAGCTTATTCCCGCAAGAGTCCGGCACCTGCTCGTAGCCGATCACGTTAAATTCCTGATCCAGTACATAGATCCTGTCAAGAAACGTATATACGTCTTCGCGACCGTCTTCATAAACTTCGGAGCAGGGAACATCCAGCTGATACCAGAGATAACAAAACCCGTTGGGATCCGTCATAAAAGCTTTCCAGGACACATGATTTCCGATCTCTGCGAGCTCTATATTCTCCGTCTCACTGATCTCTCCCTCCGGATCGATCTGCCACAGGACGTTGCCCTGCTCTGTTGCGCCAAAAAGACAGATCTTCCCCTGCGCGTCCACCGAAAGACTTTGTATCGATACGGCATCCTGTATGAAATAATCTCCCTCGATTTCCCCTGTCACGATATTTTGCACGGAAACCGAATAGCCCCCATCCGCGCAGAAACACCCATAGACGCGGTCCTCCCTTACAGCCGCCAGTTCAAAAGAGTTCCCCAGCGCAGTATGGACCACATTCCAGGAACGCTGCTTCCCCTCATCCGGTTCTTGTCCGCCGCTTCCGACACCGTTGTCCATCCGAGAGTCTGCCGCCGTGTCCTGACCCGCAGGCGGAGTATCCTTTGCCCCACAGCCCGACAGCAGTATGCAGATTACTGCCAGCAGGAAAAATTTTACAAGTATTTTACCTTTCATGTCTTCCTCCCCATCCGGCTCATACCGATTTTGACATGATTGTAAAATAGGTTTGTATATTAGTTGTATCGGCCGCAAACAAAACACTTCCCACCGTTACGCCCTTCCCCCGCCAGCGCCGCTTGGATCCGGCTTTACACCTTACATCTGGTGCCTGACCACGCCGTATTCATCGTCCGACCTGAAATACGGGCATTCCCTCTGGGTCCCTGACAAAAAGCGGTACATCTCATCCTCATCCAGATTGACCATACAATAATAATACTCGTATTCCTCGTCATACACATAATTGACACATGCGTCACAATTTTCAGATGCCATCAGAATTCTTCCTCCCCATTTCCGTGCAGACAGGCGTAAATCTCCCGTTTCCCCACGCCCCGGTCTTTCGCCACCTGTTTCATAGCTGACTTATGATCCAGACCCTGCCGCTCATAATAAGCCATATGCTGCTCCACTGTCATCGTTTTCCAGGAATCGATCTCCTCTTTACGCTTCTCATCACGGCTTTTGCCTTCCACCACCAGCACATACTCCCCCCTGGGTTCTTCGCCGCCGTAATAGTCAAGCGCCTGAAGGAGCGTTGTGGGCATTACCGTTTCAAACTTTTTGGTCAGCTCTCTGCACAGAGTAAGCCTGCGGTCGCCCAAAGCCTCACAGAGGTCTTCCAATGTTCTGACCAGATGATGGGGCGCTTCGTAGAGGATCATGGTACGGCTCTCCGATGCCAGTTCCTCCAGTATCTTTCGTCTCTCCTTTTTATCCGCGGGCAGAAAACCCTCAAAACAGAATCTCCTTGTGGAAAGTCCTGACAGGATCAATGCGCTGATACAGGCAGCCGGACCGGGCAGCGATGTCACCGTGATCCCGTTTTCATGACACATCCCTACCAGCACCTCTCCCGGGTCGGAAATGGCGGGCGTCCCCGCGTCCGTGACCAGAGCGATATTCTCTCCCGATAAGAGCCGCGCGATCAACTGCTTTGCCTTCTCCACCTTATTGTACTCATGGTAGCTGGTCATAGGGGTGTGGATATCAAAATGATTTAACAGCTTAATGCTGTTTCTGGTGTCCTCCGCCGCGATCAGATCCACCGTCCGCAGCGTATCCACCGCCCGGGGCGTCATATCCGCGAGATTTCCTATGGGTGTCGCGCATAAATACAAAGTACCTGACATATTCCTATCCATTCCTTTCCCGCATCCGCGGTTCCAACGCGTAACAGTTCAGCTTTCGGCTAAACTGTTACTCCCAACGCTTTTCCCATTGGGAAGTGGTGCGCTAGTACCCGTAAAGATCCCGTATCTGCGGCATATACTCTCCGGCGGTTTTATAGATAACCAGGGGCTTCTCTACTTTCAAACGGGGCTTTCCGCCCCGCACCGCTTCTATCAGTACCATGTTCGGCTCTTTGTCCACATAGGGATACACCAGCTGCATGCGCTTCGGTTCCAGTTTGTATTCCACCAACAGCGTGATGATCTGGGCCAGCCGGAACGGGCGGTGCACCAGGAAGAACCGTCCGCCGCTTTTTAACAGGCGGGCCGTCTGCGCGATCACATCCTCCAGCGTACAGAGGATCTCATGGCGCGCTATGGCCTTGGAATCCTGAGGATTGACCAGCCCGTGATTCCCGATCATATAAGGAGGATTACAGGTAACGCAATCGAAAGAAGCAGGCGGAAATAAACTGCCTGCTTCTTTGATATCTCCGGTTACGATCTCGATCTTTTCCGACAAGCCGTTCATCGCCATGGTGCGCATCGCCATATCGGCGCTCTCGGGCTGAATCTCCAGCCCCACAAGATGTCTGCATCCATATTTCGCTTCCATGAGCAACGGAATAATCCCTGTGCCGGTGCCAAGATCCAACAGGATATCCGTCTCTTTCGCATAAGCAAAACCCGTCAGCAGAACCGCGTCCATCCCGAAGCAGAACCGTTCAGGATTCTGGATGATACGATACCCATTGCGCTGCAGTTCATCTATTCTTTCGTTTCCTTTCAGATCGACTGTCATTTATTCCGGCTTTCCCTCCTGTCTGGAGCTGTTGTCGTGACGATGCCGGTTATACTGCCTCTGACGGTTATCCTGCCCGTCTCTGCGCTGTCCGTCCCGGTTATGATAGCGCTGGTTCCCTTCCTGGCGCGGTTCGCCCTGGGAAGACTCCTGGCGGCGGTCGTCCTGGCGCTGGCGGTTATTCTGACGCTGGCGGAAATCCTGACGGCGATTGTCCTGACGCTGGCGGCTGGCGGATCTGAAATGGTTGTCCTGCCCGTCATTCTGGCGGTCTCCCTCACCATTCTGTGCGCCCTGCGAAGCATCCTGACGCTGACGATTATTCTGACGCTGTTGGTTATCCTGTCCCCCGCGGCGCTGGCCGTCCCTGTTTTCATGGTGCTGGGCGCCTTCCCCATGCTGGCTGTCGCGTCCCCCGCGGCGCTGGCCATTTCCGGAAATGTTTTCTTCCTGCGCCTTTTGTACGTCCTCTTCTTCCTCTTCTTCCAGACGCTCCAGTTCCTTCAGTTCTTCCCTGGAAAGATCCATATTTTCTTTCTTGCCGTGCATCTTCTTAAAGGTAAGCTGGTCCACACCATACTCGCGGATCTCTTTTTCCTCTCCATCGTCCACCACGACTTTGACCAGCTGGCGCAGCACATTAACACTATGCACCTCTCCCGTTAAGCCATCGCTGGTAGTCACCGTATCGCCGATGCCGGGCAGTCTGCGGTTTAATTCCTCGTAAGTCTCTTCCTCATATTTCAGACAACACATCAGCCTGCCGCAGACTCCTGAAATTTTCGTGGGATTCAGCGACAGGTTCTGCTCCTTGGCCATCTTGATAGACACAGGCACAAAATCCGACAAATAGCTGTGGCAGCACAGAGGCCGTCCGCAAATTCCGATCCCTCCCACAATTTTAGTCTCATCCCTGACGCCAATCTGGCGCAGTTCAATTCTCGTCTTAAAAACACTTGCCAGATCCTTTACCAATTCACGGAAATCAATTCTTCCATCCGCCGTAAAATAAAAGAGAACTTTATTATTGTCAAAGGTGTATTCCGCATCGATCAGCTTCATCTCCAGACCATGCTTCTGAATCTTTTCCAGACAGATCTTATAGGCGGCTTTCTCTTTCTCCTTATTGCCCGCTTCCTGCTCTATATCTCTCTGGTTCGCAATGCGGATCACCGGCTTTAGGGGCTGTACTACCTTGTCATCTTCCACCTCTCTGACACCGGACATAACCGTTCCGAACTCAATCCCTCTTGCGGTTTCTACGATCACATGATCGCCTCTTTTTATATCAAACTGCAGCGGATCAAAAAAATAAATCTTGCCCGCGGTGCGAAATCTAACTCCTATTACCTTCGTCATCTATATACCTCCCTGCCCGCCTAAACGGAATAAACAAAAAGCAACCCATGGCGCACGCGCCACCGATTGCTATTTTAACATACTTTTATACAAAAAACCACCATTTTAAAACCATTTTTACCTGATGGAAAAAAGAAACAAAAAAGCTGTAGATTTTCTACAGCTTTTTCAGCAGCGCTACAAGGATTCGAACCTTGAAATGACGGAGTCAGAGTCCGTTGCCTTACCGTTTGGCGATAGCGCTATCTTAACTACTTGATGTATTATACACGAAGTGTTTCCGCTTTGCAATACTTTTTATTCAAAAATTTATGGTGAATTTAGATTATCTCTTTAGAAGTTCTTATATGTCGGTATAGCCCGTATTTTCGGGCTTTCCC
>CANREV010000001.1 GCA_947629645.1 uncultured Acetatifactor sp. | reverse complement strand
TTTCCAGAGGTAAGTTTACCACACTTGAGACATTTTCTCTTGTGGTTTATTAAGACATTATCATAAATGACTTATACCGTGTTTCTATCTTATGCTTTTTCTACTTGACAATCAATCTCTTTTTATATATTATTTTAATGTTACCAAAGCGGCGCGTGGCTCAGCTTGGTAGAGCGCTGCGTTCGGGACGCAGAGGTCGCGTGTTCAAATCACGTCGCGCCGATAAAAAACCCCGTTCTATTCTAAAATAGAACGGGGTTTTGTTTTTCTTACTTTCTCTCTTTCTCTACCGGCAGGGTGCCGTCTTTCTTATATTTACTCCACGCGCTCTGATACTTGAAAGTATAAATAACCGCATCGATGGCAACGATCACAATCAGATATCCGGTTCTCTGACCCGTAGTCGCTACGGAATAAACCAGACCGAAAATACTGTATGCCGCGCTAAGAAGAGCGCAGATACGGCTCTTACCCAGATGGACGCCCAAACCGAACAAAATAAGAAGGATACCATCCAGAGGCAGTACATGCATATAAAGCTCCAGCGCTAAATTGATCGCGCCCAAAATATAAAACGCAATACCGCATCCCGTGATATTGCCCTTACATGTCTTCATGGCGGGCAGCTGAATAAATTCCTTCTTTGTCAGTTCTTTTCCGCCATACTGCTCCTGTAAACGATCTTCGTCAGACACCGCCTGCCCGCAGGAAGGGCATACCAGTACATTGCTTTCCAGTTCTGTTCCGCATTTACTGCATTTCATCTTTCATTCCTCCACATAAAAAAATTTAACGTAAACATTGCCATTATAAGTGAGGAATCCGTTATCGTTAGTCTAAAGATAGGTATCCATATCTTTTATCCTGCAAAAACAGCGTTTTCACGCCTGACAGGACGGCTGCCGCCTTTTTGACCGTCAGGCCGCCACTTCTTTGAAACAAGTTCAATTTGAAGCCGATTCTCTCAGAAACGCTTCCCCCATCCCCAGCACCGTAAAGATAGTGGCCACATTCAAGGCCTGCTGAAAGCTGAACATATTGTTGACCGTATATCCGAGGAGACAAAATCCGCAGGCACAGCTGATCAGACGGCTGCTTCTTGTTTTCAGAAAGCGTATCATGGCGGAAACCATCATGCCCGCATAGCTGAGCAATCCCGCAATCCCCGTATTTACCAGAATCGTGAGCCATTCATTGTGAGCGTTGGTGAGCCGCAGATTGTCAAAAGTTTCCGACAGCATATCCAGCAAAGGCCGACTGCCCCTGCTATATATGTAAGCGCTCATCGCATCAGGTCCCACCCCAAACAGCTTATGTAACAGATTTTGATCCAAAAAGCACATAACTCCCGCTTTCCAGCTCGCCCCCCTGTTGCTGCCCCAGGTATTGGAGAAAATAAACCAGGAATTTTCCGATAACGCTCCTACACTGCCCGGATACCTTGTATTGACAATCAGCGCCGCCACATATCCTGACATTACCGTCACAATAATGACCGAACACAATCCGGCCAGAATTCGCCACAGCTTTACTGAATAATGGTTGCTCTTAACGCATATCAGGGCGACAGCGAAACCAAAAAATGACACAATTGTCAAAGAAAGCGCAACGGAGCCGGAAGAGAACAGCTCCACGAAAATGTCCTCATAATTAATGCTCAGTCCCGCATATGTTTTGATTCCAAAAGTCAGAAGACAGGCAGCGCCAAGCAGACACAAAATCTGCCAAAACCGACACATACGGGCGCCATCGGAAACAGACAGACAAAACAATGCAAACAACTCTGCAGCCAGCGCTACGATACCACTGTTGCTGCCCTGTGTAATCAGGCTGGCGAATCCGATCACCAGATAAACCGCCAAAGCAATCTGAATCCATTTTTTCTGTTTCCCGGTCTGCCAAAAAAGCGCCGCTCCCGCAAAAAATACAGATACCAGATATCCGCAGTACCAGTTGATATTTCCTATGGTGGAAATAAAATCAGGACCGTAAGAGACCATATGAAGAGGGTTGATCTCAAACCGGTTCAGAAATCCCAGAAGAAATACCGCGGCCGACACGGGCAGAATAGTATAAAAGACCCCCTTCTTCGGCTTCCAGCATTTGGACACCACAAAATATGTAGCTACCAGCGTAAGCTGTGTATATAACCCCATAAACCAGCCCGTTGCTCCCCGCAGCGCCTCCTCCCGGTAATAGGAATAATGATAGGAAAGCAAAACGCTGACGCCATACGCTGCCGCGCACACATCTGTAACAGAAATCTTTTCCCTCACAGCGGCCCACAGCGCGGCGGCTGTCCTTTTTTGCTGTATGGCAGAGATTAGCCCAAAGACCAGATATAAAAAGAGCAAAGGCGCCAACGGCCATAATATGATTCTTACAATATTAGAAAAAAAAGCATATTTATCCGTGCCAATATGGGCGTACCCCTCCCGATTGTAAAAAGGCAAAGCCCCTATGATAATCAGAATGTAAATACTGATCACCATATCCAGCAGCATATGCGTACCCCGCTGCAGCGCGGCAGCTGTCATCTTCTCTTTATTTTCACTATTGTTATGCCGCATAACTGTCCTTTCCCGTAATCCTCCCGAAATTCTCCCGAAATCGCACAAAAACGCAAATCCGACCCGGCAACGCTGTACGGCGGAATTATTACGATTCTATCCTTATGATAATCTAGGAAATATGGTTCGTCAAATTCTTTTTTCGGCGGTCCAGGCTCAGATAGGACTGCTGAATCATGATAAATCCCAATGGCCCGCCTATGATCCCCCAGATTCCAAAAAGCCGGATCCCCGCATAGATGGACAGCAGGATGGCGATGGCAGGCACTCCCACTCTCCGCCCTATCAGCCGCGGTTCCAGCATTTCCCTTAAAAAGATACAGATCAGATACAGGATCAGACAGGCCGCCGCTCTCCCGTAATGCCCGTAAAACAACTGCTGGATCCCAAGCGGCATCAGCACGATTCCCGTTCCTACAAAGGGAAGTGCGTCTAAGATCCCTGCCAGCAATCCCCACATCACACCATGCCTGATACCGCAGATTCCCAGTACCGCGGCGGACAAAATCCCGATCACACTCATGATGATGACCTGCGCCTTGACAAAAGTTGCGATATACCGAATAATACCGCAGATGACTTCCAGAAACACATGACATTCTTCCCTGTCCAACAGCTGGTTCATTATTTCATCGTAATCCTTTGCCAACAGCACCGCAGCGATCACAAAAGTAATCAGGAAACCGCCCAGGCGGGCAAAAAGTTTTACATACTCCAGAGACTGGGACAGCATATCCGGCAAAAATTCCAGTTGAAAATAATCAATGCCGTCCTGAATGCAAGCGAGGATCAACTGTTCCAGGTACGCCCCGTCTATCCCCATCGCCTGTTCCACCAGTCGGCAAAGCTCATGGACATACCCTGCCATCTCCTGCGCCAATGCGTCCAGGCCGTTCAGCCAGTCGGGCAGACTACCCACGATCCACGAAAACAATACCCACACCAATACGCCGAGAACGCTGCCCGCCAGAAGAAGCAGGATCAGCACACCCACCTGACGGTGCAGCCGGAAGCGCTGCTGCCACCTTTGCAGCAGCGGGCCGAAGATAGTAACAAATAAGAGCGCCAGCAATACGGGCGCCGTAAACGGCGTGATGACTTTCAGGAAAAAAAATACCGCTCCTGTCAAAAGGAGCAGTAACACCAACTTATTATTCAGAATCTTCTCCGCCATACCTGCCGCCTGCCTTCCGTGTCTTTAGGGTTAGTATGGAGATTTATCTCTAAAATATTTATCCGGCAGGAAAACTCCTATAAACTGGCAAAGCAGGAAAAACTTTTACTTTGCGGCCGGATCTCGAAATGCATATCCGACTTTTTCACAGGATGGCGAAACTCCAGCGAACAGGCGCAAAGCGCCACATGGTCTATCCCCAGCGATCTGGCGCGGTCTTTCACGTCCTCTGAGGCATATTTTGAGTCTCCCAAAAGCGCCATACCTGCGTGAGCCATCTGGGCGCGGATCTGATGAAAACGTCCCGTGTCGATGCTGATTTCCATAAGCGACAGATCCTGCCTAGAAGCGTACTCTGAGAGCCGATAGTGCAGCACCGCTTTTTTCGCGCCGGGAAAACGGGACAGTTCTTCCTTCTCCACCACCACCGCCCGAGGAACCTTCTGCAAATCCTTATACAGATAATCCACCAGCTCTCCCTGCCCGGCGGCGGGTTTTCCACAGATCACCGCATAATATTTTTTTTGCAGCGCGCCCTCGGAAAGCTGCGCGGATAGCGATGCGGCGGCCCGCTTCGTTTTGGCAAACACAAGAAGCCCTTCCACCGGCTGGTCCAGACGATGTATAATACCAAGGTAAGAACCTTTCAGATAATTCTTCAATTCACTGACCACATCCGCCTCACCCACTTTTTTCGTCTGAGCGGCAAAGCCTGCGGGCTTTCGCACTACGAGAAGTTCCTGATCTTCATAGATGATCTCTGTTTTCACGTTCTTATCTTTCCTCTGAATGTTGTAGATTCCTGTGGGTTTCTCTTCACCCTCTGACAGTCTGTTTACTCTCTGACGGTTTACTTCACCCTCTGACACCGCTCTTTGGATTACTTTTAATTCCTTTAGATTTCATTTTGATTCCAAGATCCCTCTGTTGAACGCCTTATCAAATCTGTTTTACATTGGAATCCGAAGCCCTCTTGGATAATGATTTTTCATGATCCCTCCGGCCAGTTTTCCCCAGCCGATGCTGAATCCGTCCACACAGATCAAATACCATCCTTTTTCTCCCTCCGCGGGAAAAGTCTGGCCATTTAAGTATGCCCTGATCGTATCCTTTTCCGAATCCAGATTCCATACCCGCGTTACCATACGCGGATCGAGCGCCAACGCCAGCCCGTGAGAGGGTTCAAAGCGATTTTTTTTCAGAGCGCCCACCTGAAGCCCGGAACGCAGAATCTTTAAGCCTTTGACGGAAGGCATATGGGCGGATACCAGAGAAATATTGTCTCCAAATTTTATGTATACCGTCTCCCGGCCCTGTTCAAACGGAAGTTCCTTTCGTCCAAAAGTATCCTGACAAAACTGCCTGTACTCTCCCAGTTCTTTTTCCGACACTCCTGTCACTTCTCCGTTTAAAGCGTTTCCCCGATAACCCGACTGCAAAATGCCTGTCTTTTCCATCACTGCTGCAAAATGCCCTTCGCCCTTGATTTTATGGGGCCATAGCCGCAACGTGCCCGGCAGGCTTCCAATGCAATCTTCCATACCGGGCGCGTCCTTTTTGATAGGAATCAGATGAAAATCCGGCCATCTCTCCAAAAAACGCTCCACACTTCCCTCATTTTCCGCAGGGGCAAAAGTACAGGTAGAATAGACCAGCCTCCCGCCGGCTTTCAGCATCCTTGCCGCGCAATCCAGGATCCCGTCCTGCCTTTCTGCGCACAGAGCCACATTTTCCAGACTCCATTCCTCACACGCCGTTTCGTTTTTGCGAAACATCCCTTCACCGGAACAGGGCGCATCCACCAGAATTTTGTCAAAATACTCCGGAAAAATTTCCGCCAAACGGGCAGGCGTCTCATTGGTCACATAAGCGTTTACGATCCCCATGCGCTCCACATTTTCGGAAAGGATCTTTGCCCTCGCGCTGTTGATCTCATTGCAAAGAAGAAAACCTTCCCCGCCCAGCTTTGCCCCGATCTGAGTGCTCTTTCCCCCCGGAGCGGCGCACAGATCCAGCACCCGCTCTCCACGCTGCACCTCCAGCAGTTCAACAGGCGCCATGGCGCTGGGTTCCTGAATGTAATACACTCCCGCCGCATGATAGGGATGTTTTCCGGGCTGGTCGCCTGCCTCATAATAATAGCCGTTCTCCGCCCAAGGCACCTTGGAAAGATGAGCGAAGTCTGCCCGCGCGCCCTTCTTTAAAGCATTCAGACGCAGCGCCTGATAACGCTCCCCGGAAAATGAATCCAAAAAACAGTCATATTCACTGCCCAGCATCTGTTTCATTCTATCCAAAAAATCCTGCGGAAGCATTTATCCTTTTAACCCTCTCGCCTGCCTGTCCATGTCTTCCACCACAATGTCATAAATTTCCCCCAGAGAAGCGCAGTATTCCAACACCTCCCAGGGTCTGTTGGTATGAAAGTGAATCTTGATCAGTTCCTCATCTCCTACCGCCAAAAGGCAGTCTCCCTGAAAATGCTCCGTGAAATAATCGTTGATCGCATCCTCGTCCAGATTTTTTCCTTCGATTAACAACTGGGTGTCATATCTGTATTCCAGCATTGGCATTCCTCCTCATATTTTCCGCCGTCAGTCAGGCTTATTGCGCATGTAGGTAAGTGTACTCAGAAATTTTATACCTTAAACCGATACCCCACGCCCCAGATCGTTTCGATATATTGAGGCTTTGCGGTGTCGGCCTCGATCTTCTCGCGGATCTTTTTAATATGCACCGTGACGGTAGCGATATCTCCGATGGAATCCATATCCCAGATCTCCCTGAACAGTTCTTCCTTAGTAAAGACATGGTTGGGATTCTCCGCAAGGAAAGTCAGGAGATCAAATTCCTTGGTGGTAAACGTCTTTTCCACGCCGTCCACATAGACACGGCGGGCAGTCTTATCAATGCGGATACCGCGGATTTCTACAATATCGTTCTGAGGCTTCATGTTGGCGCCCACCAGCCTCTCATATCTGGCCATATGCGCTTTCACTCTCGCCACCAGCTCGCTGGGGCTGAAAGGTTTCGTCATATAATCGTCCGCGCCCAGTCCCAGGCCTCTGATTTTGTCAATGTCGTCTTTCTTTGCGGAAACCATAAGGATGGGAATATTTTTTTCCTCGCGGATCTTCCGGCACACTTCAAATCCATCTATGCCGGGCAGCATAAGATCCAGAATCACCAGATCGTACTCTCCTTCCAGCGCCGCCGCCAGCCCCTCATCGCCGCTGTTTCGGATATCCACCTGAAAATCCGAAAGTTCCAGATAATCCTTCTCCAGATCCGCAATGGCAACCTCGTCTTCAATGATCAATATTTTGCTCATACTTTTCATTCCTTTCGCTGAAATCCTTTTTGGCGTTTACAAAACCTGTATTGTCGCACAGATTTTACAAAAATCCGACATAGCTGTCACTTCCAGCCGGGCTTTTGCGGATATCCGAAAGCTTTTCCGCTGACGGCCGATACCGCTATACCGCTTTCACAGGCCCTAACTTGGCAGTTCAATGTATTTCCGAAGCACAAAGTGCATACAGGTTCCCTCGTCCTCCTTACTGGTAGCCCAGATATATCCGCCATGGTCTTCGATGATCTTCTTTACGATGGAAAGGCCGATACCGCTTCCCCCCTGAGCGGAATTGCGGGAAGCGTCAGTACGGTAAAATCTCTCAAATATTTTTCCCAGATCTTTCTGGGCAATCCCCTTTCCGTTATCCTCGATCTCCACATGAATGGAATCCACTTCATCCAAAATACGGATATCAATGACTCCTTTCGGTTTGTTCATATATTTTACACTGTTGCTGATAATGTTGTTGATGACTTTCTTCATCTGTTCCGGATCAGCGATCACCACCGTGTCAGGCTGTACCAGATTGGAATAGTTCAGCTTTATGCCCCGCTGCTCCAGATCCATGCCTACTTCCTCCACACAGTCGCCGAAATAGTCCGCCACATTGATGCGGTGAAAATTGTAAGGGATGCGGTTATTGTCAATGCCGGAATAAACTGTCAGCTCATTGATCAGTTTATCCATATCGTTTGCCTTATTGTAGATGGTTTTAATATATTTATCCATCTTCTCGGGGGTATCCGCCACACCATCCATAATACCCTCCACATAACCTTTGATGGCCGTGATAGGCGTCTTGAGGTCATGGGAGATATTGCTGATCAATTCGCGGTTCTGTTTCTCATGCTCCTGCTTTTCTTCCGCCGACTCTTTCAGTCTGAGGCGCATATCCTCATAATCACGGTACAAATCTCCGATCTCGCCTTTTCCATCCACCTGAAGAGTATACTCAAAATTTCCTTCTTTGATATGGCGCATGGCGGTGTTCAATTCATTGATGGGCCGAAACACGCTCCTGTAAATCCAGCGGGTCAGCATCAGGCTGGTAAAAATCAGAATTACCAGGATCGCCACAAACATATCCACCAGAAGATGCCGGGAGATCAGGGAAGTCGCTTTTGTCACCACAAATACGCTGCCTGAACTGCCGTCCGGAAACATAAAATTAACCTGCTTCAGGTACTTGTTGTATTCATCAAAATACAGCCCCGTGTTCTCCGACAGATCTCCGATCTCATGTTGGGAGAGCTTGGAGAAAATGATATCCGCGGCCTCTTTATTATTGGTATAGTAAAGTTCCTCGCCCTTCCTGACTATGATATAAGTGGAGTTATTTGCAATATTCGCGCTGATTTCATCCAGATAATCCCTGTCCGTCAGCCTGGCGGGATCCTCCAGAGCCTGCTTTTTAAGCAGATAATACGTCTCGTCCGTATTTTCCACTATCTCCTGCATTTTCTGGGTGACATCGACAGGGCCATCTTCCGCAAAAGACAGGCCTTTCTGCACATGCGTCAGATACATTCCAATCCCGCAAAAAGCTAACGCCGTCAACGCCAGCGGCAGTACCACGATAGTGGTAAACGTGACATACAGCTGTGTCTTAAACTTCATGACGATCCCCCTGTCCTTATCTTATAGAAGAGTATAACATATTCCTGCGGGTAATGTGTAAACTCTGTAAAATAATATCCTAAAAAAATTATAAAATTCCTGACGAGAAAGCAGGACCAGACTGAGTTGTGCAAAAAAAGAGGGTGTCCCAAAAGTCATTTGAAATGACTTGAGGGATACCCTCTTTTATATGTAAGTTCTGATTAACCAAAGTATCTCTCCAGCAATCCCTTCAATGCCTTGCCGTGTCTCGCCTCATCCCTTGCCATCTCATGTACGGTGTCATGAATGGCATCCAGATTATTTTTCTTAGCGCACTTAGCCAGATCGGTCTTACCGGAGGTTGCGCCGAATTCGCAATCTACTCTCCATGCAAGATTCTGCTTGGTGGACGCCGTCATATTCTTCTCCAGATCGGAACCCAGAAGCTCCGCGAATTTTGCAGCGTGTTCCGCTTCCTCATAGGCAGCCTTCTCCCAGTAAAGTCCGATCTCCGGATATCCCTCGCGGTGAGCGATACGGGCCATGCAAAGATACATGCCGACTTCGGAACACTCTCCCTCAAAGTTTGCCTTCAGCTGCTCGAAGATAAATTTCTTATCTTCCTCGCTGATCTCGGGGTTGTTCTTTACGGTAGCGCCGTAAACGCCGAACTCATGCTCGGCGGCAAGAGTCATCTCGCCCTCCACAGCCTTAAATTTGTCGCTTCCCACATGGCAGACAGGGCATTCAGCGGGCGCGGAATCTCCTTCGTAAACATAACCACATACCTGACATACAAACTTCATACCTTTTTTCTCCTTATTTTTTAATATTTTTAATAATTTCCTTGTCCTTAGGACTCGGAAACGCAGTCCCTTTCAGCGGCGCAGCATCCGCAAATCCCGTAAAAATACGTTACATGGCCTTCGATGCGCCCGTCAAAATTTGCGTCGGCAGTCTCCAGAATGGATTCAATGCTTTCCATCTTAAGATCAGTCACGCTTTTGCACCGTTCACACACAAAATGATAATGAGGCGAGGTATCGGCGTCAAAACGATCCGCTCCGTTGCCAATCCGCAGCCTCCGAATCTCACCCAGATCCGCCAGCTGCGTCAGATCGCGGTACACGGTGCCAAGGCTGATATTTGGCTGTTGTTTACGAACGTTCATGTAAACCATATCAGCAGTGGGGTGATCTTTCCTGCTCATCAGAAACGCTTTAATCATTTCCCGCTGTCTGCTGTATTTTAAAGCAGCCATAACAACTCCTTCCCGAAAAAAGTAACTGTTACTATTTTCATTATATAGATTTTTGCCTGTTTGTCAAGAAGATTCTCTGACAAAATTTATTTGATCGCAACCGTTCATTTTATCGCAGCGTATTGCCCTTCCTTTATTACTTTTCCTCCCGTATTACTTTTCCTCTTGGCAATTTACCACGCTGTAGCCGCATTTTGCCACGATCATCCGAAGCTGCGCCTCCTGGGTCTCCTCCTTTGCCCTGATGAGGCCGCTCTTTTTATTCAAATCCACCGCCGCGTAATATCGGCCGGTGCCGTTAAAAGCGTTTTCGATCCTTGCGGCGCAATTTTTACAGGTCATGCCGTCTATCGTAATCCGGTAGGCATAAGGATAATGGGACAGATCATCGTCCTTTGGCTTTTGCCGTTTCACCTTGTCCGTACTACTCCCGCAGCAGCCCTGTGATAATTTTTTTACATAGCTCCTGATCCCCAGGATACAGATCAGCGCCAGAATAACGCAAATAATAACCGTTGCCATCTTTTTCTCCGTTTCCGCGCCGCACTTACGCCGATTCCTGCGGGAAAGATACTCCCGTTTTTCACGATAAATGCGCCGCTACATGATATAGTGTGATTAGTTATGCCTAACTACAATTGTAGTAACATTTCCGTCTGTGTCAAGCATTTTTCTGAAATTTTTCCTGCCAAACCTTGACAATCCACCTCTAAAAAAATAAAATTAGATTATTGGGAGTATATGCTATGCAAAACGTAAAATTACAAGATCTGCTGGATACTGCGGTCCTCCAGAAAATACAGGACAGCCTGTCTTCTTACATCGGAATAGCAAGCCTGATCGCGGATGAAAACGGCATTCCTGTCACGGAGGGAAGCGGTTTCACTGATTTTTGCATGAATCTTACAAGGAAATCCGGCCTGGGCTGTACCCGCTGCAACGCCTGCGACAAGCAGGGCGCGCTCGAAACGCTTGAAAACGGAAAGCCTGTCGTATATCATTGCCATGCCGGACTGGTGGATTTTGCCGCGCCTATCATGCTGGAGGATACTTACATCGGCAGTATCATCGGGGGGCAGGTCCTGACGGACGATCTCAACGAGGATGGGTTTCGCAATACCGCGCGGGAACTGGGCATAGACCCGGATATTTATGTGGCCGCCGCTAAAAAAGTGCCCCACCGCGATCTTGCGGATGTGAAGCGGGCGGCTCAGCTTCTGATGGAGGTCGGCTCCGCTCTCTCCGACATGGCATACAGGAATTTCCTGGCTCTCCAGAACAGCAGGAAACTGGAGCGGGCGGCTCATTCCCAGACCGCGTTTATCATGGATATGAACGAAAATATACAGCGGAACATGACCTACTGGATCGCGGCTGCGAAACAGGCTGTGGAAAATCAGGATCACACTTCCATGACGGACACGCTGAAGGATATCGTGGTCAGAGGCACGGAGCTTCTTTCCACGTTGAGCGATACTGTGGATTTTGCCCGCATGAACGATGGCGAAACGGATCTTTGCGAAACAGAATACGACCCCGCGGCGCTGATAGCAAACATTTGCGACAGGGTACAGAAATATCTTCAGGCGGAAGACATTCCTATCCACATTCAGGTTGATGATACGGTTCCCTCCTATCTTTTAGGAGATGAGGGACGAATCGGACAGATTCTTACCAAAGTATTGAGCAACGCCATCAACTTTCCCAACACCTCTGAGATTACGGTGTCTGCGCGATGCAAGGCTTCCTCCTACGCAGAACTTCTCATCATTGAGGTATACGACAATGGCGATGGCATGACAGAGGAGGCTCTGGCAAATGCCAATCACTATCTCGTAAGCAATGACTTTCAGCTGATCCGGAAAATGGAGGCGGAGGGCATCGGCCTCTCCATCATCGGACTTTTGATCCGGCAGATGTCCGGTTCCGTAAAAATAACAAGTATCAAATCCGTTGGGACGACCTATACTATAGAAATACCACAGCTGCCTGCGGAAAAAGTATAATCCCGGCAAAGAAAGGGCATGTCATATGGAAGTGAATGCAGCGCTATATGCAGAAGCTATAGACGACTTTCTACTCAAAATGGAAAAACTGCGCGGAGAGGATGATCCTGACTGTCAGAATGCCATCGAAAAGATCGGTTCCCTGCTGCGCATAGCTATGATCAATGTGACTTTCTACAGGACGCCTGAAAACGAGCACCGTGGAGAGGGGAACAGGTTATGCCTGTACCGAAACGGCGATCCGGATATGGATCGCTTCCATTATCAGCGTGAATCAATGGAAAACGGAAACCTGGTGGTTTATTCTATCCATCAGAAAACGGGTGATCCGGACTGGTCTGAACAGGAGATCGAAAAAATCGGGGTCCTTGCCAAGATGCTTTTTGTCTATAACGGTCGTGCCCGCGTCATGAAAATGGCAGAGTATCTGACTTTTTACGATCGTGACCTTTCGATCCACAATCTGACTTATTTCACCCAATATGCAGACGGTCTCATATCCCGCAACCGGATCGGCCGTTTTACCGCCTGCTATTTTAATCTGAGACGTTTCTCCAACATTAATCAGCAGGTGGGAAGAGAATGCGGCAGCCACATCATGAACATATTCGTGCAGCAGTTGTGCAGTTTGTTCACAGATGAAGAGGAAGAGATGGTCTGCCGGATCGGCGGGGATAATTTTATCGCGATTTTTTATAAGGAACATACCGACAGTATATTGAAATTTTTAAAAGGAACGGAAATTTCCGTGGATACTCCCGTGCGTACCAGAGTGATGGTCACCGCTTCCGCGGGATTTTATAACATACCGGACAGCTGCGATTCTTCATCGTCCATCGTGGACTGCGTCAGCATGGCCTACAATGTGGCGAAAGATCTTGACAAAGAACCTTACATTTTCTATGATGAAGAACTGAGAGAGCACATCCGGGAGATCACAATGGTACAGAATCTCTTTCCGGAGGCTCTTGAAAAGGAAGAATTTCTTGTTTACTATCAGCCTAAGGTAAACCTGAAAAATTATCAGCTGGTTGGCGCAGAGGCTTTGTGCCGCTGGTATCACAACGGGGAACTCATTCCTCCCGGTAAATTTATCCCCGTATTGGAGCAGAACCGTGCGATCTGCGCTCTGGATTTTTACATGCTGGAGCATGTATGCCGCGATATCCGAAGCTGGCTCGATGAGGGACGCGATGTGGTAAAGGTATCTGTGAATTTATCCCGGTGCCATTTTGGAAATATGAATCTGCTGACCAACCTCTTAAGCATCATCGACAAATACAACGTACCACACAAATATATTGAAATCGAACTGACCGAGACAACAACCGATGTCAGCTTTAAAGACCTCAAGGAAATCGTTTTCGGCTTACAGGAGCACGGCATTGACACAGCGGTGGACGATTTCGGAACAGGGTATTCCTCCTTAAATCTGGTGAGGGAACTGCCCTGGAACGTGGTAAAGATCGACAAGAGCTTTCTGGAAAATAACAGGGACGCGCCGGAACAAAACCGCGTCATGCTCAAGCATATCATCGCCATGTCCCAAGAGATGGGTATCTCCTCCATTGTAGAGGGCGTGGAAACATTGGAACATGTCAAACTGTTAAAGGAAAATAACTGCTTTCTGGCGCAGGGCTTCTGTTTCGACCAGCCCCTGCCCAAAAACGTCTTTGAGGAGCGGCTGGCGCAGCTTCAGGCGTGATAACCGTGCGGATTGCAGATAAATGTTTATCTTTTAAAAAAATAATATCATGATAAGGGAAGGTGAAAATATCATGGAAAAAATCGCAAGTTTCACCATCGATCACATTAAATTACAGCCCGGTGTATATGTATCCCGCAAAGACACGGTAGGCGCGGAGATCATCACCACTTTCGACCTTCGCATGACGAGCCCCAATGAGGAGCCCGTCATGAACACCGCCGAGGTACATACGATTGAACATCTGGGCGCGACTTTTCTGAGAAATCACCCTGTCTATAAAGACAAAACCATCTACTTCGGGCCCATGGGGTGCCGTACCGGATTTTATCTTTTACTGGCGGGCGATTACTCATCGAGGGACATTGTTCCTCTGATGGTGGAAATGTTCGGGTTTATCCGGGATTTCAAAGGCGAAGTTCCCGGCGCGGCTCCGAAAGACTGCGGAAATTATCTGGATATGAATCTGCCCATGGCGAATTATCTGGCGAAAAAATACCTGGATAATGTTCTTTCCCACATTGACGACAGCAGATTGATTTATCCGGAATAAAAGTCGTCATGATACCAAACGGACGGGCAGACGGATTCCCGACCGGACGGGCTAAACGATGCAAATATCGAATTTGCCGACAGGGTTCATCTTCCCTGCGGCCTGACAGATTGGAGAACAAAATGAGCAAAACAGGCATTATCGGAGCTATGGAACTGGAAGTGGAAACTTTAAAGTCTAAAATGACAGTTTCCCAGATCATCAAAAAAGCCGGAATGGAATTTTACGAGGGCACGCTCAACGGCGCGTCCGCCGTCATCGTGCGAAGCGGCGTAGGCAAGGTAAACGCCGCTCTCTGCGTACAGATCCTGGCGGATGTTTTTCAGGTCACTCACATTATCAATACCGGCGTAGCCGGTTCCTTAAACACGTCCCTTGATATCGGCGATATCCTGATCTCAAAGGACGCCCTGCACCATGATGTGGACGTCACGATTTTCGGCTACAAACCGGGGGAGGTTCCCCAGCTGGGCGTGCGGGAGTTCCCAGCTAACGAGCGTCTGGTACAGCTGGCCAAGGCTTCCTGCGAGAAGGTGAATCCCGATTGTCACGCGGTGATCGGCCGTGTGGTCAGCGGAGACCAGTTCATCTCCAGCAAAGAAGTAAAACAAAATCTGATCGCAAACTATCAGGGCGACTGCGCGGAAATGGAGGGCGCGTCCATCGCCCACGGCGCATACTTAAACCAGATTCCTTTCGTGATCATCCGGGCCATCTCCGACAAGGCCGATGACAGCGCGGAAATGGATTATCCTACCTTTGAGAAAGCCGCTGCGCTGCATTCCGCGGCTCTGGTGGAAGACATGATCGCAAAGATCTGACCGTTTATCCATAACAGGCAGTCAGGTCTGACAAGCGGAATTTCAGTATAGCCATTCCGGCGGGAATGGCTATTTTTTTATGTCCGATGAGGCCCAGCTTATCGACATAGCGTGCCATTTTCCTATGACGCGCTTCCTCCCTGACATCCCGGATCTTCACTGAGCCTCCTAGATACGCCGTACCGTTCGCGCCGCTGCTGCCGTATAACGCACATGTTTAAAAAAACGCGGCGTGGACAAACTTTTTCGGAACTTGTTTCGTTTACTATATGTAAGCTTACAATCACAGACCCGGTCTGGGAAAGGAGAAGCCTTGCAGGACCACGAATTAATCAGGCGCATCCAGCGCGGTGAAAAGCAGTTGTTCGGGCAGCTGGCGGAAAAATATTATGATGATGTGTTCCGTTACTGCTACTTTCAGACGGGAGACGAACAGGCCGCCTACGACTGCACGCAGGAAACATTCTTTCACCTGATGCGGTTTCTGGACAATTACAGAGAGCGGAACAAATTCAGAGCCTACCTGATCCGGATCGCTCTGAACGTCTGCAAAGACTATTTCCGCAAAAACGCGGGACGCGCCGGCAGAGAAGTGGCGTACAGCGAATGGGATGCGGCCGGACCGGAAAACGATCCGCCCAACGCGCCCCTGTCATCCCATGGGCCGGAACAGGAGACATTGCTAAAAATGACCCTCCGGGAAGGATTACTGCGGCTTCCGCACAGTCAGCGGGAAGCCATCGTGCTCTATTACTGCCATGGTTATAAGCTGCGGGAAATCTCCCGGATCACCGGAGTTCCCCTCTCCACGGTAAAAACACGAATCTACGGGGGAACCGAAAAACTGCGGCAATATTTCAAAGAGGAAGAAGGTATCCACGGAAATAAAGATGTCCAAAGAAATATTCAGGGAGGTATCCTATGAAAAAAGACCCTGCATTAGAAGCATTGTTCCAACAAAATATCGCGCCCGACATAAATCCGAAAGTACGCGATGAACAGATTCGCAAACTTTCCCATGAAGTCCGAAATATGGAATATCTGCCCCGTCAATCATTTGCGGAACAGATTCTGACGCAGATGTCATTTATATCGGGCTGGGTCTGGCTTGCACAGGCGTGCTTTCTGCTGTTTATGTTTGCTGTCTCTCAAAATCAAAGGTGGTTTCCCACCTATGGACAAATTGCGCTTTTTTGTCTCACTCCGGCTTTGTCCCTGATCCTGACCTGCGAAATGTCCAAAAGTTTCAGCGTGGATATGTGGGAAATGGAGGCAGCCTGCCGCTATAATCTGGCTCAGATCTTATTTTTGCGGCTCTGTATCCTGTGCGGCTGCGATCTGTTTCTCTTAACGGGCGCACTGATGGCATACCGTTCCACAGGGGGAGCGCTTTGGCAGTTTTGTCTTTACGCGCTTCTTCCCTTTTTCCTGACTGCCGCGCTGTCCCTGTACCTTTTACGGCGGATGGGAAATCGCTGCAGCTTTATGACAATGGCCGCTATTTCTCTGACAGTGGGAATTTTTCTGCCTTTGTTTTTACAGTGTGTGCCCTACGTTTACCGGATACCTTCCCACAGGTTCTGCAGCATCATATTTACGGCCACTTTTCTGGCGCTCCTGCTCTTTTTTTACAATGCCCTGCGGCTCTGCGCGCAGCAATCTTATGTGTATGATAACAGAAAGGATCAAAACGCATGGAACTTAGAATAGAACATCTCACCAAACAATACGGCTCCTTTTTTGCCGTCAACGATATAAACATTGTTCTCACCCGCGGCGTATACGGCCTGCTGGGAGCCAATGGCGCCGGCAAAACCACTCTGATGCGGCTTTTGTGCGATATCCAGACGCCCACCTGCGGCACCATCCGTTACGATGGACAGGATATCAGGACATACGGCGACCACTATCGCAATGTTCTGGGATATCTGCCTCAGGACTTCGGCTATTATCCCAACTTTACCGCTCTGAAATTTCTATTATATATGTCCGCCATCAAGGGGCTTTCCAAAGGTTTCGCCATGCAGCGCTCTCTGGAGCTTTTGGAGGAAGTAGGACTTCTACAGGTAAAGGATAAAAAGATCAAAACCTTCTCCGGCGGCATGAAACAGCGCCTCGGCATCGCTCAGGCTATGCTCAACGATCCCAAAGTGCTGGTTTTGGACGAACCTACCGCCGGTCTGGACCCGAAAGAGAGAGTCCGTTTCCGCAATCTTATCAGCAGCTTTTCCCAAAACAAAATCGTCCTGCTGTCCACCCATATCGTATCGGATGTGGAATACATAGCGGGCGATATCCTTGTGATGAAACAGGGAAAATTTATCCATGAGGGCCGGCCGGATGAGATCATCCGGTCCATTGACGGCAAAGTCTGGGAGTGCAGTGTTCCAAACGCGGATGTGCCCAGTCTGGAACGAAGCTATAATATCGGCAATATGCGCATGGAAGGAGCTTCCACCGTACTGCGCGTTATAAATGAGGAAAAACCTATGGAAAACGCCGTATCAGTATCTCCTAATCTGGAAGATCTGTATCTATACTATTTTAACGAGGAGGAAAATATGAAATGAGACAATTGATCCGCTTTGAAATAGGAAAAATGCTTCAAAAACCTTTGGTCTGGGCCGCGCTCATCGCGCTTGCCGCCTTTGTCGTCACCATGGGATACAACTGGATCGCGCCGGGATATGCCGCCATATCCACAGAGGAAAACGGCCAGCGCGTGTTGATAGAAGGATTTAAAGCCATACCCATGGCAAAAGAAATCGCGGCCGCTTACAGCGGACCTGTCACCGATGAAAAGGTACGGGCCATCGTAGAGACTTTCGATATGCCGGATGCCTTCTGGGAAGCCTCCGCTATAGACCCTTCCAGAGAAGCCTATTGCAGTCACAACCTGATGTATGACACCTTAAGCAGCCACGGCTTCGTCAATCCGGACGGAAGCTACAGCGGCAGGACCATACAGGAAGAATTGGGACCTCTGGCGCCGGAAATGATCCTTGGCTATTCCACCGGTTGGGAATGCACGATTAACCTGCTTATGTATACCTTTCTGCTCGCCGGCTGTATCCTTGTGATCATAGTCGCTCCCGTCTTTTCGGAGGAATACACCAGTCACATGGATGCCCTGATCCTCTCGGGAATCCACGGGCGCAGGAAATGCGCTCTGGCAAAGATCATTTCCTCTTACCTGATCGCCCTGACCGGATCCGTCCTCTGCCTGGCTTTGTGCACGCTGACTTTTCTGGCAATACACGGCTTTGCCGGATGGGATTCCTCCGTACAACTGGGGGAACTGGGAATCTTCGATAAAACTCCTTTTCTGCTGAACTGGCTTCAGGCTTACGGACTTGCCTGTATTTCCTGGCTGGGCGGAATGCTCGTGCTGACTTCTATCGTTCTGGTAGTATCGGCGCTGGCGAAAGGCTCTTTCAGCGCGCTGGTGATCGCTTTTACAATTTACGCGCTGCCCATGTTTCTTCCCTGGAATCTGCTGCCGGACAACATCGCGCTGTTCGGATATCTGCTGCCCATCACCCAGATGCAGCTTATGAAGCTTTTCCGGATTGATCTGATAACCTTGGGCAGGATACGCTTTGCGCCGGTCTTTCTGGCTCTCCCCATAACCGTTATCGCCCTTTTGATCGGGATTCTCTGGTCTAAAAAAGGATTTTCCCATCATCAGGTGACGTAACTTCCGCAAAGCGGCGGCGCGCTGCATGACCGCAGGATCCGTTTGGATATTGTACTGTGAATCCGCGCTTACAGATCGGCATCCTGCACGCCGTCATTCCGGGGCTTTTTGAACACAAAGAATTTGCTGATAATATAGTTTCCCACCATGACCAGCGCGGAGACGAAGATCCTGGAAAAAACTTCGTTGATATGCAGAATATTTATCATCAGCACCATCATAACCTCATCCAGAGCCCAAGTGGAAAGTCTTCCGCCGGAAAACTGTAGAAACTCTTTCCAGATATTGGGCTCTTTGCTTTTGAACACAAATTTCCGGTTCATAAAGTAGCCGGTCACTACGCCAACCACCCAGGAGATGACGCCCAGAACCATATTCTGCCACACCACGGCGGCGTCTAAAAAGGTATATGCGCACAAAAACCACGCGCCCCAGGAAATGATCGTATTGACCACGCCCACGATCAGATAGACTATGATCTCCTCATATTTTGCATATAGTGCTTTTATCTTCTCTACCATTTGATTTCCTCGCTTTTACTCTTTTCGCAAAGTCTGTGTTTACTCTCCGCGCTCATCCGCATCAAACTTCCGCGCCCGCAACAATTGACCGCTGTTTTTATCCTTTCCGCTGCGGCCCAGGAAGCCGCGCGCAAAACCATGTTGTCATTCTACTATACTTCCGCGAAATTGGCAAGCTTGGACTTTTTTTCTCATTATTATGGGTTTTGTGTGCATCAATGTAACAGTCTGTCCGGAGGCTTCACTTGTTACCGGACGAATCATTACGGATTGACCACGTTTCTGTCCTCTCCCCTCAAAAACGCCTGTATATTGAGGTACGCTCCCTCCACACATCTGGTGCGGGCCTCCACGCTGGCCCAGGCAAGATGGGGAGTGATGATCAGACGGCTGCTGTCCTTGATCCCGCTGAGCGGGTTTGTGAGTTCCAAGGGTTCTTTCTCCACTACATCCAGTCCCGCCGCCTGGATCTCTCCCGCCTCCAGAGCCTCATAGAGATCCTTATTGTTTACCACGGGCCCCCGCGCCACATTGATAAGAATTGCGGTTTTTTTCATTTTTTTGAGCGCTTCCCCATCGATCCAGTTTCGAGACAGATCGCTTAAGGGGCAATGCAGCGACAGATAATCGCTCTCTCGGAGCAGAGTATCTTTATCCACCCGCGGGTACGCGCTGCAGGCGCTTTTCCCCGTAATGGAATGGAAGATCACTTTACATCCGAAAGCTTCCGCCATCTTTGCCACTCTTCTGCCGATATTCCCCATTCCTACGATACCCCAGGTCTTGCCTTCCAATTCATAGAAAGGAATATCAAAATTGGAAAAACGGTCCTGGGCGCTGTATTCCCCAGACTTGACATAATTGTCATAATGGATCAGCTTCTGACTCAGCGCCAGCGCCAGCGTAAAAGTGTGCTGGGCCACCATGGCAGTGGAATAGTCCACTACATTTGTCACTTTGATGCCTCTTTTTTTGCAATAGGCCAGATCGCAGTTGTCATAGCCTGTAGCAAACTCACAGATCAGTTTCACGTCAGGGGCGTCCTTCAAAGTCTCCTCATTTAAAGGGGACTTATTGGCGATAACAATATCCGCGTCTCTGACACGCTCCTTCACTTCCTCTGCCGTGACAGTATTGCGGTAGACGGTCACATCACCGAAATCGCTTATGCAATCCACCGAAACATCGGTGCCTACGCTGTTTCTCTCCAAAATAACGATTTTCATATTTATCTCCATTCCGGAGCGTTCTCGCAACATTTTTTTGTCCGAGAACGCGTTTGCCTTACTCAGAAAAATGCACTCTGCCGCATGACAGAGTGCACCTTTTATCCCTATTTTACAGTCTCTTGAGCAATTCCTCTCTCTGAGCCTCATAGCCGGGTTTTCCAAGAAGAGCGAACATGTTCTTCTTGTAGCTTTCCACGCCGGGCTGGTTGAAAGGATTTACGCCCAGCAGATATCCGCTGACGCCGCAGGCAAACTCAAAGAAATAGAAAAGTTCTCCCAGATAAAATTCGTTCACCTCGGGAACATTTACCATAAAGTTAGGCACCTGTCCGTCTGTGTGGGCAAGAATTGTACCGTTCATGGCGCTCTTGTTGACAAAGTCCACCGTCTTTCCTGCCAGATAATTCAGTCCGTCAAGATCTACGGGCTCCGTACCGATCTTTAACTCCTCCCTGGGAGTCTCCACATTGATGACCGTTTCAAACATGATCCTTGCGCCGTCCTGAATAAACTGGCCCATGGAGTGCAGATCCGTGGTCAGGTCAACGCTTGCGGGGAACAGGCCCTTTTTATCCTTGCCCTCGCTCTCGCCGAAGAGCTGCTTCCACCACTCAGACACATAGTGCACAGCGGGTTCGTAGTTTGCCAGAATCTCCACGCTCTTACCCTTGCGCAGCAGAATATTTCTCAGCGCCGCATACTGCAGGGCATCGTTATTTTCAAAATCGTTTTCCAGAGCGCGCTTTCTTCCGCTTGCCGCGCCCTCCATCAGTTGATCGATATCCGCGCCGCTGACAGCGATCGGCAAAAGGCCCACCGCGGTGAGAACGGAGAAACGCCCTCCTACGTCATCGGGAACCACAAAAGTCTCATATCCCTCTTCCGTAGCCAGATTTTTCAGACTTCCCTTGGCCTTGTCCGTGGTGGCGTAAATTCTCTTTGCCGCCCCTTCCTTGCCATATTTCTTTTCCAATATCTCTTTAAAGACGCGGAACGCGATGGCAGGCTCCGTGGTGGTACCGGACTTGGAGATCATGTTGATGGAGAAATCCCTGTCGCCCACCACTTCCATCAGATGCTTTAAATAGGTGGAGCTGATGGAATTTCCGCAGAAATAAATCTCGGGAGTCTTTCTCTGCTCTTTGCTCAGAACATTGTAAAAGCTGTGCCCCAGAAATTCGATGGCTGCCCTTGCGCCCAGGTAGGAACCGCCGATACCGATGACCAGCAATACCTCGGAATCGCTCTGGATCTTTTTAGCTGCCGCCTTGATCCTTGCAAACTCCTCCTTGTCATAATCAACGGGAAGATCGATCCAGCCCAGAAAATCATTTCCCGCCCCGGACTTGGAAACCAGTACTTCCTTGGCATCAAGCGCCAGCTTCTTCATATAACCGATCTCCTCCTGTGAAATGAAAGAACCGGTCTTAGAATAGTCAAATGTAACCTGCTTGCTCATACCACTCGCTCCTTTTCTTCTCAATCTTTTTAAGTATTTCATGCACAAATACCTTGTACTAAGTGTAGCAAAGTTATATGGCAAATTCAAGCAAAAAGGGATTTTTTTCTAACTGGTCAAAAACTCTTTTAAAAGAGCTTCCAGCTCTTCCTCCGTCACCGCCGCGGAGTCCTGCGGGGCGCTTTCCGGGCCTGCGCCGCCCCCTATGTATCCGTCTTCTTTTTCAAGGTCAAAAGATGCTTTGGGCTCCTCCACGGGCAATCGGTTGTCCAAAACGGTCCGGCCCGCTTCTCTATCTATGGATTGTCTTTCATCCACAGGCTGCCGCGGCGCCGCAAATTGCCGGTACTCTGCGGGCCGCCTGCCCTCTATGGCCTGCACATTCCCGATAGGCATGAGTTCCACCGTCCGGCGCCCCTGTCTGGGACGGTTCAATCCTGCCCTTCTAGCTCTGGCTGACACCACTCTCCCGTCCGTTCCTGTCTCACCGTAAAGCATTTCCATATCCTGTCTGGTAATGTCAATGCGCGGGGAAAGGTGATTTTCCAGATAATCCACCAGATTTACCTTTAAAACTCTCTTTTTCTTTTTTACATCCACCACCGTGGAAACAGAAAAATACAGATACAATCCGAAGAAGCTGGCGATATAAAAAGGAAGAATGTCCCCAAGCGTCCTGCCTGCCACAATACTGCGGTAAATACCCACTCCCGCAGCCACCACGGAAAGCAGCATAGCCTGTCCGGAGATGTGATACAGCGTCTCAAAAGTAAACGGACCGAGGCTCATACGGTTTAAGAACTTGTCCACAAACACCGGAATATTGGCGACTCCGTTGCTCAACTGATAACAATTTGCAAATTTTAATTTGCACTGCTTCAGCAGACGGTTCTCCGTGATAGCCATATTGTCCGATTCCCTGATCATATTCTGATACAAAAGACCCAGAAAGACTCTCAGAAAAATACTGACTGCAAATAATGCCAGCATACAGATTGTCACAATTTTTTCTTCCTGAAAAACATCAAACATGGCGCACCTCTTTTTTTGTTTTTTCTCATTCCGCCGCGTAAACGGCACCTGAACTATTTCAGACTCTGAACCGCAAAACAGTACAAAGTCCGAGACCTGACGCGTACAAAACACAAAAGCCGACCCGCCATCTGCGGAATCGACTTTTGTATAATTCCATTATAAAACAAATATTCTTGTTTTCACAGGTTTTTTCATCGCCTTATTCTTTGCCATTCAGACATAAATAGTCAAAATCCGCCGTTTCCGACAGCCCTGTCATATCGTGGCAGTACAGGCCAAAATATGCTCCCGTAAACCCCCTGCAATGCTCGTCCGTCAGGATCTGCGTGGTCTGTTCTTCTCCCGCCTGCCGCCAGTTTTCTCCGTCCAGGCTGTAGCTAAAGGCCGCTTTTGTCCCATCTTCCGAGACCTGTACGCGAAGGCTGATCTCCCCCTTTTCAGGCACGGGTACAGGTTCCATTTCGTCCGTTATGACGCCAGTGTCGCTTTTTATCAGCGTCAGGACAGCCTGCCCCTGATCCGTCACAGTCTTTCCAAGGATATAGAAATTCATGGCATCGTACAGATACGCAAGCCCCGCTAACTGCTCGGGATATTGTGGCAAAAAGTCGATCTTAGTCTGGGCGGTACAGGAAATTTTCTGCTGGCGCACTCCCAACAGGGAGACTCTGTGCAGGGAATTGAGCGATTCCTGTCCTCTCAGACGTACCCATCCTTTTCTGGCGGTACAATCCGCAAAGGTATTGTAATCTATCCGGGGCGAGCTGTAGCGCACATGCAGCGCAGGATTGTCAAAGTCATCGTAAAAGCCCTCCGATTCATCCTGCAGCATCACTTCCGGCGTCCCTGCGGGAGATTCCGTTTCCATCCCGGCGAATCGTCCGCCCGATTTCAGCCTGAGCCACCCTTCATCGTCCCACACCATTTTCTGTATGGCCGTTTCCCTGCCCAGCGTGCACCACTTTTCCCCGTTCAGGGGACGGGAGCAGAGATGCGCCATATACCACTCTCCCTGAGGCGTCTCCACAAGATCCGCATGTCCGCATTTTTGCAGCGCGCCCATATCCCCCTGATCGGAAGTCAGGATGGGATTATCCGGCGCCGTCTCAAACGGTCCCCAGACGCTCTTTGCCCTGGCCATGGTAACGCAGTGACCGTAGCCGGTGCCGCCCTCCGCCACGATCAGATAATACCAGTCCCCGATATGATACATGTGGGGGCCTTCTGTGTAACCCAGGCCTGAACCGCCGTAAACTTTCCGCCGCTCACCCGTCAGACGGTATTTGTCATCCAGCTCTTGGACCAGAATGCCCTTGAAACCATTCACCATATTGATCAGGTACTTTTTCCCGTCCCCATCGTGAAACAGAGAGGGGTCAAAGCCGATGCTGTTTAAGTAGACCGGGTCCGACCAGCCGCTATACAGATCGTCTGTGTAAACCAGATAATTATGCGTATTGTAATATCTTCCCTTCTTCGTCTTCACATCGGTGTAGATCAGGAAAAAACGCTTCCCGTCATAGCTTAAGCAGGGCGCCCACACGCCGCCCGAAGCCGGGTCGCCCACAAGGTCCAACTGGCTCTTTCTGCGAAGCGGCGAGGGAATCTGCTCCCAATGCCGCAGATCTCTGGAATGAAAAAGCCTCACCCCCGGCCACCACTCAAAAGTGGAAGTGGCGATATAGTAATCCTGCCCGACCCTGATAATGCTGGGATCGGGACAAAAACCTTTTAAAATGGGATTTTGAATCATATGCTCCTCCGTTTCATCAATTGCCGTTTTTTTGCGTCAGCGCAGCAAGTCGGTTCCGATCAAAAAATCCTGTGCTTTTTCCTCTTTTATGATATACTTGTTTTGAGATACAGGCAAGGGAAAAGGAAGATAAAAGAATATAACGGAAAGGCAGGATTCTATTATGGTCTATCGGGTAAATGATTTCGGCGCCGTGGGAGACGGCGTCCACAACGATACCGCAGCCCTTCAGGCGGCGGTGGACGCCTGCAGCGCGGGCGGAGGAGGACGCGTTCTGCTGGAGGGCGGCCGCACTTACCGCTGCGGCACGCTGGTGTTAAGATCTTATGTGGAGCTTCATCTGGAGATGGGAGCCGTGCTGAAGGCCAGCGATCATCTGGAGGATTTTAACCTGTTGGGCAGCGGCCCAGCGGCCACGAAAAAAGTCACCGCCCCCACCTATTTAAACTGCGAGTACTCCGGCGGTCCGACCCTTTTCTTTTTATATGCGAAGAATTGCGAATATCTGTCAATCACAGGTTTTGGAAAGATTGACGGCAACCAGGAGATCTTCTACGGCAAAGTTACGCCCTGGCACATTGAGGGCAGTTTTTACCCCAGAGTGCCCCTGCTCTTTTTCGAGCATGTGGAGCACCTTACGCTGCATCAGGTGACGCTTACCCACAGCGGATTCTGGACGACCCATCTGGTGGGGTGCGAAGATGTTTCGATCGATGGGATCCGCATTTTAAACGATCTGCGGCTGACCAACTGCGACGGCATCGATCCCGACCACTGTAAAAATGTACGGATCACCAACTGCCATATTGAGTGCGCCGATGACTGCATTGTCTTTAAAAATACGGAAAACGCCGTAAAATACGGAGCGTGTGAAAATATTACAGTGTCAGGCTGTACCCTGACTTCCACCAGCGCGGCGATCAAATTCGGCACGGAAAGCGAATCGCCCTTCCGGAATATTTCCGTCCAAAACTGCGTTATCAGCCGTTCCAACCGGGGAATCTCCATGCAGCTTCGGGACAAAGGATGCATCGAAAACGTCCTGTTTTCCAATATTAATATCAGCACCAGGCAATTCTCCCCCGACCACTGGTGGGGCAAGGCGGAACCGATCGCCGTCACCGCGGTCAGACGGAAGGAAGGAGCGCAGATCGGATCTATTAAAAACGTAACCTTTGAAAACATCAACTGCACGGGGGAAAACGGCATCCTCGTCTACGGTGAAGCAAATCAGAATATCAACAATGTGACTTTCCGCAACATCACCCTTTCTCTTAAGAAGCGCACGGACTGGCCCAAGGGCATACGGGATCTGCGCCCCTGCATCGGCTCCGGCATCAGCCAGGGCCCTTTGCATGGCATCAGCGCCCGCAACGCAAAGGATCTGACCATCGAAAATTTCCGGCTGACAGTGGACGATGCCATGAAGGAATATATGGGAGAAGAAATCGATGTCGCAGGCTGTGACCAACCCTCAGATTTATAGAAAGCGGATGTTTGACACAGGAGGACATTATGCGCATTAAAAAAATTTTCACGCCTCTGGCTCTAAGCGCCGCTCTTTTGTGCGGCTGCAGCGGACAGATCATACCAAACAGCCAGGAAGAAACCCGCGAGTCATCCTATAGGCAGATACCGCAGGAAAGTCCGGCTTATGCGTCCTTGTATGAGGATCCCGGACTGGGCCTTAAAGTACAGTATGTCATGGGTTCCACGGGAAATTACGTCATCACATACGGGGAGCAGAGCGCGGAACTTACGTTGGAATACGCTCCGGAGGAAATTCAGGACGCATCCGTTGCCCCCTGGGGTGAAAACTCTCCCTTTCTGATCTTTCATGCGGTTTCTCAAAACGGCGGAGAACAGTATTTGATCTTAAACAGCGAAATGATGTCGGAAGTGGAGATCAACGATCCCCTGGAAACCGCAAAAACCTTCTCTGAAAACAGCGAAATACCAAAGGCGCAGGCAGCCACGGTCACGCCTGTGTATCCTCTTCATTTTTTCTCCGAAGACGATACTTTCATCTGTGATGTTCCCCTTCAAACCTGTGAGGAACAAAAGATTGGCAACATGCGCCTGTATTATGAATATGATGGAGTGGGAATGAATTGCATCAACGCGGAGTTTATCCCTGCCGACTGATTTGCGGCGGCGCGAAGATGCAGGCGCCAAAACACATTTTTGGTTGCGTAATTTCTCTCTGCCATTCATTGCACATTTTGTCAAAATCTGCTAAAGTAAACATATTACCAGACAAATTAAAAAGACAGAAAAAAGGAGATGATATTCAATGACATACAAGACCGAGGGTACCTGTTCCCAGCTCATCGAGATCGAATTAAGGGACGGCGTTATCGATTCCGTAAAATTCACCGGAGGCTGCAACGGTAATTTACAGGGCGTCAGCGCTCTGGTCAAGGGCATGAAACCGGAGGATGTGATCGCACGGTGTAAAGGCATCCGGTGCGGTTTTAAATCCACCTCCTGCCCCGATCAGCTGGCTAAGGCATTAGAAAGTATGCTATGAAAGGATCTTTGAGATGAAAAAGATTGTCTTAACTGGCGGTGGGACCGCGGGACATGTAACGCCAAACATCGCTCTGCTGCCCGCCTTAAAAGAAGCCGGATATGAAATTACTTATATGGGTTCCTATGACGGCATCGAAAAAAAGCTGATTTCCGATTTCGACATTCCTTATGTGGGTATTGCCACCGGAAAATTGCGCCGTTATCTGGATCTTCGGAATTTTACCGATCCCTTCCGGGTAGTAAAGGGCTATAACGAAGCCAGAAAATTCCTGAAAGAATACCAGCCGGATGTGGTATTTTCCAAGGGCGGATTCGTCAGCGTGCCGGTCATCCGTGCGGCGGCGTCTTTAAAAATCCCCTGCGTTATCCACGAGTCGGACATGACGCCCGGACTGGCAAATAAACTGTGCATTTCCGCAGCTTGCAAGGTCTGCTGCAATTTTCCCGAAACACTGAAGCTGCTGCCGGAAAACAAGGCGGTGCTGACCGGTTCCCCCATCCGCGCGGAGCTGTCCCAGGGAAACAAGCTTGCGGGGCTTGAAATGTGCGGCTTTACCGCCAACAAACCAGTAATCATGGTGATCGGCGGCAGTCTGGGCGCCACCAACGTCAATAAGGCTGTCCGGGACGCGCTGCCGAAACTGCTGGAAGATTTTCAGGTAGTACATCTTTGCGGGAAAGACAAGATGGATAATCTGCTTTTGACCACAGAGGGTTATAAACAGTTTGAGTATATCAAATCAGAATTAAAAGACCTGTTTGCCATGGCGGACATTGTGATCTCACGCGCAGGTGCGAACGCTATCTGCGAATTGCTGGCTCTGAAAAAGCCCAACATCCTGATCCCCCTGCCCGCTTCCAGCAGCAGGGGAGATCAGATCTTAAACGCCCAATCTTTTGAAGCGCAGGGATTTTCTATCGTGATCAATGAGGATGATCTGCTGACCGATCTTCTGGTGGACAAAGTGCATGAGCTCTATTTCACCAGACAAACCTATTACGATGCTATGAGTAAGAGCAAACAGATGGACTCTGTCAGGACTATCGTTGATCTGCTGAACGAAGCCGCGGGATCAAAATAAATTTTCGTCATAAACCGCTCTGCCGCCGCCGATATACTTGGCTCTGGTACGGGCGCATACCACATGGGCATCGCCGATTTCCTTAGTGCGGATGCGGACCGGTACTGCAACATCCCGCAAATGCATTCCGATCAGGGTATCGCCGATGTCCATTCCCGCGTGCGCCTTGATGTGCTCCACTGCTACAGGATGTTCCAGAGACTTGTAAGCAGCAGTGGCAAACGAGCCTCCTGCCTTAGGCTGGGGCACCACATTCACCACTTCATAGCCGTATTTCTCCGCCGCTTCCTGCTCCAGGATCAGAGCACGGTTTAAATGCTCGCAGCATTGCGCCGCCAGATAAACTTCCGCCTCCTGGGTCGCCTGATAGATATTTCCAAAGATGACTTCCGCAATCTCCGGACTGGAAAAGCTTCCTATGCCCGCCCCGCCCACTTCGCTGGTGGAGCATCCGACCACAAAGATCGCGCCTCCAGGAAGCGCCGCTTCCTCCAGAATCTCTTTCGCCGCCCGATAGGCTTCTTCTCCAATGATTTCCAAATCCTCTGTCACAGTAATGATCCCCAATCTCAATAAATTTGTTTTTGTTACACTCCATTTACTGCGTCTGCAGCAGGCGCCTGTCTTTCCCGTAATGGATCAGAGCCACCATATCCGGCCCGGTATGGGCGCCGATGACAGGACTGAGCATAGTGATCTTCACCTTCAGTTCAGGCCGGATCTCCAGCAGCATCTTTTTGAGTTTCTCCGCCGTCTCCCTGCAATCCGAACAGCAAAGATAAACCGTCTCTCCAAAACTTTCGTCAAAGGTTTCCGCAAACCGCTCCACCATATATTTCAGCGCCAGAACGTCTCCTCGCTTTTTAGCGATGGTATCCAATCCGCCCTCTTTGTTGACAGTGAGGATGGGCTTAATGTTTAACGCCGTCCCGATAACCGCCGTAGCCGCGGAAATCCTGCCGCCCCGTTTTAAATACATCAGATCCTCCACCTTGAACCAGTAATTGATCCTGATCGCGTTTTCCCGAAGCCACGCGGCGTTTTCTTCCAGCCCCATACCCGCTTCCCGGTGCCTGCAGGCCGCCTCGATCAAAAGTCCCATACCGCCTGTAGCGCCCAGGCTGTCCACCACTTCTACGGATACCTCGTCATAGGATTCCTTCAGCATCTCCACCGCCATGCGGGCGGATTCGTAAGTATTGCTCAACCCGCTGGAAAGAGAAAGATACAGGACAGACTTCTTTTCTTTCACATAAGGTTCAAAGACAGAAACATAGTGAAAAGGCGCGATCTGGCTCGTCTTGGTAGGAACGGTCCGGCGCAGCTTCTCATAGTAATCGTGCATCATCTCATCTGTCTCGGGACGGTCGCATAAAAAAGTCTCCTCGCCCAGCATATATTCCATGGGAACAAACTTCACATCATATTGTTCCAGAAATTCCTTGTCAATATCCAGAGATACATCCACAAAAATCTCATAGTCCATTCTCTTGTCACCTCCGTTATCAGGCGTTACCGCCGTTTACAGCAAAGTCTGACCTTTTCGTCTGTCATAGGTTCCATCGCTATTCTCATCGTAAGTTAAGCCTTTGTCTTAACTGCTGCTTCTTATCATCAAATCCTCAGACCAGAAACCTGTAACAGAGTCAGACTGCCGCTTTATAGACATTATACCGAGAAAGACCGCCAAATGCAACGAAAACACTTTTTCAATGCGGGAATATAATAAAGAAAACGAAAAAGATAACAGGAGATGCCTATGCAGATGATTCCCTCCCTGCTGTTTGGGATATCTGCCAGTCTGGATGCCCTGCTGATCGGTATCAGCTACGGGATCCGCGGCATCCGCATCTATCTCTGGCAAAATCTTCTGATCAGCGGGATTACCCTTTTGGGGACCTGTCTCTCCGTAGGCCTTGGAAACTGGCTTTCGCCCAGACTCCCCGATCAGATAAGCAGATATGCAGGTAGTATGATCCTAATGCTCTTTGGAGTCTGGTATTGTGTGAAGTGGGTTGCTAAAATGCTTGCGCATTCCCGAAAGATCGCGCAGGCTGCGGCAGCCTCCGCACCCTGCCTCTCCTTCCCCGCCCTTCTTGTTTTAGGGGTGGGACTCTCACTGAACAATATGGGAATCGGACTTTCCGCCAGTATCGCCGGACTAACCCTGGTTCCCGCCGCAATTGCCACACTGGCCTGTTCTTTGCTGTTTTTACTGACCGGCAATCGTCTCGGCAGATGCCGCCTCCTTCAGTTTCTGGGAAACGCGGCGGATCCTATATCAGGCATTCTTTTGATTCTTCTGGCATTTTTACAGATCTTTCTGTAAAAGTTATTCTAAACTCAAAGTCTTTTTGCGAAATAGGGATTCCTGTTTCGCAATACATAATCTTACAAATTTCCCCTGCGTATAATTTACAACAGCCTGCACATCCTATTTTGCAAAGAACGCGCAAATGCAGTTTTATACTTCGCATGACCCGTCAAAATCAGAAAGAGGATACACTTTATGCCATTGTCAGATCATTTGGAAGAAAATATCGGATACCTGAAATCGCGGCTGCCTATCGGAGCCAGTTTCGATCTTATGACCAGAGATCTTTTTCTGGGGAAGACAAAGGCATACTTTCTGGGCGTCAACGGCTTCTGTAAAACAGAGATCCTTCAGCAGATCTTCTCCGATCTGCAAAATCCTCTCTATGTGAAAGATGGAGATGTGGAAGATATCGTCCGTTACATGAATGCCAAGATCGGCTACGCCCAGACTTCCCTCTGTGATTCATGGGAGATCATTCTGCGCAGCGTTTTAAGCGGTCCCGCGCTGCTTTTGATCGATGGATTCGCCCAGGGGATCCTGATCGATGTAAGAACATACCCTGCCAGAGGCATAGCGGAACCGGATGTAGAGCGGGTCACGAGAGGCGCAAGAGACGGCTTTGTGGAAACTATGCTGTTTAACGCGAACCTGATCCGCAGGCGGGTCCGCGCCGCGGATCTGTGCTTCTCCATCCATAACGTAGGAGTGGAAAGTAAGACGGATGTTTGTCTTGCCTTTCTGGGAAAGATAGCGGATCAAAAACTGTTGCGGAAATTGGCGGACCGTATCAAGACATTAAAAGTATCCTCCCTGACCATGGGCACGAAAAGCCTGGAGGAACTTCTTGTGCCAAAACGCTGGTGGAATCCCCTTCCTTCCATTCAGACTACGGAACGCCCCGATGTGGCGTGCAGCTATCTTATGGAAGGGCACATTCTGGTGCTGGTGGACAATTCTCCCGTGGTCATGATCTTTCCCTGCACGATCTTTCAGTTTACCCAGAGCCCGGAAGATTACTATAACAGTCCGTCTGTGGGAACTTATTTCAGGCTGGTGCGTTTCCTCTGTCTTCCGGTCAGTCTGCTGCTGATGCCTGTTTTTTTACTTTTAACGGGATATTTCCCTGAATTTACCGACAGGTGGGAGCTGCTTGCGGGCAGCGGCAGCATGTCCAAAGAGCGGTTGTTTTTTTACGTGCTGGCGGTAGAATTCTTACTGGATCTGTTAAAGTATTCCTCCGCTTTAAATTCCGGCAGGCTCTCCGGATCCCTGTCTGTCATCGGTGGTCTTCTAATAGGTGACATTGCTGTCAGTTTGAACTGGGCATCGGTGGAAGTGCTGTTTTACGCTGCTGTAACGCTGCTCGCCTCCCTGTCCGTCTCAGGGACGGAATTCAGCGATGGCATCCGGCTTTACCGCATCTTTCTGATCGCCGCAACGGGGTTCTTCGGACTGACCGGCTTTCTGACCGCCCTCGGGCTGATCCTGCTTTCCATCGCCACTACTCCTACCTTCGGCGGTTACAGTTATTTTTGGCCGCTGTTTCCTTTTAATAAAAAAGCTTTGGGCAGACTGTTGTTTCGCAGTCCTACACCCAAAGCCCAACCATCCAAAGTGTGGGATCGCGGGACTCCCCGCCCTTAGTGCGCCCCTTCCCTATTGGATACGCCAAAAAATCAATGCTGTTTTAGGAGCGATTGTCTGGCGCCATGCATTGCCCGCCCGGCCAGCACATCATTTACCGCGTCCAGACGTAATCCGGCATCAATAAAGTCACAATATTTACAAAAAGGATATTCCTGCCTTCCATTCTGCAGCTTTTCCCGAATCTCGCGATAGGCCCGGCTGTTCCAGGCTTCCTTAAGGGGCGTGGTCTTCAGATCCGCCAGCGTGGTGGCCTCAAAGTTATCGCAGCAGCAGATTCCCATACGCCCGTCCGGGAAAATAAACATATCCGTGTAAGGCATCAGACAAGTCTCTTTGATGATCTTCGTACTGTTCTTCTTGTTGGGAGCGCTGCCCGCCCGGTTGGTCAGGACAGCTTTTTTGTACCGCATCTGGATCAGCACTTCCACGTCCGAAAACTCCTGCGGGTGGGCGCTCACATACTGGTAAATTTCCCTCACATTATCATGAAGCTTCATGTCCTCGCAGTAATTATTGATAATCAGCTGATTGATATAAGGCCTGATCTCCCTTACCTTGTCCACCGTCAGCAAAAGGCCGTTGGTTGACATAAAAATATAACAGTCCGGCAGCTGCTCCCTGCAATATCTGTGAAACTCCACAATATTGGTATCCATCCAAGGCTCGTTATTGCCATACAAAGTAAGATGTCCTTTATAACCCCAATCCCGAAGCTGGTCAATGATACTGAAAAACAAATCCTTGTCCATACGTTGGAAAGGGCGCTTTTCGGCATACCTGTTCGCGGTGCAGAAAGCGCAGTCGGAATTGCAGCGATTGATGGTTTCAAGATTGACTACCAGCGGATAGGGCGGCTCTTCGGCCCGCATAAAATAATCAATATACGCCCGCTGGGATCGTCTTCTGCCTAAAAACTGTAATTTTAAATAGGCGTTGCTTGACAGCATGGGAAACCTCTTTTGCATTTCCCAGCCTAACCGGCCCATAAAATTGTGTATTCTGATCGACATTCCTATATCCTTTACAAGTGCATCAAAAAGTTACAAAAAAAGCGCGAGACGGGAATCGAACCCGCGACCCCCTCCTTGGCAAGGAGGTGCTCCACCGCTGAGCCACTCGCGCATAATAATACAGGCTTACACCTGCATATGAAGGTATGAAATTAAAAGTTGCCTCTTTATCTTCAGCGCAATCTCATCAGATAAAGAATATTGTCCGCATATCGCGGGCTCGCGATGAATCGCGAAGCGGGTGATGGGAATCGAACCCACGTGTCCAGCTTGGAAGGCTGGTGTTCTACCATTGAACTACACCCGCACAAAATAAAATACTGCTTACTTTCTGTGCAAATGCCCAGAACCGGAATCGAACCAGTGACACGAGGATTTTCAGTCCTCTGCTCTACCAACTGAGCTATCTGGGCCTGTAACGTACACCCTTGCGTCACAACATTTAATATTTTACATGGTGATCCCGGAAAAGTCAAGAGGTTAATGAAAAAATTTTTTGCC
The DNA here is from genome assembly GCA_947629645.1 of uncultured Acetatifactor sp. Classification (GTDB taxonomy): domain Bacteria; phylum Bacillota; class Clostridia; order Lachnospirales; family Lachnospiraceae; genus Acetatifactor. Next base: position 134,942 of record CANREV010000001.1, on the reverse strand, counting down.
GCCTACCTCCCCCGCAAAATCGCATTAAGACGCTATTTTGACTTCGCGGTGCGTATGGCCAAATGGCTGCCTGCCGCAACCCGGAATGCATAAACAGCGCACATCACATAGACAGGCGACATACAGTAAAGATACCGTCCTCTGGCTTCAAACAGTGTGACAAAGGCGAAACTGCCAAGCAGCGACAACAGCATCACACACTCTTCTGATCTCATCTTATCCGCTTTCAGGAAAAATATTCCTAAAAGCATTCCCAAAACGCCCAGCCATACGGCTTGCTCAAAGGACCCGAAATAAAGATTCCAATCTGTTCCCCCGTAAAACAGCCTTCTCAGCCGCTGAGTCAGAAGCGTTTCATATTTGGAGGAATTTTTCATATTAAATCCTCCCTCCATCCACCAGCTGAATGTGCCATCGTTATAATTTGTTAAAGTCTTCCTCACCAGAAAATACAGATATCCTCCAACGCCATAATCCGCCAGTCTCTCCTTCACCACCTCAAGATTCGCGGCCTGGCGTTCTGCCACCGTGGGCTGGGAACTGGAGAAAGCGTAATCATTTGCATTGTAAGACCCGGCAGTTTCCTCATTTAACCCCATCATCAGATAGTGGGTGTAGGTCAGCCGGATATCCTCATTCAGCTCACATCCGATATACGAGATCATCACCTTTTGAAAACCCGTCAAAATCACCAGCGCCAGCGTTATCATGCAAAAATGCTGCAGTACGGAAAATCTGACCGGCTTTTTCCCCCCGATCAGCCTGACGATCTCCATCACCATCACAGCCAGAAACACCATGCCGCTGGTAGGTTTGATCATCATGCCGAATCTTCCCAGCAGGCCGATCAGGAACCATAAAAAAAGCTCCCTTTTTTTCGTCCCGGCCTTTCGCGCGAGCAGATAGAGATAAAACACCAGAGAGGCAAACAGAATACTGTAGGTATCCGTATAGGGAACCACGATCCAGGGAGAGATCCCTATCAACACGGCGTACAGGCCAAAGGAAAGAACCGCCGTAAATCCGCTGCCCGTCAGCCTGCGCAGCGACAGCGCGGCAAACACGCCGGCCAGATCCACTAACACGCAATCCACCGCAACGCAGACAAAGTACGCCAGCGTGTTTTTCCCCAGAAAACAGGGCAGCTCCTGAATCCATGCCAGCACCGCCGTCACGGCGATCTGATTGGTATACTGGGAATAATACCAGAAGTCTCCGATCTTGTGTTCCCCCGCGGCAATATAGTAAGCGCTTCCCACCACGATACTGGGATCCCAGCCCGCCTGAAAATAAATGTGATAGGAGATAAACCACTGCACGGCCAGAAGAACCACCGCCGCCGTCTTCAGTATCCGGATAAAATTCCGGTTGCAGAATGCGGCCGCCTTCTTCATAAAAGCGCACTTTTTCCAGCAAAACCACAAAAGCAGCCCGATCCCCACAGGAAAAAGGATCAGCAAAAAATCAGGCGCTATCGTCTCCAGCGTACTGTAAGGAGAACCCTCCACCTTTTTATCCACAAAGATATCAATGACAAAAACCGCCGTAAAAATCAGACAGAATCCCCACTTAATCCATTTTGCAATATTGGCTTCCAACCGACTCTCCATGGTTCCTCCATTAAACAAAAATGCGCTAGGGCAGTAAAATTTCCATACCCGCCATCAGCACCAGCACAGCCGCCGCGTACATTGCTGACACAGTTGTCACAATCATGGTGCAGACGCGTCCCGCTCTCATCGTCCTGGCGGCAAGTTTATCCCGCAGATTGGTGACTGCCGCGCCGACCGTAAGACACCCCAGATAGAACGCACCCATAATATAACGGATATTCATGGTGCACACATAAGGGTACTGCCAGCAGAATCTGACAAAGTAACAAAGACTTACCACTATGCCCGTTGCCGTGAACATCTTATAGACCATCCTCCGGTCCCTGCAAAAACACCAGGCCAGCAGGGATACCGCCATCAGGCAAAACAGCGCCAGGGTAGCCCAGAATATCACCGTGCCGGTAAACTGCGTCAAAGGGCTGGCTTTATAATAATTGCTCTCTCCAAAAACCGCAAATTTGATTACCGTGACAGGCAGATTGTAATCTGTGAAACCGTGAAAGCGGTCCCCCTGCACCGTCAGCTGATCAAACGCCTGGTTGAAATCAAAAAATCTGCTCCATTTGTCATACTGCCCGATAAACTGGCCGGACTCCGGTCCCATAGCCGGCACATAGCCAAAGGGCATGCCCCATTTGAGCCAGTTATAAACAGGATGCCACATTCCCAAAGGAAACGCCACCAGGCCAAAACTTATGTATTGTTTGAGATAAGTCTTCCACTGTCCTCTGTCCTGCCATGCCCGATACAACATCAGCACCGCCATAGCGGGAGCGATCAGGGCGCCGGAGACCTTGGACATCATGGAACAGCCGATACAGACCGCCATGATCAGGATATTTTTGAAGGTTGGTTCTTCATACCACTTCAAAGTAAAATAGATCACCATCACCATACAGAGGATCATCAGCAGATCGTTATTCAGCGAACCGCTGATCATGATGCCGTAGGGCAGAAATCCCGCGAAACAAACAACCGCCAGCCTTCCCGTCAGGGACAATTTCATCCGGATCGCAATCTTATCCACAAACGCTACGATCAGCATGGAATACCCTAAAGTCAGAAGCTGCAGGAGTTCCTCCCAGATCCCTTCGGGACATCCAAGCAGCTGGCAAAGTTTGAAAAACAATGCGCTGACGGCATAATGCAGAGGCGGCTGATAGAGCTCATAATACTCCATGGGATTAATGTCCGGCAATCTTCCATCCTGAAACAGATAATAAATGTATCCCAGATGCCCGTATCCTTCATCGCTGAAGGAGGCCAGGTCATTTTGAAACAGGTGCGCCTGGGTCAGCACCACATAGAAGATTCTCACCAGAAACGATGCGAAGATCACCACCGTGATCACATTTTCCGTAATGCCTTTTTCCTGTTTCACCTGTAAGAAAAAAGCTCCCAGGACGATCAGGGCCAGCAAAATTCCCAAGCCATTTATCAGGCTGTCGCTTGTAGCTTCTGTCTGACGCAGCATGCAGACACCCTGGATTAATGCCGTAGCAAACAGACTCATCACACTGCAGATCATCACGGTCTTTCTGCGCTCCCATTCCGCCTTTTTCACAAATAACAGCACATTATAAGCCAGAATCACCATAGCCAGCAGCAAAAAACGGGGAATGCTTATCTTATAACTTTCATCCTGTTCAAAAAAAATTCCCACAAGGACAGGCAGCATACAAGCCGCCGCCAACATTCTGTTTTCTCTTTTCATGACACTCCTGTTCCGCATTGCGCTCCTCATTGCAATACTGTTTCCATTCCCATATTCAGCACCACCGCCGCCGTCCCATATAGAACAGAGATCCCTATCGTTATCCGTCTAAAAATGTTTCCTGCAATAACGCTTTTTCCATCCAGCCGCTCCTGCATACAGGAAACGGCCGCAGCCAGCGCCAGACACCCTGTGTATACCGCGCACATAACATAGCGGACGCTCATACTGCTCACATGAGGATACCTGAAACAAAATTTAAGATAGGCGTACAGGCTCACCGCCGCTGTTGTCAGCAGAAATACCTTCTGCCAGCTTCTTCCATCCCTGAAAAAGCACCAGGCCACAGCCAGGATTCCCATCAAAAGAAACAATACGCCCGTTGCCCAGAAAAGACCCGTGCCAAGCACATTGGTCAGTGTCGTTGCCTGATAATACCGGCCGTCCCCGAAAACAGCAAACTTAACCAGAGACACGGGAATATTGTAATCGGCGAAATCATTCACATGATCCGCCCGCACCGCCAGATTCTCAAACGCCCTGTCGAAGTCAAAAAGACGGGACCACTTATCATGAAATCCGATAAAATGTACTTCCGATTCCTCAAAAGTGACCACATATCCAAAGGGCATCCGGTATCTGATGTAGCAGTAGACCGAATACCAAAGTCCCAATGGAAACGCAACAATGCCAAAACAGGCAAACTGCTTCAGATACTTCAACCAGTGTTTTCTGTCCTGCCATGCCCGCCAAATCATTATGACCGCCATCATCCTGTTTTCTCTTTTCACAATCCTTACGTTTCCCATAATAGTCTATTTCGTTCCGTTTAGTCTCCGGCCCTGTCATTCCCCCTGATATCAATGTACGACCGCTTCCATCCCGAACATCAGCACGATCACCGCCACTGCGTAAAGTACGGGAACCGCTGTAGTGAACTTTTTAAAAATGCGTCCCCCCGCGGCGCTTTTCTGCTCCAGTCTCTCCTGTACGCAGGATAAGGCCGAAGCGACCGCCAGACAGCCCAGATAGACAGCCCCTATGATATAGCGTACGTTCATCGTGCAGACGTGGGTGTATTTGATACAGAATTTCAAGTAAGAATAAAGCGTTACCGCCGCGCCGATAAACAAAAACACCTTCAGTATACTCCTGCTATCCCTGAAAAAAACCCAGATCACAAACGCAGCCGCCATCAGAAGAAACAACAATGCCGTCACCCAGAAGATACCCGTTCCTAAAATATTGGTCAGCGCGCTGGCCTGATAATAACGGCTCTCGCCAAAAACCGCATATTTGATCAATGTCACAGGAATGTTGTAGTCGGCGAAATCATTGATATAATCCATGCGCACGGACAAAAATTCAAACGCCCGGTCAAAGTCAAAAAAACGGGACCATTTATCGTGAAACCCGATAAACTGCAGCGAATCTTCCCCCAAAAAAGCGGCGTAACCGATAGGCATGCGGTATCGGAAATAACAGTACAGGGAATGCCACAGCCCTAGCGGGAACGCGATCAGGCCGAAACAGAAAAATTGTTTCAGATACACGGTCCACTGCTTCCTGTCTTTCCATGCCCTCCACAGCATCATAACTGCCATAGCGGGAGCGATCAGACCCGTGGAGATCTTCGTCATCATAGCGCAGCCGATACACACCGCCATGATCAGAATGCCTTTCATGTCCGGTTTCTCGTACCACTGAAACGTAAAGTAGATACTCATCACCAAAAGCATCACCGCCAGCGGATCATTGTTCAAAGATCCGCTCATCATGATACTGTACGGTAAAAAACCCGCAAAACAGACTGCGGTCAGACATCCTTCACAGGAAAGTTTCATCTGCTTTGCGATCTTATAGATAAACACCAGCGTTATCATGGAATATATTAACGGAAGTACCTGCAGAATCTCCTCCCAGTCGTAATTCTGGTTACTCTCCGGAAGCAGCCCCAGCAGATTAAAAAACCTTAAAAAAATGGCGCTGATCCAATAATGCAGCGGCGGCTGGTAAAACTCATAAGCCGTTGTGGGATCGATATCCGGCAGTTTCCCATGGGCATAGATCTGATACACATATCCCAGATGCCCGTAACAATCCGGATGGAATATCGTGATATCATTCTGGAACAAAAGGGAAAAAGTGAGCGTCACATAGAAGATCCTCACCAGAAACCCGGCAAAAATGACCGTCAGGATCACATTTTCGGTCACGCCCCCCTCTCTCTTTAACAGCAGCAGAAACCCCGCCAGCAAAACAGCCGCCAGAGCCGCTCCCAGCCACAGTTTGAAAGCCTGGCTGATCTGCCCGGTCTGGCGCATCTGACAGATCCCCTGGATCAGTCCTATGGTCACAAACCCCATAGCGCTGTACTGCAGCACCGTCCTGCGGTACTCCCAGTCCGCCCTCTGTAAATAAAGCATCATATTGTACGCAACGATCAGCGTTGTGAGCACGATAAAGTGCATCAGATTCAGTTTATAGGACGATGTCTGACTAAAAAACGCCCCAACAAGAAGCGGCAGCACTACTGCTGCCACTATCAATTTATTTTCTTTCTTCATGGTACTCCTGTTCCGTGTTCACATTCCAGACATTGAACTTGTCCAACCGGCCTTCCATAACGTTCTTTACCGCTTCAAATGCCGTGCCCATGGAGTGATCCATGTTATTGTAACGGTGCTGGCCGTTTCTGCCGATGCAATACAGGTTCTCACATTGATCCAGCCATTCCCTGACTTCATCGATCCTGTCATAGGTGTCAAAATAGGCGGGATAAGCTTTCTTTACACGTTCCCGGTGGTACTTGATGACTTCCTTTCCGCTCTTTAAAACATCCATGGCGATCAATTCTTTCACCGCGAACTTTACACATTCTTCCTCGGACATGTTCCAGAAATCATCGCCCTCCTGACAGAAATATTCCAGTCCGATAAAGACCTTATCCTCTGGTTCTTCCACCATGTATGGCGACCAGTTGTTAAAGATCTGGATCCGCCCCAGCTTAATACCCATATCCTGCACATAAATCCAGCAGTCCGGCACAATATTGTTCAATGTTTTAATTTTAGTTTCATTTTTCATGTTCAGGGAAGGAACCAAAAGACCGATGGTCACAAAGTCGCGATAAGGCAGCCCCTGCGCCACCTCCCGCACATTTTCAGGGGCATCCGGCATAGCCTGCACCAGATCCTTGATCGGCATACTGGACATACAGATGTCCGCCTCGATCCTCTCCTGCCCATCTTTGGTCTCATAGATCACTCCGGAGATCTTTCCGTCCGCCGTTTTCTCAAAGCCAACCACCCTGCATCCGTACCGGATCTCTCCGCCCATCTTCTCCACTTCCGCCGCCGTAGTCTCCCAAAGCTGGCCGGGACCGAACTTGGGATACCAGAATTCTTCGATCAGGGAGGTTTCCACCTTTCGGTTCTTTCTGCCAGGGATCAATTTGCCAAACATATCCCTGACAATAGCCATGATGGACAATCCCTTTACACGCTGCGCCCCCCAGTCGGAAGAGATCTCTCTGGGGTGCCTTCCCCAGAGCTTTTCCGTATAACCCTCGAAAAACATGGAATACAAAACTTTTCCAAAACGATTGCGGTAAAAATTCTCCAGGGAAGTGTTGTCCAATTTATGAACGCAGCTTGCCAGATAGGAAAAACCTGCCTTCATGGTACAGAAAAAACCCATGTTCCGTATCGTTGCCCACTTCAGGCTGATCGGGTAATCAAAAAATTTGCGCCTATAATAAATGCGGCTGACTCTCTGACGGATCAGCATGACCCTGTCTTCTTTCTCAGGATCAGGCCCGCCCGCTTTCAGATCTTTTTTTCTGTGCAGCACCTTGTCATCGTAAGCATCCTGTCCCTGAATGGGAAGCATTTTCTCCCACCAGTCCATGATTTTCTGATCCTTGGAGAAAAATCTGTGTCCGCCAATATCCATTCTGTTGCCCTCAAAACGGACCGTTTTTGAAATTCCCCCTGCCGACCAGGATTCTTCAAGGATGGTAACTCTGACATCCGCACCCCTGCGTAAAAGCTCGTAACCGGCTGTCAGTCCGGCCGGCCCGGCTCCAATAATAACAACATTTTTCATATTATTTTTTACCCGTTTTCTTTTTCCTTAGTCCCACTTCATGACAGTTAAGCCTCTGGCTTGTCACCCGATTTCCGCCCGACAGTCATTGTTTTCATTTTATCATTGTTGCCACATGCAGTCAATAAATATCGCTTCCTTGCTTTTTTTTCGTATTTTATAACTTTTCAGTCTTATGATATTAGTCAGAGGAAAAGCGGCGAAAACAGATGAAAACGTTTTCCCGCGATTTATCATATAATACAAAAAAAACGTAAAGGATACAGCCATGTTTGAGCCTTGCAGTTTTGACGCTTCCACAAAAGATTATCTGACAAGATTTTATGAAATATTAGATCGAATGATACAGGGGATGGAAAGCGCCTGCCTCACCGACAGCATTTCCCAGAATTTTATCGTACAGATGATCCCCCACCACAGAGCGGCTATCCGGATGTGTGAAAATGTCCTGAAATACACTACCTGCGTGCCTTTGAGAAATATTGCTTCCCACATCATCACTGAGCAGACCAAAAGTATCAACGACATGTTGAACGCGCTGCCCTGCTGTCAGCTTCAGACAAACTCCTGTCAGGATCTGCAGCTTTACCGGAGGAGATTTCAAAACATCGTACACACTATGTTTCAGGATATGGACACAGCCCGCGCTACCAACAACATCAGCGATACTTTTATGAGAGAGATGATCCCTCACCACAAAGGCGCGATCCGTATGTCTGAAAATGCGCTGCGCTACTGCATCTGTCAGGAACTTGTCCCAATCCTGAACGCGATCATTACCTCTCAGCAGCGAGGCATTGAAGAGATGGAACAGCTTCTAAAATGTGAGTAACAGATAAAACTGCCGCTTTCCATTTACAGGAAAAGCGGCAGTCTGCCATTGGAGATTTATCCTATCGGAATACGCAGTACCTGCCCGATACGAAGCAGGGAACTGGTCAGGCCGTTCGCCTGCATGATGGCTTCCACCGTGGTTTGGTATCTGCGGGCCAGCTCCCAGAGTGTATCCCCCGCACGCACAGTATATTCCACATACGGATTTTGTGACACGGGAATGCGCAGCACCTGCCCGATCTGAAGCATATTGCTGGTCAGGCCGTTCGCCTGCATAATGGCCTGCACGGTGGTTCCGTACCGCTGCGCGATCAGCCAGAGGCTGTCTCCCGCCTGCACCGTGTAAGTGACGGTTCCCGTATCCGGTCCCGGCGTGGGGACATTTTCCTCGATCCCTAAATAAAGATTATACAGCGCCTGCCATGTGCGGGCGCCTACGATCCCATCTGCGTCCAGACCCGCCGCCTGTTGGAACGCCGTCACAGACTGTCTGGTGCCGCTGCCGAAGATGCCGTCCTGGGCTGGAGCGGGAACAGCGGGATAATATCGGGAAGCGAGATTCAGCAGATATTGTAATGTCACCACATCCTGCCCTCTGGATCCCTGCCGGAGAACTGCGCTGGGCGGCACGGTGCCGATGCCAAGGGAGGATCCTTCGCTGTTTAATTCCGCCAGCCTGGTCACGGACGTATAGATGCCGGACAACTTATACCAGGTTGATCTTCCGACCACACCGTCCGCGGTCAGACCAAAGATACTCTGAAATTTTGCCACAGCGGCTCTGGTACTCTCCCCGAAGGTCCCCGCCGGATCCGTGATGGCAGGAATCGCCGGATAATTGCGCCGGATACGGTTTAAATACGTCTGTATGGTCTGGACGTCAAGTCCGCTGCTCCCCTGACGCAAAGGCGTCCCCGGATAGGAAGAAAGCTCATTTGTGACGATATTAGTCTCTGCGATCTCGATATCGTTGGGATAGTAACTGCGCAGGATCTGCAGCGGGGAATACCCGTTATTCGCCAGCGTGACCGTTCCCCACTGGGACATTCCCTGACAGGAAGCAGTGGTTCCATTGCAAAAGGAAGTAAAATAGGGTGCGTCCTGCCCCTGTCTGCGGACATATTCGCCCAACACTTCATCCACGGCCCTGCTGATAGAATCGTAAATGGGACGACCGGGAGTGTAGTACTGGTCATAAGCGGTATTGTTGGTGATGTCAAAATTATACCCCTGATTCCGGTACCATTCCGTATAGACCCTGTTCAACGCGAAAGTCATAATAGCGTAGATATTTGCTTTCAGGGCGTTTTCCGGCCATGTGGGGTAAATTTCACTGCTTGCCACATTCTTGATATAATCGGCGAATGGCACCCGTATATTAGCCGCCGCCGCGCTCGGCGCTCCCAGATGTACGGTGATCGGATCAGGGATCACAACCTGGCGCAGCACACGGGCGTCCGCGGTAGTGCCTTCCTGCTCGCGGGGACCGGACAATGCCACCGCAGGGCTTCCCACAGTAATCTGTTCTATCCCCTGACGGGTCTGTCTTTCCTCCAGAGGCACTAACGCAACCGGTAAAGAAGCCGTTTCTCCGTCAAAAATGGGGATCTCCGTGACAGTAACCGGCTGAAAGCCTTCCGCTTCCACAATCGCACCGTAATTTGCGTAGGGAGTCCCCATATAATCGGGATTCTGGGAAAAACTCCGGTCCAACGTCTCCAGCGGGACAGCCTGCGTCTCGCCGCTTACATCCGCAGTAAGACGATATAGTACGTTCCCTTCATCATCCAGAATCCGGACCTGTGCACCATCAACGGGGATGGCGTCCTGCGCCGTCCGTGTCTGTACCTGTAGATATCCAATAGCCATAGTTTACCGTTCCTTTTCACTGATTATGATATTAATATGACAAAGGATAAAAGCGGTGCCAGTTCCAATCTTATTTATTCTTTTTTTCTTGCCACCACTACCAGACGTCCGTCCTCCAGCGTATACTCGCAGGTGGACAGCGTCAGCAGTTGTTCCCCGTAAAGGGGCGTGATACCGGTATCGTAAAAGGAATGCTCTTTTACCATTTTGACAAAATCAATATAAGCCGCACTGTCCTCGGCTTTTACAAATGTATGGTATACCACCGCATCCGGGCTGTCCTCGGCGGCTGTGGTCTTAAACACGGCAAAAATATCGTAGACCGCCTCGCCATCCTCTGTCAGCAGCATAATCTGCGGGTGTTCTTCCCAGTAGCTTTTGTCCACATATTCGGACAATGAGCCAAAGATGTCCCCGTTTTTCATGTGGTGGCCGTAAACGATCAGATTATCGCTCTCCGCAGTCGAACAATTCGCCTGAAGATAAGGTACACCGTAAGAACTGTACTCGCCGTCCATATTACGGTGCAGATAATAATCCTGCTCGTCCGGCGTCTGCATAACGGGATAATCCAATTTTGTATCGGGGATCCGAATCCACGCCGTCAGATCAGGATACGTCCTGCGCATCGTCAAAAACGCTTCCAGGCGCTGCTCGCTCTCCCCTTCCTCCGGCATCTTCTCCGACAAAATGACAAACTGCTTTTGAGCTCTGCGATGTTCCATTCCGGTATCTTTCAGGTATAAAGCGCAGTATAGGGCTGCCACAAGACACAGCCCTATACCGCATACAAATACGATTCTGATAATAAGTTCTTTTTTCATTGCGTTGTTTACTGATACAAATCACTCGTGCTTTTTAAACTTTTTTACATAGACTACCGCAAGTCCCGCCATAGCTAAGATCGCTGCGATAAATCCTGCCAGATACCCCGCCATATTGCTCTCGTCTCCTGTCTTAGGCGTTGTCGATGCGGCGGGAACATTGGCGCTGTCATCAGCAGTTTCCTCCACTGCCTCTTCCCCGCCATCGTCATTGCCATCGTCCGTGGGCTTTTTATCATCCGCAGGCTTCTTGTCGTCCGTAGGTTTCTGATCGTCTTGAGCAGGCTTAACCGCTTCCTTCCAGGCGATCGCAAAAGGCGATGCGCTGGAAATATGGATCTTTAAACCTTCTTCTGTCTCCTCGATCTTTTCGGCGTTGATCAAAACAGTGTTTTCATCGCTCGGCGAAACAAAGGATTCCGTTTCTCCCGCTCTTTCCGTCATGGTAAACAAGTGCGTGATCACAAAATCAAAATCCTCGCCGTTGGTACCATCGGGATAAGGAAGCGTCACATCCACGCCGCCGCTGGGGAAGTTCTTCTCCGTCACTTCCACATCTTTACCGTTGACTTTGATCGTAACCTTCACATCCACGACTTTCGTCTGGCTTGCCGGGATCTGGCCAAAGGCGTTGTCAGCGGCGTCTTTCGTAACCTTTTCTCTCATGTAGCTGATGAGCGACTGGCCATCGACAGCTCCCGTTTTCTTCTTCACAGCCTCGGCTCTGCTGCCGGAAAACAGTTCATTGAATACTTCCGCTACTTTTTCCTCATCGTTTTCCACATCCACAGTATACTGATACTTATTTTCTCCCGCCGGGATCTCACTCACCTGGGACTGGGATCCGTCCGTGGTGTAGCGGATATTAGGCTTAGGCAGACCCATTGCGATCACCGTGTCCCTGTTGTCCTCGCCCAGATAAAATCCCACATGGGGCGGCTGGTTGTAAGCGGTATTCTGGTTGGCCACCGCGTTACGGTAAACGGGATCCTGCATCAGGGTGTAGATCATATATTCCGTCTCGTAATTCGTCATGTAAATGCGCAGTTCCGTGTCATCCGCGCTGGGTGACATGATCTCCTCCCGCCAGTCGCCGAACAGATCCGCCGTAAGGCTGGGATTATTTTTGGTGCTGTTATTGGTATGGGTGCCCTCCAGCACGGCGAGAACATCCATGTCGTTGGTTTCCCAATTATATTTGTAGATCGTCTGTTCCGTTCCGCCCGCTCCGGGATTCCTGCCATCGGGAAGTTCGCTCAAAAGATCGCCGTCCCAGTAACATGTCCAGTTTGTGGTAAAAGTGCTGGGCGGAGTGCTTGCGATCACATCGCCGAAGAAATTGAATATAGCGCCGGTGGGATCGGATTCACTGTTCGGATTGTTTGCCCAGTACTCATAGCCGGGATTGGGCGTAATATTCGCCGCCACGCCTCGTCCGATATCAGCGGGCGCAGACCACAGGCCGTTGTGGCGGACGCCGGTTGCTGCGTTTGACAGCGTACCGTTCAGAGTGGATTCCTTCTCCTCGGAAGGCGTAAATACATACAACTGCGTAGGTTTGTCCGGGTTCATGGCAGTCAGGTGAATCGCGTCTGCGTGTCCCTGATAATCCTGTCCGTTCACACCGTCTTTTACCCACAAAATACTGCCGTCATGATCCACAGCCAGAGCGCCGATCACGATCTCATCAAAACCGTCATTATCCATATCACCGGTGGCCACATTGTGATTACCCTTGGAAGCCGCATGGTCGCCGGTAGGCGCGTCAAAGTTCCACTCCAGATTCAGGCTGCCGTTTCTCAGCGTATAAGCGGCAATCGTTGTCTTCGCGTAATAACCGCGGTTAAGGAGCACCGCGGGAATGGTCTCCGTGCTGCCCTCAGACTTAGGCAGATAAGCGATGGCAATATTGAAACGGGATGCCCGGTTACCCCAGTCATCGTTGTAGTCCATGAAATCATCCACCTGATTCACATAGCCTATGGAATCGATCACTTCTCCGGTCCTGCCGTTGAACACCGTAACATATTCATTGCTGTCCACGCCTACATGTCCGGTGGAACGGATATTGACGCCGGGAACAATGCTCCGGTCTCCGATGTAAGACACCTCCGTACCGGGATCGGTCATGTCAAACAGTCCATCCGCATTGGGCTTGTAGCTGACGGTACCATCGGAAGTCTTGATAAAGAACTCCGCGCATCCGTCTTCGTCCAGATCGTAGAACATAAACTGATTCCAATGGGCGCCGGAAGGCATTTCCAGACCCATGTTCAGTCTCCAGAGGGGTGTTCCGTCCATCTCGTAAAAATCGAAAATGGTGGGCGCGGAAGGACCGTCCTGCTTACCGGAGTCGAAAGCATCGGAAGGATACCATTTCACTACGATCTCATATTCTCCGTCTCCGTCCACATCTGCCACTCCCGCATCATTGATGGAATAGGACGCGAAATTACCCTGCACATCCGGCTGGGGATCCGGCTTCTGGAGCGGAATGGACATGTAATTTTTGTCCAAAGCCACAACATTTTCAGAAAAAGCGGACTCCCCGTTTTTAATGATCTCCACCGCGTACAGATTGCCGGGCTGCCCATTCGGATCCAGATAATTGGTCCGGGATGTGATAGGAGCATCATTAATTACCTGACCGTTTCGGAGCACATTAAACTGAACGCCTGCGCCGTACTCTTCTACCATAAGCCGCCATGACACCAGAATGCCGCCGCCGGCCGGAACAGCCGTCACGCCTCTGTTCAAATACTCCATGGAACGGGTGTAGCCGTTATAATTATTGTTGCTGCTGTAATAACTGATTCTGTAGTATACGTCATAGATAAACTTCTCGCGAAGCTCGTCCTTGCAATCTTTCACGTCATGATACTCGTTAGGAGTGATCTTTTCCTTTACCACGGCATATCTCTCGTCTTCCGCCAGATCAGCGCCGTAGATATAAATGCCTTCCTCCTCCGCGTTAAATTCACGGATCGCGTGCCACTCTCCCACAGGAGCGTCATCCAGCACGCTGCCATCGCTTAAGATGACTGTCGCGGTCCCAGGCAGATCCTCCTCGCTCCACTGGCTGCCGAAATCCAACTCCTTCGTGGGCGTGTTATTGACGCTGGTAACGTAATTTTTCTCCATATAATTCATGGTGAAAGAAGCGTTCAGCTTAAAGAAATTGGTGTACTTTCCCGGTACCAGGGAAGCGGACCACTTATAGACCCCTTCCTTACTCTCATCGAAAACGGGCACAGACGTCCAATTCTCCACGGGAATCACAGTCTGGGAGCCGTCTCCCAATTTTACCGTTACCTCTTTGGGGAACTGATAGGAGGGATACTGGCTCATCGTCATGTTGATATCCTTAGGATTTATTACTGACACGATATCCATCCCGTCAAATTTCCCGTAATCCACATAAATATTATCCAGCGCGTTGCCCGACTTGGAACAGTCGCGCGGTTTACGCATCACCACCAGCGACAGTCCGTTGGCATCAGGAGAAATAGGAATATCCGCTGCCGTATAGGTCTTGCCGCTGTCTTTTTTGGATGTCACGGTGACAGCGGCAGTATGCTCAATATAATCAAACGCTACCTTTACCGTCACCCATTCGTTCAAAGCGCCCACATTGGCCGCCACCGCGTCCCCTTCCGCGATCACGCCTTCAAAAGCGCTGTCGATCACGCTGGTATTGTTGGCGTCCGGTTTGGTGTAATAATGGATCGCTCCTGATGTATCCGCATACAGGGTGAAATAATTCTGCTTTGCCGCGGGAGACATGAACAGCAAATCAGCATGACCGCCGTTCACGATCTCCGGCCTCCAGTCAAACTCCATCACAGCGCTTTTTACAATATCGCCGGACAGATCCAGTCTGGAACCTCTGCCGGATCCGCTCTTTTCTACCTCAGCGTACAAATAGGAATTGCCGTCTTCCTCTTTAACCTTAAATTCATAACCGCCGGTTCCGGATTCTTGATCTACATCTTTTCCCCAGACATCCCAATCGATCTGGCCAAAAGTGAAATCATTCTCATAATCATGGTTGGACACATAGTTGCCATAATAATTCATAGTATAGGAAACTTTGAGCCCCCTGTGATTGCGATTGCCTGCAGGCGCTTTCAGTTCCGCCGTCCACACATAAGAACCTTTCGTGTTCACGTCAAACTTCGGTTCGCATGTCCAGCTTGCCTGGTCAATAGGAACCGTGATAATGCTGGTGTTGACCAGCTTCGCGGCCACCGTGGCGGGATGCGTATAACTTCCGCTCTCCCATTCCTGTCTCGTCACGTTCACCGGCTGAGGCATTACCAGCGAATCAATATCTGTCTTCAAAAAGTCGGACATATATTCCATGGTGTATTTCGCTTTCAGACCCAGAGGGTTCGTAACGCTGCCATCCTCCGGCAGCACCAAGTCCGCCTCCCACACATAGGTGCCCCACTCGTTCTCCACAAAATCCTTATCGGGCTTCCAGGATTCTTTGTTGATCTCAAGCTCCTTAGTCGTTCCGTCCGACAACGTTACATTTACCTTATCGTAATGAGCAAAGCCTGTCTCATAATCCGATTTGGTAGCGGTAACATCCGCCAGAGCGTTTACCTCCGCCACATTGGGCGCTCTCTCAATATCCGAACCATCGGTGTATTCCATGGAGAAATCATCGATACCCATGTCGGGGTCATAAGTCTTGCCGCGACCGGCTCCGCCCGCCATATTTATCATAAAAGTATCTACTTTTGTAGCCGCGGAATTGATCTCTGTAGTGAGACATTCGCTGCCATCGATGGAAACTTTCGCTTCCAACGCCTCAAAATCCAAGGAAATAACTACTGCGTGAGTTACTTTTTCACCGCCTGTTAATTCAACGCTCTTGATTTCCGTTTCATCACTCACCGGTTTATCCTGCGTAGAATAATATGCTTTTTTTGCCTGCTTTTTAGCATCACCAGGATTACCGGGACGCCATTCACTCATATAAAGAGAAATTATTTCAGTATCGCCGCTCTTTAAGGTGATTCCCGGTCTGCCACTCTGAGAATCCGATGTCAGCGAGGTAGTATACCATGTAAACGACACCTTAGCTGTTTTCATATTGGGAACATCCTCAAAAGTTTTGGACGCCGTCTTTGTAGCCAGCTTTGTACCGTTTACTCTCAGATATTTTTCGCTATTTCCATCCGCCAGCGACAATGAGCCTGCCAGATCTCCTGTCATTCCCCATAAATCGCTTAGACTGTCAAAATTCTCCTCGATCTTCTGTGTCCCCGGCGTCTCTGACAAAGGGCTCATTGCGGGTTCCAGAGACAGCGTATTCACATTTTGAGCCGGTTCCGGTTCTTTCTCCTGGGATGGCAGCGGCTCCGAAGTATCCGCTTCATTCGTTGTATCTGCAGTACCCGTAGTCGTCTCACCGGAAGATTCCTCCTCAGAATCTATACCCCCCCCCCAGTTCGCTCTCCGCCGTTCCGGACTGGGAAGGTACGCCAATGTCTGGGATACTGCCTGCATTGACGCTGGCCACTGGTGCCATGACCATACATACGCTCAATGCAAACGCCAGAATTTTCTTTCTGCGCATTTTGTGTACCTCCTGCTTAAGTTTGTAATGGTTAACATGTTACGCTTTATGTAATATGCAACGTTATGGAAACCGCACATAAAACTTCAATATCAAAATTAATAATCAAAAATAGTGGAAATCGGGCAAGACACGGCAAATTTTCATAATATTTATGTCATGCAGCTCACAAGATGAAAAGTAATATTAAGAATAAACGCCATTGTAAGAATACCATAGATAAACATTGTTGTCAAAAAGAAATTTCGTACTATTTTCACTGACAAAAACAATAAAACTATGGTACAATTTAAGAAAGTAACGTTCCCTATCCCTCGGAAAACCACCAATGCAGCGTTTGACTGCAGAGACATTCTCTTAGATGCCTACATCAACGATGAACAGGATACTATATACTCTATTGAGGTTCCGTGCGGCGGGAAAGATGATTTCCCAAGGGGATCAGGGTATCTCCAGTGCAATATCGACTCAGACATATTGAAAGACCTGGATCAGAGACGCGCAGGAGGGATATAATGTCAGAAGGAATTGTTTATCAGAATAAAGATATTTTATTTAAAGTCCTCGGCCAGACTTATAAAGAAAAAAGTTTTGCGGCATACGGAATTGACCTGCCGAGGATCAGGGAGCTGCTTCCCACAGATCTGCCGAAGATCGCAGCAAACGAAAAAAGCATTGATAACCTGTTTTTGCTGGAAGATGGCACTTATGCGATTGTAGATTACGAATCAGAATACAAAAAAGCGAATAAGATCAAATATCTGAATTATATCGCACGGGTAATGGAAAAATACTTCAAAGAAGGTGAAGCATTCAACCTGCGCCTGATCGTTATCTACACCGGCGATGTAAAAAGCGCAGAACCAACATTTGAAACGGATTGTTTTACCCTGCGTACCGAACAGGCTTTCCTGTCCCACATAGACGGTGAAGCAGCATTTCAGGAAATCCGGGGCAAACTTCAATCCGGCATCCCTTTGACTGATGATGACCTGATGAAGCTGGTAATCCTGCCGCTTACAGTTCCCGGCACGGAAGGGAAACAAAATATGCTGGAGCGTATCGTTGACCTGGCTGAACAGATACCGGACGAAGGGCAGCGGATCTTTACCCTATCCGGCGTGATAGTTGCAAGTGACAAATTTATAAACAGGGATTACATGGATCAAATAAGGAGGCGCATCAACATGACACAGTTAGGACAGCTTTATGAGAAAGAAAAAATTGAGTATGCTAACCAGAAAGTACGAGAAAATGATTTAAAGAGGGCAAAGTCTTTACTGGCTGAAGGAATTGATGTTATAAAAATCATGAAAACCTTTGGTCTGACCGAGGAGGAAGTTCTCCGCCTTCAAAACGAAAAAGTGACAGTATAGTCCCGGCAAAGATCTAGGGGAAAATGCGGTGCTTTCCATCTTCATCCTGGATCTTCAGCATCATGGGCGTAAGCATGTAACGCTGAAAGAATGCTGCAGCAAGCAAGAGAATCACCATCAGGCATACTGTCACTCAGGCAACGATAGACGGAAAATATCAGTTGGCGCAATAAATATTTACACGCGCTTAAACTACAAAAACAAGGTTAATGCAGCAAATGCCATTATCAGATTGCTGTCAGCCAAAAAAAAGAACCCGCCCCAGCTGTCAGCCGAAAGCGAGTTCCAAAGTAATATATGCTGGTGGCCGGACTTGAACCGGCACGAGGTTGCCCCCGAGGGATTTTAAGTCCCTTGCGTCTGCCTATTCCGCCACACCAGCTAACGGGGTGTATAATTTTCGCACATATTGCAAAACATGATCCGCAATGTGCGAATGGATGGAGGTGGATTCGAACCACCGAAGCAATTTGCAGCAGATTTACAGTCTGTCCCCTTTGGCCACTCGGGAATCCATCCATATCAGGCTCATGCCCTGACATTCAGAAATTGTAGCATAATTTCACACATAATGCAAGAGTTTTAAACGACAACCAGTTCTGTCATGTAACAGTTTAACCACGCAGGCGGCAAAGATCAACATTTCTCTCCCTCTCTCCGCATAGTGACCCACGTCCAGCCGATCAGAAGCGGGACCGCCGCCACCGTAGGCAGTTCGTACCGGATGGCATCGGCAAGGGGCGAGGCCAGACATACCAGCACATTGACCATGCTCGGAACAAACAGGATCAAAGCTCCCCACTTGCGGCGCTTCCAGAGAAACAGCGCCAGTACCAGAAGGACCCAGGTATACATGCCCGGGGTGCACAGGTATTTTACCAGCGGCAGCGTCATACTCATCCACCAGATCTGCACCAGAACATTGGATACATCTATATCAAACACATGATGGATTCCCAGTTCCTCATCGTAAGGATAATAATCCAGACCGATCCACGCCTCTATATTCTGGGACACCGGCGCCAGATAACCATATCCCTTGTTGAGGAAAGCGGACACATAGCAGCCGGGATGTTTCCAGAACATCTGAAACCATATTTTATAATATTCCCCAAGATCGGCGCCGTGGTAAAATCCTTTAATGGGGTCGGAGATCACCGGATCATAATTCTGCATTCCCTCAAAACTCAGCACCCTGTCTATGACCTCCCGCTCCCCGGCGGTCACTTCGTCCCCGTAACAGACCACATATCTGGCAGTCTGCTGGAACGGTATGCTGAGAGCCTCCGCGGGCGATGGCCTCGCCATATTTAACAGCGAGTAGTAAATTCCGTTGGTCAGTATCCCATAGATCAGCACCGTTATGAACAACGCGAGGAACACTCTGCGCCGATTCTGCTTTTTCAGCCAGACTGCCAGCAGAAACAGCGTGGGAACAATGGCGTAGATACCGTTATTGCGCAAAAGCGCCGCCAGAAGACCGGAGATTGTCAGCACAACAGCGTCTTTTACGCTGCAGCTCCTCTTTCGGAGTATCTCCAGCACAAACACGGCCTGAAGCACCGTGATCTCCGTGTAGAGAAGATCTTTTTCAAACCACTGGGCGTACGCGCCCCAGAAAGGCGAAAAGGCAAAAAACAAAATCCCCACCGTACACCACTTTGCGGATATCCCCAGATCCAGCAGTTTTTTCATGCTGTAGGCAAACACTACGGCTCCCACGCAGGTCTGAAAAAAGCAGTATAAAAAGAATCCGAAGTTCGCGTCCGCGATCCAGCGTCCCAGAGAAAACAAAGAACCCATGATCAGAGTGGACAGCGGCGGATGACCGCCCGCCCATTCCGCGTCTTTCAAAAATTCTTTTAGCTGCAAAATACCATCGGGACAGCTGGTGCCGGGGTAATTCATCAGAATCCAGGGAAACCAGCCCGCAAAGATGACAACCGTCCCAAACAGCCAGAAATGCCTGCTGTAAAAACCGCTTTCCTGTTCCGCTTTTTGCGCGTCCTTTCCCCGGTTCAGCAAAAAGAAAACACTTCTGACAGTCAGGTAAATAAGCATCCAGAATCCGCAGATACAAAACACCGACAGCGCCAGCTGGAACCCGCTGCCCAAAACTAATACGGAACTATTGTATTTCTGAAAACTGATGCAGGTCACTAAAAGCACGGACAACACGAAAGAAAATATCCCCGTTCCCTGATCGATCCGCCGTTCTTTGGAAAACACATGATGAAACAGGCGCCATACTGCGAACAATACCACCAGATCGGCAAAGTTGACCGGGGAGAAGCTGTTATACAATTTATTCAGGCTGTTGAGCAATTTAGAATCGGGAAAGCCTCCCCCGCTGACCTCAAACCGGCAGTTTAAGGTGAAAACCACCACGCAGGAGAGCAAAAATGTGACTGCTCTGCCATATCTGCTCATAAAAGATTTCTGATTCGGTTTCATAGATACCTCTCTGTTTTCAGCATACACTCTCTTGCCAACTCTATCTGGATATTTTCAAAAACAGTTCGTTGATACCCTCGTAAAATCCCACGGTGACTACGGTAGTGCCGTCTCCCATTCCGTCAAAGCTGTATTTCTTAAAATAGGGAGTCGTTTCGGACAGAGGGTTGACGCCCTCATATTCCTTCGGCTCTCCCAATCCCATGTATTCGCTCCAGCGTGTGACGATCTCATCCGGGTCGATATCCTCCCATTCCAGTTCTGTCCTCACATAAAATTCATAAACTTTTCCGGTATCCGCATCCACATAGGCATCTAAAAGGCGATTCCGTTTGTTGGCGTTCATGCGCTCCGTGGTAAAACTAATCTTCCAGACCAATACATTGTTTCTGGGCTCCAGCACATCAATGGCGGAATACAGGACAGCGCTGTGGGAATTCTCAGACAAAGGTTTGATCTCTTCCGGCAGAATCCCCAGCGCTTTCAGGTCTTCTATCCCCTGGTCGCAGAGCTGGAAACCCACTGATTCATCGATCTCCCGGCCGGAAGAGTCCTTATGATTTACCACAAGGGCATAGGTTCCGGTCAGTTCCTGATAGTCCAGGCCAATGGGGTCGCTTTCACGCGTCATAGCGTTCTGTTCGCTCTCCGGCTGGATCTGGTTGTTCAGACATTTGGAAACAATGTAAACTCTGTCCGCACTGCTTAAGGAATAGCGATAGCCCTCCGTTCCCGTCTCACTCTCTCTGGTCTGAATCCGGTTCAGAATGTTTCTGTCCCGATATCTGGCCAGAGCTTCCGGTCCCCACACTGCCAACACCGCGATCAGAATTGCCAGCGGAATGATCAATACGCTGATTTTTTTATGTTTCATCTGTTCCGGAATTTTCATCCGCCGTCTCCCTTTCCCAAGGCAGGCAGAAACTGATACAGGTGCCCTCTCCCACCTTGCTCTCAATGTGCAGTTCGCTTCCATGCAATCGCAGGATCTCCACACACAGCGCCAATCCAAGGCCAGCGCCGTTGCGGCTTCTGGATCTGGACTTATCCACCATATAAAAAGCTTCCGTCACCTTTTTCAGCTCTTTCTCAGGAATCCCCACGCCGTAATCTTTGACCCGAAACAGATACCCTTCCTCCCGCTTTGCGCCGCTTATTTCAATGACGCCTCCCGGGGCGGAAGCCTTGCAGGCATTGTCCGCCAGGTTTAAAAGCACTGACTTGATCAGGTTGACTTCCCCGTAAACCGTTGCCGGCTCATAGGAGATCCCGATCTTTTGTTGTGTGTTCGCCTTAAACATGTCCTCCAGATATTGAAACAGAACCTGAACTGCCATAGGCTGTGCCTCAATTTGTTCCCGCTTAGTCACAATAATATCCAGCAAACGGAAAGACATATTCTCCAGTCTTTTGCCTTCTGTGTAGATATAATTGGAGGACAGAAAATGTTTCTCCTCGTCCAGTTTTCTGGAACGCAGCAGATCCGCATACCCGATAATGGCAGTGAGCGGCGTCTTCAGTTCATGGGCAAAGGCGGCGATAAAATCTTCCCTCGCGCGAACCTCGTTCTGCAGTTCACCGATGGTGTCTTCCAGCACATTGGCCATGCTGTTGAAATCCTCGGTGAGCATACCCAGTTCATCATTGCTTACCACCTGCGCACGATACCCGTAATTTCCTTCCGCCATCTTTCTGGTGGCTCCCGCCAGCAGACGAATGGGCTTAGTCAGCCAGGAACAGATGAAATACATGACTGCGGAGCAGACTGCCAGCATAACTACCGTAACCTTCCGGTATACGGAAAATCCCATGGTCCTCTCCGCAAACACTTCCGTCACGTCCTCCATGGTTTCCAGATACAGATTCCTGTCCAGAACATTGACCATGATACCTGTCTGTATATAATAATGTTCTCCCTGCGGAATGATCTGATAGGCTCTGATATTCTCCTCCACCTGCCCGATCAGCCGCGCTTCCTCGGGAAAGCCTTCACTGGCATAGATCACTTGTTTATCCTCGTTGGACAGCCGCAGCAGACGGCCGCTTCCCTGCCCTCCGCTCTCCAGCTTGGAACCGATCTGCTCCACCGCGGTATCCTGGAGCACATCGTACTTTGCGGGAACGTTCAACGCCGCCGTCTCAAAGGCGAACTGCAATATATTACTATCGTCCAGCGCCTGCTCGATCTCTCTGTTTAGGGCAGTCCGGAATACAAAATTAACAAAAAAGTATCCGCTGAAACCAAAAGCCGCCGCCATTGTAATGATCGTCCAAAGCAGAATCTTATATAAAAATTTCATCCTGATACCTCTTGCGCGCTCCGGCACATATACCTGTCAAAGTCTGGGCTACCCCGTACTTTTCCGGCAGCGCGTATTTCTCAGACCTCCAGGCGGTAACCCACTTTGTAGACCGCCACCAGATTGTCTTCCCAGCCCATTTTTCTTCGTAGTCTTTGAACATGCAGATCTAACGTGCGGCTGTCCGCCAGATATTCATCTCCCCACACCTTCTCATACAGTGTTTCCCGAAACAGGGCGATATTTTTATTGCGCATGAACAATACCAGAAGTCCGTATTCCTTGTTCGTCAGCACCACCGGCTTACCGGCCTTTGTCACTTTTCTGGCCTCCTCGTCCACCACCACATCCCCCGCGGACAGGATAGTCTCCGTCTTGTTATAGCGGCGCAGCACCACCTCCACGCGGGCCACCAGTTCCACCACGTCAAAAGGTTTCACCAGATAGTCCTCCGCTCCCAGTTTCAGACCCTTGACCCTGTCTCTGACCTCATGCTTTGCGGTGATAAAGATCACGGGCACCTTGAGAGGTCTTATGTACTCCATAATGTCATAACCATCGGCGCCGGGAAGCATGATGTCCAACAGGATCAGGTCAAACTGCTCCGATTCGATCAGATCGATAGCCTGCAGTCCGTCCTGTACGGACTTACAAGAATAACCGGCCGCGGATAAATTAATGTCGATCAGGTCGCAGATCGGCTTTTCATCATCTACAATCAGTATTTTTATCATTCTTCTATGGTCCACCCCCAATATTCCCGTATCCGCTGTGTCAAGCCTTCTACGGTATCATCTTCCGTGCATTGATAAGTTTCTTCAAATCCCGTATCTGTGTCGAATCCGTCCGTGCGCTGGTAATAGATCGAGCACCTGGTGTCGATCAACAGCTCTCCCTGAGGACCCGCGTAACTATAACGCCCCAGCACAAGAATATCCCGCATGCCATCGCCATCCAGGTCAGAATAACCCATCCCCTTTAAAGCATACAGATTATCGTAATCTCCCATAGGCTGGAAGCTCCATACGATATACCCCTGTTCATTGACAAGGTAAATCATGAAGATGTCGTACTCCGCCATCTCTATGACCCCCGGAACCACCTGCAGGCGCCCCTGTTTTTCAAACGTCCGGTAATAATTCTGTTCTTTGATCACATAAAATCCCTGCTTTAACAGCTCGTCCAGCGAAGTGGCCGTATACAGCGCTTCCGTGGAGTTTCCATCGCGGACGTAGGAGACGATAAAATGGATGCTCTTGTTCATACTAAAACGGTTGATCTTATCAGAAATCCTCCAATCCCGATAAAAGCTTCCCTCCCGCTGAAACAGCACATCTCCCACTTTATATGGCTTTCCCGCATATTTCCCCTCATCATTGACACAGTCTGTAATCAGGATGATATCCGTCCGTCCATCCCTGTTCACATCCTGAAAAGAAACCGCCGCCAGATCTTTGGTAGGCTGCTTCATCTCTCCCAGGCGGCAGTTATTGGTGGCAAGCTGGTTCGTTTTGTAGAGCACACGACCCTCGCTATCCGCAATCAACAGCGCCAGCCTGTTAAACTTTCGATCCATAATGGGGAAAAAGGAAACCTCCTCTTCCCCAAAAGTCTCCAACAATTTGGAAAAACATTGATCTTCTATCAATGTAAAACCGTTTTCCCGGATATCCTCCACGTTTTCAATAGCCGCAAACCGCTCTTCATAATCCTCATACTGCCGGATGATCCGTTCCGTCTCCGTTTCCGTCTGCGCCGATACTCTGACGCCCGCCAGGTTTACGATGCAGGCACAGACAATCAGGGCGCCCGGTATCCTGCCGATCCTGCTCTTTCTGATGTTCACAGGCACCCCTCCTTTCAAAAAAATACCGGCTCCACATTTTGATATGTAAAGCCAGTATAATTCCTGATTGCATCATTTTTGCTACAAAACCGTCCGTATTGCGGCTCATTTAAGCTCATTTCCCGCCCTGAAGAACAGGTCGTTACATCTGCGGCATATATTTCAAAATCGTAGCGGATGTCTTTGGAAGCTTGATGGTGACTTTTCCGACTTTCATTTCATAGAGCTCTCCGTTTAAGCGATAACCGTTCTCTCCTGTCTGAAGCAGCACCTGCACTTTGCCCCGCTTAGGAACGCCGGCCTCCCAGACGTCCACCCGCTTAATAACAGGATCGCTGTTATTGTTGATCAGAATCACGCATTGCCCCTTTTTGTGGAAACGGGCATAAGCGACATAATTGTAATCGCTGTCAATATATTTGAGAGAACCCCTGCGCAGTTCGTCATGCTCTTTGCGGAGCCGGATGATATCTTTATGAAAAGCAATCAGATCCTGGTCTTCATGGCCCCATGGATACGTCCTTCTGTTGTCAGGATCGGTAAATCCGCAGAGTCCCGCCTCATCACCATAATAGATGGTGGGCGCTCCCATCCATGTCATCTGCATCACTACCGCTTCCCGAAATACCGCCTGATTGACGCCCTGATTGGCCGCCTCAGGACCCATCGTCCCGGTCCTGCCCACCTTGTGGTTGGTTCTGGTCAGGAAACGGGAATGATCGTGATTGGAAAGCTCATTCATGGCTACCTGCCAGCTGGGCATGCTGAAACTGGCGGTGTGGTGCTGCATAGCCCCCCAGAAGGATTCCGCATTCCCCAAAAGGTCTTCCCGGTAATCATCGCTGTGCTTCTCCATACCTGTCAGAAACCATGTCACAGGCTCCATGAAGGCATCGTAGTTCATGACGGTATCCCACTCATCCCCCTGCAGCCAGTCGCGGGTGTTGCCGTAATGCTCCGCAAGGATGATGGCGTTGGGATTGGCTTCCTTCACCGTCCGGCGAAACTCCCGCCAGAAACGGTGGTTAAACTCCTGACTGTAGCCCAGATCCGCCGCCACGTCCAGACGCCATCCGTCCACGTTGTAAGGAGGGGACACCCACTTTCCGGCAATATACATCACATAGTCAAAAAGCTTCTGAGACTCCTCGTAATTTAACTTGGGAAGCGTATCATGACCCCACCAGCCATCATATGTATTGTTGCAGGGCCAGCCTTTTGCATCATGGAATTTATAATAATCCCTGTAAGGACTGTCCTCGCTGATATAGGCGCCTTTTTCGTAGCCCTCCGCATTTTCGTAAATCTGCTCCCTGTCCATCCACTTATTAAAGGAACCGCTATGGTTGAACACCCCGTCCAGTATGACCTTCATACCGCGCCTGTGGGCTTCCTCCACCACTTTGATAAACAGTTCGTTGCTGGCTTCCAGATTCTTCAGGTTAGTCACGCGGTCAATGTAACGGGTGGCCTGCTTATTTTCCCTGCATCCCTCGGGCAAAAGCTCACCTTCATCTGATACGATCTTTCCGAAATGGGGATCGATATAATCGTAGTCCTGAATATCGTATTTATGATTGGAGGGAGACACAAACAATGGATTGAAATAAATCACTTCCACGCCCAGATCCTGAAGATAGTCCATCTTGTCCAGAACACCCTGCAGATCGCCGCCGTAGAATTCCCTGACGTCCATCTGCGCCGGATATCGCTCCCAGTCTTCCACGCGGTTTACAGGTTCATTGATATAACAGTACTCATTGGTGAGCACATCATTGGCAGGATCACCATTACAAAACCGATCCACATAAATCTGATACATAACGGCGCCTTTGGCCCATGCGGGCGTCTTAAAATCAGGAATGATCACAAAGTCATAATACTCGTTGACTTCCTGAACCAGCCCCCGGGCGTCATAATAACCTTTGATGTGGCCTAACTGTATCTCAAAATAATAGCAGAATTTTTCCTTTTCCAACTGTATCTCATATGCATAGTAATCGAAGCCGCCCTCTGACTCCGTCTTATACATCAGGTATCGTTCGTCCTTGTGCACCAGGACCACCCTGTCCACATTGTTCCTGCCGGTCCGAAACCGTATGGTTACTTTGTCGTAAGCGGCAGGCTCGGCAGGACTGACATAATATTCCGTAGTATCCGAGAATAAGGCTCTCTTATTAAATACGGGACGCATATTATAGATATACCGCTGATTATTCTCAAGACGCTTTATCTTTTCCAGATCCAGTTTCATTTCTATTCTGTGTCTCCTCTGTTTGGGAATGACCAAATTCTATTTCTATTTTACTGAAAACTTCGTCCTAATTCAATACTTATTTTGACAGACGCTCCCGAGGGCAGTAAAAAGGACAGTCATGGGGTGACTGTCCTTTTTAGAGAAGGTATTTCTTTCTTATGGGGTATAGCAAAAAACTATATAATGTATTGGGGGGTTACGCATATTATACTACCACCCTGCCGCAACTTTGGCTATTCCTAAAATACACAAACTTTACAAAAACTCTAATAATTTTTTGTCTATTTTCACCAAAACACTGTTACAATATTGGCAATGTCATGAAAACAGCGCCTCAAACTCGTCTCTGCCGATCTTCTCCTTTTCCAGAAGCAGCCTTGCGCAGTCATGCAGTACCTGTTCGTGTTCTATAATGATCTCCTTTGCCTTGGCGTAACACTCATCGATAATGGATTTTACTTCCTTGTCGATCTCGCCGGACATAATCTCGCTGTGAGACTTTGCGTGGGCCAAATCCCGTCCGATAAACACCTCATCGTCATCATCGTCATAGCAGATCACTCCGATATTCTCGGACATTCCAAATCGCGTTACCATCCTGCGGGCCACCTTGGTAGCTTTTTTAATATCGCTGGACGCTCCGGTAGTGATATCCTCAAAAATGATTTCCTCAGCGATACGCCCGCCTAAGGATACCATGATATCCTGTTTCATCTGGCCCTTGGTCTTAAACATTTCATCCCGCTCCGGCAGCGGCATGGTATATCCGGCAGCGCCCACGCCGGTGGGAATAATGGACACGGTATAGACAGGGCCTACATCGGGCAGCACATGGAACAAAATGGCGTGGCCCGCCTCATGATAAGCAGTGATCTTTTTCTCTTTGTCAGAAATGATGCGGCTCTTTTTTTCTGCGCCGATACCCACTTTTACAAAAGCCTTTTTGATATCGTCCTGGGTCAGATACCCCTTGTTCCCCCTTGCCGCATTGATGGCCGCTTCATTTAACAGATTTTCCAGATCCGCTCCTGTGAAACCGGCGGTGGTCTGGGCTACCTGTTTTAGGTCCACATCCTCTGCCAGCGGCTTATTCCTGGCATGAACTTTCAAAATATCTTCCCTGCCTCCCACATCGGGCGTTCCCACCGCCACTTTCCTGTCAAACCGACCGGGCCGCAGGATAGCGGGATCCAGAATATCCACGCGGTTGGTGGCCGCCATGACGATAATGCCCTCGTTGACGCCAAAGCCGTCCATCTCCACCAACAGCTGGTTTAACGTCTGCTCTCTCTCATCATGGCCGCCGCCCATACCGGTACCGCGCCTTCTCGCCACGGCATCGATCTCGTCTATAAATACGATACAGGGGGAATTTTTCTTCGCGTCCTCAAACAGATCCCGGACACGGGATGCTCCCACACCTACAAACATTTCCACAAAATCGGAACCGGAAATACTAAAGAACGGGACTCCCGCCTCTCCGGCCACAGCCTTTGCTAAAAGAGTTTTACCCGTTCCGGGAGGGCCCTCCAGCAGCACGCCCTTGGGGATCCTTGCACCCACCTTGGTATATTTGCCGGGCTCCTTTAAAAAATCCACAATTTCTTCCAGCTCTTCCTTTTCTTCTTTCAGACCGGCCACCTGCGCGAAAGTGATGGCCTTATCACCCATAAAAACCTTGGCGCGGCTCTTTACGAAATTCATCATCTTGCTGCTTGAACCGCCGGCATTCTGGGCATTCACCATCATGAACAAAAACACGCCCGCCGCCAGTACGATCAGCATGGGGACAAATGTAGTCAATACCCAGCTCTCTCTGGGTACGTCCCGCACAACGGGATCAAATCCGTAACTTCTGGCCAAGGTTTCCGCCTCGCCGATATCCGTAACATAGAGCCGCTTCATTGTGCCGTCCCTGAGCGCCACCCTCAGATAACCGGTGGGCGTCTCACTGTTAGGATTGACCTCCACATCGGCCACCCTTCCCGCCTCCATATCAGCGATAAAGTCTGCCCTGGAATAGTTTCCCTCATTGCTCTTCAGCGAACTGAGCAACGCCACCACCATGATCAGCAGCAAAATCAGTATAAAATAAGAATGAAGTCCTTTATTATTCTGCCTCACCTGTAAGCCTCCTACTTGTAATCGTCAAATTTCACCACCCCGATGTAGGGCAGATTACGATATTTCTGGTCATAATCCAGACCATAGCCCACCACAAATTCATCGGGAATACAAAATCCCGTGTAATCCACGTTTACATCCACAACACGTCTGTCAGGTTTATTCAGCAGCGTACACAGGCGCAGGGAAGCGGGCCCTCTGCCGCGCAGCATCCCCAGCAGATAATTTAACGTCCTGCCGCTGTCCACAATATCCTCCACCACGATCACATCCTTATCTTGCAGCGATTCATCCAGATCTTTCACAATCTTTACCCTGCCGCTGGATTTGGTATCGCCGCCATAACTGGAAACCGACATGAAATCTAAAGACACCGGAACAGTAATCCGCTTTGCCAATTCACACAAAAAGAAACTTCCGCCCTTTAAAACACAGACCAGATGAACCTGCTTCCCGGCGTAATCTCTGCTGATCTGTTCTCCAATCGCCCTGATTCTGGCATCTACCTCTTCCTCCGTCAACAGTACTTCGATATGTTCACTCATCTTTATCCTCCGTCCGGCTTCCACAGCAGCCATTCTCTAATGTTACATGTAACAATTTTACCTGCAAAATACGCTTCGTATTCTTGTCCACTTTATAATATTCACTGATCCTGCCGCCGACCACCCACAGCACATGACGCCCCTGTGCGAGCAGAAGCGCATCGTCCCTCTTCTCTTTCGGGATCTTTTGCGCTATCATATACTCCTTAAGGGATTTATGGCGGATCCCGCCTTTTCCATCGGAAATGCTCAGAAAATCTCCGGTTTCCCTCCCTCGGATCTTCAACGGTTCTTCTATTTTATCATAATCAAACCATTTCGTATACTGATTTTTGGGAACTTCCTCACAATTTCTGCCGGAAAGCACCATAAATTCCAGCACGCCCCGTCCGCCTGTGTCAATGCTTAGGCTTTCTTCCTCACAAAGCCTGCCCTTTTCCACAGTAGCTTCAAAATGATCCGGCCTCGTCTGCCGCGACTTTTCCACAAAAACCGTATCATAGCTTCTGCGCCCCCGAATGCCAAACGGCAGATCCACGCCCGCATTGGACGGTTTTTGAAACAACTCTGAAAGCGCTTTGATATGAACCGCCTCTATATCCTTTCCTGTGGGAGAAAGCTGTCGCGCAAGCAGATACAGCAGACGCTTTTGGATGGCGGGATGCAGCTTTTTGAAAGCTTCCACCGACACCCTGTACCCGGCTTTCGCAGGCACGGTACACTCTGCCTTCGCCAGAAGCGTCTGCCGCTCCATATAGTCCTCTGTCTCCGCTAAAAGATCCGCCGTATACGCCATACGTCCCACACAGCCCCGCGCCAGTTCTTTCTCAGCGTATGACAGCACATGATGCCGGATCCGGTTGCGGGCATAGTCATCGGTATCGTTGGTGCCATCGTCTCGCCAGGCAATCTGTCTCTCTGTCAGATACGCCTCGATCTCCCCCCGCTCCAGACATAAAAGAGGACGGATAATCTCCTGACGCACGGGAAGAATACCGCAAAGCCCCTTCAGGCCGCTTCCCCGAAACAGGTGGAGCAGCATAGTCTCCGCTCTGTCGTTACGGTTGTGCGCCACGGCGGTTTTCCCAGCTCCAATCTCTCTCCCAATGCGTGAAAATGCCTCATACCGGATCCGTCTCCCCGCATCTTCCACGGAACACTTTTCTCTGGCGGCAAAACCTTTCACATCCGCCCTGACCAGGAAAAAGGGAATCTTATGATCTGCACACAGCTTTTCCACATACGCCGCATCCTCTGCCGCATCCTGGCGG
The DNA here is from genome assembly GCA_947629645.1 of uncultured Acetatifactor sp. Lineage (GTDB taxonomy): Bacteria > Bacillota > Clostridia > Lachnospirales > Lachnospiraceae > Acetatifactor. The sequence goes on along the minus strand of CANREV010000001.1, from coordinate 104,221 downwards.
AGACCGTGGTCCACATGCACCACCGACATTCTGAAATCCATTTTTTTTGCATATTCCAGCAACACAAACAAGAGGCAGACGGAGTCCGCCCCTCCCGATACCCCCACAATGATATGGTCGTGAGGAACAATCATATGATGTTGTTCCAGAAAGGAAAACACTTTTTCCTCCGTCCTGCGCCTTATATCCATATGACAAATTTAACCCAAGACCGGAAAAAAGTCAAATCAGGAATGGGAAAGCTCCTCTGATGTCGTATTTTCCCAGATGCCGATCACACCCACGGTCATATCGTCCAGAACATGTCCGCCTCCCGCGCAAATGGCCATTCGCAGCAGTTTTTCCGCAATCTGGGACGGATTCTGTTCCTGTATGCCGGATATGGCGTTCTCAAGCGTGTTTTCATAATCATGCTCCCGCAGCGCATCGATGACTCCGTCGGAAACCATGATCAGATAATCCCCGTCCTGGAGACGTCTTTCGATGGGATTCAGTTCCATCTGCTGAAAAATCCCCAATGGCAGCGTTTTCGACTTAAGCTGCTCTACCTGATCTTCCCGCTTCAGGAAAGTAACAGCTCCTCCCGCTTTGTGCAGGCTGCAGTTACCCCGGTAAAGATCAATATCACAAACATCCAGCGTGGGGTGTCCGCAGTCTTCCTCCGAGGAAAAAAACACCGTGTTCACCATTCCGATAGCTCCGTCTACGGTACATCCCGCCTCTATCATCTTCTCCATCAGGTCCAGCACGCGCTCACTGTCTTTCCCCGCCTGTTCTCCGGAGCCTGTGCCATCGGATATCATCACCGTGATCCTGCCCTGCTGCGTCTCCATGGCGGCGAAATTATCCCCTGACACCGTCTCATTTTCCTTGGTGACGCGGGAAAATCCGGTCAGAGCTACAAACGCGGCCTCCTCTTCCAGAATAAAAGTGTGCGGCTCCTTTTCCACCACACAGGGACTGGCGGGGGAGAGCTCAAGACGCCTGTCCAGCAGCACAGAAACTATATCCGCAACTTCTTTTGCGGATATGGTTTCCCTTTTCTCCGTGCCCAGCGTCATGACCACAGCGTTCCTCTCTTCATCCTGAGGCAGATAGCTTAGATTTTCGGCGCGGATGCCTTCCTGCTTCAAAGCCGTTACAAGGACTTTTTTCTTTCTCTCTTCCATAGGATAAAAACACAAGGCCTCCCGGGCCGTCTCGGTCATGATCTTTGCCATCAGAGCCAGATAATCTTTGATGATCTGGCGATTTTCCCATACCCGTTTGTCCGCAAGCGTTTTTTGCCGGTCTCCCTCCTTCGATGTGAAATCTCCGTCATAGCTTTCAGACAGCTCATGAAACGTATCCGCATAATTCAATAATTTCTGTCGGCATATATCTGAGATCTGGGCTGTGCGCAGCTCCTCCTCCCGAAGCTGTTTTCCCGCCGCCTTTTTCCCCTTGTAAAATCCTTTCAGATCCTGTCCCGCAATCATATCGCAATGCTCCTTCCTCTTTCCTCACGGCCACGCCGTTCTCTCCGGCGAAGCAGTAACATTATAGGAAGGATCCGACAGATATTTTGTCAAAAACAGGAACACTTTTCCTTAAAGTTTTGCGACAAAAAAAGCAGGATGATCAATCATCCCGCTTAAAAAGAATCTCACCTTCATAAACCAGCCCCAGCTTTTCCCTGGCAATATTCTCAATATATCCTTTTGTCTGGACTTCTTTGGCAAGCTCTTCGATTTCCTGCTCTCTGAGGTCCTGCTCTGCAATCTGTTCCTTAAGCCGCTTTTGTTCCTCCAGCTTAGCCTCCAGCTTTTGCTTTAATTCCACGCTCCTGACAGCCACTACCGCTGTAACCATAACGACTACCAGCGCCACAAGAAACATGCTGAAGCGATTCTGATTCCTTTTCCGATAGGCCACTCTTCTCCTTGCCATAAGTCAGCCCTCCTATAAGGTCATTTTAAGCATTTTCAGAAAAAACGTCAACCGCTTTTTTACATGTCTGCCGCAGTTTCTGATCCATCTGCGCAATCTGCCGCCCGCAGTCCCCGCCGCTGTTTTCACCTTGGCATTTGCGGCCCGGAAGGGCTTTAAAAGAAACCATACCGTCTTGCCCATAGCCTGAAGCGCTTTTCCCAGCGCCAGAGAAACATATTTGACAAACCACGGACTGACAAGCTTTTTATAGGCAAACATTCCCACCAGCGCGCCAATCACCGCAAACCATCTCAGGTTCCCGTCGCTTTCATGGTACATCATCAGAAAGACTTCCGCGGCGCAGTAGATCCAGAACCCCAGATCCTCCAGAGACACCAGAAATCCGCCATGAGGCACTACTCTTCTGAATATCCGCAGGAGATCATACACAAAGGTAATAAAAATGCCCATCAACAGGGCATGAAGTAAAAATACATTTTCAGCCGCCATAGACTACCTCTACCGGAATAGTCTGGCGATCAGGGATTCTCCCTTATGTCCGGCGTTTGCAGCATCCGAATAAGTAAAGCTGTCGATTCTGCCGTCAATATCCACCTCGCCCTTTTCCAGCGTCAGACGGCTGACATGCAGATCATCGCCCTTCACCATAAGCATCCCCTGCTCTGTCTCCAAAAGAATTTCATGTATATCGAAAGATAGCACATCGCTGACGCCGTTTATAATGCAGTTCTTTCGATTTGTCATGGTCACCTTGTGCATCCGTGCGCTGCCGTTTAAATCCTCCATAAGTCCCTCCTGCTTTCCTGTTATTGATTGCCAGTAAAGTATATGAGCGACCGATGAAAAAAAGCACCGTAATATGTTACAGATAGCGAAAAAGTTCCCCCGCGTCCTCCTTTTTTATCGTCTCCCGGACGTCCAGCACTTCCACTTTCACTTCTTTGTTTCCGAAAGTGATGGTAATGACGTCCCCTTTTTTTACGTTGGCTGAAGCCTTCGCCGGTTTATCATTAATGAGCACCCTTCCGCTGTCGCAGGCCTCGTTGGCAACGGTGCGCCGCTTGATCAGTCGGGAAACTTTCAAATATTTGTCCAGCCTCATGGCGTCCTCCTTTTTGACTGAAAATCTATAGAAAAACGGAGAACCTTGAGAAAGGTTCTCCGCAGCATACTCTTCATCCTTATGCGTTGACCATATCCTTCAGAGCTTTGCCAGCTTTGAACTTAGGCGCCTTAGAAGCAGCGATCTTCATAGCTTTTCCGGTCTGAGGATTTCTGCCCTCTCTTGCCTTTCTCTCAGATACTTCAAAAGTACCAAAGCCAACGAGCTGGATCTTGCCGCCTTTCTTCAACTCGGCTGTAACAACATCTTCAAATGCCTTTAAGACCTTCTCAGCGTCTTTCTTGGATACTTCAGCCTGCTCAGCCATAGCTGCCACTAATTCTGTTTTGTTCATATTGAACTCCTCCTGTAATGAGTTTTCTTTTTGTATTACGCTACTACGTCTGTGCCTCTCGCGAAACACTTACATATACATATATCGCTTTTTTAACCTTTTGTCAAGGCATTTTCAACCTTTTTACGCCTATTGGGGGCTTTTACGAGGCTTTACGCTCCAAAAAACCATACGCTTATTCATATTTTTCAATTATCTCTTCAATTCTGTCGGTCAGAATCTGCTCCTGAGAAAGTTTGCAGATTCTGGAAATATTGGATATTTCCAAAAGCATGTCCCCCACCAGGCCGGAAAGATTTTCATCATAGTCCGCCGGATTGGCCTGTTCCATCTTTTCGGCAATCTCTCGGATCTTTCCGACAGACGCCTTGAAATCCTTTTGCGGTTCATAAAGTTGATTTGTCTTTTTCAATACTTTGACCGCTCTCGCGAGAGCGGGAAGCTCGGGAGGGATTTCCCGCAAAGGTGTCTGAATCTGCGTTTTTCCCTCTTTTTCACGTCTCTTGATCTCTTCCCAGTTCTGCAGCACCTGACCGGAAGTCTTTGCCAAAACATCCCCAAATACATGAGGGTGCCTGCGAACCATTTTTTCCGCCACTTCCGACACCACATCCTCCATGGTAAAAAGCCCCTCTTCCTCCGCAATGCAGGAGTGCATCACCACCTGAAGCAGCACGTCCCCCAGTTCCTCTCTGAGGTTTTCGCTGCTCCCTGTGGAATCATAAATACGGATGGCCGCGGCCACTTCCGCCGCTTCCTCCGCCATACAGGGACGAAGGCTCATGTGGGTCTGTTCCCGGTCCCACGGACAACCGTTTTCTCCCCGAAGCGTTTTAATAATTCCGATAAAATCTTCATATGTATATCTTTTCTGTTCCATAATGGCTTCTCTTTCCTTACTCTTGCGAAGAAGTATTGGAGGAAGACGTATTAGCGGAAGAAGTATTAGCCGAAGATGTATTGGCGGAAGTGGTGTTCACCACTGTTCCCTCCGTAGGCACCATATCCGCAAAGGAAAGCGTCAGATCCTTCTCTTCCTCATCGATTTGCACTGTGTAGCTGCGCGTCACATACCCCGTCTTGCGCAGAGTGATCGTATGGGAACCCGCTGTCTTTTTGAAACTGCAGGGCGAAATACCGATATAATTTCCATCCAGATAAATCTCCACATTTTCCGGCGCGTCCACATAGATTTTATAATATCCCGTGGCAGTCTGCGTGGAAGTGGTTTCGGAGGAAGACGTGCTTTCCGTCTCTCCTTCCTCCAGCGCATCCAGCACGATATCTATGCCTGCGGAGGCCTGTCCCACCCTGATATACTGGGTAATGGAATGATAGCCGTCAGCCTTTGCAATCAGCTGATGCAGCCCGTATTCCAATGACACAGGCTCGGATGTATCCGCCGGTTCCCCATCGATATACAGCTTCGTGTCAGAAGGATTGAGAGAAAATAATACCATGCCGTACTGAGGCTCCGGTATCTCCAGATCACCGATGTCCAGACACGTCTCTTCATTGCGGTTGATCACCACCGTCTTGACGCCGCCTCCGCCTTTGTTGGAAATGTTCACCTCATAACTGCCCTCCGGCACCGTTAAAAGCATATCTTCCGTGATCTTCTGAATCTGAGTCTGTCCGATCTCGATCCATCCTCCCACAAAGTTCTCATCATTGACCAGCCGCAGATATCCGTGCCCTTTATCCACGCGGACTGTCAGCACATCGGTATCTATCCCTTGAAAACTCAGCACATCGGAGGGATTCAGATCCATGATCTCTATCGCTTTATCGCCTGACAAATACTGCGTATTTTCTGTCAGCTCGTAAATATTTTCCCCAATGGTGACCTGGCTGCGGGCAACGTTTAACTCGTACCGCGAAACATCCGTATAACTCCAGGCTGAAGCGGAAAGCTGCATGGTGGTAAGATGCTTTTGAGATTTCAAAAAAGTCACATCCACAATATCGCCGATCCTGAACTGTTCCATGGACAGACCGTTTCCGTATTTATCATAAAGTCTGGTAGTGCCGTTTACAGAGAGGGTATAGCGCCTTCCCAGATCCAGATTCAGAAAAGTCAGCGTATTTTCCTTCTCATCCCTGCCTGTCAGAATAGCGGTATCCGCCGAATCAAAACTGTCAGGGCCCGTCAGCACAAATCCTGTATCCGCCCTCTCAGGAGGCTGTGCGTCCTCCGCGGAAGATAAGTCATCCTGAAAAGGAAGTCCGCAGGCCGTTGCTGACACGATTGTCATAATTGCTGCGAACACTGCTCCCGCATTTTTTATTTTGTTCCTGATCCCGCTTTTTTCAATTTCTCTCTTTTCTTTCTCCCCGTTTTTCTTTTGCGTCACTTGTTCTCCTTCAGCTTTATAAAGCGTTTACTTTGCGAAACACCTCATCCAGAAAGTATTGTTTCTCCTTCTCCTGCGCGATGAGTTTTTCCAGTTTTTCCTGATTTCTGTTGGGGATCCACGCTTTCCCCGAGTTAAAATAGAAATTAGCTATCTTCCAGAATTTTTCGGGATACGCCAGCCGGTAATACAGATCGATCCTGTCTACGGCGGAAACAGGCTTTACCTTTTCATAAGCTTCCAGAAGCTCCTGCCCTAAAGACACCGACCAGTTGCTCTTTTCCAAAAGCTTTCTCATTAACAGATACAAATCTCTGACATGCGTGTCAGGAATACATTTTTCAAAATTCACAAGGAACCACCCGTCATCGCCCCTGATAATATTGTGATACTGATAATCCCCGTGACAAAAGGTTACAGGCTCTCTGTCCGCAGAGGCTTTCTTATCGCCGCGCTGCTTTACGGCGCAATACTCCTTCCACTCCTTCGTCACAGAAACCGCCTGCTCCAAAAAATAGTCGAAGGCATTCAGCAGGCTGATCTCAAACAGCTGCTTCTGACTGCGCTGCTGCAAATATTTCCTGACCTTTTTCAACTCCTTGTTGTGCTTCTCATATTCCTTCTCAGGAGAAAACGGCGCCGGAAGCTTTGGTGTGTCCGCCGGAAGCGCCATACTTTCATGGAGCTTTGCCAGGAGCCTGACCGCCTCAAGGCATTCCGACTTGTCGTAAATACTGCATTCTCTGCCTTCCCGCCAGGTTTTCAGAATATATTTGGTTCCATCATTATCCTGCACAAAAAGAGCCCCCTCGGCGGTGGGTATGATCTGTTCCACGGCAATCGTTTTGCTGCTCTCCACCGTCTTTAAAACCTGATCCTGCAATTTTATTTTATCGCTGTTTCCCGCGTATTCCTTAAAGATCAGACATCCCTGCTGCGTGTCGCATAGGATGGCCCCCCTGCCCTTTCTGGTATGAAGAACCTCTATCTCATACTGTTCCAGTAATCCTGCTGCCCTGTCATTCACTTTCGGACCCCTCCTGATAGCTTTTGCGTCTAACCTATCTTATGTGAAGGGGTTGAAAAGTATGTTTAAGGTTTTTCCCTGACTTTTTTTGCTTCGGCCAAAAGGATCTCTTTTGTGTTACATTCCGGCTCTTCTAATACCAAGTCTAACAGACGGTTCAGAATATCTCCCAATTCTTTGCCCGGTTTCCATCCGGCACCGATCAGATCTGATCCGGTGACCGCAAGGCCTTTTAAGGAAACGCATTGCTTTCGGGCCGTCACTTCCTCGTAAAGCTGCTGCCATCTGTCTATCAGCTCCAGCTTTTCTTTCTGCAAAAATTCGCTCTGGGCCAGAACATCGGCTCTTTTTACCTCAAACAGCGCCGGAAACACGTCCTCGCCGATTCTGTTCACAGCTCTGCGCACTTTTTGCATGTCCGGTTCCACTCCGTTGCCGTAATCATGATAGAGCACCAGTCTGCAGACGGTGTGCACCGTGTCATTGTCAAACCTGAGACGATGCAGAAACTCTCCGGCCATTTTCTCGCTGACCGCAGGATGACCGTGGAAATGAGTCACGCCCTTCTCATCAATAGACAGGGTGGCGGGTTTTCCGATATCGTGAAGCAGCATGGCAAGCCGCATCTTCTTTTCCGCTTCCACGCCGATCAGAGAATGCAGAATATGCTCTCCCACATTATATTTATGATGAGGATGATTCTGGGGCGTCTCCATGGCGATATCAAATTCCGGAAAAAACACTTTGGTCACGCCAAGTTCATAGGCCTTTTTTAACCGATCCGGATGGGGCGATACCAGAAGTTTTACCAGTTCCGCCTGAATGCGTTCCGCACTGATATTTTTTAAAGCGGGAGCCAATTCTTTGACGGCTCTCTCAGTGGCCTCATCTATAACATATCCCAACTGGGCGGAAAAACGGATGGCCCGCAGCATACGCAGCGCATCCTCCCCAAAGCGCTCCCCGGGGTCCCCCACACAGCGGATGATCCCCTCGCGAATATCCTTCATACCGCCGAAAATATCCACCAGCCCTACGGCGTCATTGTATGCCATGGCATTGACTGTAAAGTCGCGGCGTCTGAGATCCTCCCTCAGATCCGGGGTATAGATCACCTCTTTAGGATGCCGATTGTCCTCATACTTTCCGTCAATCCGGTAAGTGGTAACTTCAAACCCCTCCCGCTCCAGCATCACCGTTACAGTGCCATGCTGCAGACCCGTATCGATGGTTCTGGGAAACAGCTCCTTGACCTGCTTTGGCCTGGCGGAGGTGGTGATATCCCAGTCCTGCGGTTCCCTGCCTAAAACGGAATCTCTGACGCAGCCTCCCACCACATAAGCCTCATAACCTGCTGCCGTGATAGTATCTATGATATACTGCGCCTTCGGCGGCACATTTATTCTGATTTCCTCTCCGCTGGTAGTCGCTCTATCTGCCATTGATCACGCTTTGGATCCCTTTCTGATAAATTCGTTGATCACCTGCACAAGGCCGTCCTCGTCATTGGAGGCGGTGATGTAGTCCGCCGCTTCCTTTACTACCGCCTGCGCGTTACCCATAGCCACCCCTGTTCCCGCGTATTTTATCATGGAAATATCGTTAAAGCCATCTCCACAACATATCGTATTCTCCCGCGTCTGTCCGATGGCTGTCAGCGTTTTTGCCAGAGATGCCGCCTTGTTCACATCTTTAGGCATGATTTCGATAAAGAAAGGCTCCGATCGGTAAATGCTGGCCACATCGCCGTACTTTTTCTGCAGTTCTTTCTCCAGTACCGCCGCTTTCTCCCCGTCCGCCGTCATCAGGCATTTATTGATTTCAAAATCCACATAATCCAGAAAATGATCCACCTTTTTCACAGGCAGACCGTTGATCCTCGCCTCCAGCTCAATATATTGATCCGGCTCAAAAGCGGAGATCACCGTATTGCCCAGATAAGTCACAAGTCCGCATCCATTTCGCTTTGCAAACCCATAAATGCTTGGAAGCAGCGTCAAAGACAATGTCCTCTGGTATATGATATCGCCGCTGATACAGTCCACAATTTTCGCTCCGTTAAAAGACAACAGATATCCGCCGTATTTCTCCAGTTCCAGCTCCTGCTCATAGCGGCGCATGCCGGGCGTAGGACGTCCTGAAGCGAGAATCACCTTATGTCCCTGGATCATGATATCCTGAATCGCTTCCCTGGTGGCGGAAGTGATCTCCTTTTTTGAATTTGTCAGCGTGCCGTCTATATCCAGCACAAGTACTTTCTTCTCCTGCTCCATCCTGTGACCCTGCTTTCCTAACCTTCTTTTTCATTCCTGCGCACCCTGCCGGAGACGATCGCCTCACAGGACGCAATTCCTATGAGACAAAAAGCGGTGAGATCCCCCACCGCCCTGTTTGTTATCCCGTCCTGATTTCATTCGTTTCTTTATTGCGCAACGGAACCTGACTCCGCCGAAGACTGCGGATCATCCGCCGCATCGCTTCCGGCATCTTCACCGGATGCCTCTGCCGAAGAACTGCCCGCTGCATCCTCCGATGCGTCTTCGCTCTCATCTTCCGAAGACGTCTGAAGATACTTTAAGTTACCCTTAGGATCTTCCACGGGGATGGCCGCTTTCAGCTCCTCCATATAAGCGCTCAGATTTTCTGTCAGCAACGTATTCTTAGCCTCCGTCAGCCACCATGGATCGCTCTGGCCTATAAAGTAGAGCACATAAGAATATTCATCGTCCTGGGGAGAAATGACAGTTGTGTCACCCTTGACGCGGGCACTGTCCGACAGCCATTCGGACATCTCTTCAGACAGATATGCAGGCTGTACGTTCTCCAGCAGTCCTCCCTCAGCGGCGATCTCCTGGGGATCATTGTACTTGTCGCAGATCTCGCCGAAACTTTCTTCCGTAGCCTCCCCGGCAAACCACTCATCCAGAATGGCCTGTCCGTTCCCTTCGTCCGTTGCTGCCACACGGACATCCACCGTAGGCGTTTCGTCCAGGTAACGATCCTCAAAGGCTGCGACATAATAGCTGTTTCCGGAAGTGTTTTCCACTACGGTTGTGTCGCCGGCTTTTCTTGCGCTGTCAAACAACCATTCCTCCAGCAGGTAGGGCACGGAATCTTTGGTCATATTTTCGTTTAAATCCCCCTGCTGCGCAACGGTTTTTACCGCTTCATCAGCCTCTTTTCTGGCCGCTGCCATGGCAGCGGCAGTCTCTTCTTCCCCGGGCTCCTCGGAAAGCTCGGCATCTATGGTAAGCAGCCTGTAATCCACGGAATCATACTCTTCGGGATGTTCGTTGTAATACTCCTGCGCCTCCTCATCGGTAGGCATTTTGGACTCTGCGAGAGCGTCATAATAAGCGCTTGCGTACATTGCCTCCTGCACAAAACCGGAAATGCGTGATAGCGTAGCGTAATCTCCGTAGTTGTCACGCACAAACGCCTTCACGGTCATCCCCGCATCCGCTGCGGCGCTTTCCAGATTTTCTTCAAACGTATTGTAATCTTCAGCGGTGTCATAAACAAAACTTTCCGCCCGCGCCTGAGTCAGCAGCGCCTCGTTATTCGTAATATTTTCTATAGCAAGCTGGGTAAAATAATCTTCAAAGGTCAAATCCTCGGAATACATCTGCTGAGATAAATCCCCGCTTAAGTCCAGCCCCAGCATGGACATGTAGCTGCCGTACTGGTTGAGGTAATTGTTAAGGGCCACATGATAATTGTAATCAAACTCTACGCGGGATATCTTTCTGCCATTTACTTTTGCATACGTTTCATGGACCGCCAGATATGTGCGGATAGGGAAAGACGCCACCAGGCAGACCAACGCCGCTACAATGATCACGCCAAGGATGTTCCCAACCAGCCTGTCTCTCTTCGCCTTCGCTTTCTGAGCCTTTCTCCGCTGTACCTTCAAGTCATATCTGGTAACGATCTTTTGCTCGGTATCCTGTGTATTTTCCGTTTTGCTTTCTGCTTTTATCTCTTTTTCGGACATGATGAAATGTCTCCTCCCTGCGCACTTGTGCGCATTGCTTATTTTATCTTATTTTAAGGAAAATGTGAAGTCATTTCACATAATTTTCAAGTTTTTCCACAACATTTTCCCGAAAAATAAAAACCCGGAAAATGAAAAAACCGGATTTTTCTCTTTTAAAATAGCATAAATCATGATAAAATTGAGCTACAAAATTTTTGTGCGGGAGGAGAAAGACAGATAAAAATGTTTGAAAAACTCAAGAAAGACAGTCTAAAAAGTTCCCTTTGGGCCACAGTGCTTTTCTTTGCCATAGGACTTGCGCTTGTGATCTATTTCGGCTTAGGCGCATGGTACATCGTCACAGGTTACGTTCCCTTTGTGGAACTTACTCCGGACGAGATTAAGAATCAGTGGGTAGCCGTAGAGTTGACGGAAAACTACGGAAGCTTTGCAGAAACCACGGAAAAGCGGGAAAACGGTCCCGAAACTACCATCAACGTCTATTATGTGATCGCCACGGGAGATTACTACGACACGGATTATCGGTTTATGGCCATCGATGTTCCCGTTTCCTACGAAAAAGAGATGAATAAGATGGCGGAACAGGGCGGCTCTATTGTGTTTTCCGGCCGGATCCGGAAAATGGACGATGATATCTATCGCTATTTCAAAGAATACTGCACCGATGCCGGCATGACGGAGGAAGAGTTTGAAGAGACAACGCTTCCCTACGTCCTCAAAGCTTATGACAGCGAAACGGCGGAAAATGCGGGCACTATGATCGCCTTTTCCATTGGCGTACTGTTCCTGATCCTTGCCCTCTGGCGTCTTGTAAAAGCCCTTTCAGGAGGCTATCTGAAAGCTTTAAAAGCGGATCTGGCATCCATCAATGTCAGCGAATTATCCGCGGAATCCGATTGGAACTCCGCTATGGAAGTTACCAAGGGTATGCGGATCGGACGCCTGTTTACTTATTACATGGACGGAACGAACCCCAGAGCCCTTCCCAACAGCAAGATGCATTGGGCTTATCAGCTCACTACCACGCACCGCACCAATGGCATCAAGACAGGAACCAGCTATAGTCTCATGATATGGGCGGAGGGCTATAAGAAAAACATTTCCATTCTGGTTCCCAATGAGGCCTCCGCACAGGATATTTTAAATCGCATTGGCAGCATGTTCCCCTGGGTGGTGACAGGTTATTCCGATGAACTGTCAACAATGTACCACAAAAACAGAGCGCAGTTTTTACAGCTCCGTTATAATACTGTGGATCATAACAGCGGCATGACAGGGGCTGATCTGTTCCGGTAATCGGTCTGTATCCTGTCGGTCGATCGTTCCAAAACCCGATTTTTTACCATAGAAAAAGCTGTGCAGAAGCGGCGTGGATACACCGTTTTCCGCACAGCTTTTTTTTGGCTGCTTCTACAGCTCCATAAATATGGTGTCGTAAGGCGCGATCGTCACCGTCTTATCTCCATTTTCCGCAGGGATCGTGGTGGTCTGTTCCACATCGCTGTTATTGATGACCACCAGCTTTTTGCTCTCGGGATAATAAGCGCACTCCGTGTAGAGATTGTCGGTCATATAGAGACCGCTCATGCCTTCCCCTCCGGCGTAACGGATCAGCTGATACAGCATGCGCGTATTTTCCAGATTAACCTGGAAAGACGCCAGATAGATGCCTTTTCCCTTTCCGAAGTCGTTTACGGTCACAAGAGGTTTGTCCCCATCCGCCAAAAGCACTCTGGCCTTACCGTCCGTAAGATATAAATGGTCTTTCGGCTCCACGCGCGCGCCATCGGGCAGAATCTTCTCCACATCCTCCGCCTTGAAACTCCACTTGCCATGGCAGACCTTTGCTCCCGTATCCTCATCGATACCCAGCACATGTGCCATCCGGAAGGTGTAATCGTATCCTTCCACCGCAGAGGGCTCGTTGACGCCGATAAAAGCGCCGCCCTCGTATACCCATTTCGTCAGGATAGTGACCGCTTCATCATCCTTCCAACCATCGCCGCCGCTCCAGGCGCTTCCCGCATAACCTGCGTTAATCACTACATTCACATCCTGCAAAGCGCCCTTCTTTACATCCTCGAAAGAAATGAACTTCACATCCACGGGCAGACCGGAAAGCGCTTCGTTGATATGGATCAGATCATGCATATAGGTTTCATGGAAATGGCCGGACAGCGTCCAGGAACGGAGCGCGCCCCAGCTGTGCAAAACTGCCACTTTCGTCTTAATGGCATAAGGTTTCCCCTGATCGTGGAAGCTGCGGATCAACCGGAATTCATCAGCCACTTTCTCGATATAATCGCAGAAATCGGGGAATCCTTCCACCAGATGCAGATATCCTCCCAGCCCGATCCTGTCGATCTTGGCGCGCAGCAGCGCGCGCCTTACGCTGTTCCAGTATTTCTTCGCGTCCAGGGTAGGATCGCCGCCCTCCGCAAAGGTAGGCGCACCGCCCAGGCCCACAGGAAACAGATAGGGATGCAGACGCAGCTCATGGACCGGCACATCCACACCGGCGCAGAGTCTTGCCTCGTAACCGGAAAAGACACATTTGATCAGGCCGTCAAAGCCAAACTCCTGAAATCTGCCGTTGTAGGGCTCCACGCCAACCCAGCTGTCATCGTAAAATACATAAGCTTTCTTGCCGTACTCATGGACCATATCGATGAGTTTTTTGCCAAAAGAAATCACAAAATCATTGACAAACTCCATCCAGTCCGCCTTTTTCTGATTGCCGGGCATATGGGTCACATGAAGCTTTCCCTGATTGATGAAATCTTCCGCGGTCATGGCGTAACCGTACTTCTTTTCAAACTCATCCAGCGCAATATCGCTGACGGTATAATCGTAAGAACCCCAATCGGAAAAGAGCTGACGGTTCCTCTCATCGCTGCCCCAGATCCAGACGAAATTGTAGAACATAGAAGTAAAACGTACCACCGTAGTATCGGGATGAGTCTCGCACCAGTTCTTCATCCAGCCCAGCATATACTCCTGTGTCTCAGGATATCTGGGATCGATCTGCATCAGATGCTCCTTGTCCCAGTTGTTGGTGGTATGGTTATACATGGAGATCTCTTCCCAGATACGGTAAGCCAGAAAACTTACGGTATATTTGTGGAAAGGAGTAATTCCCTTTACGGTCACGGTACCCGCGCTCTTGTCATAACTCCACTTGGAAGCGTCCACTTTCGCGTTTAAAGTGCGGTCGTAAACCTCCCAGTATTTCATTGCCCTCTCGCTGTCATTTATGGTAAACTGCTCGGCGAAAAAGCTGTCCATCAGCCCGATCGTAACGCTGTCTTTTTCCGCTACCGCCGCGGGAGTGCTAAGAAACGTCTGCTGCAGCTTATCCTGATTCTTTTTCGCCCATTCATTATGGTCGCGGATGATACAGATCGTGGAATAAATACCGTATCCGGCGTGCACGATCTCATCGGACAGCACGGTGCCATCGCTGTCCCTGATCACGTCAGCTCCCCATTTCTCCGCCATTTTTAATGTAAGATCCTCGTAGCCGGACTCTCCGGGCAACGTAAAACCACCTTTTGTTTGAGACATTCTTTCATCCTCCTGCTATATATTCATCCGCCGGCAAAACGCTGCCGCCTCGCCGCGGGTGATCACTTGATTCAGATCCGCGCTGCCGTCCGATGCAAGCAACCCGAGAGAAACAGCCGCCCTGACGTAAGGCACGGCAAAAGCTTTGCACCTGCCGTCATATTCGCATTCCCGCTCTGTGGGGAAAGTTTTGCGGCTTTTGTAACCGTTCATGGCAAATACCAGAAATTCTTCCAGCGTTACTTCCCGCTCAGGGTAAAACCTGCCGTCCTCCACCAGATGATCGTCTATCATGCCGTTCTGGTAAGCGCACTCCACTGTTCCCGCGTACCATTCATGACCCACCACATCGGTAAACATATCATTGTATACATTGGTGGGAAAAAATCTTACAGTTTTGATAATCATATCCAATACCGCGGCCCTGGTGGCCTTATCCTGAAGATGATCCACCTCGGAAAGAAGCCCGTTTCCCGCCGCGGGATCCGGGATCCGCTCATACGCTTTAGGTTTCTCGGGAAGAAAAATCTCCTCTGCCGGTTCCCATGGACCAAACCCCTTCGTCACACAGGAAGCCAGAAACTCATACGCCTCCCCGAAGGCGCCGCAGACACGCGCGATCTCCCCGGCCACAAGCCCTGCCATATAATAAGCGCCGTAATCATTACTGTGCGTGTAATCATTCGGGAAAAAGTAAGGCTTGGAACCTTCCAGGCCATGCTCCGTCACAAAATTCATACTGCGCCCGTGCAGATCCAGCACCGGCACATCCTGCTCTTGTCCGATCTCTTTACATACTTTTGCATACTCCCAAAGCAGATCATTGTAACTGCCATCGTTGCCCTTCCAGGTATTTCTGGCGATCGGCGTCACCAACAGGGGATAGACGCCTTTTTCGCGGCACTCGGAAATATAGCGCAGCAGATTGTCGCGGTAGCCGCCCTGCGCTTTCAGCGCTTCCAGCTTCTGATCGTTATGTCCGAACTGAAAAAGACAGAAATCTCCCGCTTTCGCATATTGCTCCACAATAGCATAATGACCTTCCCTGCGGAAGCTTTCGGTAGTCAGACCGGAATGGGCGTGGTTGGAAACGGCGACTCTGTCGCTTAAGTATGCCGGGATCATCTGCCCCCAGCCTGCATAGCTGGTTCCCGCCGCGTAAGGGTAATCGGCGCTCTGGTCCGTCACAGTGGAATCGCCCGCTATATAGAGAGTGGGACTGTCCGTTTCCTCCACACAGACGGCGCTCAGGCGGGGTCGGGAAGCTAATACGGTGATATCCAGAGTCTGATCGGCAAAAACTTCCGTATATCCCCTGGGTATGATATCACACACATTCACCATCATCCTGTGGGTAAAGGTTCCCGCAGGAATATCGCCCCGGTAGGCAAGTCGTCTGCGCCCCGTGAAAATTAACACATCCTCCATAGGCTCTTTTGTGCGGATGGTAATAGTAACCTCATAATTTCCCTGACAGGGCACCTTGGTTTTGAAAGAAAGAGGAATACGCCGCCCTTCCCCCTTTGGCGTCTCCCCCGCCTTCTTTAACAGCGATGCCACCAATTCGTCAGAGTTCAGGAAGACACCCGTATCGTCTTCCTGAAGCTTGGATATCTTTTCATCCTGATACCAATAGAGCGCATCGAACGCGGCGTTTAATTCCGGTATCTTTAGCAGTTTCTGCTCCCGCCTGTTTTGTTCTGTTACAAAACCGTAACCTTTGTCCGGGCTGTAGAGTTCGGCGGCCAACACCGGAACATAATCTCTATCCTCCGGACTTTTGCCAAACAGGAATTTCCTGCAATACATTTTACAGCGCACCGTCCTTCTGGATCTGGTCAGACACTAACAAACGGGAGAAGAAAGCTAAGGTCAGTCCCTGTCCCCATCCCTGAATGTAATCCCTGGGGATGCCTCTGTAACCTTCCTTGTCCCTCATCACTGCCGTACCGCCGGAGACGTTCATAACCTTGCCTTCATTGCTTACGTTAGCCAGCAGCCCCTTGATGGATTTATTAATATATTTGGAATGCAGAGGGTTTCCTCTGGTCAGCATAGCCGCCGCGATGCCCGCGGAAGCGGAAACCTCTTCGTAAGAATCAGGATCATCCAGCACGGTTCTCCAAAGACCGTTTTCCGTTTGAACTGTTTTTAACGCCGCTAACTGCTCGTTCAGGGATCCGGCCACATCGATATATTTAGGATACAGATAGCATTCCGGCAGCACTTCCCCTACCTGCGCCATCGTGTAAGCGGCCCATGCGTTGGCCCTGCCCCAGTAAATCCCTGACATATGATCTCCCGCAATGTTGTCATAGCCATGATAATAAAAGCCTTTGCTGGGATCCTGTAAATATTTGATATGCCAGTAGTACTGATTCAGAGCGTCATCGATCATCGCCTCATCCTTATTCATCACGCCCACTCTCAAAAGCAGGAAAGCCGCCATAAACAGAGTATCCGCCCAGGCCTGCTCGGGGAAATCATTGTTCGCGGAGACGGTATGCTGCAGCACATGATCCGCAAAACGGAGAGCGTCTTTGGTTATGTATTCCACCTTGCTCATCAGAAGATCGTAATATTTCTTGTCGTTTGTGGCGTTGTAGAGCGTGATCAGACAATGACCCATAGCGCAGGCGTTTACCGTCCATACCTTGGGAAGTCCCAGATCGATCAATTCATCTACTTTGTCTTTTAAAAGCGTCAGATACTCTTCCTTCCCGGTCTTCTCATAAGCCTCGCCGATCCCGTAGTAGGCAACGCCGCAGGGCCAGTCCCAGGTCAGGTCCATATTGATGGTCTTTCTTACAATCCTGTCGATTACATCTTCAATTTCTTTTTTGTCATACTCCAGCTTCATAATAACCCCCATTTCCGCGCTGTTTGCTGCGCATTAGCAAACGCCATTCCGCCTTTCAATGGCGAAATCCACATCTTTTACCTATCTCTATTTTATGCTACTGCATCCCCGGCCGCAAGTGTCATTTTGTCCTGAAACAGATCCGCCGGTTATATCGAAACAGCCCTCCGGCTTACGCCGAAGGGCTGATCCATCAAACGCCTCTCAGTTCATCTTATTTAAAGAATTGTGCTGCCTGCTCAACATAATTACCTGCCTCAAAAGCAGCCTTCTTCTCGTCCATAATTGCCTGATATCCGGCATCCAGATACTCCTTGCATGCGTCCTCGTAATTCTTCTCAAAGTCTGCCTCGGAGCCCATTACGATCTTGTCACGCAATGTTGCATACATAGTATACAGAGTGTCTTTGTTTTCATCGTTTGCCGCAATGGATACGGTAAAGGAACAATCGGGAGAAGCCATACCTGCATCATAGCATGCAAGCTGTCCTTCATAGTTCGCTTTGATATCCTTAAAGAACTGGTCGGAATCGGGATATCCCAGAGGAGTGATCGCCTGAATATCCTTGTCAACATCGCCCAGAGAAGCGGTAGCGGCAACCAGACACCACATATCAACGTTGCTGTTATGACCGGTTACCTTGTCGGCGGGCTGGTCAGCTACAGGAATAGATACGGGTGAACCGTTCTCATCATAGTTGAAGTTTACGCCTTCCTCGCCCCACTGCAGTGTGAAGAGAACATCCGGCTGGCTCATCCACTCAAGATACATAGCGAAAGCCTTCATTTCATCTTCCGTAGCGGTAGCGGAGAATCCGATGTACTGTCCGAAGATACCGTTAGGACGGAATGCGGGGCAGGAGCCATCAGAATATGTGATGGGGCCGGGATTTACAACAATGCCCAGATGAGCATCGGGATTGGCCTCATAGAACTGATCCAGCGCCTGGATCGTATTGGTGGAGTAGCAGGAATACGTAAAGCTCTTGCCACTTACGAAATCGCTGATTGCATAGTCAGCGGTCTTGGTATTGTACTCGGGATCGATGTAACCTAAATTATACAGCTTGTTCTGCCACTGTAAGAACTTCTTCTGAGCTTCCGTAGGCAGAGCGGGAACATCGTAGTCGCCGGTGGTAGCCCACAGCTCCTTATCCTGGGGATAAGTTCTGTAAGCGTAGTTCTGATCCACACCGTTTCCTTCGATCTTGGTGCCGCCCAACAGATGTCCTCCGTTAGCCAGACCCAGCTCATCAATCTTAGCGTACAGTGTCAACAGATCCGCAGGATCTGTAGGATAGGAATCGAAGCCTGCTGCTTCTACCCAGTCTTTGCGATAGAAAGTTACAAACTGATAGTTGGTCTGACCATAAGGTCTTGTACCGATCAGCAGAACGTTCTCACCGTTGATCTTGGTGAACTGATCCAGTCCGTTTTCTTCCATTGCAGCCCAGTATGTAGGAGCGATCTGCTTAAACCAGTCAATGTCATACTCCTGCAGATATCCCTCGTTCTGATACAGGGTCAGATCGGGATAGTCATACTCGAAGCAGACTGTGGGAAGAGACTGTACGGATGCCCACTGCGCATACATTTCATTTTCCTGTCCGCGGGGGATCACCCAATCCTTGAAGTTCACTTCAATATTGTACTTATCACCGAAGTTTGCCTGAATCCACTGGGTCCAGTAGTTATCCCCTGCATCTGCGGCGCCGTTAGGCGTAGGACGCTGGTAAACAGGAATATTCAGCGTTACCTTGTTCTCAAAGGGAACAAACCCATCGATGCCTGCAACAGTGTTCTCCGAAGACGCATCGCTGCTTGCTGCCGCGGAACTGTCCGCAGCGGAAGAACTGCCTGCCGCAGAAGAACTACCTGCCGCGCTGCTGCCTGAATTGTCAGCGTCTCCGCCGCCACAGCCGGTCAGCGCGCTCATTGCCATAACGCCGACAAGCGCTGTAGCGAACATTTTCTTAACTACGTTCTTTTTCATAAAAAACCTCCTTTTTATAATGTATAGTTTATATTCATCCGAAGAGTTCGGAATAAACTATCTTCTCCGCGGTCCGGGACCGTTTAACCTTTTACGGCTCCGACCATCGCGCCCTTAACGAAATACTTCTGCAGGAAAGGATAAATGATAATGATAGGCACCGACACAAACATGATGCAGGCGGCCTGCAGAACCTCCGGCGTTGTCACATTGGACGCGCCGCCCGTATCCCCGAGGGACGCGGAAATGGAAGCCTCTGCGCCCTGAACCAGCAGATACAGTTTGTACTGGATCATTCGTTTGCTGTCGGACCTTATATAGTACATATGGTCCGCGTATGCGTTCCAGCGTCCCACCGCGTAAAACAGGGAGAGCGTGGCGATAATAGGTTTGCTCAAAGGAAGCACGATCTTGCGCAGAACCTGAAGGTTTGTTGCGCCGTCCAGATACGCCGACTCCTCCAGGGAATCCGGGATCGTACTCTGGAAATATGTCTTCATCACCAGCATATTGTAAGGCGAATAGATCAGAGGAAGGATCAGTACCCACATGGAATCGATCAGGTTCAGGTTAAACATCAGGATAAAGGACGGGATCATTCCTGCGGTAAAATACATGGGTACCATCAGTACAAAGGTAAAAAATCCTTTTCCTTTCAGCCTCTTCTTGGAAAGAGGGTACGCGGCGCAGGTGCAGACCACCATACCCATCAGGGTAAAGATCAGCGTCACCACCACGCTGTAGATCATGGAATGTACCATGGACTTATCCGCAAAAACTTTGCTGTACGCGCTGAAGGTAACATCCTTCGGCCAGAAGAAAACTTCCTTCATCATAACCGCCATATCGCCGGAAATAGACTTCACCAGCACGTGCCAGAAAGGAATGACACAGGTGGAACACAGAATGACCAGCACCAGGATAATGATCACATCACTGATATGAAACTTGCTGATAGCGCGGCTTCCATCGGAAGCGGTCGCCTCCATATTTTTCTTTGCCATGTCTTTCACCCCCTATAACAAGCCTTCTTCACCAAGCGCCTTGGCGATCTTATCCGACAGGAGAACCAGGACCACGCCCACCAGCGACTGGAACAGACCAACCGCCGTACCTTCGGCGTATTTACCGGCGCCCATACCTTTTTGATAGATATAAATCGCCAACTGATACTGGAAATCCCGGACCTGTGTATTGTCAAAGGCGGTCAGACGCTCCAGGTTGCTCCCCATCACGCGGCCCAGGTTCATGATCAACAGGGTCACGATCGTGCTGCGGATACCGGGAAGGGTGACATGCCACATTTTCTGCCACTTGTTGGCGCCATCGATGATGCAGGCTTCATACAGCTCCCCGTTGATACTGGTGATAGCCGCCAGATACAGGATGGTACCCCAGCCCATACCCTGCCATACGCCGATCAGCAGATAGGTAACCGCCCAGTGCCATTTTTCATTTAAGAAAGGAATCCCCTGTTCGATGATCCCCGCATTTACCAAAAGAGTGTTCACAAGGCCGGTAGCAGGACGGAACATATTGTAAGCTACGGCTCCTATGATCGCCCAGGACAAAAAGTGGGGCAGATACAGGATCGTCTGGGTCACTTTCTTAAATTTCATGAACCGGAGCTCATTTAACATCAGCGCCAGAATAATAGGCATCGGAAAGCCCACCAGCAGATCCAGGAGATTAAATATAATGGAATTGCGCAGCGCGCGGGTAAAATCATGATCCTTAAATATTTTCTGGAAAACCCGAAAACCTACCCAGTCGCTGCCCTCAAATCCTTTCATCGGCTTGTAATCCATGAACGCCATACGCAGGCCGGGATACGCCGCGTAATTAAAGACGATAACCAGAGCAACCGGAAGAAGCAGCAGCAGATACAGCTGCCAGTCTCTTTTCAAAGCGCTTTTCCAAGATGTTTTGGTCTTTACCTGTGGCTTGGTCCCACTGCTCTTTGCCATATGTAACCCTCCTCCATACTTTTGTCCGGAACACCCTTTTCTCCCAATGATCCGGACAGATTTCAAAACCATTGTAAAAGTATTGTCACATATATCGCATGCTATTTCTAATCAATATGAATAGAATATTGTGCAAAAATGACCATTTATGGCATTTTCCATTTTTTTGATTTTTGTATATTTGCATAGATTTGCTTAAATATTGGATGGATTTGTGAGCAATTTGACATGCTTTTCCATCGAAAAAAGAATTTTTCCTGAAAAGTGTGAATAGATTGTGAATAAAAATGTAAGTGCTTACATCGGGTTATGGTTGATTTTATTCGATTTTGAAAACGCCCTGGCCAAAACCGGAAACATAAATTTCCTATTCCGCGCGCCGCCAGATTATGTTATTCTAAAATAAAAGGGACATTCCGGAAAGCAGGCGAAGCCCTGACGGCGCACACAGCAAAGAAAGCGTAAAACATATGGCAAAACCGAAAAACAGCGTAACAGAATACAGAAACTATGATCTGCCCATGCAGTTTCCGGTTCTTCTGCTCTCGGGAGAACATTGGAAGATATCCGATATCCCCAGCGGCCGCCTGCATTTCCACAACTGCCTTGAGATCGGCGTCTGTCATTCCGAGAGCGGATTTATGAAAATCTCCGGAGAAACCGTCTTCTTTCAGGCAGGAGACGTAACGGTAATCCCCAAAAATGTACCGCACACCACCTACAGTACACCCGGCACGGAGAGTCACTGGTCCTACATCTATCTGGATCCTAAGGAATTGTTCAGAAACCTGCTGCCGGCCACATGGCAGAACCATGACCTGACGGGTTACTCCCCAAACAGTCTGCAGCCTATCTTAAGCCGCGAGCAGTATCCGCAGATTTATAATCTGGCGATCTCCGTAATACGGGAACTGGAAGAACAAAAACCCAGCTTCCAGATCAGTGCGAAAGGACTGCTTCTTTCCTTATATATAGAGATCTATCGGATAGAATCTTCTGAGAAAAATGGGGGGGGCGCTGATCAGAAAGAAAAGGAGAGTCCGCAGGAAACCAAAGCGGAACGGGAAAACGCGCTGGTTATCGCCCCTGCGTTGAATTATATAGAAGAAAATTATATGCAGCAGTTTACGATAGAATATCTTGCGGACTTGTGTCATTGGAGCCCCACTCACTTCCGCAGGGTATTTCATGACATTATGGGCACCTCTCCTCTGGACTTTGTGAACAATACGCGTATCGCCAAGGCCTGCCATCTTTTGCGCAGCACCGAGGAATCCGTGTTAAATATATCGGAGACGGTAGGCTTTCGCTCCGTCTCCAGCTTTAACCGTTATTTTATCAGGATCATGCGGATGTCTCCGCGGGATTATCGCAAGCAGGTGCCGAATTCCGACAAAAAAACGGAGAATCCGTCTATTATGGAATACGCCGGCTGGCTTTATCCTGAAAAATGACCTGATTTCCTATACTGCACAGGCGTTATCCCGTAGCTTTTTTTAAACAGTCTGTTAAAATGTTCCACATTTTCATATCCTACCTGCGCGGCGATAACCTCCACCGTCTGAGTCGTCTCTTTTAACAGGCCGCGCGCTCTTTTCATGCGCTCCTCTTTTACCGCGTCCTGAAAAGTCATGCCGGTCTTTTCCTTAATATACTTGGACAAGTAAGGCTTTGACAGATGGAATGTTTCAGAGAGCGTTTCCAGATCCACGTTGGAATAATTTTTCTGGATGAAGCTCATGATCTCCACGATCCTCTCCTCCCTGCCCCGGGTGATATGCTGTTCCGCGGTCAGTTTATTGACGGCGGAAGCCAGCGCGGCGATGGAAGCCTTTATGATATCCTCGTCCACGCCCACGCCCCAGTAAACGCGCTCGTTCTGCGCGATCCCCACATAGGCGGCCGCCCTGGAACTGGAACCCTCGGAAATGGCATGCTCCTCATACACGGAAAGAACATAGCTGATACCGAAATACGTCTTGAGACAATTGCTGACCGCATCCAGACGGCCGTTACCCTGTCCGCAAATCACCCGTTTTTTACCTTCCTGCTCAATGGTAACTTCCGCCTGAATGCCGTTTTCCTGTTTAAAATGACATTCGGGGATACGAAAGATACTGCGGGGATTCATATAATTTTCCACAAAAATAGAATAAATTTCCGCGGATGGCAGTTCCTGATGGCGTTTGTCGGAAACTCCCTTCATCAAATATCCCACTTCCTCTTTCATACCCTCCGGCAGCGCGAAGCCAAACTGCTGCTTCAGAATGAAAGCCACGCCGCCTTTTCCGGAAACGCTGTTGATGCGTATCACGTCCGATTCATACTCTCTTCCCACATCCGCAGGATCCAAAGGCAGATAAGGCACATCCCAGCGCCTGCCGCTTTTGCCTTCCTTAAGCCATGTCATCCCTTTGCTGATGGCGTCCTGATGAGAGCCGGAAAAGGCGGTAAACACCAGGTCTCCCGCGTAGGGGGTCCGCTCGTGCACCTTCATGCCCGTAAATCTCTCATACGCTTCCCTGATCCTCATAATGTGGGAAAAATCAAGTCCGCTGTCCACGCCGTGACAAACCATGTTCATGGCCAGGGTCACAAGGTCCACATTCCCCGTGCGCTCCCCATTGCCAAAAAGCGTGCCTTCCACTCTGTCCGCCCCCGCCAGAATGCCGAATTCCGCATCGCTGACGCCGCAGCCCCTGTCATTGTGAGGATGAACGCTTAAAATAACATTGTCCCTGTATTTCAAATGTTTGTTCATATATTCCACCTGGCAGGCAAACACATGAGGCATGGCCACCTGTACCGTGGTGGGAAGATTGATGATGGACTTGCGGTCCGCATCCGGCTCCCATACGTCCAGCACCGCGTTGCAGACTTCCAGCGCATAATCCACCTCCGTCTGGGAAAAGCTTTCGGGACTGTATTCAAAGATAAAATTTCCTTCCGTCTCTTTCGCCAGAGTCTTTAACAGTTTTGCTCCGTCCACCGCGAGCTGTCTGACAGCCGCCTTGTCTTTTTTAAAAACCTGTTCTCTCTGTTCCACAGAGGTGGAATTATAGAGGTGAATTACGGCTCTGGGCGCGCCTTTCACCGCTTCAAAAGTCTTTTTGATAATGTGCTCTCTGGCTTGCGTCAACACCTGGATCGTCACATCCTCAGGGATCATATTTTTCTCGATCAGAGCCCTGATAAATCGATACTCGGTATCGGAAGAAGCGGGGAAGCCCACCTCGATCTCCTTGAACCCGATTTTTACCAATAATTCAAAAAATTCCAGCTTTTGTTCCAGACTCATGGGATCGACCAGCGCCTGATTGCCGTCCCGCAGATCCACGCTGCACCAGATGGGCGGTTTGTCTATGGCGTCCTTTTTAACCCAGTCGTAAGTCACTTCCGGCGGCATATGATAGGTTTTTCCGTATTTTTCACTTACTGCTGTCATGCTGCGATCATTCCCCTTTCGTGTGATTGGATTATCTTATCACAGCAGGAAGCAGCATACAATGACTTTTATTATCTTACCTGTTGATTTTTTTTAATCTTTTTACAAACCTTTCTCTTTTTAAAGCGGCTCTGACATGTTAAGATTCCATTTTTATTTTCTAAATTATTTTATATTAATATCTTGCATTTATTGAGATTCTCAAAAATGTAATCTGTTTCCCAAATCTTATTTAACAATTTTACGATATTGTTTTAACGTTCTATTCGTTGATATTTTATTTTATCTCAATCCGTATTATTTTATCTATCCGCCAGCTTTTTAGATAAAAATACCTTCACTTCCTGTTCTCCGATTTCTATCTCTGCCCTGTCCACCATCATGCCTACCAGCATCATCTGGCTGCTTTCTCCTGTATCGCTGCAGCCTGCCAGTTCCCAATAAAAGTCTTCCAGCGCTTCATTTTTAGGTTCCTGAAAATATTCGTTCAGTATCTCCAGTCTTTCTCTGGATTCTTCCGGGTAATCCGCCGTGATCTCCATATCGGCGTTTCCATTTTTTACATTGATCCGGGAACGGATATCCTTTGATCCTAAATCCAGAAAAAACATGGTCAATTCTTCCATGATACCCACAAGCTTTTTTTCGTTATGCGTCATTTTCCGCCTCCGTTTTCTTTTTCCGTATCTGTTTTCTTTTCCGTATCTGTCTTCTTTTCTGCCTCTGTTTTCCTTTCTGTATCCGTTTTCTTTTTTGCCTCTGTTTCCTTTTCTGTCTCTGTTTTCTTTTCTGTATCCGTTTTCTTTTCTGTATTTGTCTTCTTTTCCGTATCCGCCTTTTTTTCTGTATCCGCCTTAACGGTTCTTGTTTTATGGCGTCTGATCACGCCCTCCAGCACCGGAACGAGAAAAACCGCCACCCAGCCCGCGCTGAAACCGTTGTTATAGAGATTTAATCCGCCGTAAAGCCCGGCCGTGGACATGGCGACCACAGAGTGTATCGCCCCCGCCAGCATTCCCGCGAAGATCCCGAACTGTCCCGCCACCGGCGCCAGCCCGATCCCAAACAAAGCCGCAAGCTGGATTCCCGCCGCCGCAGGCTCATACACATTGACAACAGAAAATAAAAACACACCCAAAAGCACAGGCAGATAATTGCATACATGAGCGCCAAAGGCGGAAAATCCAAAAACCATTAAAATGGAACCCACCACCGGTCCGGACAGATCGCCCTTAATCAGAAGAATATAGGTAGTACAGAGGATTCCCATTAAACCCATATTCATCAGCGTTATCCCCGCTCCGTCCGACAGAACAAAATCCGACACCGCGCGGCCCGAACGGCCAAATAATGTTTTAAGACCTTTAAGTCTGCATCCGGCGGCCACAAATCCCGTGAAAAAAGCCGCTGTAAAAAACAGGTACAGACCGATGGCAAGCGATACGGGACGTCCTTCCTGCCAGAATAACACCGTCTCGCTCCCCAGGCCCAGAGATTTCATCACACAGACAAACACAAACGCCAGAATACCCGCCGCAAATCCAACGTTCAGCAGATTATACCCCATATGCATGGAAGCCGCGTGAGCGGAAAGAGGCGGCATCAAAAATCCGATCAGGACGCCCGCAAGCAGAGAGAAAAACAAACGCACACCCGGAGAGAAGGGCAGCATATAATATAATTCCGTTACAAAAGGCGAAAGACAGGTGCCAAACAGCGCTACATAGATATATCTTCCCAGTCTGGCCTTATGTATTCTGGCATATAGCCAGACTCCCAATAGAATCGGCAGAATATTAAAGGGCGTTTTGCCCCACAACCCGTACCCCGCGTTGATAAAAAGGGCGGCGGTGGTAGGGCCCGTAAAGGGAATTTTCTCCGTCAGTATCAGAATCAGTCCCACAGCCATGACCAGCGCGGCGTTTAACAGCGCGGCCCCTATTCCGCCCACCGTAAAGAAATCGGTGATAAGCACGCTGTGAGACTGAAAGATTTTGAGCAGGCCCTCTCCCACTTTCGCGGGACTTTCCCAAAGTAAAGCGCTGCCCCCCAAAAACAATGTGGTAAGTATGGTAAATTTTTTGAGCAGTTTTTCTTCTTTGACGATATCCGGTTTTTTGACCAAACTATTTATCGACTCCTTTCAAAATGATGGTTCAGGGAAAATTGTTATTGTTATCTTATCATGAAGAGATTTAACTGAAAAGGAAATCTTGCATTTTACGCTAAAAAAGCGTATGATAGGTTCAAAATACATATAGAAATGAGGAAATGATTTATGAAAGTACAAAACAAATGGATCCGTGCCGCGATTCCCGCGCTTCTGCTTCATTGCAGTATCGGCACGGTGTACTGCTGGTCTATCTTCAGTCAGGAGATCGCCGATTATATCGGTTTTTCCAAAGGCGCGACCGAATGGGCGTTCAGCTTCGCCATCTTTTTCCTTGGCATGTCCGCCGCATTTTTGGGAAACGTTGTGGAAAAGGATATTCACAAATCTTCTCTGATCGCAGCAATCTGCTTTGCAGCGGGCATGGCGGGCACAGGCTTCTTCATCTGGTACGGCGGGGCGCATCCCCACAGCGTGCTGTCTCTGATCGGTATTTATGTGTGCTACGGTTTCATCATGGGTATCGGCCTGGGCACCGGTTATCTTTCTCCGGTCAAGACACTGATGTTGTGGTTTGAGGACCGTAAGGGTCTGGCCACCGGACTTGCCGTTGCGGGATTCGGCGCGGCGAAAGCGATCGCAAGCCCTATCATGCAGAAGATGCTGGACGCCATGGGCGAGACCGGTATCTACAAAATGTTCTGGATCCTGGCGGTCGTTTACTTCATCATGATGTTTGTGGGCCATGTGCTCCTGGCAAAACCGGAGGGCTGGCATGAACCCACTTCCCAGGAGAAGGGCGCCCGCGCTATCGATGTGATCCGCGAGAAACCCGTCACCTTCATTGGCATCTGGCTGATGTTCTATCTGAATATCACCTGCAGCCTGGCTCTGATCTCCCAGGAGAAGATGATCATGAAATGTATCGGCCTGGCAGGCATGGTAGGCGTCCTGTCTTCCGTAACCGCCGTATTCAACGCCGGCGGCAGACTGGGATTCTCCGCGTGGGCCGACACTTTCAAAGACAGAAATACGGTGTATAAGATCATATTCATCATGTCTATCGCTGCTACGGGACTGGTGATCTTGACACAGGGTATCACCAATGAGGGACAGAATAAGCTGTTCATGGTATTGGTACTGATCCTGCTCTTTGCGGTAAACGCGGGCTACGGCGGCGGATTCTCCAACGTTCCTACCCTGCTTTCCGACCACTACGGCATGAAGAACATCAGCGCCATCCACGGAATCACGCTTTCCGCATGGGCCATCGCAGGCCTCACCGGCAACCAGATGTCCACCTTCATTGTCAACCACTTCGGCACCTGGATCGATCAGAACGGTACTCAGATCAATCCTGTGGGGTATCAGACCGTGCTGTATGTGACTCTTGTGCTTTACATTATCGCTTTGCTGTCCAGCCTCTTTTTGGTAAATGCCAACGAGAAGAAAGACAAGGACGCAAAACAGGCATAAGAAGCCGGTTTCTTTTCCGTCATAAGCAATACCCGCCAGCTTATCCGCTGACGGGTATTTTTATACTCCGCGAAAGAAAATTTTCCCCGTTTCTTTCAGACGTTGCAAGGCTTCCTCCATACGCTTGTTTTCCGCCTTTTCTTTGAGTGTCACAAAAAGACAGCTTCCGGCAAAACAGATTCCGAAACAAAATACAACCGTATATTGGAGTTATATTCTACTTGTTTTTTCTCCGTGGCTGGATATAATTACATTTATAGAAACCATTCATGTCAAAACATCATAGAAAAGAGGACTGATTATGAGAAAGAATCTGAAAATTACAGAAGGCATCTTCCCGATGCCTGTGTTAATGGTTGCCACCTATAACGATGACGGCAGCGTGAATGTAATGAACGCCGCCTGGGGAACAATGCAGGAGCGGGATATCGTTGCGCTCAACCTGACCGAGACCCATAAGACAGTGATGAATATCAAAAAAAGAGGAGCTTTTACCGTAAGCATCGCGGACGCCGCCCATGTGAAAGAAGCGGATTATTTCGGGGTCGAATCCGGCAACAACGAGCCAAATAAGCTGGCGAAAACAGGACTGACTGCAAGCAAAGCGGAAGCCGTGG
The DNA here is from genome assembly GCA_947629645.1 of uncultured Acetatifactor sp. GTDB lineage: Bacteria > Bacillota > Clostridia > Lachnospirales > Lachnospiraceae > Acetatifactor. The sequence goes on along the minus strand of CANREV010000001.1, from coordinate 75,422 downwards.
ACGCACCCATCATCAATGAATTCCCTCTCTGCCTCGAATGCGAATTTATTGAATACCAGGACAACAAATACGGCTGCGGCGTTATCGGAAAAGTCGTCAATGTGACCGCCGATGAAAGCGTTATGCCAAATGGAAAGCTTGATATGTCTTTCGTCAATGCGATTGCATTTGATCCGTATACACATGGATATTACAAAGTGTCTGAACGTGTGGGCGAAGCGTTCAAGGATGGCTTAAAATTAAAATAAACATCCGCTGCGCAGAAAGTATAAAATGTAAAAGGCTTCCTAACGGAAAGCACACCGCGGGCAGTCCGCCATGCGGTTATCTGAAAAAGCTGAAAGCAGGCGCATTATCTTTTGTCAGGAAACAGACAGTCATGTAAAAATGGAAATTTGGAGAAAAGGCTATAACAGAAATGTTGTAGTCTTTTTTTGTCCGGACTATGCGCCTGCTGCCAGTCAATCTGAAAATTTACATTTTGATCCGATTTCAAAAGATTTCACATCATTAAACAAGGGTTTCATACTATTTGACAGAAAAAAAAGAAATGTTTGCCGATGTAATAAGTAAAAGAATGAATCATTTCATGCTGTTTATGCTTATGGAAGCGGTTAAGTGATCGATTGCAAAAATACAGGAAAGTGAATTAAATGATAGAGATAGCAATATGCGATGATGAAAAAATTATCATCGAACGCATCACGGATTTGATAAAAAAGCAGAATGCAGACTGCCATATAGAAAGTTTTCGGACAGGAAACGAGCTGCTTGCGGGAAAAAAGCGCTTCGACATGATTTTTCTTGACATACAGATGGATGGCCTCAACGGGATTGAAACGGCAAAGGCGGTCAGGGAGTACGACCGGAAAGCGGTTATCATTTTTGTCACGGCAGTCAAAGAGTATGTGTTCGATGCCTTTGATGTGGGGGCGTTCCATTATCTTCTGAAACCGATTGAAGAACAGAAGATCGGGGAAGTTTTTCAAAACGCCTTGAGGGAAATACGGGGGCGTCAGGCAGGAAAAGAAACGCCGGTATTATTTGTCAAGACAAAAAATAAAAGCTACACCTTAAATCAAAGCGAGATTATTTTTATTGAGAACAGGAACAGAAAAGTAGCGATCCATACCGAAAAAAACACATTGGAATTCTATGCTGTCATGAATGAGCTTCAAAAGGAGCTTGAAAACAATTTTTACCGCTGTCACAGAGGGTATCTTGTGAATATGGCTCATATCGCGGAATACAGCAATGATATGATCGAGATGGACAACGGGGAAAAGGTATATCTGGCAAAGGAGAAATACCGGGAGTTTGTCAGGGAATATATGCGGTATCTGCGGAACGGGGGTGCGGCATATGAATGAGGCGTATAATGCAGTAAAGCTGTTTTTGATCTGGAGCTTTCAGGGGTATTGTCTGCAATACTTTTATGGCAGTTTTTTGGAGAGCAGAAGGCAGGGAAAGACAGGAAACAGCTTTTGCGTGGCAGCTTTGTATGTAGCGCTGAAATTGTGTTTAAAATTGTACCTGCCATCAGAGTATGGGGACAGAAGAACAATCGAAACGCATTTTATTACATTGATCGGTTTAGTTGTGGCAGCCCTGTTCTTTTATAAGGCGGTCAGGGCGGTTACGGGTTTTCTGGTGATCACATTTATGGCGGTATGTGAGATTGGTATTTTCTGCGCCTTTATTATGGGAGAGATTTATTCTCCGGTAATGGAATTCTGGAACTGGTGCATGGGAAAAGGATATATCCGGTCTGTCAGCCTGTTTGAAAATCTGCATACCATTACTTATCTTGTGACACAAGCGCTGCTGTGCGCTGTAGCGGTTGCCCTGCCAATGGTCGTATTCAGAAAAATTGTTCAGGGTTTTCGGGAAAAGGATTACGCCATAGGTCGCACAGAGCTTCTTTTCCTGCTTGCGCCTGGCTTGGTCAGTCTGCTGATCTGTTTACTGCTGCAGACCTACCTCTATATAGAGAATGGGCAGATATATATGGCATCACCGCTGCTGCTTTTCATCATTCCGGCAATTTTGCTATTATGCCTGTTATTCATTTTAAGCGATGTCAAACTGTTTCAGGATATGATTGACCGAAACAGGGAAAAAAGCAGCCGGATTATTTTAGAAAAGCAGGTCAGCGGTATGCAGGAGCATATTGCGGAAATGGATCATATGTATTCCGGCATCCGGGGAATGAAACACGATATGAAAAATTCCCTTACCGTGATCATGCAGCTTGCAGACAGCGGCAGCAATGAGGAATTGCGGGATTACCTGTCCGGACTAAGCCAGACCCTTGATCGTCTGGAATTTCACTTTAAGACGGGAAACGCAGTAGTTGATACGCTGCTGAACACAAAATACCATGAGATCATGCGCACCATGCCGGGTCTGCAGTTTCATGCGGATCAGCTTTTGTTTCCTGAAAAGCTGATGATACAGAGCTATGATATCGGAATCATTCTCGGAAATGCTCTGGATAATGCTTTGGAAGCCTGTAAGAAGCTGAAAGCAGAAGAACAGGAAGAGGAAACTTTTATCCGTTTGTCCTCTTATGCAAGAGGGAAAATGTTCTTTCTGGAAATAGAAAACAGTTTTGACGGAAAAGTGGTGCAGAAACAGGATGCGGAATTTCCGGTCACGACAAAGGCAGACAAAAAGGTGCATGGAATCGGGCTGATTAATATAAAAAATACCGCGGAAAAGTATCATGGAGCGGTTGACTGGTCAATAGAGCATAAGATATTTACCCTGTCCGTTATGCTGAAAAATGAAAAGTGTATATAAAAATGGTAACTTGCCGGAAACGGAGTTCAAATTATAAAAAAACAAGGAGGTTTTATCATGGCAGTAACAGAAGTAAATGAGTACACAAACACTTATGCGGCGTCAAACAGCGCCAGCACAAAAGGAAGCAGCGGTTTAAGTGAAACAGCGCAGGAATATCTGAGTGAATTAAGGCAAAAGTATTCTGACGTGAATATCACTGTGGCGGACTTTTCAAGCGAAAAACAGCGGAAATCATACTCACTTGGCTGTAGTGGATATAACAATGTTGCAATTTCATCTAACATTATTGAGAAAATGGCAACTGATCCAACAGCAGCGGCAAAATATGAAAAAGTAATTGCTGATACGCCTAAGTTGGGTGAAGAAAGTAAAAAGCATCTTGAAGCAGAGGGAGTAGAGCTGGTTTCCTATGGAACGGTGATTGACAAAAATGGAAAGGTTACATACTGGGGTGTTGGCAGGTCGATTGACGCTGTTGAAAATCCCGGAACAGTCTACAAAGAAAAGGTGCAGAAGCAGTTAGAGGAAAAACGGGCAAAGAAGAAAGAGGAAGAAAGGTTGCAGGAAAAGCGTCTGGAGCAGGCGGAAACGGCTCAACAGCTTTTGGAAAAGCTGAAAACGGACTCACAGGCAGAAACAGCAGAGAATATTGCGGTTTCTGTAACAAAAATTCCCGAAGAAGGCAAAGGAACACAGATAGATTATACAATCTGATTTAAAATGCAGGGTGCAATAGAAATTTGTATATAGTTGCAAAAATCTATTGTAAAGGACTGCAATATGTCAATCGGTCGAATAGCAAGGTATTCGACTCTCGCGGCAGTCATCATATGGACGTGCAACCACGTCTGCTCAGTTCGTTGTTCGCGGGAATAAAATTCAGAGTAGAAAACAAGGAGGATGATCACAATGACAATTAACGGAATCAGCGGAGTAAACACACAGACGGCACAGATGGGAATGAATCAGGCAATGGATTCATACAGCAAGACCATTCAGAACCAGATTACCAATGCGCAGAAGCAGTTACAGGAGCTTTCTTCCAACGAAGAAATGACTCTGGAAGAAAAGATGAAGAAACGACAGGAAATCCAGCAGCAGATCAGCGATCTGAATATGCAGCTCAGACAGCACCAGATGGAGCAGCGCAGAGCACAGCGCTCTGAAAAGCAACAGGCGAAAGATTCTGCTATGGATGAGATGCCTGGCGGGACAAATGCAAAGGCAGGCAGTAAAGGCGCCGGACTTTCACAGGCAAGTATGACAGCCATGCTTTCGGCTGACGCATCCATCAAACAATCGAAAGTACAGGGCAGCGTGGCAACGAGGATGGAAGGCAGGGCCGGCGTTCTGGAATCAGAGATCAAACTGGATGAAGCACTGGGCGGGGATGCAACAAAAAAGAAGGAAGAGCTTGCAGATGTGAAACAGAAAGCAATGGATGTTACAGAAGCGCAGGCAAAAACGCTTGGTGAAGCGAATAAAGCCTTAGAAGAAGCTAGGAAAGCTGATGAACAGGAGGCAGGCAAGGACACTAAAGCGTCAGACACCAAAGAAGAAAAAGCGAAAAACAATGTATCAGAAAATGAGCAGCCGGACAGCGTTCACGCGAATGATTCCGAACCCCTTCCAGACGCAGAAACCCCTGATAAGCAGCAGACCGCTGTATCTTCCCATGTAGACGTAAGGCTGTAAGATTTGATATTGATTTGGGAAATGGATTTCAAGTTGTTAAGCGCACAGGGAGGGAAAAGCTATGAGGATCAATGGAAATTTCTTTAACTTTATGAACAGCAGTTTCTTTAACCGTTCTTCTATGATTTCAAGGCTGCTTGGAAGCAGGAACGCCGGGAGTGTGAATATGCCGGACAGGAGTCGTGTCAATCAGTACTCCCAAACTTATATGAAAGACGGCGTTCTTTACCACAAGAGAAACCAAGGCGTATCCAAACTGTATACGAGAGAAGGCACTTTGGAGGGAACCAGACGAAGAAGGTATCCGCACGAACGGAAAACATTTTATTCCGGACAGGAAATACTGGATGCAATCAAAAAATATGACGGCTATATGCTCGGCTATGATGGGAAAACGGCTTATTTTCAGGGCACTAAAAACATATATAGCAACACCAGCAGATACCCGGTAGAAAGCCGTCCCGTAGGCGAAAAAATGTATTTTAATCCGGCTGACGTCAACGCCGCGCTGGGGATACACAATCCCAAACAGATGTCCGTGAAGGATAACGAGGTGCGTTTTGACAGCTACTCGTATTATCAGTTTCAGGGAAGGGACGGCAAAAACCATAGGGTGCTTTCGATGGGATCTTCCCTAAGATCGTACACCTTTGCCGACTTTAATAATTACACTTATGACAAGGAAGCGGCGAATTATGCTGATTTTGGGGATAGGTTGTCAAAAAACAGCACTTATGGATTGGAACAAGATTACAGTCAGAAAGAAATCAGAAGCAGGCTGGAAGAAGCGGGTATACAGAACGGATTTTTCACGGTGACGGTCGGCGGCAATTCCCAGACATATTTTATGTCCCAAAATGAAAAAGTGGGCGCGCTTTTTACAAAGGAAGCATATGACAGGCGGTATAATATGCTGGTCAGCGGACAGACATTTCATCTTGATAAATTTCAGCCGGGGCAGACGGTGACAGTCGGTGGAAAGGAGTATGTCCTGAACGAACATAAAGGGATTGACATTGAGTACGGGGCAGAAGTCTATTTAGGTGTAAAATAAAAGTCAAAGCAGGAGGATGATGCTATGTCCATGACAATCAACAGCGTTTACAATGCTTATGCCGACAGCAGCGCAAGGGCGGCAGAGAAAAAGCAAGCCGCAGAAAACACGCAGAACAGGCAGATACAAAAAACGGATTCCCCACAGCTGTCTTCAAAGGCGCAGGCGTATCTTGACAAACTGAATAAATCCTATGACAACATGGAGTTTCTTGTCTGCAACTCCGGCACGGACGCAAAGGAAGTCTTCTCCCACAGCACTAAGGAAGTTTCCGTTATTTTGTCCCGTGAGGAAATAGAGAAAATGGCGTCCGATGAAAAATACGCCGCTGAAAAAATGAAGGGCGTACAGGGCGCACTCCGTATGTCAGAGCAGATCAACCGTGAATTTGGTTATACCTCCGCTTTCGGCAGGAACGGGGAAAATGCCGACACACGAATCAGCAGGATCGCGATTTCTTTCAATGATGACGGCTCTGCCAATATCTTTGCGGAGCTTGAAAAGTCCAGCCGCAAACAGCGGGAACAGATCGAGGAAGCAAGGGCGGAAAAACGGGCGCAGAAAAAGGCGGCAGATAACCGGACACAGAAAAAACAGCAGGAAAAGCGTCTGGAAGAAAAAGCGGCAGACCGTTATTCCCAGACAAACGCCGACACAAAGCATACGGTTGTGGAAGCCGGAAGCGTGGACGAACTGATGAGGAAGATTGCGGCGGTGAACTGGAATGAAATACGGGCAGAGAGCAGGACAGAAAACGGCAGCAGATTTCATTTCAGCATATAAATACAAAGACAAGTGAAAAACAAGCCAAATGGACGTGCAGACACATGTCCATTTGGCCGCTGCATAAAGGGGCGCTGTGTATCATTCTTACACGACAAATGATAATCAATTTTGTTTAGCGATTATTTTCTGTCGTGTTCTCAGTTCTTTTGATTATTCTATTCTCCCCATTTATATCGCAACTTATAATTACTATACATTCTATAGTCTAAATATTTTTCTTTTTGCAATCTACCTATAACAATATATGGCATTACTTTCTGAGATTTTGCATATTTTTGTATCGCTTCAATAGAAAAATCTCCTTTTTGAACAAACATTTCATAAGTTTCTGGGGACAAAAGCATATTACTAGCAAAAAGATCAGCAGCTATCTCCTTTTCGTAATCACTGCCATCATCTAAAAATTTAATATTTTTTCCTATGTCTCCATTAACAATATGACCTATTTCGTGGAATAAAGAAAACCAGAAAATATCTGCAAATGCGCCTCTTATAGTTAAAACCATTTGATATATCCCATCACTTTTTTGAAAAATATACCCCTGCACAGGAGCACCCCTAAAATTCCTTACAACTGAAAAGTCTATTCCATATTTCACCATAACATCCTTTAAATTTCTCTGAATATTGGCATCTTTTTGACACATAATATTTTTTATTTCATGTATTAAATCATTAATATATTTCTTGTCAAATTTAGATGAGATAGTCTTGTCATTTTCGGTAAGCTGACACAAACGAATCCATGCACCAAGTACATTATGGTTTACAGTAGTATTGACTGCCATTCGAAAAGCTCCTGCCGGAATCATTTCTTTCAAATTTGCTATATTACTAATTTGTAAGACTTTCCGTAGAGAAAGAATGGAATCATCCTTATTTTCTCGTATGGGCATCATTCCTCGCTGTCTCAAATATTTTACAATATCTTTTAAATCTTCTCTTACGCTTCGCTCTTCATCAGTAATCGTTTGCTCTTCATTCATTTCTAAAAGTTCTGACTCATAATTTGCCTGAAGATTTAACCAAAAGGACTTCGGCACTCCTAATGCATATTCTAACCCCATCGCAAAATTTGCAGATATCCCTTTTTTTCCAGCAATCACATTACTTACATAAGCTGGAGAAACACCTGTTCTTGATGATAATTCAGCTTGTGTAATTCCACGATCTTCTAATACATCAGCAATAGTTTCTCCAGGATGAATAATCAAATCACGAGATATACCAATTTTCTTTACTGCCATGGTAATCGCTCACTCCTTCCACTTCGATTTCAGTACAAATCATAATAGTATCTTGCGTTGCATTTGGTTCAATTATCAGTCTGACATTTGGCGCTACATGTAATGAATATCGAATTTTCTGATATCCCTCAAGCTGTTCAGGTTTTCCCAAGCCTAATTTTAAAAAATCCCCAAAACATTCAGCCGCTTTCAATCGATTCATATGTTTTTTAATGGTTTTCACCCATTCAAACGGTAGCTTTTTTTGCATTTTATTATAGTCCTCAAAATATTTCTTTACTTTATTGTTAATATATGTTATTTCCACAAATATATCGCCCCACCCTAATTAACCTTTTGGTTAATATATATTATATTTAAATTTTTCCTTTATGTCAATATTCTATAACTGTTATCAAAAGACCTGTTGAAATGCCGCAAAACCGCATAAATAGAGGGCACTAAAAAAGTCTGATTCTTTGAAGAAAGAATTTACTCTGTGTTTTTGATTATACAAAGTGTTTAGCTGAAGCCAACAACATTAGTGCACAATCTATAAATCGACCAAAATATTTCAAAAAAACTGCTGATGATTTAAAATACTACTTGAATATGCAAAAACAAATTTTTGAGCAAGCAGCATAAAAAATGCCCTTAGCCATGAGCCATTACCCACAGCTAAGGGCATTCTAATATGGATTTCGTTCAGCCACTTCTCAATCATTCTCTTACCCAAAAACCACTGGGTTATAAGAATAATCGCACTTATGCGACTGTTATCAAATTATTATCAAAAGACCTGTTGAAATGCCGCGAACCCGCATAAATACTGATTCTTTGCGACTTTCCAAATTATTCGAACTCGTTAAGCGCCGACAGGTTTTTATCGTTACATTTCAACGATGCGCGCATTGATATATTCGCACATTATCTTTACGCTCCCATCAATTCCAAGCTTACTGCTGTTGATAGAAAGATCATAATATCTGGAATCGCCCCATTTACTGGGACAATAGCTGTTATGGTACTGTTTTCTCCGTCTGTCATTATCGTACATCATCGCGCGGGCTTCTATGTCCGACAAATGATAGAGCTCCATGATCCTCTGTTTCTTGACATCGTGGTCGCCCAGCACAAAGAAGGAAATAACCGCGGGGTGGCCTTTTAGCACAAACTCAGCGCATCTTCCCACAACAATAAAAGACTCTCCCGCATCGGCCTTCTTTTTCAGAAAATCAAACTGCAACAGAGTAACGTTATGGGTCGCAGAATTGTTCATTCCCCTTACGGTACGCGATAAAAGTTTGTTGCGTTTGGTTTCTTCCAGTTCCCTAAGCTCATTGTGATCCAGATTTGTTTTTTTCGCGATCTCTTCCAATATGTTTTGATCATATAATGTCAGCTGATATATGTCGGAAAGTTTCTGTGCAATCTCATGACCACCGCTGCCAAATTCGCGCCCTATAGAAATAATCAGTTGTTTATTCATATTGTTACCTCCCATTTTCAAGTAAACATTTTGCGAAGCGCTTTTTGCCGCAGGCATGTCATAGACAAAACCGCCCAACGGCAATGATTTCAGTTTACGGCCTGCGTTCGCTTTAGAAATACCTGACATAGATCAAAAGCATGGACAGAAGCACTACGATTACGGTGGCGGGAGCCATAACCTTGCAATATTTGCCCCATTTTATGATATAACCATCCTTTGCGGCAGTTGCTATGCCCACTACGTTAGCGGAGGCGCCTATAGGAGTTGCGCTGCCTCCAATGTCGGTTCCTATCGCAAGCGTCCACGCCAGAATCGATAAATCCACTCCCTGCGTTGCGGCAAGGCTTTTGATAACAGGTATCATGGTTGCGGCAAAAGGAATGTTGTCAATAAACGCGCTGGCAATAGCCGATATCCATATGATGATGGCTACCATAAGCATTACATTGCCGCCGCTGATGCGTCCTATAAAAGAGGCGATCAGATTTAAAATGCCTGTCTGCTCAAGGCCGCCCACAACCACAAAAAGCCCTATGAAAAAAAGTAAGGTTTTATAGTCAACCTTTTTGATCAGACTGAGCGCATTTTTTCCCGAAGTTATCAGTGTGACAATAGCGATAAAAGTACCTATAAACGCCACCGTCAGGCCGGTCTGAGCATGGGTTACAAGCAGGACAACGGCACACAGGAATATGAGTGCGCTGACCACAAAACCGCGCTTATCCGTGATAGCTTCCCTGGGGTCGGGATAAGAAGCCGTATCGCCAATTTTTGCCGCACTCTGCTCCAGCTCTTTGTGAAACGCAAAATAAAAATAAATCAAGATAGTAATTAGGGAAACGCCTGCAAGTATACCTGTATTTTGCATAAAATCCCCGAACGAATATCCCAGAGAAGTTCCGATGATAATGTTAGGGGGATCGCCGCACATGGTTGCCGAGCCGCCTAAATTCGCACAGAACACTTCCGACAAGATCATAGGTATCGGATTAAATTTCAAAAGCTGTGACAGCTCGATCGTTACAGCCGCCAAAAACAGAATAACGGTTATACTGTCGATAAACATGGCCAAAAAAGAGGAAAGTATCATAAAAGTCACAAAGATAGGAACCACACGATAATGGACCATCTTCGCAATTTTCATGCACAGCCACCTGAAAAATCCAACACGCGCCATGCCCTCAACCATAATCATCATGCCGGCCACAAATATGATAGTAGCCCAGTTGATTCCGCTTGAGGATTCGGACGCCTCGCCCGCCGCATACCAAAATGAGAGAGTAAAAATACTTTTGACATTTAAGGTCTCGATAACCGCATCCATACTTCTCATACCCACGCCAAATACTAAAAGCAGGGTCAACAGACCGCAGCCTAAAGTAATAACATGCCTTTCCAGCACTTCTGTGACGATCAGTACAAACATAGCCAGAAAGATAATTACCGCAAATATTTGTGCTATCATTTTCATCCTCCATTCGTATCATTTTTATAAGATCACCTAATCCGTACACAATCAGACAACGGTTCATGCACGGACTATAAGGAAATTATACCCATATGAATATTATACCATTTGTTTTTTTTATTCAAGAAAAAAATAAATATTATTTATCATGGCTTAGAAAAGAAAAAGCATACAAAAAGACAGCCTGTTTTTGGCCGCTTCGCCTAAAATAGCTGTCTTTTTTTCTGTCAGATCACATCGATCCTCTCAAAATATTTCATCAGGATTTCCGCGCAGTTCTCCACACCCAGTCTGGAAGTGTCCAGGATCATATGGTAATTATTTACGTCACCCCAGACCTTTCCGGTGTGTTCATAATAATAATCGGCCCTCTCCCTATCGTTTAAGTCAAGCATTTCTTTCGCCTTCTCATAAGACAGGGATTCCTTTTTCATGATCCGATTGATACGGTCTTCCTTGTCGGCACAGACATAAACGTTAAATACATTGGGCTGGTCCTTTAAAATCTCGGAGGCGCAGCGGCCTAAAATAATGCAGGACTGACTTGCCAGTTCCTTGATAACCTCTGCCTCATCGTGGTAATTGTTACCTTCCAATTCATGCTCTATATAAGCTTTATCATAAACCGGAATCTTAAGCTTTTTTGACAATTCCTCCGCTATCATACTGGCGCCCGTCCCAAAGCGGCGGCTCATGGTAATGACCAGATTCATCATCATTCCTCCTTCCCCAGAGATACGAACAGCTATATTATAGCATAAAACACAAAAAGTAACAAGTTGCGCACATCGTTGAAACACGCACGTCATTGAAACGTCATTGAAACAAATACCGTTTACCTGAGTTTGCTTAGTTTAGAAGTGTTGGCTATCACGATCAGCCTCATTGTTTTCTCCAACGGTTTTTCAGGATCGATATTGACGCAGACCTCCTTGTCCTGAAGGATCGCAACCACGTTGATGGAATATTTCCGCCTCAAATTTAACTCCAGCAGATTTTTTCCTTCCCATTCCGGCCTGACTTCAAGTTCCAGCATGGAAACGTCCTTTGAAAGTTCCACCAGATCCACAAATCCGGAACTCAAAAGATTTTTCGCCAGCCGCATCCCCGACTCATTCTCGGGAAATACCACACGGTCCGCCCCGACTTTGCTCAGGATCCTGCAATTCATTTCGCTGGAGCATTTTGCGATCACAGTCCTGACCCCGATCTCCTTACACAGCATAGTGGCCATGACACAGGCCTCCAGATTAGTGGCCATGGCTATAATCACAACGTCTACATTGGCAATTCCAAGCCGCCGGATCACCTCCGCATCCGTGACGTCCGCGCATTTACAATAAGGAATTTCAGCAATGGCATCGTTGACGATATCCTCATCCATATCTACCGCCAGCACCTCGGCGCCGCTTTTTGCCAGCTCCTTCGCCACAGCCCTTCCGTATCTGCCGAGTCCAAACACGGCGTATGATTTATTGATACTCATTTTCAGCCTCCATTCCAAAGCGTCAGGCAACTTTCATGACTCATGTCAACCAACGCTTATTTCTTCCGTGGGATCCTTAATACTGTTTCTGTTTTCTTTTCTTGTATGGAACGCTATCACAAGGGAAATGGGACCCACTCTCCCCAGATACATTGTGATGATGATAATGATTTTTCCCCACAGATTCAGCGAAGACGTCAGATTCCTTGTCAATCCTACGGTTGCCGTTGCGCTCACCGTCTCATAGGCGATATCCAGCGCGTCCGCGTCTGTCACCGCCGACAGAAGAACGGTGGATGTAAACAGGATGATAAAGGACATACTCACTACTGCTGCCGCCTTGCTGACAGCCTGTTTGGTAATTGTTCTGTGAAACAAAACTACATCCTCATTGTTTCCCATGACAGCGAAAGCGGAAGCAAGCAGCACCGCTATTGTCACGGTTTTCACTCCGCCCGCCGTTCCCACCGGCGATCCGCCGATAAACATCAAAAGCAGAGATAGAATAGCGGATGCGTTGGTCAGATTCTGCTGCGGTATCGTGGCAAAACCGGCAGTCCTGGTAGTCACGGACTGAAACAGAGAGACTTGTATTTTATCCCATAAAGAATAATCCTTTATGGTCAGAGGGTTATCATACTCCAAAAGAAGAAAAAGGACGGCTCCCGCAAAGATCAGAAACCCCGTTACAGACAGCGCGATCTTGCTGTGGAGGGTCAGGTTTTTAAAACACTTTAACTTTTGGCGTCTGAAATTCTTCAATACTCTGAGCATATCCCACCAGACGATGTATCCCACTCCGCCGAGAACGATCAGGATACTCGTCACAATATTTATAACAGGATCGAAAGCGTATCTGCACAAACTGTCTTCCGACAAAATATCGATGCCTGCATTACAGAAAGCGGATACGGAATGAAAGACGGATATCCAGATGCCCCTCGGCCCGTATTCCGGCACAAATACGATCATACAACACAGAGCGCCCAGCGCCTCTACGGCAAACGTGCCTGCAAACACTTTTTTTATAAACTTTACAAGCCCTGATAACGTATTGAGGTTAAAAGCATCCTGAATCAACATTCTGTCGCCCATGCCGATTTTTCGATGCAGGCTGATCATCAGTCCTGACAAAATAGTGATGACGCCCAGACCGCCAATCTGTATCAGGATCAATATGACAATCTGTCCGAACAGACTCCATGTGGATACGGTGGGAACCGTCACAAGCCCTGTCACACATATAGAGGTTGTCGCCGTAAACAAAGCGTCTATATAGGGAACCGCTTCTTTTTGGGCGGAACTGACCGGCAGGGCCAGCAGACCGCTTCCGACCAAAACGGCAAGCAGGAAACTCAACAGGATCGTCTGCGTGGTGGACAGACTGAAAGGTAACTTCTTGTTCATTTGCGTAACCTTCTGCGTTTTTATTCTTTGCTTTCCACTGTAACATGATTTATGGTCATGTTTTTCACAACGCCCTCCGCAAAACCGTTCTTTCCAGCGGTGATATGAAGGTTTTCAAAAGTGAAATCGGAGAGCAGATACTGATCCGGCTGGGGAGTGACGTTAAAATAAGTGTCGCACTCGCACTCGCAGTTTCGCAGCGTAATATGTTCCGCGCGGGACAGCGGCATATCTGTTCTGCCTTTTAAATCAAAGAACTGTGTCCAAGGGTTGATATTCAGAAAATTCATGACCTTTACTTTCACATCTTCCACTGTGATATACTCGTAAAGCTGGGGGGTGTCGGGACGCATTTTCAACCACAGAAAGTTTGCGCTGTCCAGCACATTAAGACGGCGGATGATTATGTTGCGGTTATGCACCGATTCCGACCCGCAAGTCAGACAGCCGTGGCAGAATCCATAAGTACAATCCTCCACAAGGATTCTTTCATTGGAACCGTTTTCCGGCGCGGTATCCGCCCAAGGTCCTTTGCCTCCTTTTAACACGACAGAGTCATCGTTTACTTCCATATAACAATTCTTCACCAGAAAATCGGAGCACACATCGATATCGATGGCGTCCGTGCTGGGCGCTTTCACCGGTTTTGCGGGAGAAAAGATCCGGCAGTTGAGGTACTTTACATGATTGCTCTTATAGATATGGTTCGTCCAGAAATGCGAATTCTGTAAATTCAGACCGGCTACCAGCACATTTTGGGAATTGGAAATATAGACCAGTCTGGGACGCTGTTCATCCTTATTGGTACATTTCGTATTCCATTTTCTCCTCAGCCAGAAAGCTTTCCAGGATCTCAAGCCGTTTCCATCGATCGTGCCCTTGCCGCACATGGTAAAGCCATCCACATTATCCACGTTGATCAGCGCGGCGAAATAAGGGCAGGTCTCTCCCTCAATCCGGGTTTCACAGACAGGATAATCGGAAATGTCATCGCTTCCCTTCAGCGTACCTCCCTCCGCCACATAAAGATTCACGCCCTGTTTAAAAAAGAGAGAGCCTGTCAGGTATGTTCCCGCCGGAACCACGATCACGCCGCCGCCCTGAGACGCCGCCCTATCGATCAGATCCTGAATCTCTTTTGTGTGAATCTTCCCATCGTCCAAAATGTCATACTGTGTCAAAACATACTGTTTTCCCAATTCTTCCAGAGTCGGTACCCTCGTGTCGTAAAACCAGCTGTCAATGGGAGTTCCATCGGGAAAAAATTCGGTTGCCGCAGGAGTTAAGTTCTTCGTTTCCATAATTGCCCTCTCTTTCTTTTTGCATTCCGCATCATGTGCGCTCATCAGTCCCTTAATCTATGGACCTATAAAAAAACCGAAAATCTTGGTAAGATACAAGACTTTCGGAATATCTAAACGTCCCCGAGGTGATTCGAACACCCGGCCTTTCGCTTAGGAGGCGAACGCTCTATCCTGCTGAGCTACGGAGACACTGGAACTATGCTTCGAATTCCTCAGGAAAATTGATCCGGCCCTGAAGCCATATAATACCTTTAAATCTTCTTCCTACCTGAGGTTCTCCGAACAAATCTATTATATTAATACAAACGTCAAATGTCAATTCATTACAGCAAATTGTTAAAATATTAATCTGCTCTTTCGTCAGTTGATTGGTCACAGTCCTGATCGCTACAATCTCGCCCAAAACGGAATACTGGTCGCATTCCACGCCGTAAGGCATAAAATAAGTGTCCACCAGACTGAAAATATCTTCTTTCTGAATCCTTCTGGAAATGGCGGTATACATATCCATGTCTTCCAAGGTCAGAGTTTCAATGGCATCCTCATCCCCTTTTCTGGCGGCAGCCAATAAGGTGTTTCTGTTGGCGGAATCCTGTTTTACTTTTTGAAGCTGCTCTTCATTTTTCTGGATAGGCAGCAGAATAGCGCCTTTGACCGACAGCGCCGAAAGTGTCAGAGAAGTGCCTCTGACAGGAAGTTTCCCCGCAGTCTGTGCCTTGATATAGGAAATTCTGTTTCTTAAATAAAAGATCAGAGAAATTCCCACTTTGATATCGTCACAGACACCGGCGTATGATTCCTTGTCCGCATGGCGTTCCACTGAGATATCTTCGTAAGAGGTGATGCCTGTTCCCTTCAGATAAGGGAAGTAATACTCATAGGTAAATTTTTCCTCCTCGTCAAATTCACCGCAGACGGCAATCCCAAGATCGGCATCGAAATCCTTGCAAAATTCACCTAGAAGCATATTTTCCTGATTGGTGGTAATGCTTTGTCTGTCTGAATGTATTACTACTTCCGTCAAAAGCTCCTGAAGCTTCTTTCTGTTTTCAAAACCGCTAAAACCGATAGCGCGCATATATCTATGCAAAGATTTCACCTTCTTTCCCTCAGGTATTCTGTCAATGACCGGGCATGATTTTTTCCTTGCCGCCCATATAAGGACGAAGAGCTTCCGGAATGTCAATGCTTCCATCCTGATTGACATTATTCTCCAAAAACGCAATCAGCCCTCTGGGAGTTGCAAGCACTGTGTTATTTAAGGTATGCACATAGTAAGTACCATTTTCCCCTTTTGTACGGATTCCAAGGCGTCTTGCCTGAGCGTCTCCCAAAGTAGAGCAGGAACCTACCTCAAAGTATTTCTTCTGTCTGGGGCTCCAGGCCTCCACATCACAGGATTTCACTTTTAAATCCGCCAGATCGCCGCTGCAGCATTCCAATGTGCGCACAGGCACGTTCAGGCTCCGGAAAAATTCCACGGTGTAGGACCACATTTTTTGATACCAGTCCATAGAGTCCTCCGGTTTACAGAGCACAACCATTTCCTGTTTTTCGAACTGGTGTACGCGATAGACGCCTCTTTCCTCGATCCCATGGGAACCTACCTCTTTTCGGAAGCAGGGAGAATAAGATGTCATAGTCACAGGAAGACTGGATTCATTCAGGATCTGTCCCTTAAACTTGCCGATCATGGAATGCTCGGAAGTACCGATCAGATACAGATCTTCTCCCTCGATCTTATACATCATTGCTTCCATCTCGGCAAAACTCATCACACCGTTGACCACGCTGCTGCGGATCATAAAAGGCGGGATACAATAGGTAAATCCCTTGTCGATCATAAAATCTCTGGCGTAGCTGATCATAGCGGAATGGATCCTCGCGGCGTCTCCCATGAGATAATAAAATCCGTTTCCGCTGGTACGTCCTGCGGCTTCTTTATCCAATCCATTAATACTCTCAAGAATATCAGCATGATATGGCACTTCAAAATCAGGCACTACGGGATCTCCGTATTTTTGGATCTCTACATTTTCGCTGTCGTCCTTTCCGATAGGCACAGATTCATCTATGATATTAGGGATCACCATCATGATTTTTGTGATTTTTTCCTGAAGCTCCTCCTCCAAAACCTCCAGTTCCGCAAGCCTTTTAGCGCCAGCAGCCACTTCGGCTTTTTTTGCTTGCGCTTCCTCCTTTTTCCCCTGTCCCATCAAAACTCCTATCTCTTTGGAAATTTTGTTACGGGCGGCGCGGAGGTCATCGCCTTCCTGCTTTGCCTTTCTGTTTTCAATATCCAGCGCGATAACTTCATCCACAAGAGGCAATTTCTCATCCTGAAATTTTTTTCTGATATTGTCTTTTACGATATCCGGATTCTCCCTTAAAAATTTAATGTCGATCATTTTTCCTCCTCTTAGCTTAACGCTTTCTCTATAAATATATTATGAATCTTTACAAGATCCTTAATGACTTCATCTTTTACATCCTTCCCATCCTTATCCTTCAGAATACGGATAACGGGCCTGTCCTGAAAATCCTTATTCTGCGACAAAACCACCGCCAGCTCGCCCTCGTTTGTCAGAACTTTAGTACCCGCCGGATAAACCGCGGTAAAACTTAGAAAAGCGTCCACGATTTTTTCGTTGAATAGACGATTCTTATAACTTTTCAAATATTCAATAGCCTCGTATACCTTTGTTCTTTTGCAGGCAATCCCGCAAATCATCTCGTCAAAAGTATCGCAGATATTTACGATCTGGCACTCAAAAGGAATATCCATGGTTTTGAGAGGAAATCCGGTACCGTCCAATCTCTCATGATGCCCCAGAATAATCGCCTTACTGAGATCCGAGATCCAATTTTCGTCTTTAAGAGCATAATATCCGGTAACAGGATGTTTTTTATATTCCGCAATCTGATGCTGGTTTAAAGTATCGAGATCCCTGTCATTATAATCAATGACTGTATAACGAAGACCTATATCATGCAGAAGACATCCCACTCCGATATCATGCGCTTTGTTCATATCCAGATTTAACTTCAATGTAGTCAAAACTGCCAGAGCACAGGTATTGATGGAATGTTCATAAATATCGGCGCTTCTCTCCTGAATATCAAAAACTTTTTCTACAACTCTTTCTTCCTCCAGAATGGTCGATATAATACGATCGGCGGCTTTTCCCAGTTCGGCAAGCTTTTCGTTATTGTGGTAAGTATGGCGCTCCAGAATATCCTTTACTTTTTCTTTTACAGATTTTTCGATCTCACTCTTTAAAATGGCCTTTTCCTTCTTTTCAGCCATCTGTTCTTTCACAAATACTTCCAGGATACCAAGTTCTTCCAGCCTGTGAATATAATCCTTGCGAATCGTTGCACCTTCCGGCAGTACTACCTGATAATCCGAAGTCATGATTTCTCTGGCAAGAACTTCTCCGCCTTCTAATTCCAACAATCTTTTTCGTATCATATTCTCACCGCTTATCTATTCTTCCGCTTCACCTATTGCAATCGCAAGAGCTTCCGCTTCTTCCTGACCAAGGGAGATCTTACATTCCCCGTGCCTGATCTCTTTGGTATAAGAATAGCATCCTTCTGCGCTATGGACAGAATTCAGGACAAAACCATTGTTATTTTCATCCAATAATGCAAGAGAAAAACTTAACTGTCCGCCCATCTGATTAAAAGCATCATATTTTACCAGGCCCATTTTCTGGTAAGCGGACTCCATTTTCTTATACAGATCTTTAATATCTTTCTTATTTTTCTCCGTTGTATTCTTTAAAAATTTATTATCTTCATACAATTCGATAATATCTTTTTCCAGACTCTTACCATCATTGCCAATCAAAAACTTATCCAGCCTGTTTTTCAATTTTCCGGTTTTTACAATTTGAACGATCAGAAGAATCATAACGATCAACAACAAAATCGCAAGTACTCCTGCAACAATTACAGAATATCCCGTTTCTGTCAACCACAGACTGATTTCACTCAGCGTTGTACCCATATTTCTCTCATCCTATCGTATCAACATTATTTTAATGATTTCCTATCATGTCGAGCAGTCTGTCCAGATCTTCATGACTATAAAATTCTATCTCGATCCTGCCCGCGCCGTCTCCCTTGGAAGCGACTGTAACTTTGGTACTCAATCTCTGCTTTAATTTTTCCTCAATATCCTGATAGATCGCTTCCATGGTAACGTTTTCTGTTTTTTTAGGAGTTTTCTCAGGTTTATGAAGATTTTTTACCAGTTTTTCCACATCCCGCACACTCAGCTTCTCGTCAAAGATCTTCTGCGCCAGAGTGTACTGTTCGTCTTTATCTTCCACTGCCAAAAGGGCGCGGGCATGTCCGGTACTGATCATATCGTCAATCACCATCTGCTGGACATCATCACCAAGTTTCAGCAGACGGATAGAATTGGTGACGGCGGCACGGCTCTTTGACACTCTCTCTGCTACCTCATCCTGTTTCAGATTAAATTCCGTCAACAGTCTCTTATAAGCCTGCGCTTCCTCAATGGGATTTAAATCTTCACGCTGAATATTTTCGATCAATGAGATTTCCATGATCTCCTGATCCGTATAATCCCGGATAATGACAGGAATTTCTTTTAAGCCGGCCATTTTTGCGGCGCGCCATCTTCGCTCTCCCGCTATAATTTCAAAGTGATCTTTTCTGTTCTGGACCAGGATAGGCTGTAAGAGCCCGTATTGCTTTATGGAATCGGACAATTCCTGCAGGGAATCCTCGTCAAAATATTTTCTGGGCTGTTTCCGGTTAGGCTCAACCATGGTAATCTTCACGATCGTTTCAGGACCCTTTTTTTCTTCCACGGTTTTTCCCTGCTGTTGTGCCGCTTCCTTTTTTACTTTTGCTTCTTCTACTACGTTCGGAATCAAAGAGTCAAGTCCTTTTCCCAAACCTCTCGCTGCCATATATTTACCTCTTTTTCTATCTACTTATTATTAAGCACTTCTTCCGCCAGCTGCATATATGCTTCTGCTCCTGCCGATTTTGCGTCATATATATTGATCGGCTGGCCATAGCTTGGCGCTTCCGCCAATCTGATATTTCTGGGTATTAATGTATTATAGACCTTTTGCTTTAAGTTCTGTTTCACGTTTTCCACCACCTGCATGGAAAGATTCGTTCTGGAATCGTACATCGTAAAAACTACGCCTTCCATTTTCAGCGCCGGATTCAATCTTTCCTTTACAAGATTTACAGTATGGATCAACTGGCTCAGACCTTCCAAAGCATAATATTCACACTGGATAGGAACCAAAACACTGTCCGCTGTAGTCATAGAGTTGATGGTCAGCATATTCAGTGAAGGAGGACAATCAATGATAATAAAATCATAATCATCCTTTACATAATCTACTTCGTTTTTT
This sequence comes from uncultured Acetatifactor sp., assembly GCA_947629645.1. GTDB lineage: Bacteria > Bacillota > Clostridia > Lachnospirales > Lachnospiraceae > Acetatifactor. The sequence goes on along the minus strand of CANREV010000001.1, from coordinate 55,294 downwards.
AATATGTATTCCTTTTTATCTACGCCGATCAATTCAATCTCCGCCGCGGCGAGATTGACATTGGACGGAAGAACAGAAACACCTTTCACCACCTCTGGAATAATACAATCGCGGATGGTACACTCTCCTAAAATCAATTCATAAATTGTATTGTCCAGATTGTTTTTATCAATACCAAAACCGCTGGTCGTATTTCCCTGCGGATCTGTATCAATAACTAAAACCTTTTTGCCTTTCTCTGCCAGACATGAGGAAAGGTTAATGGAAGTAGTGGTCTTTCCAACACCACCCTTCTGATTTGCTATCGCAATTATTTTACCCATATTTTTCGCCTTTCGTTAATTTGCTTTTCAATTATATCACTTCTTTCACTATATATCTATAAGATTTTTTATACTTTTACACACTTTTAAAGCCTCGGCAATATACTTATCTGTAAACCACAATATCTAGTTTTACATCTTTTTAAAAAAATTTGTAAAAAAATGTTTCACGCATCAGATGAAAAAATGTTTCACAAATATAACTCCCTGGATATTGTGTCACTATGTTTCACGTGAAACATTATCTTGTGTCATTTAAAGTAAAAAAGGATAAATTAGGAAATGAAAAAGAGAAATGTTTCACGTGAAACATTTCTCAGGAAAAATACTATATTTAGAATAGCTTTATTAAGTCATTCTTTATGGCAAATACCGCAGCCTGTGTACGGTCGGAAACGTCAATTTTTTTAAAAATGTTAGATATATGATTTTTCACAGTACGCTCGCTAATATTTAATGTTGTTGCGATTTCCTTATTAATCATTCCATTAGCTACCTGGACTAATACCTCTAATTCCCTGCTTGTAAGAGAATCAATTTTATCCTTGTCAACATCTCTGGAAACCAATCTGTTATTTAAAACAGGAATCAATTTTGGCTGAATATAACTTTCCCCGTTCATAACTATATTAATCGCATTTTTTAGTTCAGCAGACTCCGAATCTTTCAGGATGTATCCGTCTACACCAATATCTACTGCCTTTATCAAATATTCAATTTCGTTATGAACAGTCAGAATTAAAACTTTTACATCAATCTTTTTTGCTTTTATTTCTTCCAAAACCTCAATACCATTTTTCAACGGCATATTGATATCCAACAAGAGAATATCCGGATGGCAGAAACTTAATTTTTCAATACATTCTTCTCCATTACCGGCCTCTCCCACAACTTCTATAGATCCGTCAAACTCAAGAAGCTGTTTAATACCTTCCCTCATCAATAAATGATCATCTGCTAACATTACCCTGATACTCATACTTTAACTCCCATCTTAAAATAAGACTAGCGCGACATTTCCCAATTAATGATACGTTTCGCCTGCCAGATAAAAAAAATTCTGAACTTTGCAAAAAGTATTTTCACTAAGCGCTTAGCGGAACATCTATTAAAACAGTAGTTCCTTCATTAGGAACGGAATCAATGACAATCTTTCCGCCTAACAGTTTGATACGCTCCTTCATGCCATAAATACCAAAATGCTTTTCCCCTGTTTCAGCTATTTCAGTAAATCCCTTTCCATTATCCCGAATTACAATATGGCAAACATCATTCATACATTTGCAGCTAAAATAAATTTTAGAAGCTTCCGAATGTTTTAGGATATTATTGAAAGACTCCTGCACAACACGATAGATTGTCACTAACACAAGATTTGTTTCACATGAAACATCATCCAGATCCAATTCAATTTCATATTTTTCATTTTCATTGATAGAATCAATCAATCGCTCAAAGCTGGCTTTCAAACCCAAATCATCAAAAGTCATGGGACGAAGATCAAAAATAATATTTCTAATCTCATCGATAGTTTCTTTTAATTTTTTATTGACAATCGTAAGCTCCAATTTTGCACGCACAGGATCTTTATCAATATACATTCCGCTCAACTCAATCTGATGGATCAGATGCGCAAGGTTTTGAAGCGGAGTGTCATGCAGATCTCTCGCAATACGCTGTCTGTCCTGTTCCTGTATATCCAAAACAGCCAGATCGTCATCCGATAATTTATTATTAGCCCTGTTTAATATTTTTTTGATGCGCTCCTCCCAGGAATCAAACGTATTCTTCTGGAGACAGAGCGCTTTGTTTTCTTCCTCATAACCGGATTTTTGCTTTTCAATTTTTTCCATCTGTTCTTGATATAGTAATTCCGTACTTCTTGGAGAAAAAACCTTATAATCATCCGGTTCAGTTTTCACAAAATTTTTAGCATAAATTTCTTCGGTTTTTATACAAGACAAATTATCTTGTAATCTGTCACATATTGCTTCTCTTTCATGATGAATTTCATTTAAGATTTCACTCAAAGCAGCATACTCATCCAAATTCATAAAAGCCTCACAAACATATGTTCTATTTATTTAATATAATTTTTTCTTTTATACAAATTTATTATAATAATATAACAAAAGGAAAAATATGTAAATAAATTACATTAAAGGTTCTTTCACCGGAAGTCCCGCTCTTCTGGGATACTTTCCGGGAGTTTCCCTCCTTTTTTTAATTACAACGAGATTCCGTTCAATATCCGAATCAGGTAAAGTAAAAGACACTTGTTCTTTGATCTCGCCGCCTAATATGAAAACAGCTTTTTTTGCCGCCTCTGTTTCTTCTGCAATCTTCTCCGATTTGTAAGCAACAAAATAACCTTCCTTTTTCACAAAAGGAAGACAATATTCAGAAAGGGTTGAAAGATTTGCAACAGCTCTTGAAACTGATAAATCAAACTTTTCTCTCAACTGATCTTTTTTTGCAAAGTCTTCCGCTCTCCCATGTATGGTCTCTACTCCGGACAAACACAATCTTTCAATCAATTCATTCAAAAAAAGAATTCTTTTATTCAGAGAATCTAAAAGAGTCATCCGCAATTTGGGATAAGCAATCTTTAAAGCAAGTCCCGGAAAACCCGCGCCTGTGCCTACATCGATACAGGAAATCTCCCGGGACAGATCTACAGCTTTACAGAGAGAAATACTGTCAATAAAATGCTTTTTCATCACAGCGTTATATTCTGTAATAGCGGTTAAGTTCATCATCTGATTCCACTCTGTCAGCATTTCATAGTAAATAAGAAACTGCTTCACCTGATCCTGTTCTAACTCTACTCCCAATTCTGAAGCATCTTTTAAAAACTGAGCGGTATCATAATTCATTTTAGCCCTCATCTTTTTCCATTCGTTTATAATGTTCCAGATATACCATAAGCACAGAAATATCCGCAGGAGACACACCTGAAATTCTGGATGCCTGCCCCACAGAAACCGGCCTGAATTCTTTCAGCTTTTGTCTTGCTTCCAAACGCAGAGAAGAAATTTTGTCATAATCTAAATTATCAGGTATCTTCTTTCCTTCCATTTTCTGAAATTGTTCCACCTGTCTCTTCTGCCGTAAAATATAACCCTCGTATTTAATTTCAATCTCTACCTGTTCTTTTACCGCATTCCATAATTTCTGATCCACAGTTCCAAACAATTTCTCCGCTTCCGCTTTAAAAGCAGAAACAGAATCAGTACGATCCTTATCAATCTCTCCGATCATCTCATAGGAAAGCTCCGGCCGGCAGATCAATTCCGCCAGACTAGTCCCGGTTCTTAAAAAAGAACTTCCATGGGATTGTAAAAAATTCTGGATTTCACTATTGGCGCCTACCACTGTATTTTTTAATCTGCTTATCTCCTTTTGGATCAAAAATTTTTTAGCCTGAACTTCCTTCCATTGTTCTTCCGATACCAATCCGATCTTATATCCCCTTTCCCGCAGTCTGAGATCCGCATTATCCTGACGCAGAAGCAGTCTGTATTCTGCACGGGAAGTCATCATCCGATAAGGTTCCCTGTTGTCTTTCGTCACAAGATCATCGATCAGCACACCGATATAACTCTCGCTCCTGTCAAGCAGCAATGCTTCCTTACCCATAATTTCCATGGATGCGTTAATACCGGCAACTAGTCCCTGACAGGCGGCTTCCTCGTAACCGCTGCTTCCGTTGAATTGTCCTCCGCTGAAAAGTCCTTTGATTTTTTTAAATTCCAAAGACGGATAAAGCTGTCTGGCATTGATGCAATCATATTCGATCGCATAAGCGTTTCTAACGATCCTGCAATGTTCCAATCCAGGCACCGTGCGGTACATGGCAATCTGAACATCTTCCGGAAGAGAGGAAGACATACCTCCCACATACATCTCATTCGTGTGAAGGCCTTCCGGTTCAATAAACACCTGATGTCGATCCTTTTCCGCAAACTTTACAACTTTATCTTCAATGGAAGGACAATATCTCGGCCCTGTCCCCTCAATGATTCCCGCATAAATAGGCGATCTATCCAAATTGTTCCTGATAATCTCATGAGTCCGTTCATTGGTGTAAGTAAGCCAACAGGAGACCTGTTCTTTTTGAACGTCATCCGGATCGGTAGAAAAAGAAAAAGGCACGATCTTCTCATCACCAAATTGTTCTTCCATCTTAGAATAGTCGATACTTCTTCCATCCATTCTGGCAGGTGTCCCCGTTTTAAAACGGCGCAGCTCGATCCCAATTTTTTTTAAGGAATCCGTGAGATGATTCGCAGCCTGTAATCCATTCGGCCCCGTATATGTAATAGATTCACCGCAAAGACATCTGGCTTTTAAATATGTTCCCGTGCACAAAACAACAGCCTTGCACTCATAGATTGCACCGGTAAAAGTTTTTACACCGATAACTCTTTTTTCCGCGATTTCTCCCTCGCAAGAATAATCTTCCCAGAGCAGGTCGCAAACTTCCGCCTGTTTTATCGTCAAATGGTCCTGCATTTCCAAAACTTTTCTCATAGCGCGGGAATATTCGGATTTATCCGCCTGAGCGCGAAGGGAATGGACTGCAGGACCCTTGGAAACGTTCAGCATTTTGGACTGGATAAAAGTTTTATCGATATTTTTCCCCATCTCGCCTCCCAGTGCATCCAATTCCCTCACAAGGTGGCCTTTTGAAGAACCTCCAACATTAGGATTACAAGGCATCAACGCGATACTGTCCACACTTACCGTAAAAATCACTGTCTCCAGACCTAATCTTGCGCAAGCCAAAGCGGCCTCGCACCCGGCATGTCCTGCTCCTACCACACAAACGTCAACTTTTTCCCTTATTTCCGGCATCTCTCTATCTCCGTCTAACGATCTGATTTACCAAGAATTATTTTAATATTATCACATTAACAGAAAAAAATCTCTACACCACGCTATTTTCCCATACAAAATTTAGAAAAAATCTCTTCGATCAAATCATCTCCCACTTCTTCCCCGATAATCTTTCCAAGTGAAGCGTAAGCGCTCATCAGATCGATAGAATAAAAATCCTCCGGCATACCGTCCTCAATACTTTTTTTTACCAGATTTAAAGAGGAAAGAGCCTCCTGAAGCGCTTCCCTGTGACGGATATTTGTAATCAACGGTTCATTGCTGCTTTGAAGCTGTCCATGAAAAAACATATCTTTTATGGTTTCTTCCAATTCGTCAATTCCTCTGTGATCTACAGTAGAAATTTTGATGATCCTGGCATTTTCAGGAACCATCTTTTTCAAATCTTCCTCTTTTACCACCGTGGACAAATCCGATTTATTGAGCAGAACAATAGTCTTTTTATCTTTCAGAATCGATAAGATTTCTTCGTCATCTTCATGTAACATTGCGGACCCGTCCACAACAAACAAAATCAGATCGGCGTCCTTAGCATACTGTATCGCTTTTTCCACACCTATTTTTTCTATTTTATCTTCCGTATTTCTGATGCCCGCAGTATCCGTAACATTTAGGCTGATCCCGCTTAGTCTGACAGTTTCCCGAAGAATATCCCTGGTAGTTCCCGCAATTTCTGTCACAATAGCCCTGTCCTCTCCAAGAAGTGTATTTAAAAGAGAAGATTTTCCGGCATTGGGCCTCCCAAGGATCACCGTCTGGATTCCTTCACGCATCAGCTTTCCATTTTGAAAAGAGTCAATCAGTTGTTGTAAAACAAAAGAAATATCATCAATTTTCTTTTGAAGCTCAGGACCGTATCCATCCAGGCTGATATGTTCCGGATCATCTAAAGCAGATTCTATCAACGCGATCTCAAAGATAATTTTTTCTCTTAACTCTTTGATTTTTTCCGATAGGACACCTCGCAACTGATTCATGGAAGAACGAAGCGCATACTCATTCTGGGAATGGATAACATCCATCACTGCCTCGGCTTTTGACAGATCCATCTTTCCATTTAAAAACGCTCTCTTGCTGAACTCTCCAGATTCCGCAAGTCTTACCCCTGTGCTTAAAACGGTTTCCAAGATCTTTTGAATCACAAGAATACCGCCGTGACATTGGATCTCTACAATATCTTCGCCAGTATAGCTTCTGGGCCCACGCATGACAACGATCATCACTTCATCTATAATATGATTCTTCCAATCATGATTTTTCCGATCATCCATTTCAATACTGCGATCATCCAGAATATAACCATGATGAAAGGTATGGCTTTCCACTGTATCCAGGATTTTTTTACCGGATATAGTGCAAAATATCTGATTTCCGGACGCAACGGAATCTTTTCCGCTTATGCGGATAATACCGATACCGGATTCCGTCATTCCTGTTGCAATAGCTGCGATAGTATCCTCCTGATACATAACAATCCCTCTGCCAACTTATAAGAAGAAAGAGACTGTTGCTTTGTATTTTCGATCTCTTTGCAACAGCCTCTTTAACGCATCATGAATTCTATATTTTCCGTTCATGATATACGTTTGTAAATTTTTACTTTTTCAAAGTTACAACCACTCTTCTGAAAGGCTCTTCGCCTTCGCTGTAAGTAGTTACATACCTGTCATTCTGCAAAACGGAATGAATGATCCTTCTCTCGTAGGGATTCATAGGCTCTAAAGAAACGGGCCTCTTTGTTCTTTTTACCTTATAAGCGATATTCTTTGCAAGATTTTCCAGCGTTTCTTTACGTCTCTGTCTGTAATTTTCTGTATCCACTTTTACTCTGATATAATCTTCGGAATTTTTATTTACCACAAGAGATACCAGATACTGTAAAGAATCCAGCGTTTGTCCTCTCTTTCCGATCAACACGCCCATCTCATCGCCGCTCAAATCGATACTCATGGACTTTTCAGCTTCATTATATACGATGTCAACAGCTACCGTCATATTCATTGCAGCGAAAACATCATTCAGAAAATTCTTTGCAGCTACATCCAAAGAAACTTCTTCCACTTTTGCAGCAGCTTTGATTACAGCCGGTTTAGAACCAATTCCAAGAAATCCGCTGGAACCTTCTTCTATTACCGTATATTCCAGTTTATCACTGGTCACGCCAAGCTTCTGGCAGGCTTCGGTGATCGCTTCGCTCACTGTCTTAGCTGATACTTCAATATATTCTGTCTCCATAGTTCCTCCTGTTCCGCCGATTGGACGACTTTATTTGCTGTTATTATTGTTTTTCTCATTATAATCTTTCACAAGATTAGCTTTTGCTCTCATGCTTCCGGGCTTTGCACTTACAGTAGGAGACGCAGCGTTCTCAGAAGAATAGGAAGAAGCGCTGCCGCCTTGTCCTGCACCGGAAGAAGAAATTGTCGCTTTGGATTGAAGATTTCTGGTATTCATATTGGAATATTCCTTCATCAGGTTCTGCTGACGTTCGATTTTTTCCAATTTTTTCGCGCTCTTAACGGAATTCTTCTTGATAATTTCCTCAAAATCCATTTTATCAATGTGTCTGTTAATAATCACCTGCTGTATACTTCTCACAACGCTTCCGGCTACCCAGTAAATACCCATACCTGCCGGAAGAGACAAACATAACCAGGCGGAAAAAATCGGCATAACCATATTCATGGTTTTCATGGACTGCGCCATGGTAGAAGCCTGCGCGTTGTTATTGTCCGTTGCTGCCTGCGGCATCAGCTTTACGTTGATCCACTGTGTTACCGCGGAAAGAACAGGGATTAAAACAGCAGCAATCACCAATCCCCAGGAACCCGCAACCCAGGCTTGTCTGATCAGAGTCATGGGAGAATCCCCGATATTCAATCCAAGAAAATTATTATAAGTATCGATCAGGCCTTTTTCGACACCATTGTTTAAGATAAGCTGACCCTCATAAGTCAATTCATTCAGGCCATAATGCTGCGCAACGACAGCCAGATCTGCGGAAGAAAGTTTATTCAGAATATCAATGATACCGTTGGATACATTAGTCCCTTCCGTAAGAGATTTTCCGTATACCGCCACAGTATTTACAATACTGTCAACTTCTGAATTCTGGATAAAAGCGCCGTTATCCACAGAAATAATCTTATCCGCAAGCACCCGGAAGGTGTTTCCGATCTTCGTCACATACGCGGGCATGGCATAAATGACACGATACAGGGCGAACAAAATAGGCATCTGAATCAGAAGCTGCACGCAGCTTCCCGCGGGAGACACGCCGTACTTTGCATAAACAGCCTGAATTTCCGCATTCTGCGCCATGGCGGATTCATTGTCGTTCTTTCCCTTATACTTAGCCTGAATCGCCTGAAGTTCAGGATTCATCTTAGCGGACAACTTAGAAAATTTCTGCTGTTTGATGGTTAAAGGCATCAACAGCAAATAAATCACAATGGTAAAAATAATGATGGCCAATCCTACGTTTGGGATGCCGATCTTATCGATCACAAAGAAAATACCGTTCATGATCCATCCCAGCAGTTTTGCAATAGGCCCAATGATAGGATTGGAATTTTGAGTCAATAAAATAAAATCCATTTATCCTCCTGTTTTGCCGTTACGGTACAGGATCATATCCCCCTTTTGAAAAAGGGTTACATCTCAATATTCTCCAGAGAGCCAGAAGCCCTCCTTTAAGAGCGCCATATTTCTGAACCGCCTCCAGACCGTACTGGGAACAGCTTGGCACATAAGGACATTTCGTCCTCTTCATCGGAGAGATATATTTTTGATAAAATCTGATACCGGCAATCAATACTTTTTTCATGTTCTCAATCAAAATAAAAATAAACTTTAATGATATGATGAAGCTTTCCAAGGTGAAGCAGCGCACTTTCTATCTCCTCATAACCCACCGAAGCCGCATTCTGCCTTGCCACGATTACAATGTCCAAACCACTATTGAACACCGCCTCATGTAATCGGTAACTTTCGCGCACCAGTCTTGTTACCCGGTGTCTCACAACACTGTTGCCGACTTTTTTGCTCACGCTGATTCCAATTCTGTTCTGTTCTGTGCCATTTTCCTTTACATACATCACAAGATATTTGTTTGCATAAGATTTTCCATACTTATAAACGAACTGGAACTGGTGATTTTTTTTTAAACTATCTGAAAATCTCATTTACTTTCCCGCTTCATCCTATAGAAAGAGAAAAGGTCACATCTCTGTGACCTGTCATGCAGACAATTTCTTTCTTCCTTTCGCACGTCTGGCTGCCAGAACTTTTCTGCCGCCTGCAGTGCTCATTCTTGCTCTGAAACCGTGAACCTTTGAACGGGAACGCTTTTTAGGCTGGAATGTCATTTTCATGGAAAAGCACCTCCTTTTCTAACCTTATATATAAGGATAAACATTTTTCAGGAAAATAGCATATTTGATTTTATAAGAAAAAACAGCCTGTGTCAAGGAAAATCCTGAAAATTAAAGCTTTATTAAGCATAAAAATTTTATTAATAAAGTTATCCACATAAATATCCACATATTAATATATGTATAAGTTTATCCACATTATGTTGATTACTTGTGGATAAATCTAAAATTATAATATTTTTCTTAATTTTTTTTAAAAGAATATGCACATAAACCTGTTAATACAAAAATTATAAACATAATTATCAACATGATGTGGATAACTTTATCCATGTTATGTTGATAACTACCATTTGAAATTAGCAACAATCTATATTAAAATGAAACGGTACGATATTATGGTACATCAGGCAAAACTAAGACTGTCAAAACGTTACTCATAAAAGTGTCAAACTATTACAATAGGAAAGGTCTGCATTATGGAAGAAATAAAAGAAAAATGGCCCGCTATCAAAGATATCATCAGAAGAGAATATAATATATCTGATATTTCTTATAAAACCTGGGTAGAACCTCTTGAATTTCACAACGTGGAGGATCATGTAGTAAGCATCATTATACCGTCTGATCAGGCTCATGCGCTCAATTATATTTCATCCAAGTATAAAAGCTTTTTTCAAGTTACCATAACGGAAATGTTCGATCAGGATTACGATGTTAAATTTATTCTGGAGAAAGATATCAAAACCCATGACCTCATGGATAGTGAAACGCCTTTTTCCGGATCTGTCTACAATATTAATTATGAAAATGCAAATTTAAATCCCAAATACAAGTTTGACACCTTTGTGGTAGGAAACAACAATAAATTTGCTCATTCCGCATCTCTCGCAGTGGCGGAATCTCCGGGAGACGTCTATAATCCGCTTTACCTGTACGGGGGACCGGGGCTTGGCAAGACGCATCTGATGCACTCCATCGGCCATTTTATATTGGAAAACAATCCCGATAAAAAAGTATTGTATGTTACCAGCGAAGAGTTCACAAACGAAGTGATCGAATCCATCCGAAGCGGTAACGCCGCGTCTATGACGAAACTTCGTGAAAAATACCGTACCGTTGATGTGCTGATGATAGATGATATACAATTCATCATAGGAAAGGAAAGTACGCAGGAAGAATTTTTCCATACGTTCAACGTGCTGCATGCCGCAAGAAAACAGATCGTTCTTTCCTCGGACAAGCCACCGAAGGAAATGGAAACTCTGGACGAACGCTTCCGCTCCAGATTCGAGTGGGGGCTGATCGCAGATATCCAGCCGCCTGATTATGAAACGCGTATGGCTATACTGCGCAAAAACGCTGAAATTTACGACCGCAAGATTGATGAAGATACCATGAAATATATTGCTACGAATATTAAATCAAATATTCGTGAACTGGAAGGAGCTTTTAACAAGATTATCGCTTTCGCAAAGTTAAACAAAGTGGAACTTACCCTCGCTTCCGCTGAAGAAGCATTGAAAGATATCATTTATCCCAACAAGGTAAAAGAGATTACTCCAAACCTTATCATCAATGTGGTATCAGAGCATTTCGGCGTAAAACCGGAGGATATTGTCTCCAAAAAAAGAAATTCCGAATTTGTGCAGCCGAGACAGGTGGTAATGTATCTATGTAATAAATATACGGATAATTCTCTGGCTAATATTGGAAAAATACTTGGAAAAAAAGACCATACTACTGTTATTCATGGGATCAAAAAGATCACAGCGGAACTGGAGGTCAATGAAGAGCTTAAAAATAAAGTGGATATTATCATAAAAAAGCTGAATCCCTCTTAGAAGTGAGATCCTTTCCATTTATAGATGGGGATAATGTTGTGGTTGCTTTGTTTATAATGGTAAAAAGTTTAAAGAGAAAAAAATTGAGAAAAGAAGGCCTGTGAATAACTTAAAGTTTATTATGAACTTATAATTTCAGAATTCACTACTTTTCCATTCCATTTTCCCATGAAAAATAGTATAATAGGATTGGTTATGCACATATCAACATCCTTTATTATTTAGATTATGAATTTGTTAATATTATTATATGATTTGCCCATCCTGGAAATCATGCATCAGTAAGAAGGGAGTTATTCACATGAAATTAGTCTGTTCTAAATCAAATCTGTTGAATGGAGTGCAGATCGTATCTAAAGCTGTTTCCAATAAAACCACGATGTCTATCTTAGAATGTATCATGGTAGACGCATCCAAGGGGATCATTACTCTGACCGCTAACGATATGGATCTTGGCATAGAAACGATCATTGAAGGGGATATCGTTGAAAAAGGATCGATCGCCATAGATGCAAAGATTTTTCTTGAGATTGTGAGAAAACTTCCAGACAGCGACATCACCATTGAGACGGATTCCTCTTATAAAACCACTATCACATGTGAAAAAGCAAAATTTAATATCATTGGAAAATCGGGAGAAGATTTTTCTTATCTTCCTGTTGTAGAGAAAAATGACAGTATCGTGATCAGCCAGTTTACCTTAAAAGAAGCGGTAAGACAGACCATATTCTCCATCTCGGACAATGATAACAATAAGCTGATGACGGGAGAACTTTTTGAGATTAATGGCGATGAATTTAAAGTAGTGTCTCTGGACGGACACCGTATTTCCATCCGTAAGATTCAGTTAAGGGAAAATTATAAGCCCAAGAAAGTGATCGTTCCCGGAAAAACGCTGAATGAAGTGAGCAGGATCCTTTCCGGAGGAGCAGATAATGATCTGACGATTTCCTTTACGGACAAACATATTGTTTTTGATTTTGAAAATACGACTGTAGTTTCAAGGCTGATCGAAGGAGAATATTTTAAGATCGATCAGATGCTCTCCAGCGATTACGAAACGAAAGTAAGAATTAACAAAAAAGAATTTTTAGATTGTATAGACCGTGCGACTCTTCTGGTGAAAGAGGGGGATAAAAAGCCCATTATCATGAATATCACCGATGAAAGTATGGAGCTGAAGATCAATTCCATACTGGGAAGCATGAACGAAGATATTAACATTGAAAAACAGGGAAAAGATCTTATGATTGGTTTCAATCCCAAATTTTTGATAGACGCGCTCAGGGTCATTGACGATGAAGAGGTAGATCTCTACATGGTAAATCCGAAAGCTCCCTGCTTTATCAAAAATCAGGAGGAAAGTTATATTTATCTGATCCTTCCTGTTAATTTTACCACAGTTGCATAAAAATTTGGCTCAGGATCAGGAAGAATTATGGAAACAGTACATTTGAAAGATGATTATATTAAACTTGGCCAGGCATTGAAAGCCGCCGGTTTGGCGGATTCTGGCGTGGAGGCCAAGATGGCTATCCTGGACGGTCTGGTAAAAGTAAACGGTCAGGTGGAATTACAGCGCGGTAAAAAACTGAGAGCCGGCGATAGAGTGGAATTTGATGGGAATACTATCAAAATAGAATCGTAAAGACGGTAAAAAGAATGATTATCAAATCGATAGAACTGGCTGATTATAGGAATTATGATTTTTTGACGCTGCAGTTTGACAGAGGCACAAATATCCTGTACGGCGATAACGCACAGGGAAAAACAAATATTCTGGAAGCAATTTTTGTTTCCGCTACTACAAAATCCCACAAGGGAAGCAAAGATAAAGAGATGATCCGCTTCGGGAAAGAGGAAGCGCATATCAGGACTTACATTGAAAAAGAAAATGTCGAGTCGAGAGTCGATATGCACTTGCGCAGCAGCAGATCCAAAGGGATTGCCATAGATGGGCAAAAGTTGAAAAAAGCGGCGGATCTGCTGGGTCTTTGTAATGTGGTTTTCTTTTCTCCCGAAGATCTTGGCATTATAAAAAACGGACCTGCAGAGAGAAGAAGGTTCGTGGATATGGAACTTTGTCAGCTTGACAGCTTTTATCTCTATAACCTCAATCATTATAACAAGATCGTAAATCAAAGAAATAAGCTTTTGAAAGATATGTATCTGAATCCGGATTTAAAGGAAACTTTAGGAATCTGGGATATGCAGCTTGTCTCCTTCGGCAGCAAGATCATAGAGAGACGCAGGCTCTTTGTGGAACAGTTGAATGAGATTATTTATGAGATACATAAAAAACTTTCCGGAGGAAAGGAAGATCTTACGATATCGTATGAGCCTGATGTGGAAATTGAAGGGTTTGAGAGAAAACTGAAAAATAATCAGGACAGAGATATAAAGACTAAAATGACGTCCGTAGGTCCTCACAGAGATGATTTTTCTTTTATGGTGGGAAATACAGATATTAGAAAGTTTGGTTCTCAGGGACAACAGCGTACGGCTGCTCTTTCTCTAAAGCTTTCCGAAATCGAACTGGTAAAAAAAATCACGAAAGATCATCCTGTCCTTTTGTTGGATGATGTGCTCTCAGAGCTTGACTCAAACAGGCAGAATTACCTTTTAAACAGTATAGGTGACATTCAGACAATTATCACTTGCACTGGTTTAGAAGAGTTTGTAAATAACAGATTTGAAGTAAATAAGATTTTTAAAGTATCTGAAGGCGTTGTTACCTGTATGAACAGTGATAACAGTCAGTAAGAAAGAGGTCAGAATGAGCGAAGAAACCTTAAATAACACAGCAGTTGACCATGAATATGGCGCGGATCAGATTCAGATTCTTGAGGGTCTTGAAGCTGTAAGAAAGCGTCCCGGCATGTATATCGGCACTACGTCCTCAAGAGGGCTTCATCATCTTGTCTATGAAATAGTTGACAATGCGGTGGATGAAGCGCTTGCCGGTTTCTGCGATATGATCGATGTGACCATTAACGAAGATAATTCTGTTACCGTTGTGGATAATGGCCGCGGTATTCCTGTAGGGATCAATCACAAAGCGGGGATTCCCGCTGTGGAAGTCGTATTTACGATTCTTCATGCGGGAGGAAAATTCGGCGGCGGAGGATATAAGGTATCCGGCGGCCTTCACGGCGTTGGCGCTTCTGTTGTAAACGCATTGTCAAATTGGCTGGAAGTGCAGATTTATCAGGATGGAAAAGTCTATAAACAGCGTTATGAGAGAGGCCGTGTATGCTATCCGTTAAAAGAGATCGGCACTTGTGAGAAAGAAAAAACGGGTACTACTGTCACTTTTATGCCGGATGACACGATTTTTACCGAGACTACCGAATTTGATTTCGATGTGTTAAAGAGAAGACTCCGCGAGATGGCTTTTCTGACAAAAGGGCTGCGTATTATTCTGCGGGATAGCAGACAAGTGGAAGAAATGGTTTCTGCGGATCATGAAAACAGTCAGATAAACGAACTGCTGCAGCGTGCGGAAAATGACAAAAAAGAGCAGGATGCGGAAAAGGAAGTCCAGTCTCTTCCCATCAATGAGGAAAATACCGATGCTGAGATTCCCGGAGGAAAAACAGGGGGAAGGATCGGTAAATCTCATACTGTTGTGCTGGAAAACGGTAAAAAACAAAAAGTCATCGAATTTTATTATGAGGGCGGAATCAAAGAGTTTGTGTCTTATCTGAATAAGAGCAAGACGCCTCTTTATGATAATATTCTCTATTTTGAGGGAGAAAAAAACGGCGTTTATGTAGAAGTTTCTTTTCAGCATAACGACTCTTACAACGAGAGCGTATTCAGTTTTGTAAACAATATCAATACTCCTGAAGGCGGTACTCACCTGATCGGATTCCGCAACGCTATCACAAAAACCTTCAACGATTACGCCAGAAACGCGAAATTATTAAAAGACAATGAACCCAATCTGTCCGGCGAAGATATCAGGGAAGGTCTGACAGCGATCATCAGCGTAAAGATCGAAGATCCTCAGTTTGAGGGACAGACCAAACAGAAGCTTGGAAATTCCGAGGCAAGAGGAGCGGTGGATAGTATTGTCAGCGAACAGTTGACTTATTTTCTGGAATTAAATCCCGCTGTTGCGAAATCGATCTGTGAGAAATCCATCTTAGCCCAGCGGGTGAGGGAGGCGGCCAGAAAAGCGAGAGATCTGACCAGAAGAAAGACGGCTCTGGAAGGCCTTGCACTCCCCGGAAAGCTGGCGGATTGTTCTGATAAAGATCCGAAAAATTGTGAGATTTATATCGTTGAGGGAGATTCCGCGGGAGGAAGCGCCAAAACCGCGCGTTCCCGCGCCACTCAGGCAATTTTGCCCCTGAGAGGAAAAATCCTGAACGTGGAAAAAGCAAGGTTGGATAAGATCTATGCCAACGCGGAGATCAAAGCCATGATCACGGCGTTTGGCACGGGTATTCACGATGAATTTGATATCAGTAAACTCAGGTACGACAAGATCATACTGATGACGGATGCGGATGTGGACGGGGCTCATATCAGCACGCTGCTTCTGACGTTTATTTATCGGTTCATGCCGGATCTGATCAAGGAGGGCCATGTGTATCTTGCGAAGCCCCCTTTGTATAAACTGGAGAAAAATAAAAAAGTCTGGTACGCCTACAGCGATGAGGAACTGGACAGCATTCTTCAGGATGTGGGCAGGGATCAGAATAATAAGATCCAGCGTTATAAAGGTCTGGGCGAGATGGACGCGGAGCAGCTTTGGGAAACTACAATGGATCCGGAGAGAAGGATTCTGATGCGCGTCAATTACGATGAGGAAACAGAGTCCGAACTGGATCTTACTTTCACAACGCTGATGGGCGATAAAGTGGAACCAAGACGCGAATTTATTGAAGAAAACGCTAAATTTGTAAAAAATCTCGATATATAGAAAAACGGGTCAGGCCGATACAGATTTTTTATGGAACAAAGCAGGAAGATATGACGGCTTAAGATTTTCAGGCGGAAAGAGGAATTATGAAGGATGATATTTTTGACAAGATCCAGGAAGTAGATCTGAAGGAGCGGATGGAGACTTTTTACATAGACTATGCCATGAGCGTCATAGCCTCCCGCGCGCTCCCGGATGTAAGAGACGGGTTGAAACCTGTGCAGCGCCGTGTCCTTTATTCCATGATCGAATTGAATAACGGACCCGATAAGCCTCACAGAAAGAGCGCCCGTATCGTAGGTGATACCATGGGTAAATATCATCCCCATGGAGACAGTTCCATTTACGGCGCCCTGGTCAATATGGCGCAGGAGTGGTCCACCAGATATCCCTTGGTGGACGGCCACGGCAATTTCGGCTCCATGGATGGAGACGGCGCCGCGGCTATGCGTTATACCGAAGCCAGACTTTCCAAAATTTCCATGGAACTTCTTGCAGATATCAATAAAGATACGGTAGATTTTGTGCCAAACTTTGACGATACGGAAAAGGAGCCTGTTGTGCTCCCCAGCCGTTATCCCAATTTATTGGTGAACGGAACCACGGGTATCGCGGTAGGAATGGCCACCAATATTCCGCCTCACAATCTGCGTGAAGTGGTAAAAGCTGTGGTAAAGATCATTGACAACAAGATAGAGGAAAGCAGAGCCACTTCCATGGAGGAAGTGCTTGATATCGTAAAAGCGCCCGATTTTCCAACCGGCGGTCTGATCTTAGGTACAAGGGGCTGCGAGGAAGCTTACAGAACGGGCCGCGGAAAGATCGTAGTCAGGGCCGTGACCAATATTGAAACGCTGCCAAACGGCAAAAGTCAGATTATTGCCACAGAACTTCCCTACATGGTAAACAAGGCTAACCTGATCGTCAAAATCGCTGAGCTGGTAAAATTAAAAAAGATAGACGGTATTACCGAGATCCGCGATGAATCCAACAGGGAAGGCGTCAGGGTTGTCATTGAACTGAGAAAAGACGCCAACGCGAATGTGATTCTGAATCAGCTCTATAAGCATACCCAGCTTCAGGATACTTTTGGCGTGATCATGCTGGCTTTAGTAAACAACGAGCCTAAAGTCATGAGTCTTCTGGATATGCTGAATTATTACTTAAAGCATCAGGAAGACGTAGTTACCAGAAGAACAAAGTATGACCTGAATAAAGCGGAAGAGAGAGATCATATATTACAGGGTCTTTTAAAAGCTCTTGATTATATTGACGAAGTGATCACGATCATCAGAGGGAGCGAGAATACCCAGGTTGCAAAGGACAGGCTGATTGAACGCTTTGAACTTTCTGACGCGCAGGCACAGGCTATTGTGGATATGCGTCTGAGGGCTCTCACAGGACTGGAGAGAGAAAAGCTTGAAAATGAACATAAAGAGCTGGAGATTCGGATCAAGGAGTTAAAAGCTATCCTGAGCGATGAAAATCTGCTGCTTGGAGTGATCAAAACGGAAATCATGGAAATCGCCGATAAGTACGGGGATGACCGCAGGAGTAAAATCGGTTATGACGAGACGGATATTTCCATGGAAGATCTGATCCCTTACGGAAATACCGTGATCGCCATGACGAATCTTGGTTATATCAAGCGAATGACCGTTGATAATTTTAAGGCGCAGAACCGCGGCGGAAAAGGTATTAAGGGCATGCAGACCATTGAGGATGATTTTATTGAAGATCTTCTCATGACCACCACCCACCATTACCTGAATTTCTTTACAAACTTCGGCCGCATATATCGTTTGAAAGCTTATGAAATACCGGAGGCAGGAAGAACCGCGCGCGGTACCGCGGTGATCAATCTGCTGCAGCTTGCCGCTGGAGAAAAAATTACAGCCATGATCCCGATCAGGGAGTATGATGAGAATAAATATCTTTTTATGGTGACGAAAAAAGGTATTGTTAAAAAGACATCGATCATGGAATTTGCAAATGTGCGCAAAAACGGATTGACGGCTATCAATTTAAGAGATGACGATGAGCTGATCGAAGTGAAAACGACTGATCAGAACAGCGAGATCTTTTTAGTGACGAAACAAGGGATGTGTATCCGTTTTCTGGAATCTGATGTGAGAGCTACCGGCAGAAGTTCTATGGGTGTTATCGGTATGAATCTGTCGGACGGCGATGAAGTGATCGGGATGCAGCTGCAGAGTCAGGGAGATTCCCTGTTGATCGTATCGGAAAACGGTTTGGGAAAACGTACTTACCTGGATGAATTTACAGTACAAAAACGGGGCGGCAAAGGTGTAAAATGTTATAAGATCACTGAAAAAACAGGCGATGTGATCGGTGTGAAAGCGGTGGTCGATGAAAACGAGATCATGCTGATCACAGACGGCGGCGTTATTATCCAGTTGAGAGTCCAGGAAATCTCCACTCTGGGAAGGATCACTTCCGGCGTTAAGATGATCAATTTGGACCAGGGTGTGAAAGTGGCTAAGATCGCGAAAGTACGGGAAAAGGTCTCAAATGGCGAGCAGGAATTTGAAGATGTTGATGATGCCGTTGACGGTATCTCGAAAGAGACCAAAGAAAATGATACCGTGACAAAAACGGAGACAGAAGACCAGGAATCATAGCGTGATGTCCAAGATCAGAAAAGGGTCGTTGCAAAATATTCATGTGATATTTTGCGGCGGCCTTTTATGAAAATGGCGAAAAAGGAAAACATGGTAGATCAGGAAGCGTTTGAAAAAGCGAAAAAAAAGGTTATAGGCGTGGACAGACAAAGGCTTGGCATCGGCACGCTTTCGGAAAAAACGGTACACGCCATCTTAAAAAATTATTATGAGCCGGATGAAGACAAGCAGGAAATCCCGATTGAAAATTATGTGGCGGATATCTATTCAGAAGGCGGGATTATAGAGATCCAGACGAGACAGTTTAATAAGATGAGAGAAAAATTAAAGTGTTTTCTCCCCCTGTATCCTGTCACGATCGTTTATCCCATTCCCAGAGAAAAGTGGATCATCTGGATCGATGAGGATACGGGGTGTTTAAGCCAGAGAAGAAAATCGCCGCTCAAGGGAAGCCCTTATACTGTTTTTCCTGAATTATATAAAATAAAACCCTTTTTAAAAGATTCAAACCTTCATCTGAAACTGGTACTGATGGACATGGAAGAATATAAACTGTTAAATGGCTGGAGCAAAGATAAGAAAAAAGGATCCAGCCGTTTCGACAGGATCCCCACAGAGCTGGTGGAGGAAGTGGAAATAAACTGCCTGAAAGATTACATGCAGTTTGTGCCTTATGAACTGGAAATCGAATTTACTTCCAAAGAATTCGCAAAAGCCGCCCATATTCCTGTATCCTTGGCCCAGAGTGTGCTCAATATCCTGTATTATGTGGGAACAGTGACAAGAGTGGGAAAAAAAGGGCAGCAATATCTTTATGCCGTGTTGGATTAATCTTTTTTACATTGCGTATATGGTCTGGGTGGCCTTCAGAGAAATAATTGAGCGACTTTTTTATAAACAGCCTGCGCCAGAGCCTTGTGCCCTTCTTCATCTAAATGTTCTCTGTCTTTTTCGCTCGGAGAGGCAAAGTCGGAAGCGTTCAGATAAGAGATATTTCTCTGTCTGGCTATTTTTTGATATACATCTCCCAATTCCTGAGAAACTTCAACAGACCTTTTGTTAAATTCTCTGTCAAAACCTTCTTCCCAAACGCCTTTGCCAAGATATATGGGGGAGATCAACAGAATTTTTGCGGCGGGATCTCCCGCTTCAATCTGATCGATGAGTTTTTCAATCCCTTTTCCGATGACCCCGGCATCGGCATTGTATACCGTTTTGCAGTCGTTGGTACCGAGCATCAGAATGATCAGATCGATAGGGCGATGGGTTTCCAGAATTATGGGAAGCAGATCGGAACCGTTTCGACCAGGCCGTAAAACATCGTCAAAAGTAGTTGTTCTGCCGCATAATCCTTCTTCAATAACATGGTATTTTTCTTCATTGTCAGAATTGGTTTTTTGATCTTCATTTATTTTATTTGCTAAAATACCGGTCCATCTGACATTCCATGGATACCTGTCAGCGGTTCCGGGTATTAAACCATATGTATTGGAATCGCCATAGCATAAGATCTGTTTCATATCTGTGGTCTCCTTCACATTTCAAAATCATTTTCTTTCTTTTTTTGTCAAAACATCTACAATTCCACATTATAAATTTTATTTCATACTAAGTCAATATGAATTATATGAAAAAATTTCAGAAAAGGTATTGACAATTAAAAAAATAAGTAGTATCGTAACAGTGTCATCTTAATTCATATTAATTTGATAGGAAATATATAAATTAAATAATATGAATTATAATATGAACTAAAGTAAGGAGAATAAAGTTATGAAAAGATCAATCGACTTTGAAGAAAAGAAAATGTGTATGGACAGGATGTGCTGTAAGAACATGTGTTGCCGCAGCATGTATTGTTGTTATAAGTAATTGTTTTTCAGAACCCTTTTTTCAAAAGCACTCATTTGTAAAACGGGTCTGTTCCCGTTTTTTTTGTTCTCTTTTTTTAAAATTAAAACAATTAAAACGTTTTCACGGATATTTGGAATAAACGAATAAAAAAAGATACGGACATGATACGGACATGGGACACATCAAAATGAGTGTGAAAATTGAAAGTAAAAAGTAAAACCAGAAAAATCATTGAATGAGATGAAGAAAGGAAGGATCATTATGAAAAATAAAAGAAAGAAAATTCTTTCACTCGGTTTGACAGCAGCATTGACATTAGGGTTTACCGCATGCGGTACTTCACCGGCTTCCGCTTCCGGTTCGTCAGAAAGTTCTACCTCGCAGGACGGCGTAAGAACGATTTATTACGCGTTTACTACCACAGGAGCAAATTCCTATATCGATGAGAACGGAAATCCTGATGGTTATGAATTTGCGGCGGTAAAGGCAATTTTTGATCTTCTCCCTCAGTATAAGCTGGAATTTGTCCCCACTTCCGATGAGGATCTTTTGGTTGGTCTGGAATCCGGAAAATACGATGTGGGAACAAAAGGAGCATGGTGGACCGCGGCAAGGGAAGAAAGCTACATTTTCCCTGAACATTACATTGGTACCAGTATCATAGGGCTGGCTTTCAGGACGGAAGACGCGGATAAGATCAAAGATCTGGAATCTTTTGCGGAATACAGCGGCAATCTGGTTCCCATTTCACCTCAGAATGCCCAGTACAATGTAATCCAGCATTACAATGAAACCCATCCGGATAAGCAGATTAATTTGACAGAGTTGGATAATTTCGGCTCCAATGACGCTTACCAGTGGGTATTGGAGGGAAGATACGATGGTTATCTTGAGATCCGCAAGACGTTCGAGGACAGAGTGGTAGCGGAAGACGGAGAATATCATCAGTATGCGGATCAGCTTTCCTATGTTGTCTATGAAGCGATCCCTACCTGGGCTTTCTTTAATAAGAACGATCAGGAAGTTGCGGACGCTTTTGACGAAGCCTGGGAACAGCTTTACGAGCAGGGGGTTTTTGAGGATCTGGCACAGAAATATTTCGGTTACAGTCTGTTTGAGTATGTACCGGAAGGATATCAAAAAGGCGATGAACTGTAAGAAAGGAGATTACATATTATGTCAAAGCAAATCATTTACGATATTTTCGATCAGAAGAAAGTAGACAGGGTGCCCGTAGGCTTGTGGTGGCATTTTACAAAGCAGTCGGAGTGGAACCTTCCGCTGAGAGACGATATTTTTAAAAGGGCTTTCGAGGGCCATAAAAATTACGCAAAGCAGGTCAAACTGGATCTTTTGAAGGTAATGCCGGATATCTACTTTGTGCTTCCCAATCTGGACGGGATTGATATTACGGATGAAGAGCAGTTAAAGGCGGTAAAGCCTGCGGATCCCCACGATCCTTTTTATGAGAGTCAGGTCAGGCTGATTAAAAAACTTACGGATGAGCTGGGTGACGATACCGCGGTATTTCCCACTGTATTTTCTCCTTATTATTATCTGTATTACACGCAGCTTCATACCACAGGAAAATCATTTACGGAACTGGAACTGGCCCAGGCGGTAAAAAATCATCCGGAAGCATTGAAACATGCTGTGGATGTGGTAGCGCAGGATCTGATCACTCTAAGCAAAAGACTGCTGACGGAAGCGGGCGCCGATGGCATCTTTTACGCGGTGCACAATTTTAAGACCATAGGAAAAGTAGATTACCTGAATATTTTTACTCCTGCGGAAAGGCTCATTGCCGAAGAGATCGCGGCGATCAAGGATTACACCATCCTTCATGTGTGCGGCAGCATCGGAGTGCCTAACGACTTTTCCTACTATGCGAACTATCCTTATAAAGCATTGAATTACGCGGTGGATAATGAGAAGCTTTCTCTTGCGGAAGCAAAAAAGAGATTTCCCGACAAAGTAATCATCGGCGGATTCAGCAGACAGGAAGGGTCCATTCTTTATACCGGAAATAAAGAACAGCTTCAGGCTGAGACGCAAAAGATGGTAGAGGAAGCGGGAAGAGATCGATTGATCATAGGCGCTGACTGCTCTCTGGATCCGGAGTATATGAGTTTTGAAAAAGTGGCGTGGATCAAAGAGAAGGCAGATACTTTATAAGATGAAAAACGATGAGGATCAGTAATCCTCATCGTTTTTTGATGAAAGAGCCAGGGAAAAGATAAATTCCGTGCCTACGCCCTCCGTACTGATGACATTGATATGTTCTCCGTGACAGTTGATGATCTCTTTTACAATGGAAAGTCCCAGTCCGGTCCCCTTTTTATCTTTTCCTCTTGACAGATCGGATTTATAAAATCGGTCCCAGATCAGTTTCAGATCGTCTTTTGGGATACCGATGCCGGTATCCTTTACGGAGACGAACAATTTATTTTTCTTGATAGAAGTTTCAATTTTAATCACCGAATCGTGATGACTGAACTTAATGGCATTGTCGATCAGATTATAGAGTACCTGCTGTATTTTTTCCATATCCGCGTTGACGAGCATCTCATTTCCCGTCAGGATCAATTCAATGGCAATGGTCTTCTTCCTGCAGGTGCCCTCAAAAGAGGCGGCGGTGTTTCGGATCACCTGATTAATGTCAAAATCAGTTTTATCCAGAAGCAATCCCTTTGTATTTAAATTATTCAGCACCAGTAAACTATTGGTCAGCTTAATCAGCCGCTCTGTCTCATTGAGCACGATATTCAGATATTTTTCGTGCATTTCCTGGGGGATCGTGCCGTCCAGCATAGCCTCCAGATATCCCTTAATGGAAGTCAGGGGAGAGCGGAAATCATGGGATACATTGGCAACAAATTTTTTCTGGTCGTCTTCCGCTCCCGCGATCTGGCTTGCCATGTAACTCAGGCAGGCGGCCAGATAGCCGATCTCATCATCGCTCTCCACCTGAAAATCATAGTGCATATTTCCGGCGGCGTACTGTTCTGTGGCGTAAGTGATCTTGCGCAGCGGTATATAGACCATTTCCGTAAAAAAGATCAGGATGATCATAGAAAGCAAAAGCAGGATCACCAATGTGATGTAGGAGATATTTAACAGATTATTGCAGGATTCCTGAATATCCATCGTGTCACAGTGGATGGCCACATATCCTTTCACCTTGTAATTGGCGGTGATGGGAGAGAGGACGCTGAGCATTTCATTGTCAAAGCAGTCAAAGAAATTACCTACGATATAATAGGAACCGCTGGTCACAGTGGGATCAAAATCCTCAATCATCACCACGTCTTCCACATTGATCGGGGAACCCGTATCCAGGATCAGGCGGCCGGACGGATTGATGATCTGAATGTCCGAATTCAGATATACAGCCAGGGAATCCAGCTGCATTTTCACCGTTTCCAGATCCGTTTTACTGGTATACAGACTGTTTGCGTAAGTCCTGGCGATCAGGTTTGCTTCCGAATATAAGCTTTCCGCCTTTTCACGGATCAACTGTTCTTTTGTCATACTGGGAACGAATGTGGTCACAATGATAAAGCTGAAAATACCGAAAATAATATAGGCCAGCAAAAACTTTAAGTAGAGAGTTTTTCTCATGCGTTCCTTACCTCAAATTTATAGCCGATGCCCCAGATCGTTGAGATCTTCCAGTTTGCGTGATCTTTGATCTTTTCCCGCAAACGTTTGATATGTACGTCTACTGTGCGGGTATCGCCGATATACTCATAGCCCCAGATCTGGTCCAAAAGCTGTTCTCTGGTGAACACATGGTTGGGGGAAGAAGCGAGAAAATATAAAAGTTCCAGCTCCTTTGGGGGCATATCAATGTTGTGTCCCATATAGATCACGGAATAATTCGTTAAGTTGATGGAAAGGTCTGTATATTCCACACACTTCTCATCGGTATTAACAGTCTGGGAAGCGCTTGGTTTATATCGGCGCAGTACCGCTTTTGCCCGCGCTACCAGCTCCTTGGAATCAAAAGGCTTTTCAATATAATCATCCGCACCCAGTTCCAGCCCCAATACCTTATCAAACACTTCCCCCTTGGCGGACAGCATAATGATAGGCACGGAATATTTTGCCCGCACTTCCCGACAGACCTGATAACCGTCCATGGCGGGAAGCATGATGTCCAGAAGGATCAGGTTAGGTGAGAAAGATTCCATAGCGGGAAGTACGGATTCCCCGTCATGCACGATCAGAGTTTCAAAACATTCTTTTGTAAAATATAACGAGATCAGTTCCGCGATATTTTCATCATCATCGCAGATCAAAATTTTTTGTTTGCTGACCATAAGGATCTCCTTTTTTATAATGATTTCAGGCGTTTGTCATGATATTGTCATAGGAAAAGTTACCGGAAAGTGACGATCGTCACACCCGCATCGCCCTCGCCGTACTCTCCCAGACGGAATTCTTTTACGTTTTTCATCCGTTTTAAATGATTGTGGACAGCGTTTCTCAAGGCGCCGGTTCCCTTGCCGTGGACCACTCTTACGCTGGGCAGGTGGGCCAGATAGGCGTCATCCAGATATTTATCCAGTTCCGCGATGGCCTCGTCCACGGTTCTGCCAAGCAGATTGATTTCCGTGGATACGGAAAAAGATTTGGACATTTTGATCTTTCCTGTATTGGTTCTTTTCAGAGCGGGAGCGGAAATCGTAGTTTCCTCCAGGCAGACAAGATCTTTTACGTTGGTCTGGGTTCGCAAAATGCCGCACTGCACGAAAAGATTACCTTTAGCGTCCGGAAGGGAACTTACAGTACCTTTTAAGCCCATGGAAACAATTTTCACGGCATCGCCCTTTTTTAACTTGCCGGGATCTAACGTTGCCTTGCCGGACTGTTTTGGAGAAAGAGTGTTTTTCAGGGAAAGTTTTTCATTCTTTTCTCCGATCTTATCCCGCACTTTTTGACGTTTCTTCTCCAGTTCTCTGATGTCCGCGCCCACACCCGCATTATGGAAATCCCGGATCGTTTCATCGGCCACCTCTTTTGCTTCCTGAAGGATCTCTTTTGCCTTTTCGTTGGCTTCTCTTATGATTTTGTCTTTTGCCTGATCGATTCTTTCATTCTTTTGCTTCAGCTGTTGTTCCAAAGTTAAGATACGCTCTTTATGCTCCGCGATCTCACGCTGTTCTTTTTCAATCGTGACACGGCTCTGTTCCAGATCGGCGATCACATCCTCAAAACTTTTTTCTTCTTTGCCGATCTGTTCTTTTGCGGCATTGATGATCTCTTCCGACAGACCCAGTTTGGAGGAAATAGCAAAAGCGTTGCTCTTTCCTGGGATGCCGATCAGCAGTCTGTAGGTGGGCCGCAGGGTCTCCACATCGAATTCGCAGCAGGCGTTTTCCACAAAGGAAGTGGAAAGGGCGTAAATTTTTAATTCGCTGTAATGGGTGGTAGCCATGGTCCGGATTCCTCTGTCATGGAGAAAATTCAGGATGGCGATGGCAAGAGCGGCGCCTTCGGTGGGATCCGTTCCTGCGCCCAGTTCATCGAACAGGCACAGAGAATCCGCGTCCGCATGTTTTAAAATGTAAACGATGCTCTTCATGTGGGAAGAGAAAGTAGACAGACTTTGTTCAATGCTCTGTTCGTCTCCAATATCCGCGAAAACCTCGGTGAAGATGGAGAGTTCCGAGCGGTCTGAAGCGGGGATATGCAGTCCCGCCTGCCCCATCAGGGTGAGCAGCCCCACAGTTTTTAAAGATACTGTCTTACCGCCGGTATTGGGGCCTGTGATGATCAGAAGGTCAAAATCTTTTCCAAGATGGATATCGATGGGAACCACTTTCTTATTGTTCAAAAGAGGGTGGCGTCCTTTCCGGATATGAATGTAATGGTCCGTGTTAAAAAGCGGTTCCGTAGCGTTCATGTCCATGGCCAGCTCCGCTTTCGCGAAAATGAAATCCAACGCGGTCATGATCTTTTGGTTTTCTGTCAGTTCCTCCGTGTGTTCCCCCGCCTGAGCGCTTAAGGATGCCAGAATGACTTTGATTTCTTCCTGTTCCTGAAGGGACAGTTCTTTCAGTTCATTATTCAGGTTGACGATGGCGGCGGGCTCAATAAAAAAGGTGGAACCGGTAGCCGACTGGTCGTGCACCATACCGCTT
Source organism: uncultured Acetatifactor sp. (assembly GCA_947629645.1). Lineage (GTDB taxonomy): Bacteria > Bacillota > Clostridia > Lachnospirales > Lachnospiraceae > Acetatifactor. The sequence goes on along the minus strand of CANREV010000001.1, from coordinate 28,283 downwards.
ACCTGCCCTTTGTATTCGGCCTTTACGGGAATACAGTAACGGTTATTTCTGGTGGTGATGACAGCGTCCTGCAAATAAGTCCGGTAAGAGCCGTTTAACATGGAAGTCAGTTGGGAATGGATTTTTTCATTGGTCAGGACCATGGAGCGGCGGATTTTTTTTAAGGCAGGGCTGGCGTCATCCGCGATTTCGTCCTCGGACAGAATACAGCGGTTGATCTCGTTGGCCAGTTGCATCAGCGGGGTAAGCTGACGGAAATATTCATCCAGGGAATCGTCCGGCGTGTCTTCACTGGCTTTTTTCCCATAATTTTTGATGCGGCTTACATTGTCCAGCATAGCCGCAATTTTCAACAGTTCCGATGCGGAGAGGGCGCTGCCGATCTTAAGGGATTTGATGGAAAATCCCAGATCCCTGTTGCTGCCAAAGGAAGTGCTGCCGGACCGGAAAAGGCGGTTTAAGGCGTCTTTTGTCTGTGTTTGATTTTTGCGGATCTCATCTATATCAGTGGAAGGGGAAAGTTCACTGCAGAGCTTTTTGGCGGGTTCGGAATCCGCCTTGTCGGCGAGCATCTGCAGAATCTTGTGAAATTCCAGCGTCTTTAACACTTTTTGATTCATATGTGCTCCTGTTCCGCCGCAGGACATACGCGGCGCCTGCGGCTTTCGTGAAAAGTATACCACGGTTTAAAAAAAAAGGCTACAATCGTCAGATATAATATTTCAAAGGTAAACTTGCTATGTAATAAGATATATGGTATTTTGGGTATAGCCTTGGATCAGGAAAGCGGCGTTTTGGCATGTATATAAAAATCTATGGCAAAAGTGGGTTATACCGCCTGCCGCAAAATAAACAGAAAGTAAAATTAAACAGAAAGTAAAATAAGGAAATGAGAACAAAAGAAACGATGCAAAAAACTATATACGCCTGCTTTGTCGGTTATATTGTGCAGGCCATTGTAAATAATTTTGCCCCTTTATTATTTTTGACATTTCAAAGTACCTACGGCATTCCCCTGTCCAGCATCACAATGCTTGTCACCATCAATTTTGGCCTGCAGCTGATCGTGGATCTGGTATCCGTAAGCTTTGTGGACAAGATCGGTTATCGGGCGTCTTTGTTGATCGCCCATATCCTTGCGGCGGTGGGAATCCTGCTTTTGACCCTGCTGCCGGAAGTTTGTCCCAATGCTTTTACAGGTCTTTTCATCGCCGTCATTGTGTATGCCATAGGCGGAGGACTTCTGGAAGTGCTGATCAGTCCCGTAGTGGAGGCGTGTCCTTCCGACAATAAGGAAAAGGCTATGAGCATGCTCCATTCATTCTACTGTTGGGGCCATGTGGGAGTGGTGCTCATCTCTACGCTTTATTTCAGAATATTCGGCATTGAAAACTGGAAAGCGCTGGCCGTGATCTGGGCGTTAGTGCCGCTGTGTAATGCGGCCTTTTTTGCAAAAGTGCCTGTCCCTACCCCTGAGGAACAGGGAAGGAGCGGCCTTGGTATCAGGGATCTGGCGGGACAGAAGATCTTCTGGATCTTTCTGCTCATGATGTTTTGCGCCGGCGCCAGCGAACAGTCTGTCAGTCAGTGGGCTTCCACTTTTGCGGAAAAAGGTCTGGGCGTGAGTAAAACGGTAGGAGATCTGATCGGTCCTATGGCATTTGCTATTCTGATGGGCAGTTCCAGAGTATTGTATGGAAAATTTGGAGAAAAGATCGATCTGGATCGATTTATGGCCGGCAGCAGCCTTTTGTGCGTGGCGTCTTATCTTTGCATCTGTTTTGTGCCTCATCCGGTGTTCGGATCTATCGGCTGCGCTCTGTGCGGCCTATCGGTAGGTATCATGTGGCCCGGGACGTTCAGTAAAGCTGCGGCCGCCATACCAAAGGGAGGCACGGCGTTGTTTGCGTTGATGGCGCTTGCCGGAGATTTAGGATGCGCCGGCGGGCCTACGCTGGCAGGCATGGTCTCCAGTTATTTCGGGGAAGATTTGCGAAAGGGTATCCTGGCGGCAGCGTTGTTTCCTCTGTTTCTTTTGTGCGGGATCTTTTTATGCCATCGTCAAACTCCGTCATTCTGAGCGGCTGCTGTCTTTACTTTTCCGGTGTCATTGGGTATACTAAGGTATGAAATGTCCTGACGTCCAACGCGGCGCTGATGTGATCCGGCTGCGTTGAAAGGAGTGTTTATGGCTGACAGGGATCTGGAGAAACAAAATGATTTTATGATCGAAAAAATAAAGCAGCGTCCCATCGACAGAGGAAAGCTTCTCAGAAGGACTTTGATCACGGCTTCCATGGCAGTGATCTTCGGATTGATCGCCTGTGTTACTTTTCTTGTTTTGGAACCTGTGATCAGCAACTGGCTTTATCCGGAAGAAGAATCTCAGATCGTGGTATTTCCCGAAGATCAGAAGGAGATGTCTCCGGAGGAAATGCTGGCGGAAAACCTTCCTGCGGAAAGCCCTGAGCCTGCGGCGACTCCTTCAGAAGAAAACGAAGCCCTGGAGGAACAGATTTTCCAGATCATATCCCAGACCGGTTTAGAGATGGATCGGTATGATTTGTTCAACAGAGCGCTCCATGATTATTTGTATGTTCCGGAAAGCACAGATGAGACAGTTTCCATCAGCCAGTATATCGTCACTGTTAAAGGGCTTACTTCCAATGTGGATTGGTTTGATAACGTTCAGGAGAGCAGCGATCAGACTACAGGCGTGATCATCTATAATAACGATTGGCAGGATGTGCTGATTCTGGCGGACTATACGCCTTTAAAGGAGGCTCAGAATCTGGTGATCGAGCTGTCTGATTCGGATGATCAGGTTCCCGTAAGCCTAAGAGGCCTGGATCCTGTCACCGGCCTGGCAGTGTTGTCTGTGGAAGGGGCTATTCCCGCGGAATGGAGAGAAACCTACGGTTTGAGAGCGGCTCCCATGGGCAGTCTGATTTTTCACAATGCGGATATGGTGGGTCAGCCGGTGGTAGCTGTGGGGAGTCCCATGGGAGTCAGCAATTCTATGGGGTACGGCATGATCACCGCATACGCCTGTCTGAATGACAAGCCCGACTTAGAGGCGGCCCTGATTCAGACGGATATTTACGGAAGTAATAATGCAAACGGCTTTCTCTTTGATCTGTATCATAATCTGATAGGCGTGATCACCACAAAGGAAAGCGTTTCCGGTATGGAAAATATGATCACAGCGTACGGTATCCCCGACCTGATGGGCCGTATCCAGAAGCTGTCCAATCAGGAAGAGATTCCTTACATTGGAATCAGCGGCGTCAGTGTTCCCTGGAAAGTGCAGCAGGATCAGGGCGTGCCCAGAGGCGTCTATATTACTCAGGTGGAGATGGATTCTCCTGCGATGCTGGCGGGCATCCAGCCGGGCGATGTGTTGACGATGATAGACGAAACATTGACAGTGGATTTTGCTACATACAGTTCCAGGCTGCTGCAGCATCAACCGGGCGATACGGTAAAGCTGCTTATCAGGCGTCAGTCTCAGGAGGAGTACCGGGAGATTCATTTTGACATTGTGTTGGGGAGTGTGCCCCGGTAAAGTAATATAAAAATAATTTGGAGGTCAGCATGAAATATATCAGGGATTTAAGAGAAGGCGACAGAGTATTTGATATTTATTTGTGCAAACATAAGCAGTCAGCGGTGACGAAAAACGGCAAACCTTATGAAAATGTGATCCTGCAGGATAAGACGGGTATGATCGATGCGAAAGTGTGGGAGCCGAATAATTCCGGTATCGGTGATTTCAATGCGCTGGATTACATAGAAGTGTACGGAGATGTGAATAATTTTCAGGGTGCGCTTCAGATCAGCGTAAAGAGAATCCGGGTTTGTCAGGAAGAAGAATACGATCCGGCCAATTATCTGCCGGTCAGCGCCAAAGGGGTGGATACCATGTATCAGGAACTGCTGGGGCTGATAGAAAGTATCCAAAATCCTTACCTGAAGCAGATGTTACAGGATATTTTTGTCAATGACGCAGAATTTGTAACCACCTTTCAAAAATCTTCCGCAGCCAAAACAGTACACCACGGTTTTGTGGGCGGCCTGCTGGAGCATACTTTAAGTGTGACAAAGCTCTGTGATTACTACTGCACCGCATATCCTATATTAAAGAGGGACCTGCTTCTGACCGCCGCTATGTGCCATGACATTGGAAAGACAAAAGAGCTCTCCCCTTTTCCGGAAAATGATTACACGGACGATGGGCAGCTATTGGGACATATTGTGATAGGTTCCCAGATGATCGCGGAGCGGGCGGCGAAGATCGATGGTTTTCCCCACGAACTGCTGACCCAGATACAGCACTGTATTCTGGCCCATCACGGGAAATACGAATTCGGTTCTCCCAAGATCCCTGCTTTGATCGAAGCGCTGGCTCTCAATTATGCGGACGATACGGATGCCAAGCTGGAGACTTTTAAGGAAATTTTGGAAAACAACAGTGAAAATAAGGGATGGCTGGGATATAACAGATTGTTTGAATCCAATCTGAGGGCTACCAAATTATAAATGATAATCCGAAACTTCTTATGGGAATCAGATGGGATGCGGTCGTGTGCCGCCGCACAACATTCCCACAATGAAAACGCCGTCTGCAGCGGCAGAATAATATGTGCAAAAACAGCGCGGAAATGGAGGAAAGTATGAAAAGTAAAAAAGTAACGGAAGAAATCCTGTATGTAGGCGTGAACGACCATCAGACTGATCTGTTTGAGGGTCAGTATGTGGTTCCCAACGGAATGGCTTACAATTCTTATGTGATCCTGGATGAAAAGACGGCGGTGATGGATACCGTGGATCAGGCTTTCGGGCAGCAGTGGCTTAATCATGTGGAGGAGGCGCTTGCCGGAAGAAAGCCGGACTATCTGGTGATCCAGCATATGGAACCGGACCATTCCGCCAATATCCCTGCATTTTTGGAAAAATATCCCGAAGCAAAAGTGGTAGCTACTCCTACGGCATACAAAATGATGCAGCAGTTTTTCGGATTGGAATTGGGAGAAAGATCCGTTCCCGCATCGGACGGAGGAGAACTGGCTTTAGGAGCCCATACCCTGAAATTTGTCTTTGCTCCTATGGTGCACTGGCCCGAGGTCATGATGACCTATGACGCAAAAGATAAAGTGCTGTTTTCCGCGGACGGTTTCGGAAAATTCGGCGCTCTGGATGTGGAGGAAGACTGGGCGTGTGAGGCCCGCCGTTATTATTTCGGCATTGTAGGAAAATATGGCGCGCAGGTGCAGAATGTTTTAAAGAAAGCGTCCGCGCTGGATATTCAGATCATTTGTCCGCTGCACGGACCCGTATTGACGGAAAATCTTGGATATTATCTGAATCTGTATCATATCTGGTCTTCCTATGGAGTGGAGAGCGAGGGCGTTGCCATTGCTTACGCTTCCATTTACGGACATACGAAAGACGCCGCTTTGTATCTGGCTGAAACTCTGGAGAAAAAAGGCGTTAAGACCGCGGTGCATGATCTGGCAAGGACAGATCTTGCGGAAGCCGTAGAGGACGCTTTCCGCTATGGAAAACTGGTATTGGCATGCAATACTTACAATGGAGATATCAATCCGTTTATGCGCGATTTTATCACCCGCCTGTTGGAGCGCAATTATCAGAAACGGACTATTGCCCTGATTGAAAACGGATCCTGGGCGCCTACGGCGGCAAGGGTCATGAAAGGAATGTTTGAGAAGAGCAAAGAGATTACATTCGCTGAAAATACCGTTACGATTATGTCCGCTATGAAACCGGAAAATAAAACGCAGCTTGAAACATTGGCAAAAGAGCTGACCGACTGACACAAAAAAACTGGCCCGCCGGATGTCTGCGTAAAAATATCCGCGTCCGCCGCTTTGAAAAAATATGTTTGCCATTCATATATTTTAAGACAGAGGAATTATGGAGTATCAAAAAAACGATTTAGTTACAGTGACGATAGAAGACATGGGGAACGAGGGGGAAGGGATCGGTAAGGTGAACGGCTTTACCCTCTTTGTGAAAGACGCCGTGTTAGGCGACACTGTGGAAGCCAGGATTGTAAAAAACAAAAAGAATTATGCTTACGCGCGATTAGAGAAGGTGGTGACACCTTCTCCTTTTCGTGTGACACCTGCATGCGCATATCACAGACAATGCGGCGGATGCCAGCTGCAGGCGTTGTCCTATCAAAAACAGTTAGAATTTAAACAGAAAAAAATCCGCGATAACCTGATCCGCATCGGAGGTTTTTCGCCGGAGTATATCGATGCAAAAATGGAGCCTGTGATCGGTATGGAAGAACCTTTTCATTATCGGAATAAAGCCCAATACCCTGTAGGAACAGACAGAGAGGGCAATGTGATCACCGGATTTTACGCTGGCAGGACCCATTCTATCATTGCCAATACGGACTGTTGTCTGGGCGCATCAAAGAACAAAGACATTTTAGAGATCATATTAGACTATATGCGGACCTGTCATGTCAGCGCCTACAACGAGATTACCGGAGAGGGACTGATCCGGCATATTTTGATCCGGACAGGATTTACCAGTAAAGAGATTATGGTATGTTTGGTGATCAACCGGAATAGAACAGGTTCGCCAAAGGGGAATAAAAACCGAGAATACCTGCCGCGTCAGAATGAACTGATCCAGAGATTGGCAGAAATCGAAAATATGACGAGCGTGTCAGTTAGTATTAACACAGAGCGCAATAATGTGATCATGGGAAAGGAAATCCATACTTTGTGGGGATCACCTGTCATTTCCGATACCATTCACGTCAGGGATATGCAGAAAGAAGGATATCCTTTCACGGGAAAAGAGTTGACGTTTCATATTTCACCTTTATCTTTTTATCAGGTTAATCCGGTACAGACCGAAAAGCTTTACAGCCTGGCTTTGGAGTATGCGGGGCTTACCGGACGTGAGACCGTTTGGGATCTGTATTGTGGCATCGGCACGATCTCTTTGTTTCTGGCAAGTAACGCGAAAAAAGTATATGGAGTGGAAGTTGTTTTGCAGGCGGTCGAGGACGCGAGAGAAAATGCGAAGAGAAACGGGATCTGTAACGCACAGTTTTTCTTGGGAAAAGCGGAAGAAGTACTGCCGGAATTTTATGAGAAAGCAGGTAAAGATTTCGATTCCGCCGCAGATATGCTTCATCCGGATGTCATAGTGGTGGATCCCCCAAGAAAAGGCTGCGATGAAGCCTGCCTGCAAACGATGCTGCAAATGCAGCCGGAACGGATCGTATATGTGAGCTGCGACTGCGCTACTCTGGCGAGGGATTTAAAAGTGTTGTGCGATGGGGGATATGAGCTTAAAAAAGTCAGAGGGGTAGACCAGTTTGGGATGACGGTGCATGTGGAGACAGTCTGCTTGTTGTCCAAACTGGGTGTCAAGTAGCATATCGAGGTAGAACTAAACCTAGATGAGATGATCTGATGGTGGCGGAGAAAAAGGCCGGCTATGAGGAAATCAAGGCGTATGTGCTGGAGCAAGTGAACTAAAGGTAAGTAATCTTTATATTGCGCAGGTTAAAAGAAAGTGTGGGATCATTGAGAGAGAGAATTATAATCTGCCAAAGTCTGAGGGCGTAAGAGGTCCGATGGACCTCTGCTATGTGCCGACCGGAGAGGAAGCGAAGACTGCAAGACAGCCTAAGTATCCGGAGGAGAAGGAAAGGGCAATTATGGAGGCGTTGGAGTATTTTAAGATGGTTTAAGGGAGGTTTTGCTAATGGATAAATCTAAAATTATAGCAAAGTGTATGGCTATTGCACGAACTAATTATCTGAACATGCCATATTTGGAAAATTCGATTATTGATTTATATAAACTAGGCGGTATTGAAACGAAAGCAAATGGAATATGCCATTATTGTTCCACAGATGTTTTCAAAAAAATCATTTGCAATGGCAGTTTGCGCTTTACGGATATTAGATGTTTAAAAGATACAACAGAATTTGTAGGAATTATGCAGATTATTGAATCTGTTATTCTGGAAGAAAATTATAATTCAAATTTTAAGGAATTTATCCTTAACAGTGAAACATTGCAGAAACTTAGGGATTATGAACAGTCTTATTTTGATATTATAGAAGAAGCTCATATTCCGGAAGAAAAATTATACTGCACATATACTTGTTCTTTTTCAACAAATGATAATTCCATTAGAATGTGGGATGAATATGCAAAAGAAGGTGTTAATATATGTTTTGATTTTGCATGGGATCTTTTCGCTGGAAGAAAGATAACAGATACAAATGTTAGGCAAAAACAAGATGATGGTATTGTTATGTATAAAGGATTGATTATATATGACGAGAAGGAAAAGAAAAATTGTGTAAAAAAGGTGCTTAACAATCTTGAAAAAGTTTATTTAGAAGTACAGAATGTGAGAGATCAGTACGCAAATTTTCTCTTTTATGCGTTCAAAGAAGCTGTTAATTATATGCGTTGTTTCTTTAAAAACAAGGATTATGACTATGAAGAAGAATATCGAATCGTGTTAAAAGTTCCAAAAGACATAATTAAATTTCGCCGCATTGAAGGAGAGATAAAGGATATTGGAATTGATGAGAAAGATAGAGATTATATTGATTATAAAATACAGCGAAAAGGCATTAAACAAGTGGCAATAAGTCCATTTTTGAGTAAAGCTGATGCTGATAAGGCAGAATGTGAAGCGAACGCGCTTTTTCGTTTAAATAAATTAGAGCACGTTAAAACGGTACACATGTCCATATTTCCATTCAGTAAACTATTGGATTCTCACTTAAGGAAAAAATCTGTTGAAAATCTTGCACTGGGAATGCTGCAGTATTGTTATGGTAATACATACGATGGATTTGCGATACATGATGCACCGGATATCAGTGATGATACAAAAACAGTGGGAATAGAAGTTACAGAAGCTATTGATGATGATGTGGCATGTATAAATGGCGAATTTAATAAATATCGTTTGGAAAACAATATGGAAACAAAAGAAAGAAAAAAACAGATTATTGAGAAACATGGTGGAACAATAGAGGAGTGGGGGTTATCATATCCTGACACAGACAGCAATTTTGAAAAGATAATTATACAAAGTGCTCTACGCAAAAAAATGAAAAAATTGCCGAGATATAAAAAGAAAGGTTTTAAGACAATTGGCTTATTTATTTTTTTGAATGGTATGCCAATACCGGTGCGGCTTGAGACGTTTAAAAACTATTTTGATGAAGTACTGAATGAATATAATGAAAAATATGATATTATTTATTTTGGATATTCATGTGGGCTAATGGAATATGATGTCGTGAAAGGTAATATACAAGCTCAAGTTATTAACAGAGCAGATTATGACAAATTGCAATATGAGGCGAGGTTAAAAGTAGAAGCAGATATAAATGATGAATTATAAATAGACTACGGAGAAATACGAGATGAGTGGATTTGAGCAACTACTGTTTAATTTTAAAAATATAAGTCAAAGCAAGGCACAGCAAGGTGCTCTCTTTGAGTTGCTGATGAAAAAATATTTTTTAACCTGCCCTCTCTACGCAGAAACTTTTGAAACTGTGTGGACTTGGAGTGAGTTCCCATATAATCGAGACAAACATGACACAGGTATTGATCTTGTGGCCAAGAAAAAGGGCTATGATGAATACTGTGCTATTCAGTGCAAATTTTATGATGAAAACTACCCTGTATCTAAAGCGGACGTAGATACATTTTTATCCGCATCGGGCAAGTCGTTTTTCATTGACGGTAAACCTATGCGGTATTCGGAGCGTATCATTGTTTCAACTACTGACAAATGGAGTTCAACTGCTGAAGACACCATTGAAGGCCAGTTGCCGCCCGTTACCCGTATCAGGTTAAAAGATTTGAAAGATTCTGGCATTGATTGGGACTCATTTTCACTGAACAATATAAGTGGAATGAAACGGGATGGGCGCAAGCAGGAGCGTCCTCATCAAACAAAAGCAATCGAGGCTGTATTAAATGGTTTTCAGTCTGCAGACCGTGGCAAGCTGATTATGGCTTGTGGGACGGGTAAAACCTTTACTTCATTAAAAATTGCAGAAGCAATCACAAATGGGACAGGAAATGTACTATTTCTTGTGCCTTCTATCTCTCTACTCAATCAAACTTTGCTGGAATGGTCTGCTCAGTGCAAATATGATTATAGTGTATTTGCTATCTGCTCTGATCCCGAAGCCAGTGCGTCCTCAGATGAAGGAGGACGTGTTTCTGATACCATCATTCCGGCCACGACAAATGTTGAACGGCTGGTTGCATACTATACGTTTGGCTGGTCAGAAACAGGGATGAAACTGTTTTTTTCAACGTATCAGTCTATTGATGTGATTTCTAAATTTCAAAAGCGCACAGGTTTAGTGTTTGATTTGATTATCTGCGATGAAGCGCACCGTACCACTGGTGTGACTTTGGCAGGTGAAGATGAAAGTGACTTTGTAAAAATCCACAATAATGACTTTATCCAAGGAAAAAAGCGTCTATACATGACGGCTACTCCGCGCATTTATGGTGATGAAAGCAAAGCAAAAGCAAATGAAAAGAGTGCGCTTCTCTGTTCTATGGATGATGAAGAAATCTATGGTGCAGAATTTTATCGTCTCGGTTTTTCTGAATCTGTTGCTTTAGGGCTGCTGTCAGATTATAAGGTTATCGTTTTGGCAGTGGATGAAAACTATGTTAGCCGTACTTTGCAGAATTTGATAACGAGTCACGATAGCGAACTGATATTAGAGGACGCTGTTAAAATCATGGGGTGTTTGAATGGTTTGTCCAAGCGGACAGTGTTTGAAGGTGAAGAAGACTATTTTGCAAATGATTCCGCACCCATGAAGCGGGCAGTTGCTTTTAACAGCAGTATTGCGGCATCAAAGAAGTTTGTGTCCCTTTTCAAAGAAATTCAGGATGAATTAAAGCTGTACGGTTATGATGAAAGTGTTGTTTCTGTGGAACTTGACCACGTTGACGGTACAAACAATGCACTATTCCGGAAAGATCGTATAGACTGGCTGAAAGAGGACACACCTGATGGCCATTGCAGAGTGCTGTCAAATGCCCGCTGCCTGTCAGAAGGGATTGATGTGCCCGCGCTGGATGCTGTTATGTTCCTGAATCCCCGTAACTCTATCGTAGATATTATTCAGTCCGTTGGACGTGTTATGCGGAAGACGGAGGGCAAGAAATACGGCTATATCATTCTCCCGATTGGAATTCCAGCCGGAATGGAACCGGAAGAAGCATTAGCAGATAACCAACGCTATAAAGTCGTATGGGATGTTCTTCAGGCGCTCCGAGCGCATGATGACCGTTTCAACAATACCATCAATAAAATTGACCTAAATCGTAAACAGCCAGACAACATCCAAGTGATTGGCGTGACCGGAACGGGTGATGATGATCCGCATGGACAGCAAAAAGGGCATGAGCAATCCTATACGCAGCTTAGTCTGAATTTGGATGACCTTCAAAAATGGAAGAACAGTATCTATGCCAAAATCGTCAAGAAATGTGGCTCTCGCAGATATTGGGAAACTTGGGCAAAGGACATTGCCGACATTGCTAACCATCATATTGAGGAAATCAAACTGCTTATCCTGAAGCCTGAAATCGCACCTAAATTTGCGGATTTTCTCGCTGCTCTTCAAAGCAACCTGAATTCCTCCATTGAACAGCAGGACGCTATTGAAATGCTTGCGGAACACATGATTACCAAACCTGTGTTTGATGCGCTTTTTGAAGATTATGAATTCATCAAGAGCAATCCTGTTTCCATCATTATGCAGGATATGTTGTCGATTCTGGACGAAAAGGCACTGGACAAGGAGCAGGAAACGCTGGATAAATTCTATCTCAGCGTTCAAGAACGGGCAAAGGGTATTGATAACGCAGAAGGTAAGCAAAAAATCGTGATTGAACTGTATGAGCAGTTCTTTAAAAATGCCCTGCCGAAGCAGGTTGCGAAACTGGGGATCGTTTATACCCCGATAGAAGTTGTTGATTTCATCCTGCAGAGCGTGGAAGTGGTTCTGAAAGAAAAGTTTGGCCGGAGTATCAATGACAATGAAGTTCATGTATTAGACCCATTTACTGGCACAGGCACATTCATTGTGCGACTGCTCCGAAGCGGTCTAATTTCGCCTGAAAAGCTTCTATATAAGTACACCAACGAACTTCATGCTAACGAGATTGTTCTGTTGGCTTACTATATTGCCGCTGTCAACATTGAGGAAACTTTTCATGATTTGATGCAGGCGCAGGAGTATACGCCGTTTGAAGGAATTGTTCTGACGGACACCTTTGCGCTGTCTGAAAGTGCCTATGATAAAGACGGCAATACGGTATCGCCTTCACATATGATGTTTTCCACCAATACTGCCAGAGCTACAAAACAGTTGGAAACGCCCATAACAGTGATTATCGGCAATCCTCCCTACTCAGTCGGACAAAAATCAGGAAATGATAATAACCAAAATGTTTCCTATAAGCATTTGGATAAATCTTTGGCTGATACCTATGTTGCCAAATCGAAAGCCACACTGACTCGGAACGTCTATGATACATATATCAAGGCGTTTCGCTGGGCAACAGATCGTCTTGGAGATAATGGCGTGATTGGGTTTGTTAGCAATGGCGCATATCTTGATAGTGTGGCACTGGACGGATTCCGGCAGTGTTTGCTGGAAGATTTCAATTCCGTTTTCTGCTTCAACCTGAGAGGTAATCAGCGGACTTCGGGTGAGCTGTCACGAAAAGAAGGCGGTAAAATTTTCGGTTCCGGCTCCCGCACGCCGGTTTCCATTACCATTCTTGTCAAGAAAAAAGGTATTAGAAAGGATGGATATGTCCGTTACTATGATATAGGGGACTATCTTACTAGAGAACAAAAGTTATCTATCATTGCGGATTTTGGCAGTATAAAAAATATTCCGTGGAAGATACTTACGCCCAACGAAAACCATGACTGGATCAACAAGCGTAATCCTGCTTTTATGAATTTTATTGCTTTGGGTGATAAAAAGAAACGGGAGAAGGATTCTATTTTTCTTGACAATTATTCGTCCGGTATTTCTACCAATAGAGATGTTTGGGTATATAGTTTTTCCGCAGACGAAGCTATGAAACATGCAGTGTCCATGATTCAGTTTTACAATACAGAGCGAATCCGTTGCCATGCAGACTTTGATGCAAAAACATCAGAAGGAATGTTGACTGCCGATCCCAAAGTGCGGGAAACATATTTACTGAACATCAGGAGCAATGATACAACCAGAATCAGTTGGTCGCGTGGATTATTTAAGTTGTTTTGCAGAAACGAAAAAATTGTAGCAAATGAAACAGTTCGCATTGTTGCTTATCGTCCATATTGTAAAAAGCTGTTGGCTTACAATAAGAACATTATTGAAATGCCCTCGCGCTGGGACAATATTTTCCCTGATTTAGAACATGAAAACTTTGTCATTTGTGTTTCTGGGGCGCCATTGAAGAAGGAATTTTCTGTTTTGATTACAGATTGCATTCAAGATTTGAACTTTATGGAACATTCTCTTTGTATGCCCTTATATATTTATGAAAGAGCTGACAGAAAGAGTGCGGACAGTCAGCAATTTAATATTTATGATTATTTGGAGGATGTGCCAAACAAGCAGGAAACAATCCTGTATAAGCGCAGATCTGCCATTTCGGATACTTCTTTGAAAAAATTTAGGGAGATGTACGGGAACAAGGTAGAGAAAGAAGATATTTTCTACTATTTGTATGCTGTTTTGCAATGTCGAAAGTATATTGAGCTTTACGGGGACAATCTTTCTAAGGAAATGCCCCGAATCCCTATGCTGGACAAGTTCCTTGAATATGTTCGTATTGGAAAAGAGTTGGCGAAACTGCACCTTGATTATGAGCAAGAGATTGACCCAGCCAGTATCGGCCTACAAATTCAAATCGACAAGTCTGATTATACGGTTGAAAAGATGCAGTTTAAGAAGGAAGGGAAGACTGTTCAGAAGGACACCATCTATTTCAACCGCTATATCACGGTCAGCAATATTCCGGCCCGCGCCTATGAGTATGTTGTCAATGGGAAATCCGCTATTGAGTGGGTCATGGAACGCTATGCGGTGACGGTTGACAAGGCTAGTGGCATCATGGATGACCCCAATCTGTATGGGGATGAAAAGTATATCTTTAACCTGCTGATTTCGGTGATCGCTCTGAGCGTCAAGACGCAGGATCTGATTGACAGTTTGCCGGAATATAAAGAAATTTGAGCATTAAATATTTTATCTTGATCTCTTTGCAAAGTTTATTGCTGGAATGACATAAGAAAAGGGATATCAGAAGATGCAGATCAAACAATATGAGGAGAATAATAATAATGAAACGTGATATGGATTTAGTAAGAAAAATTCTATTTTACATTGAAGAAAATTATGTAGCTGGTGGACCGGAAATATCTATTCACATTGCGGGGTATTCAGACAGTGTGATTTATGAACATTGCATTTTAATGAAAAATGATGGCTTGATTGGAAAAATGCATGATACTTCAACGCAAGAAAACAAATCATGTACTGTGGGAAATCTGACTTCTGAAGGGTTTGATTTACTTGATAAAATACGGGCAGATACTGTTTGGAACAGGACAAAATCTGTAATAAGCGAAAAGGGACTTCCATTGATTACGGGTACAATTAAAACAATATCTACGGCAATAATCACGGCAATGGCCGAGGGAGTCACTAATTCAATATTAAAAAATAATAGTTTTACATAAATGAAATTTTGCACTGATGAGTAAATTCAAGAATAGATTTTCTGTATATTTGCGACTATTTGAATTGTAATGTAATATTGTAAGTGCGTGAAATTAAAACAACGACAAACAATGAAGAAAGGGAATCAGATATAGATATGCGACCGTATAAAATACTAACTATAATTTGTGGATTGATGTCGCTTTTCTCACTTGCTATGTGTTTATTTTTACATTACTCGTTTATTTCTAAGGAAACTGACTTTTGGGTAAATATTAGTCTTGCTGTTTTTGGAAGTGCATTACTGTCTTCCCTTACTGCTCTTGTTTCTTATTTTCACGAAAAAAGAACCACACTGGAGAATTTTTTATATCATTGTAAAAGTTTACTTCATGTTATAAATAAATATCAAGACAGTATGTCTTTAGAAGATAAAATGAAATTTTTTTTGGATTACCATGACCTCGATAAATCTGTATGGAATGCTGATTATGGAAACCTAGACTTCTTTACTGAAAAAATAACTGGAAATAGGAAATATATATATGAAAAAATATATCGCCCCATCCTTTTATTTAATCAAGCTGTCAATAACCATGTGTGGCATTTTCGCTGGTATTTCGATGGTAGCGGAAAAAATATAGAAGCTATGGAAATATTCATTGGACAATTAGAACAGCATTTATTATATAAAAATGAAAAAAGTATTCCAACAGATTATGATGAAACAGGGAAACCAATTGCCTTTGGTGAAATTACAAGTTTAGAATCAAAACTTGTCCAAGAGATAAGCCGAGAATTAAGCGGAAGATATTACACTATTATGTATGGAAAACAACATAGAAAATAATTTTGGTTTGAAAAATTAAAGTGATAGATCTTATTATTGACTATACCGGATTGGAATGTACTTTAATAGAGGCTTTTGGAAATGTACCGAGAGCTGATGTTTTGATGCCAGACTCTTTAATAATATGGTTTTACAAAATGTCTTGCAGCTGCCTCTCCAGATCACAATGGTTCTTCTTCATAATTTTCAGATATTCAAACACATCTTTCCTTGCTGCATCGTCCAGTACATAGAAATAGGCGATCAGCCGCTCTTTATCGGCGGGAAGTTTTGGCAGCGTTTCCATGTCCTCGTAGGGATTGTCCTTGCAGATGGATTGATAGGAATGTCGAGGACATTGGAAATACGCAGCGCTGTGTCAAAGCGGATGGCGGCGTTATGTTGGGTAATAGAGTAAAACGTGGTCGGCGCGATGCCTGTCCTTCTCGCCAGCTCCATCACGGTCATGCCTTTTTCGTCTAAAAGATTTTTCAGATTTTTTCCGTATCCCATCTTAAATACTGTCCTTTCCGGTTTTGTTCAGTATAACACAGTCATCAAAATACGTAAGACGTAGCATTTTAGCGAAATAAGGATACAAATGCGAAATGCGTACAACAAGCACTGACTGTGTCCATACACAGGCATAAAAATCAAAAATTTTTATATTAAGGGGCGGTAACGGAGACAGTTTCCTAACACATAGATCAGCTGCACGCAGTTCGTATAGAGTTTGAGAGAAAGGATGGCAGCCGTATGGAGAAGAATCGTTCAGGAAAGCACAAATTTACCCTGTATCTCAGTGATAATGAAAACCGCATTTTGGACGCAAAATATAAGATGTCAAACATGCGCAGTAAATCTACTTTCTTACGCCATATGATTGTGTATGGAGCCGTGTATGATGTCGATTATGCCTATTTTCGGAATACAACTATCTGCTTGAGAAGATTGGCGGAAATCTGAACCAGATTGCGAAACGGATCAACGAAACGAGAAGCATTTATCAGACGGATATGGATGCGGTAAAAGCAGAGATGGACAGGCTCTGGAAAGTGCAGATTGCCATGCTGAAAAAGCAGCCTGTCATAGAACAGTAAATGTAGTCTGCAAATTAAAATTCTGTTATTTGAGAGTTGGCAGATGTGACATGAAAAAATGCTATCGGTGGCAGCGGGCGGGTCATGCCTTAAAAACATCGGAATCTTACAGCGATAGTGCAGTGTTGAATGTGCTAAAATAGCATGATACAATTAACATAATTTTTATGTCCAAACTTTATACTTAAATATATTTTTACTGTAAAGAAGAGAGAGAAAGGAGGTAGCAGAATGGATAATAGAGAACATATGGGAAAGAATAAAGATGGAGTAATATTTCCTATTGCTCCAAATCTTTCCGAAATGGGTGACAGTTATTTGGAGTTTATAGAAAAAATTAAGACGGAAATTCAGAAGCAGAGAGTTTCTATTGTAATGAATGCCAATGCCGGTATGATCTGCCTTTATTGGAATATTGGCAGGAATATTTTAGCAAAACAGGAAGAAGAAGGATGGGGAGCCAAAGTTATTGATCGTATGGCCAAAGATTTGAAAGAAGCGTTTCCTGATATGTCCGGATTTTCTCCAAGAAATATTAAGTATATGCGTAAATTTGCTCAGTGTTGGCCGGACTATGAAATTGTGCAACGGGTCGTTGCACAAATACCATGGCGCACAAATATATCATTAATGGACAAACTTAAAACGGAGGAAGAGCGCATATGGTATGCTGGTAAAACGATAGAAAATGGATGGAGTAAAGCGATTCTGGAGTTGCAGATTCAGAATAGATTGATGGAGCGCACCGGAAAGACGATCAATAATTTTCCGGCTGCATTGCCGCCGCTTGATTCTGACATGGCAAATCAGGTTTTTAAAGATCCCTATCTGTTTGATTTTTTAGGTACGGATATGCCCAGACGCGAGGTGGAGATCGAGAGACAGTTGACAGAGCATATTCAGAATTTCCTTTTGGAGCTTGGTCAGGGGTTTGCCTTTGTGGGGCGGCAAGTCCACATGGAGGTCGGCGATCAGGATTTTTATATTGATCTGCTGTTCTATCACTTAAAATTACGCTGCTATGTGGTAATTGAACTGAAAGCCTGTGATTTTGAGCCGGGTTTTATCGGGCAACTGAATATGTATCAGAATGTGGTAGATGACATTTTACGCCATCCGGACGATAAGCCAACGATTGGTTTGCTTCTTGTCAAAGGAAAGAATAAGACCGTTGTTGAGTATTCTCTTGCGGGGTATCAAAATCCCATAGGCGTAGCGGAGTGGAAAAACCAGATTGCTCGGGCTTTGCCTGAAGAATTAAAGGGCAGTCTGCCGTCTATCGAGGAAATAGAGAAAGAGCTGGAGGATAAGAATGAGTGATGAAAATATACTAATCTGCTTTCCGGTATTGTGAAATGCCCTGTCTGCGGCGCAGGTATGTATGGCAACAAGAGCATCAAACGTAAGAAAGACGGAACGAAATATAAAGATTTTTATTATTATGGCTGTAAGCACCGTACCATGACACGCGGACACAAGTGTGACTATAAGCGGCAGATCAGAGAAGAACTTCTGGACGATGCGGTGGCAGAGGTTATCGTAAAACTGGTGAGCAATCCCCAATTTGCGGATGTGATGCAGCAGAAGATCAATAGAAAAGTAGATACATCTGCTATAGAGCAGGAGATTGCTAACTATGAGAAGCAGCTCCGGCAGAGCTATTCCGTCAAGGCAAAGATCATGGAAGAAATAGATTCCCTTGATCCTGACGACAGACATTATATCCGGCGCAAGGCAGACCTCGATGACCGGCTTTATCGGATGTATGATAAGATAGAGGAAACGGAGAATCTGCTTATTGAGGCGAGAGCGAAAAAGACGGCAATCGAAGCGGAGAAGATTACCGGAGACAACATCTATAAGGTGCTGATCTATTTTGACAGGCTCTACAAAGTGATGAATGATATCGAGAAACGGCAGCTTATGGAGTCACTGGTTTCGGAGATACAGATTTTTGAGGACAGGCAGCCAAACGGTCAATGGCTGAAATCCATAAAATTCAGGCTTCCCATTATCGAGGAAGATATGGAAGTGAGTTTGGATGATGATGAGCATGTTAAAACGCTGTCTTTTGATGTGAATACGGAAAATGAATCTTACAAGGATAAGGATGGAAACTGGAAGTCGAGATTCAAGGGATACCAGTACCGTCATACGATGAAGATCGAGTTCCCGTCTGATCGAAAGCGTCTTGGTAATATCCTGTATCTGCTGGCGAATCATACGGCGATCCGACCGGAGTTTCGATTCAGCTTCTTCGTGGGTGATGTAGAAGCTTCAAAAAACGAATTGCTAGGAAAAGCGGTAGCTGATGCAAAGGAAAAAGCAGCAGTCCTAGCGGGCGCAGCCGGATGTGCCCTGAAAAGCATTGTCTCCATAGACTACTCTTGGGGAGAGATCGAGCTGGAGGTTAGTCCTTATAAACGGACTATGCTTGCAAAAGAGCTGGCAATAGCACCAGACGAAGCCTGCTATGAAATGGACATTGAGCCGGACGATGTTGAAATGTGCGATACGGTTACGATTGTGTGGAGCATTGAGTAGGGATGGTGTAGAGTTAATGCGGCAAACAAAGGATTGTGGGAGGGCGGCGGAGTCTGCGGTGTGATCTTTCGGGAAGCGGGTTCCAAAGAACTGAGAAAAGCTTGTGAAGCCATTGGTGGTTGCAAAACTGGCAGTGCAGTCATGACATCGGGTTTTGCGCTTCCTGCAAAATACATCATTCATGCGGTAGGACCGAGATGGAGCGGCGGTCAACGCGCAGGAGCTCACCACTCCTGCAGCAGCCTCCCTTCGATGGACCGGCGGATTCCGATTTCTCCAAGCTCGGAGCATTCCGGCGCGTTGTGATTGTAAACGTAGACAGAGGGGGTGTTCCTGTCTAAAAGCTTTCGCTCGTATTCCCATTCCTCCGGGTAATTACTGACGTAGAGGTAGGAATCAATTTTTCCGATGGTCGTGAATGAGCGGATAACCACATAGACCAGCGCATTATAATCCGCCTCAAAATTTCTGATGTGCTGCAAATCCTCGCCTTCAGCCCAATAAAACGCGCCAACCGGCGGCTCGCTGATACCTATGTAACCGTCCTGTTCAAACTGTCTGACCATCTCTTGGGGAAGCCCAAGCCTTTTCATGCGGGAAACCGCTTCCTCTTTTTTTGTCTCAATACTCTTATCCATGATTCGCTCCTCCCTTATCATTGACTTTTGATACATTTTCCCTTTTCCTGTATGCAATTTTTAAGGTGCTGTAAATCTTATAGACACATTTTAGCATAAGGCAGTCCCTATAAAGGACATTATGTTGGCATACCTCAGCCAATACTTAGACATAAAAAATTTTTTCATCGTCCAGACGCAGACAAGCCAGCCTTGCCTCCGGCTGGGTGTTACGAAATACGCATCCGCAGTCAATATCGTAGAAAACGCAGTCTTTTCTCTCATCGTAAAAACGGAATACTTTTCCCTTATTATACGCAAATTCATTTTCCAATACCGTTGGTGTATGTCCGGCAATGATCATTCCGTTTTTCGTGCCGCCTGGCCCAATGCTTTCCTCTCTTGCATAAAGGTAAAACTGTTTCCAGATTTCAAAATCTCCGGATGCGCTCCTATCCCCTTCCGGATATCCGGCGTGCACAATGATACAGGTTCTGCCGCCCACATTCAGCTTTTTATAATAAGACATTTTTCGTATCATTTCAGCCCATCTGCACAGATCGCCCAGAGTGATCGATTGCCGCTTCAACAGGCTTTCTATCGTGCCATATACGTCAAAGACATCGCAGCAATGATCCGGCATTATTTTATGGCGTATCCAATATTTCACGGAATGATATAACGCCGCCACCTCCTCAGGGGAAGAAAAACCGGTGTCCAATTCTTCCCTGCAATCCAGCAGAAGCATCAGCTCCACATAAGCCGCAAATTCCTCTTCATGGTTTCCGCGCAATACGCACACATTGGGCGGGCACCGCTCTATCCATTGAAGCATCTCATAGCTTTGCGTTCCTCTGTCTATGTAGTCCCCCGCAAGGATCAGTTCGTCCATATCGGAAAAACTGATCTTTGCCAGCATGGAAAGGAAAGCATCATAACAGCCATGAATATCGCTCATTACATATATACTCATTTTTTACGATTCCTTTTTCGCGTCCGCTTTTTACTCATACCGGATCTTCCCCCGCAGTTCTTCTTTGATATTTAAACGTTCCAGCGCCTTCGCATTTTCGGTATGGATCGGGTATATGCTTTCCGCGGGCTCCACCGCATTGATAACCTCGGCGATCAGCTCTGCCGTTGCATGGCCGCTTGTATGGATATATTCCACATGGCCGCAGGAGTCAAGAAACGCCTTATATGTTTCGTTATATGCCTTATGCTCCGGGTTCAGGTATCCTTCCCACATAGAATAGACCACGACCGGATCTAAATCCCTGAATCGCTCAATCCATTTTTTATACGGTTCATCCGCCTTGATCACAATGCAAAAGCCCTCTTTGCGCATAATTTCTTCCTGTGTGACGTCTTTTTGCGGGTTGCCGTAAGCGGGAATCACCTTTGCGGGGGCATAAGGGTATACATATTTGAAATCATACGGCCCATGATAACCGCCAGCCGTCTCTCGGTTTCTATCTTTGCTTTCCCGGTACCCGGCTGCCGCTTCTCTGAAATGATCGATCTGCTCGCAGACATAGGGGTGTGCAAACATTTTGATTCCGTTTCGTCTCGCCGCCTGATAAAAGGTTGCCAGCGTATCCGCATTTGTTGAGGAGCAGATCAGAAACACATACCTGTGTTCCTTGAAAAGCCGTATGCAGTCTTTTAGCATATCCGCTTCGGAATACACTTTTTCCGTCAATCGGCTCAGCATGGTCCCTTCTATGAGCAACACATCCACTATCCGCGTTCCATTGCGGCGGATGTATGTGTTTATCATCTGGAGCAGCTTGTTTCCGCGATGCCCGTGCCCCCTGAAATCACCTGTATGCAGGATCGTCTTATCCGGCGTTTCCAACAGGTACATATAGGCGTCAAAAGCGGAATGGTCCACCAGATAGGGCGTTATGCGGATATCCTGAATGGCAAAGGGCTGCGCCGCCTTTATCTTACGCACTCTCGTATCATCCTGCAGTATTTGAAGCGCGTCAGTATCTTTTGTGTATTTTGCAATGGTCGTCATGACCTGTCTGGTTACTTTGCCCATATATACAGGCACGCTGCGCGGAATTTCTTTAAACCTTCCGATATGGTCGCCGTGGTAATGCGTAAAAAGGACGGCGTCTATACTCTCTGCTTCCCAGTCAAACGCAGGATCCGCCGCTTCCGCGCCGGGCAGATTCTCGCCAAAGTCGATCATGACCTTTGCCTTAGAAGAGGATATCACTGTGATACACCCGCCGATCTGATTTCCATTATAAATTTTGATATCCGTCATGATTTCCGCTTCCTTTCTCTTCCCCTGTATTGTCACAGCCATTGTCAGTCCAGCTTTTCTTTCGCTGTCATAAGGATTTTCCTCTGGGCTTCCTGCACGTCACATTTGCGCACAGGACCCATATATTCTATTTCATCCTGTACTTTATATCTTATTCTTAGCGGCATATTCCGAAAGAAACGCTCAGAAACCTCTTTAGTTTCCCCTTTTAACGCCAGCGCTATCGTCCGCACATCCAGCTCTGCGACCAACGTCTGCATTTCCTCATCGCTTCTCTGCAGAAGCTCGGACAATAAACTCTTATATTCCGGCTTTGTGCGCATATTATTTAAAAGCAGTTTCAATTTCTCATTACATTGACAGATTTCCTGTTCCTCAATGGCCGTTATGGACTGCATGATGGCGTAATACCTGCTCTCATTCACATGAGATTTCACGAGTGCCTGTGTTTTTTTGTCCAGGTACGGAACTACCTTATCGATGGCGTAAAAAGTTTTTGTCCGCAGTATGTCTTTCCATTCCGCTTCCGTCAGGCTCGACAGATCTTCGGATATGCTGTGCAGATACGCTTCTTCCCGCTCCGATAACGCAGCCTTAACCTCTTCCGCCATTTTCATTTTTTGATCGATTCCGGCACGCTGATATCTGTCAAAAGATAAAAGATCCTGAGGAATCACCGCCTGGAAAAACTCTTCTATCCTGTATGTGCTCTCGTCCGCCTGAATCATGAGGATTCCTCTCGCATACAAAAAATATATCAATGCATCCAATCCCTGATAGTTTTCGCTCAAGAATCTAAGCGTCATCCATTCCGCCACAGATTCAGGATTGGTTCCTTCCACGACAGCCCTTATCATGCTTCCGATTTCCCGGCAAAGCGGCATATCTTTCGGGAGCATCCCCGCCTCATATTCCATGGCAAGCAAACCTTCGGACCTTGCCTGATACGAAAGCCGCATGACCAGTTCATACGCCTCCCGGATTCTGTCTGTATTTTCTCCAACGATATTTCTGACGTCAACCAATACCCGCTCTCTGATCTCTTTTAATTCACTCATGAGGCACACCTTCTTTCTCTTCATCGTTCTCTGCGTTTTACTCAAAAATTTTATTATTGCAGTCGATCAACGTTTTAATTAATATTTTTCCGTCATTGGACTCCTCTTTGGCATTGCGCTTTTTTGTCTTTTTATTGGTTCGCGTAAATTTGATGATCTTCGATTTTTTATCCGATTCCATTATGGGAGATAAGTGTATGGCGTTTGGGTCGGACTTTGAAAGCTCTTTGTTCAAATAATGATCGCATAAAAACCTGGCGACATCATACTGTATGCTGCACTGACGCAGTTTTTCTTTTTTCCGGTTTCCGCCATTCTGATTTACTCCATTATATACAGCTTCAGAAGATTCACACTTACATTCTATAAATAAAAGATATCTTTGACTGCTCTTTTTATATATGACTGCTATGTCAGGCTTCGCGTTCATCATAGCTCTGATTTTTTCTCTTACTGTTTCTGCTTTTTCTATTTTTTCCAGATCTTTACAGCCTTTTGGAAGATTTCTCCCTAAATTATATCGCAGGTACGCGTCATCCTCATATTTATTTTCCCTGTCCTCATTTTCCATATTCATTTCCGGCGGATTTTCGCTTTCCGACTTAAACGCATACTCGATCAATCTGCGGTTAAAATCGGTTTTTGTTTTTTCCTCCTTTTTATAGCTCTGCTGTAAAAACACCATGGCAGGATTATCGTGATGTTTTGTTATGGCAGAATAACGCCGCTCCCTTTCAAAAAAATCCCGCATGAATGTTGCTTCATAAAAAACATGCTCTATGTCACAATCCGCCTCGATTCCACAGGCTTCAAATATTTCGAGGATATTATTCTTTTCCTCACCAGTCAGCTTTGCACGGGATTGCTTCTTTCCATATTTTCGCAGGATATTATAGAGAAATACCGCATATTGCCGTTCTTCCCTGCATATGGAATATTCATCCATAATAAAATTTTCCATGGAACAATGATACCTATAGTTGTCCGCGTCCATTTTACGCGTTTGCGCAATTTCCGTCATCTTCAGACCTCCATTTTTCATATCTTCTTTTCCTGACTTATAAAATGGTTTGAAAACCGTTTAAACTTAACTCGCAGAATGGCTCAATGACCGCATATATGCCAGCCTTTGCGCTGCCAGATCGTCCCTGTTACTGGGCCGTCTGTCGTACAGCATTTTATTCATGATCGTTTTATCCTCGCGCACCATCCGGCTTAACTGCGCAAGCCAGAGATCTTTTTCGTCCAGTCTGCCCTCATAGACGGAAAATAGCTGCTTATATGGCAGATTACAGTCAGTCGTGTCTGAAAAAGGATTGTAATAATCAGTCAGATTGACGATGCAAATCCCGTTCCGTGATGTCGGCCCCTGCGTCTGCGAACAGATCAGCCACTGTCCGTAATCGTTTTCCGCAAAATTGCTTTCCTCCGGCTCTGCCTGATTAACAAGTACGCCTTTGATCGGCGGCAGAAAAGGCGAAACCCCACTTGACAGAATCGTTCCTGACGGATAGGGAAGCCTCTGACAACTAAAATCATCGCCCATCGTTTCCCTGCTGCAGATCATCTCTCCATCAGCCCTCACTATGAACTGTTCCAACTCTTGATACTGCTGTTTTGTTGTGTCCAGCGACAGTATGCTGACCGCCGCATAGTACAGAGCAGCCCGATCCTCTTTTTCCCTGACATTCTTTTTTATGTATTCTAAAAACCCTCCTATTGCCGCTTTCTGCGTGTGAAAAAACAGATCCGGCAGCAGTTCCTCTTTCTGCCCCATATAATAAATATCCACGCGAAAGAGTTTCTGCTGTCCGAATACCTCCGCAGAATCTGCAGACAATACCGCGCATATACGTTCGATCCTGCTTTTCAACAGAGCTTTACAGATATCATCATCTGCATTTTCATACAGCTTTTTAAGTTCTTTCCGTTTTTCGCGCATTGTCCTGTGCGGCGCAATACAGATGCAATCCGCCAGCTTTGCTGCGTCAAGCAGGATGTTATCATTCATCCACTCCGCCATCTGTTCTGAATAGATCCATTTTTTTAAATCTATCCCCTCTGTCATGATATTCCCCTCCTCCTGCCGTAAATATTATTTTTTCTTTTTCCTTTTTTCTGCGATATCATTCATAATTCCGGACACCATAAAAATAATAAACAGAATGCTTAACGGTGATAATACCTGCGCAGCTGTGGCACAAAACGTATCTTTCTCATTTAAGTTTCTCTTTTTCGCCTTCTTTCGGGCAAAGATTCCCGCAGCGACCGCCACGATCACAGACAGCCCCAGATTCCCTTTAAACCTCGGAGAGTCTGTATCCATAGCCGCAACCAAACAAATCGTTTCCAGTGCCGTCAGCAGGTAATTCAGGCACCCTGTTCCGGTCCGTTTCTTCAGGTTAGAATTAAATTGCAGCGGAAACAGCATGACCAGGACTGCAACAGCGATCAGAGCAAATATGGCACAATATTTTATGAAAATGAGAATGAGTTCCATGGCATCTATTTTCCTTTCCCCTTTCGGCTTTTTCTCTATAGCCATGATAGCACAATGCTTTGGGGATACAGGGTCATAACGTTGGCATAGAACTTCTCACAGGTCGCTCAGATCATTAAAACCATCCCGATAAATATCATCATACAGATGCCCTGTGGCGCGATACTCTTTAAACACATCATCCCATTCGATACTGTACCCTATTTCTTTCAGCGTTTTATAGTCCCTCATTCTTGTACGCTCTGACACATCTGGAAACATTTCAAAATAGTGTCTCCTTGGACTGTAATTTTCTCTGGTAAGATCACTTACGTCCTCCATGTCAGACAACTCAATCATAAAACAGACCAGCCGCCTGAGTTTTTTCAGATGCATATATCTCAGCGTATCTTCCGGTTCATTGATCCCGGCAGCGGCTATGTCTGTCCCTTCTCTCTTTATATAAGCATTGTTCTTTCTTATGTATTCCAGTTTGACCAAACCCGCATCGGTAAGATCATCTATATCGCGCTGAATCGTCTTCCTGCTCGCCGACAGACGTTTCATCACCTCCGGCATTATAATTTCCTGACTTTTAAAAATGATTTCAAACAGCAGAAGCTGGCGTTGCGTTTTATCATATCTCACAGCCACAGGATTACACCTTCCTTTGAACTTTTTCAAATTTAATTTTAAATCTTTTTCCGTTCCGGATCACTATGCTTCTTCTTCATAATCTTCAGATATTCAAATACATCTTTCCTTGCCGCATCGTCCAGTACATAGAAATAGGCGATTAGCTGGTCGATCATCGGCAGCTCGGTGTAGTCAAATTTTTTAATGATCTTTAAGGTGCGGTCGGAAAAGTAAGCCTTCTTTTCCATATCGATCATCAGCCGCTCTTTATCGGAGGAAAGTTTTGGCAGCGTTTCCATGTTCTCATATGGGTTATCCTTGCAGATGGAGTTGATAGGAATGTCGAGGACATTGGAAATACGCAGCGCCGTGTCAAAGCGGATGGCGGCGTCACGCTGGATAATAGAGTAAAGCGTGGTCGGCGCGATGCCCGTCTTTCTCGCCAGCTCCTTCACGGTCATACCCTTCTCGTCCAATAGATTTTTCAGATTTTTTCCATATCCCATTTCAATACTGTCCTTTCCGGTTTTGTTCAGTATAACACAGTCATCAAAAATACGTAAGACGTAACATTTTAGCGTAAGCAACCAAAATAGTACTAACAATGAAATGTCCCCTGACTCCTAAATCAGCTTTATGCAATTCGTATGGAGTTTGGGAGAAAGGGGGCAGCCGTATGGAGCAGTAAAAATCAGCTTGAGATCAATTAAATATCTGCTCTTGTAGGAAAGCGGATATATCATGAAAAATGCTACCGGCGGCAATGGCGGATCATATTTTGAAGATACCAAAATCTTACAGCGAGAGTGCAGGAGAGAGATCATTATGTGGAACAGAAGAAAGATACTAGCAAGACATATATGTGAATTGGATATAGATTCTTTCTCATCACCGGATGAGAGATAAAAATTCCTATAGTGCAGTGTTGAATGTGCTAAAATAGCATGATAAAATTAACATGATTTTCATGTCTAAACTTATATCGGCAGGGATATTTTAGCAAAACAGCAAGAAGAGGGATGGGGAACCAAAGTTATTGACCGCATGGCAAAAGATTTGAAAGAAGCGTTTCCTATATTCGCTTTTCCCAGAATAAGACTATTTCGAGGGTTATGACTGAATTTAAATGGGTACGTGAGCTGAATGATGGTGTAAAGAAGATTTATTCTGATATGGCAGAGGCGGGACTTCCGGAGCCTGAATATTCTGGTACTCGTAAATATGGAAAACTACAATGCGGTGCTGATCGGGCAGGGTAAAAAGGTGTTAATTAAGAAATTTCAAAGATTAAAAATTAGTCAATCCTGATTTGCCGAATCATACTTGACCAATTATCAGTGGGAGTGAAGAAAATAAAGGGAATGAGGCAAGTATTGTCAGTCCACTTTCTTTGCAAGAGTACAGTGGATATTTGTTACAAGAAAAGATATCTTTATTAGGACTTCGCATAAGTGACAATATGGTATCTGTTTTTGCAATTGTGAAGGAATATTTTGAGAACAATGGATTTGATGCGTTATTTGATGAATTATATGAAGAAGCAAAACAGTTAATGGAAGCTGTTCAAAAGGATGCAACGGCGGAAAGAACAGATAAAGTTGTGCATGAACTGGAATCATATGGTCCTTATCAGTATTTGAAAGCTTCTGTAAAAGCAGCTGTATTCAAATTTGACGTAAGTGGTATAAGTGGAAATTTGAAATTGTTTATAAATGTGTTGGATAAACTGGGTGTGAGGATGGAAAAGAACAAGAATATCAGAAGATATACGATGAGCCGATGAATAGGTCTGTAGGGCTGGATAAGGAGCAGGAGATGATGCGGAATAAGAGCAGGGGGATGGTCTCTCTGCTTTTTAATATAATAGGAAATTTCTCCTGCCGGAGAAAACTATAAAAATGCCCGCATAAAAGCGGGCACAAAAACAAGGTGATTACTGAAAGAGGTCTAT